>JBJDYL010000053.1:0-7769 GCA_051867285.1 Faecousia sp. | reverse complement strand
GGACAGTACGATACCGACGGCTTTTTCATCTGCCGTCTGCGGAGGAAAGCATGAACCTGAAATCTCTGACCCAGCCGGAATTGGCTGACATCTTAAAACAGCTGGGTCAGCCCGCTTTCCGGGCGAAGCAGGTGTTTACCTGGCTGCATAAGGGCGTCCGCTCCTACGACGAGATGACGAACCTGCCCAAAGCGCTGCGGGAATCCCTGGCGCAGAACTACCCCATCCATCCGCCCCAGGTGGTGCGGAAACAGGAATCGAAAAAGGACGGCACCATCAAATATCTCTGGCAGCTGTCCGACGGCAACTGCGTGGAGACGGTACTCATGCGCTACCGCTACGGCAACACCGTGTGCATCTCCACGGAGGTGGGCTGCCGCATGGGCTGCGCCTTCTGCGCGTCCACTTTGGGCGGTCTGGTGCGGCGGTTGGAGCCCTTTGAAATGCTGGATCAGGTGCTGTTTACGCAAATTGACTCCGGTCTGCCGGTGTCCCACATTGTGCTCATGGGCATTGGCGAGCCGCTGGATAACTTTGACAATGTGATGCGGTTTCTGGAGCTGGTGAACAGCCCCGACGGCATGAACATTTCCATGCGCCACATCAGCCTGTCTACCTGCGGACTGGTGCCGAAAATCGATGAGCTGGCCCAGAAAAAGTTACAGATCAGCCTTGCCATTTCCCTGCACGGCCCCAACAATGAAATCCGCAGCAAGGTCATGCCGGTGAACAAAGCGTACCCCATTGAGGAACTGCTGGAAGCCTGCCGCCGGTATTATGACGCCACGGGGCGGCGGATTCACTTTGAGTACGCCATGATCAACGGGGTGAACGACTCCCCGGAGAATGCAAAGGAGCTGCTGCGGCGGCTGAAAGGGTTGGGCGCCCATGTGAACCTGATTCCGCTGAATCATGTGGAGGAAAGTCCTCTGAAACCCAGCTCCCGGGAAGCGGTAGCCCGGTTTCAGCAGATTCTGGAGGAAGGCGGCGTCACCGCCACCGTGCGCCGGACGCTGGGAGGAGACATTGACGCCTCCTGTGGGCAGCTGCGCAGAAAATTTCAAAAAGAAAGCAACTAGGGCATATCTCAAAACTGTCAAAACGCCCAGACAGCGGTTCTTTTTCCCCAGTGCAGCACCGTTTTTCCTTGCAATACACCAAGTATTCCTGTGTCAAAACGGCTTGCACCGGAAAAAATCCCTCGCCGTTGGTCATATTGTCAGTTTTAAGATACGCCCTGGAAGAGAATCATCAGAAGAGAGGTGCTGCGCCTATGCAGAGCTGGGGACTGACGGATCCTGGCTGCGTCCGAAAGCAGAATCAGGATGCCTACCGAATTGAACAGCTTGACCGGCAGACGCTGCTGTGCGTGGTTTGCGACGGCATGGGTGGTGCAAAATCCGGCAACATCGCCAGCACCCTGGCGGTGGAGGTGTTCGTGGAAGAAATTCGCCGCAGCTGGGTCACCGGCATGGAATCGGACCGGGTAGACCAGATGCTGCGCAGTGCGGTGAAGCTGGCGAATTTCACGGTGTACGATCAGGCGGCGCAGTTTGAGGAATTCGACGGCATGGGCACCACTTTGGTGGCGGCATTGGTGCGCAAAGATAAGGCCACGGTGGTCAACGTGGGTGACAGCCGGGCCTACGGCATCAACCGCACCGGAATCCATCAGATTTCCAAGGATCATTCCCTGGTGCAGATGATGGTGGACCGGGGCGATTTAACCGCGGAGGTTGCCAAGACCTATCCGGGCAAGAATTTTATCACCCGCGCCATCGGCACGGAGCCGGTGGTTCTGTGCGATGTTTTCCACTGGAGTGTCAGCAAAGGGGACTTCCTGCTGCTGTGCTCCGATGGACTGAGCAATCTCATGGACGATCAGGAAATCCTGTTTGAAGTCGTCCACGGCGTGAATAAGCATCAGTGCTGCAAGCGGCTGCTGAAAATTGCCAAGAGCCGCGGCGCGCCGGATAATGTGACCAGCGTTCTGATTCTGGTTTAAGCCGAAAGGAGCCTATTGCATTTATGGATCAATATATTGGACGGCTGCTGGATGGACGGTACGAGATCCTGGAGGTCATCGGAACCGGCGGCATGGCCGTTGTCTATAAAGCGCGCTGCCATCGGCTGAACCGGTTGGTTGCGATTAAGATACTGAAGGACGAATTTGCCAGGGATGAGGAGTTCCGCCGGCGTTTCCGGGCGGAGGGCGAGGCAGTTGCTATGCTGAGCCACCCCAACATCGTGCAGGTGTACGATGTCTCCACCTCCGACAGCGCCAACTTCATTGTCATGGAGCTGATCGACGGCATTTCCCTGAAGGAATACATGGAAAAGAAGGGCATTCTCAACTGGAAGGAGACGCTGCATTTCTCTTTGCAGATCGCCAAGGGCCTGGAGCACGCCCACAGTCGGGGTATTATCCACCGGGATATCAAGCCCCACAACATCATGGTGCTAAAGAATGGTTCCGTGAAGGTCATGGACTTCGGTATTGCCCGGGTGATGAACAAGAGCAATACCCTGACCAAGGAAGCCCTGGGCAGCGTTCACTACATCTCCCCGGAGCAGGCCAAGGGCGGTCACACGGACAATCGTTCTGACCTGTACTCCCTGGGCGTGGTCATGTACGAAATGATGGCAGGCCGTCCGCCCTATGACGGAGAATCGGCAGTGTCCGTGGCCATTCAGCACATCAACGGCGGTGCGCCCATGCCCTCTGCCTACAACCCCAATATTCCCACGGGTTTGGAGCAGATCATTATGAAGGCCATGGCGCTGGAAGTGCGGGATCGCTACGTTTCCGCTACGGAAATGCTTCAGGATATGGAGGAGTTCCGGAAAAACCCGGCCATCGTGTTCGATTACCATACCATGCTGGACGACGCCACCCGGAAGATTCCCACCACTGGCATTCCCATGACCACGGCGGAAAAGAAGGTGCAGGCAAAAACCGGGGAAAAGCCGGTTTCCGTGCCTCAGCAGCCGCCTGTCCGGCACCACAGCGGTACAGCGGCGCGAGCAACCTCCCAGAAAGACAGCGAGATTGTCAGCCGGGTTCAGAAGCGCCGCCGGGAGGAAGCGAGGAAGAAGGATACGGAGCGCAGCCGTGTCGCCACGACTGCGGTGGTGATTTGCAGCGCTGTGGCGGTATTTGCCATGATTTTGTTCCTGATCGCCCTGTTTAACGGCGCGCTGCTGAATCAGGAGAAGGACACCGTGGAAGTGCCCTATCTCGTGGGCGGGGTGTACAGCGAAGCGCTGGTAGAGGCGCATTCGGATTTCAATATCCGGCTGCTGCCCCAGCAGTACAGCGAAACGTATCCCAAGGATGAGATCATCAGCCAGGAACCCATGGGCGGAACCAAGGTTCAGCGGGGTTCGGACATCTGGATCACCGTCAGCATGGGCCCGGAGCCGGAAGTGCGCAAGCTGGACAATTTCGTGGGTGCCGATGCGGAAGAAGCCTACCAGCTGCTGGAAAGCCAGGGCTTCAAGCCCCTGAAAAAGAAGGAAGCCAGCTATGTCTATCAGCCCGGTGAAGTGACCCGTACGGATCCCGCAGCGGGTTCCGAGGTAACCGAGGGACAGACCATTTATATTTACGTCAGCACCGGACCGGATGTGGTGGAGGTATCCATGCCCAACGTGGTGGGACTGGAACTGAGCCGGGCGAAGGAACTGATGACCCAGCTGGGCTTTACCAACGTGCGCTATGAGCCCATGGAGAGCCTGAAGCCGGAAAATGAGGTGGTCTACCAGTCCGTTGCGAAAAATGAGACGGTGGATGCCTCCACGGAGATTATCATTCAGTATTCCACCGGCACGCCGGGAGCTACACCGCAGCCGACCGGTGAGCCGGAACAGACGGAACCGGAGGAAACTGTGCCTCCTTTCAGCGTGTCCTGGGTGGTGCCGGAGAGCACGGAGGAGTACCGTCTGGATGTCTGCCTGGGCGGAACCCGGGATGTGCTGTTCTCCAAGCTGATTGCCCCCGGGGCAAAGACTGTGATTTTCGACCTGTCCGGTAGCGGAACGGTCTACTATGACCTGTATATCAACGGCGAGTTTTTGGAAACAAAGAAAGTGGAGTTTACGAAATGACCCAGAAAACAGCGGGACGTATTCTGCGCTCCATCAGCGGTTTTTATGATGTCCAGACCCCGGAGGGGCTGATTACCTGCCGGGCCAGGGGTATCCTGCGCAAAGAGGGCAGTTCCCCTCTCACCGGTGATCTGGTGGAAATTACCGTGGAGAAGGGCAAGGGCATGGTGGAAAAAATCCTGCCCCGGAAGAATCACTTCATCCGCCCGGCGGTTGCCAACGTGGATGCGCTGGTGGTGTTTGCCGCCAATGTCAATCCGGTGACGGAGCCGTTTCTTATCGACCGGGTGGCGGCTATCGCAGGCGATCAGGAGGTGCCGGTATACCTGTGCGTCAACAAGTGCGACCTGGATCCGGCGGTGAATCTGGTGCGTATCTACGAGCACGCCGGCTTCCCGGTGATCTGCACTAGCGCGGAAACCGGCGAAGGGGTGCCGGAGCTGCGGGCCATGCTGGAAGGAAAGCTGACGGCCTTCACCGGCAATTCCGGCGTGGGCAAGAGCAGCATCCTCAACCGTCTGGCGCCGGAGCTGAAGCTGGAAACCGGCGAGGTTTCGGAAAAGCTGGGGCGTGGGCGGCATACCACCCGCCATGTGGAACTGTATCGTCTGGGAGAAAATACCTATGTAGCAGATACCCCGGGCTTTTCCTCCTTCGACACCGACCAGATGGACCTGATTCTGAAGGAGAATCTTCAATATGCCTTCCCGGATTTTGGCAGTTACCTTGGAAAATGCCGCTTTGACGACTGCTCTCACCGCAAAGAGCCGGACTGCGCCGTCCGGGCGGCGGTGGAAGCCGGAGAGATTGAAGCCAGCCGGTATGACAGCTACCTGAAGCTGTACGAAAAATCCAGCCAGATCAAACTCTGGGAGATCAAATGAAATGACCCGCCGCGAAAAAAGCGGCGGGTTTTTGTAACCTTTTGGGCTGTTGAATTGTATTCTATATGAAAGGCCTTTCAATCGAAACATAAATGAGGGATCGCTCATGAGACTGGAAACACAGGCGCTGGCGGCAAGCTATCGCGACCGCCTGTTCGCGGCGGCATTTCAGGTCTGCGGCAACGCGGCCGACGCCGAGGACGCGGCGCAGGAGGCACTGCTGCGCTACCACACATCCGAAAAACAATTTGAAAGCGAGCAGCATATCCGTGCCTGGCTGCTGCGGGTGGCCATCAACAGCGCGAAAAATGTCAGCCGTTCCTTCTGGCGGAGAAACACCGTGCCGCTGGAGGATTATATGGAGACGCTGGAATTCGATTCGGGAGAATCCCGGAAGATTTTTCGGGAGGTTATGGCGCTGCCGGAAAAATACCGGCTGGTCATCCACCTGTTTTACTACGAAGATTACAGCGTGGAGGAAATCTCCGGTATTTTGGGAATCACCCAGGGCAATGTAAAGACGCGCTTAAGTCGAGGACGGCAGCTGCTAAAAAAGTCACTTCAGGAGGTATGGGACGATGAATAACCGGGACAAGTACAAAAAGGCGTTTTCTGTGCTCCACGCCTCCGATTCTACCGATTGGGAGGCTATTATGGAACAGAATACCCAAAAGAAACATAAAAAAACTGCGGTCAAGCTGCTGATCCTTGCGGCGGTGATCAGCCTGATGACCGTCACCGCGTCCGCCGACAGCGCCCGCCTGCTTTTCGGCTGGGGCGGCAATATGGAAATCACCGACCACGGCAACGGCGTGGAAATTCGTGTCAACACGGACGAACTGACAGAGCCGGTGGAAATCCGGGACGGGCGGATGTACTTCATCGTCAACGGGGAGAACATGGATATCACCGATCAGGTTTCCCAGACGAAGGCGTTTACCTATAGCTATGAGGATGCCCAGGGCGTCACCCACATCTGGGTGCTGGGGTTGAACAGCGAGGAACTGGAAAATTACGGTTACGCGGAGTATCTGAAAACCGACACCTGGCAGGGCGGCTATTCCGCCCGGGTGGACATAGAAGCCGACGGGAAAACCAATGCCCAGTGGCTGGAAATCTGGAAAACGGAAAACAACTGTCCGTGGTAAAAGCCTTCCCCTTTGGGGAAGGCGAGACGGAAGCGGGAAAACGAAAACCGGGTGACGCTTCACCCGGTTTTTGCATTAGAATACATTGTCGTCAGGGAAATGCTCCATGATATCCTCGATCCGGCAGTGCAGAATGTTGCACAGCCGATCCAGGGTGTTGGTTTCCACATTCTGGTTGTGCTTGAGACGGTTGATGAGCGAACGGTTGATATTGTGGTGGGTATACAGATCATATTGTGTCACACCGCGGTCCTTCATTGTCTGCCACAGCTTGTCGTAGGTTATCATGCACACGCCCCCAAGAAAATTCCTACTTGATTTTTCCCTATTATCACAGTAAAATAAGGTTTGGAATAGTGTCCGTATAAAGATACTATCATCAGGAGGGGCGGTATGGAAGAGCTGATTTCCGCCATTATGCAGGCGAATGAAGATGAAATTGAGAAGATTCTCCGGACAGCAATCCGCCGGAAGCGGCAGCTGTACCCGGATTGGAATATTATCTATCAGGCCACGCTGCGGTCTGGGGCGGGGGAGAGGAACGAGGAAGAAGAGCCGTAGAAAAGAATGTCATTGCGAGGAGCCCGAAAGGCGACGCGGCGATCTTTGGAACCTGGATTCGCTGCGGGCTACACCACTGGTTCGCAAAGACAGCACAAAAGAAACCGGGTGATTGACTGCCGATTACCGGCACAATCACTCGGTTTCCTTCTGTCTGTTCATTTCTGCTTCGACCAGATCACAGATGAAGCGGTTCAGGCTCTTACCTTGGCTGGCTGCGTAATCTTTGATAATCTGCCGCTGACCTTTTTTGACGATAATGTTGATGCGGTCATAGGTTTTCTTATTATACCGCATGGTAGCTTCTTTCTGTGAGTCGTAATACTTTGCATGTTTCATGCGTTCACCTCGCATTTATACTAACTTAAGTATATGCCGAAACCTATAATTACTCATGTAGGAAATTGGTGAATGTGCCAGTTGATATAATTGAGTAATTATAATAGAATGTGGGGGATGCAATTCCGGCTGCGCCCAGCCAAAGTGTATGTCATTCTGAGCGAGCGCAGCGAGCCGAAGAATCTATGCACCGCTATGAGCAGGAAGATCCTTGGGCTCCGCGGCCTTGCCGCGTCGCTCAGGATGACAAAGAGGGGGAACTATGGACAGGGAAGAAGTGCTGCGCGCCATTGCGCAGGCAGACGGGGATTTCGTCGAGGAAATCCTGACGGCAGCCATCGCCAGAAAACGGCAGTTGTATCCGGATTGGGAAATTCTGTAGCTTGCCCAGTCAAGGCAGGCGGGTTCAGAGGAACGGGAACGCTATGCGCGTGCCTGGCAGGTATTGACCGGCGGGAAATGACAAAATTCTGCGAAAGGCGGACAAGCATCCGTCCCGGGCATACATGAAAGGCGAAAAAAGATTGTCGCAGTTTGTACGAAAAAATTACGCAAACTTTGTGATTTTCTCTAAAATTTTGCTTGACAATTCGGCATCCGGATGGTATCATAATTGAGCGCGTGTAGGGAAAGACTGCGCGTGCATTGCGATGATGCGGGAGATTGCGTTGAAAGACGGTAACTTCCGCGGAGTATGTCCGGTCATCGGGCGGCTGAACTGCCTTGTGTG
>JBJDYL010000052.1:0-1726 GCA_051867285.1 Faecousia sp. | reverse complement strand
TCTTTATTTCTGTTGTTCTGTTCAATCTGCTGGGCGATACCGTCCGGGATTATCTTGACCCCCGGAACAGCCGCTCCAGATGAAATATTTTGAAAAATGAGAAAGGAAGAAAAACAAATGAAGAAACTGATTGCTCTGCTTTTGGTTCTGTGCATGACCGTCGGCGTTCTTGCCGGCTGCGGCAGCAGCTCCGGAAGCGCCCCTGCTGCCAACGGCAGCGCCGATAAGGCTGCTGCTTCCGGCGGCAATGCCCCCGCCGCGAAAAAGACCTTCGTCTTTGGCGACACCACTTTTAACGCCGAAAACGAGGAGCCCAATGTGAACCCCCATTACGCTTATGCCGGCTGGGCTTGCATCCGTTACGGCGTTGGCGAGACCCTGTTCCAGATTGATGACTCCATGGAATTGCAGCCCTGGATTGCCGAATCTTATGAGCTGGTGGATGAGCTGACCTGGAAGATTACCCTGAAGGACGGCGTTTGCTTCTCCAACGGCAATCCCTGTGATGCCGCTGCCGTCAAAGCCTGTCTGGAGCACCTGATTGAGGTGCACGAACGTGCCCGGGGCGACCTGCAGATTGAGAGCATGGAAGCCGACGGTCTGGTGCTGACCATCCACACCGCCGTTCCCGCTCCCTCCCTGATTAACTACCTGTGCGAGCCCTACGGCTGCATCATTGATATGACCGCCGGCATCACCGACGACGGCGTTGTGGTGGGCACCGGTCCTTATGTGGTGGTGGAGATGGTGACCGACGACCACCTGAATCTGGTGAAGAACGAAAACTACTGGGACGGCGAAGTCCATATTGACGAGATCACCGTTCGCACAATTTCCGACGGCGACACCTTGGCCCTGGCGCTGCAGTCCGGCGAGATCGACGCCGCCTACGGCATGGCCTACGCAAGCTACCCCCTGTTTGAGAACGACAACTACACCTTCACCGGCACCCAGACCAGCCGTTCCTTCTACTGCCAGATGAACTACACCTCCCCGGTGATTCAGGACCCTGCCGTCCGTAAGGCGGTTGCCATGGGCATCAACAAGGAAGGCTTCGTTAACACTCTGCTCAACGGCTATGGCTACGTTGGCACCGGTGCGTTCCCCGATACCGTGGCCTTCGGCGGCTCTTCTCTGAAAACCGAAACCTATGACCCCGAAGGGGCTAAGGCGCTGCTGGAGGAAGCCGGTTGGGTGGACACCGACGGCGATGGCTACCGGGAAAAGGACGGTCAGAAGTTGGCCATTCGTTGGCTCAGCTATCCCAGCCGTCAGGAGCTGCCCCTGCTGGCTGAGTCCGCTCAGGCAACTCTGAAGGACATTGGCATTCAGGTTGACCTGAACGTCACCGCTGACCACAACTCCATTGCCAAGGACCGTACCGCTTGGGACATCTACGTTGGCGCCAACGTCAACTGCGGTCTGGGCGATCCCACCAACTTCTTCTCCACCCACTGTCTGGATGCTTCCACCAAGAACCGTGGCGCTTTCCACAGCGACAAGCTGGAGGAGCTGGCGGTACAGCTGAACAGCACCTTCGACAAAGACGAGCGCAATAAGATCGCCATCGAGATGCAGCAGATTCTGCTGGATGACAATGCCTTTATCTTCTGCTCCTTCCTGCGTATGAGCATGATCAGCAAGGCAAATGTCACCGGCCTGACTGCCCACACCAGCGACTTCTATGAGCTGACCGCAGACCTGGATATCAACTAACTTTTTTGCA
>JBJDYL010000051.1:0-27909 GCA_051867285.1 Faecousia sp. | reverse complement strand
TCGTCGATGTAGGAGCGGCCATCGGTGTGGTACACCGCCAGAATGGACTTATCCACACAGAAGGCGTCCACTTCACCGGCGCTGAGGGCGGTGGAAATGGTGGGATAATCGTCGTACTGGGCGAAGCTCACGCTCTCGGTCCAGGTGGCGGGGTCGAAGGTATCCGCGTCAAAGTTGTCGCCGGAGATCACGCCAGCCTCGATCATGGCCTTCACCAGCGCCTTGGCGGAAGTGGAGCCGGAAGAGACGCCCACCTTCTTGTCAACCAGGTCGGCCAGGGTGGTGATGCCGGAGGCATCCTCTACCAGCACGGTGACATAGTCGGTGTAGTAGGGGGTGGTGAAGTCCCAGCTCTTCTTGCGCTCTTCGGTGATGGTGAAGGTGGCCAGCACGCAGTCAATGTCGCCGGAATCCAGCAGCTCGGTGCGGGTAGCGGCGGTAACGGCGGTGAACTCCACATCCACACCCAGAACTTCCGCAATCTTCTCAGCCAGAGAAATCTCCATGCCGCTGTATTCGCCGGTCAGCTCGTCCTGGAAGCCGAAGCCCAGAACTGCGTTCTTAACGCCGACGCGCAGCACACCGCGGTCAACGATCTTGGCCACATCCTCGCCGTAGGCGGCGAAATCCACAGCGGCCTCGGTCTCGGCAGGGGCGGCGGCAGTGGGAGCGGCAGTTGCGGCAGGGGCGGGAGTTGCTTCTGCCGCGGGCTTTGCGCCGCAGCCGGCAAGCACAGGCAGCAGCATCAGCACGCACAGAGCCATGGATACAAAACGCTTCATTTTCATAATCTTTTCCTCCTAATTTCAGAATGCTCTATTTCCGCCTGCCGGAGGTCAGCCCGGCAGGGAGAAAACAACCAGATATTCGATAAAAGCGGACAGCCTTGTTCGCGCGGATCCATTTCCATCGTCCCGAAGGGACTCCTTAACTTTCCGCTTTCCGCTGTCAACGCACTACTTGCGGATGATCTTTCCCAGGAACTGCTTCAGGCGTTCGTTGCTGGGATTTTCAAAGAATTCATCCGGGGTGCCTTCCTCCAGAATCATGCCGTCGGCCATAAATACGATCCGGTCGGCAACCTGCCGGGCAAAGCCCATTTCGTGGGTCACCACCACCATGGTGATGTTTTCCTTTGCCAGCTTGATCATCACGTCCAGAACCTCCTGAATGGTCTCCGGATCCAGGGCGGAGGTGGGCTCGTCAAACAGAATGATTTTGGTCTGGGCGCACAGGGCGCGGGCAATGGCGATACGCTGCTGCTGTCCGCCGGAAAGGGTAGTGGGATAAACGTGGGCCTTGTCCCGCAGTCCTACCACGTCCAGATAGTGGTAGGCCAAGTCCTCCGCTTCCCTGCGGCTCTTGTGGTGCAGTTTCATGGGCGCCAGGGTCAGATTCCGCAGCACCGTCATGTGGGGGTACAGGTTAAACTGCTGGAACACCATGGAAGTGGTTTGGCGCACCAGTTTGGTTTTGTTTTTGACCGTCAATTCCTCACCGTCGATGTAAACATGGCCGCTGGTGGGAGTTTCCAGAAAATTCATACACCGCACGGTGGTGGATTTGCCGGAGCCGGAGGGGCCGATGATGACCAGCTTCTCGCCCTCTTTCACCTCCAGATTCACATCCTTCAGAACGTGGAGGTCGCCGAAATATTTGTTTACGTTTTCCAGTTTGATCATCATTTTCATCCCCAAATCGCAAAATGAATAAGAAAAAGGCGCTTTTCTCCCGGAAAAACCGGATGAAAAACGCCTTTGCTTTGCATCACTTTAGTGTATTAAATTTATACAAAAGACTATACACCGTTTTGGTGAATTTGTCAAGTGCTTTCGTTGTATTTTTCTGGCGTACTTTTGTCTTTCTTCCTGCTTGACATTTGGCGGGACTTTTCCTATAATAGGCAATATCATAAGCAAATGCGGTGAAGGAAAGAGTACTTCGTTTACCCGCCTTACAGAGAGTCTCCCACACTGCTGAGAAGGGGACAGGCGAATGCGGAGGAACATGGCTCTGGAGCAGCGTGGCTGAGCGTGAAAGCGAGGCCGCGACGGGTCTGCCCGTTACAGCGGAGGGTATTGTCGGATACCCGTAATGAGGTTCCGGTTGCTTCCGGGACGAACAGAAGTGGTACCACGGGCATTTCGCTCGTCTTCTATGCTTGCGTAGAGGACGGGCGTTTATTTTTTACAGGAGATGATTCACATGAAAAAGAAGAGAACCGTTAACATTACCCTGGCGATTTTTATCGGCCTGGTGCTGGGCATCCTGTTCGGACTGTTCATGCCGGGGCGGTATGAATTCCTGCTGCCGGTGATTCAGACCGTCAGCAGCCTGTATATGAACGCCCTGCGCATGATGATCTACCCGCTGGTATTCTGCAGCCTGGTCATCGGCATTCAGGGCATCGGCTCCGTCAGCGCCACCGGTAAGGTGGGCGGTCAGTCCGTGCTGTACTTTGTCAGTACCACCCTGATTGCCAGCGTGCTGGGTCTGTTCCTGCCCCGGATGCTGGGTCTGGGCAAGGGGGTTTCCATTCAGATGATGGATTCCACTGTGGAGGCCGCGAAATTTACCAATCTGCTGGACACCGTGAAGAATCTGATTCCTTCCAACCCGGTGGCTTCCTTCGCCAACGGCGATATGCTCCAGGTGCTGGTGTTCGCCGTGATCGTGGGCATCGCCTGCCTGACCCTGGGCAAAAAGGCGGAGCCGGTGGTGAAGCTGTGCGAGTCCTTCCACGCCATCTGCATCAAGGTCGTCAGCTGGGTCATGTTCTGCACTCCCGTGGGCGTGTTCTGCTCCATTGCTGCTGTCATGTATTCCAACGGCGTGCAGACCATGATTGCCCTGGGCGGCGTGCTGGTTGCCATGTATGTCACCTATTTCTTCTACATCCTGCTGGTCTATGGCGGTATCGTAAAATTCCTCGGCAAGTATCCTGTCAAGAAATTCTTCAAATCCGTTATGCCCGCCGCGCTGACCGCCTTTGGTACCTGCTCCAGCTCCGCCACCATTCCCATCAGCAAGCGCTGCGCGGACGAAATGGGCGTTCCCAACGAGATTTCCTCTCTGGCGCTGCCTCTGGGCGCTACCATCAACATGGACGCCGTGTCCATTATCATGTCCTTCATGATCGTGTTCTTTGCCAACGCCTGCGGCGTGGAGCTGAATCTGGGCATGATGGTGGTGATCATGCTGTCCAACACCCTGCTGTCCATCGGCGCCCCCGGTGTTCCCGGCAGCGCCATCGCCTGCTTTGCCGCCCTGTCCACCATCGCGGGTCTGCCTGCCGGCGTTATGGGCGTGTACATCAGCGTCAATACCCTGTGCGACATGGGCGCCACCTGCTGTAACGTGCTGGGAGATATCGCCTGCTCCGTGGCCATGAAGAATACCGTCAAGCTGGATACCGTGCCGGCGCAGGAGACCGTTCCCAGCGAGGCCGAATAAACCGGAATCCCATAAAAATGCAGCACGCAGGAACGGAACGTTCCTGCGTGCTCTAGATTGGCGGAAAACCCCTTCGGGCTTTTCCGCCAGATTTTTGCAGTCTGCTGCGCGCATAATTTGTCCGCTGATGGCGTACAAATTCCACACTTGCAGCCTGATAGGAATTTTCTGCCAGGTACACGCCCCGGCAGAAAATAATTTCGGCTTTATTTGCCGCATTTGCGGCAAACTCTGCGAGGCTATTTTGATACGTTGCAGCACGCAGGAACGGAATGCTCCTGCGTGCTCTGTTTTATTGGAATTCTGCCGTCGGTATGATCCGGAACAGGGAGGTGTGAGAGTAAATAATGGGCTGCGCCGCGTGGAAAAAGACGATTCCGTCTACAGGAGCGGCGATTTCTTCAATGACGGTGCCCAGATAGGGATCCACAATCTGCGCCAGGATCTCGCCTCGCTTCACCCGGGCGTTCACCTCGGCCTTCCGGATGAAGAAGCCCGCTGCGTTGGTTTTGACATTGACCATGGAGCTGCCCTCAATCAGCTGGGAGGCGTATCCGCCCTGGCTCGGATAGCGGAGGATTCCGTTCTTCCCCAGGAACCGCAGCACCGCCTCAATCACCACCTGCGCGCTGGCGGTTTCAATCCGGTCGGTGGCGTCGGTGTAGATGGAAAACGCCTTGGTATTCCAGATCTGCCAGTTGTAGTTCAATGTGGTGGTATCGTAGGGCTTTGCGTCTCTGCGGTAGACGTAGGGCAGGCCAAAGTCCTTGGCCTTCTCCACATCCTCGAACCCGGTTTTCATCATCCGCACATGGGGGATGAAGCTGCCGGGCATATAGAAGCTGGTAAAGTGGATGCCGAACCGGTAGTCATTGATGTGGTCAAACACCCCGGCGGCAATCCGCTGGGTGGTTTCGCCCAGATTGTAGCCCGGGAACATGCGGTTGATGTCGGTATTGTCCGTGGACCAGAAGCGTTTGCCGATGTTCATGGAGTGGCTGTTCACAGTGGGAATCACCAGAATGGATTTTCCAGGGCAGATTCTGCCCTGCTGCTCCAGATGGGTAAAAATCCGGATCAGCTGGGAGCAGATGTACACCTGCTGCACCTCATTGCCCCGGGTGGCGCCTACGATGCAGATGGACTTCTCCCCTTCCCCGAAGGAAAAGCCCTTGACGCGCATACTGTCCCGGTAGGCGGAACTCAGTTCAAAGATTTGTTTCTCTTCCAAGTGCGCCGCCTCCTTACGTCAGGATTCTCGCAATCAGCGAGCCTTCGGATACAATGGGGTATTCCCGCAGGGTAAACACAATGCCGTCGGTCTGAGCCAGAATCCGCTGGGCGACTTCGCCGGTGAGGGGGTTCAGGATATCCCCGATATGCTCCCCTTTTTTCACGTCCTTCCAGTGCTCCACCGCCGGGACAAACACGCCGGAGGAGCCGGCGTTGATGAAGGAAACCTCGCCGTCCTCGGAGATGATCGGCTCCTTGGGGGTGATGGTGTCGCCGGTCCAGATGCCCAGTTCCTTCATCAGGGCAAAAATGCCGTCCACCAGCTGATTTCCGTAGTCCTTGGTAATGCGCATGCCCACGCCCATCTCCACCACTAAGGTGGGGGTGCCGATGCTGTTCAGGGAGTAGGCCAGGGTGGATTCCAGTACCGTGGCGGCGGCGTGAATCCAGATATAATCCACGTTCAGCTTTTTCGCGTAGGGCACCAGCGCATCCCGGGACAGGGTGTTGATCCGCACCTGGGGAATCTCCCGCAGGAAAATGTTGCTGGCGTGAATGTCGATGACCATATCGCTGCCGGTTAAGTCGTCCATAATCCGGGCGGCAATGTACTCCGGCATGGAGCCGTCCTCCGCGCCGGGAAAAATCCGGTTCATATCCAGATCGAAGGCCGGAATGCCCCGGGTGATGGAGTCGATGCCCAGGGGGTTCAGGGCAGGATACACGTCCACAATGCCTGCAAGACATCCGGGGTTCTCCCGGATGCGGCGCTGAAGCTCGTAGCAGACATACTGCCCCTCCAGCTCGTCGCCGTGGGTTCCGGTGACGATGCTGATGCGCTTTTCTCCGCCCCGCAGCCCCTGCACCGGGGTCAGGCGGTTCTTTTGGATCATAAGGGTTTCGTCCACGGGGAATCCCACGGACACCACAGTTTCTATCATAGTCTCTCCTTACGTTTCGTTCAAAGGCTCCACCACAACGCACTCCCGCTGCAGCTGCATCGCTGCGCCGTAAAAGGTGCCCCGGATGATGGAGCAGTCGGCAGAATCCCGTCCGCAGGCAGCGCGGATATAGCCGTCATTCACCAGCAGGTTGTTGGTGGGGTCGAAGCCGTACCAGTATCCGTTGCACAGCGCCTCCACCCAGGCGTGGGAAGCGCCCTCTCCCAGGGTCATGCCCGTGACATACCGGGCGGGGATGCCCTCCATGCGCAGCAGAGAAAGCATGACATGGGCATAGTCCTGACACACGCCCTGCCCCAGAGCAAAGGCGGTTTCCGCCGGTTCATGGGCAGCGGTTGTGCCGGGAAGATAATGCAGGGTCTGCGGAAGGCTGTGCATAATCCCCATGGCCTTTTGGTAGGCGCCGCCGCTGAGGGAAAGGGTTTTGTGGTATGCCCGGATGGCTTCGCCGGGCATGGTCAGCTCCGACTGCACCCGGAACAGGGCGCAGTCGGAGGCGTCGGCAGTATATGCTTCAAAAATGTCCAGCCCGGTTTTGGCCGTTCCCCGGAGCTGAATTTCAAAGGTATCGTGAGGCGGCTCGATACACCCGTAAATCTTTCGGTTGCGGAAGGGATCCGCCGTCTCCCGGAAGCCGGGGCACCCGGAAACGGAAACAGACAGCGCCGTAATCTGCTGCCGGCAGGTATCCGACGGCAGGAATGCGAAAGAAAAGTTATGGTGCCGGACGGGACAACTGTAATTTGCTTTCAGGGAATATCGGAATGTAAGCTGCTGAATACTATCCCTCTTTTCTATGCTGTGATCAGATTGCGCAGCAGATTGCGGACGTTGGTATAGGAAAAATCGTCCTCTGGAAGCATGCTTTCCATGGTGTACAGAATGCTTTCGTCATAGTGCATATGAGATTTGCGCAGGAACTGCTTCATCCGGGAATACTCCCGGCGGATGTCGGCGGCAGGCCGGTCCAGGCTCAGATAAAGATCCAGCCGCTCGATACCCTTGCCCAATTTGATGATGTTCCGGGTCTGCTCGTCGTCAATCAGGTCGTTGACGCAGCCCCAGAAGGCGAGAATGTGGTCAATCACCATCATCAGATCCGCCAGGAAGGTTTCCTCCCGCCGGGCGGTTTTCATATCGTCGATGGCCAGCTGAATGTAAGCCATGGTTTCCGTGCCGATGTAGTCGCGCATGACGATGGCGTTGTCATAAGCGCGGTACAGGTTGCTGAAAATGGAGTTGGGATCGTCCGTATCGAAGGGATAGTGCGTCCAGAAGGTTTCCCGGGAGCCGTAGATATCGGGAATGCCGATTTTCTGGCAGAATACCGCATAGTAGCCCGGGTCCCGGTCGATCATCCGGTCGGTGGCCTCAATATAGTATTTCAGCGTGGTATGTACCCGCTCCGTGTATCTGCCCAGCCAGAACAGATTATCGCTCTTTTCTACCGTGATAATACCCATGTGTCCTTAAAACCTCCGCCCTGAGAAGAATTGACAATAAACGAATTGGGATTCCGGGAGAACCGGGTCAGGCCGCTGGGCCAGACCTGGGTCTCGGAGCCTGTGAGCACGAAAGCCCGCAGGTCTGCCTTTCTGGGCACCCGGGCGCCGGTTTCGTCCAGGATGTCCAGATCGTAGAAATCGATGACCTCCTGAGCGATGAACCGCCGGGGCTGATCCTTCACCAGGGCAATAAAGTCCGCCTTCTGCTCCTTGGTCAGGGAGTTGCCGAACACCACGCCGTAGCCGCCGGCCTCCGCCACATCCTTGATTACCAGATTGTCAAAGTTGTCCAGGGTGTACTTCATGTCCTGCTCGTAGTAGGGAAGATAGGTGGGGGCGTTCTGCAAAATGGCTTCCTCCCCCAGATAATACCGGATCATCTTGGGAACGAAGTAGTAAATGCCCTTGTCGTCCGCCACGCCGTTGCCCGGGGCGTTCAGCAGGGCCACGTTGCCCTTTTTATAGGCCTCGAACACATGGGGAATGCCAATGACGGACTCCTCATAGAAGGTCATGGGATCCAGGTATTCGTCGGAAATCCGGCGGTATACCGCGCCGACCCGGCGCTTTCTGCCCTCGTAGTCCACATAGTAAAGGTTGTCGTTTTCGCATACCAGATCGCTGCCCGTGGTCAGCACCGCTCCGGTACGCTCTGCCAGATACGAGTGCTCAAAGAAGGCGGCATTGTAGCGGCCGGGAGAGAGAATCACGTTGATGCCGCCGGTGTTGACGTTATCCATCACCCGTTTCAGCATCTGGGCGTAATTGCGGTTGTCAATGACGCTGTTGTGCAGGAAGGCCTCCGGGGCGCTTTTGCGCTGAAATTCCCGGGCGATCATGGGGTAGGATGCGCCGGAGGGCACCCGCAGATTGTCCTCCAGAATGTACCAGCTGTCGTTTTTCGACTGCACCAGATCGATGCCGGAAATGTGGCTGTAAATCCCCTTGGGCGGCACAACGCCGTCGCAGGGCGGCAGATACCCCTTGGCGGAGAAAACGAATTCTTCCGGGACAATTCCGTCGCGAATGATCTGCTTTTTCCCGTAAATATCCCGCAGGAAGCAGTTCAATGCGTCCACCCGCTGCTTCAGACCCCGCTCCAGATAGGAAAATTCCTCGTGGCGGATCACCCGGGGAATGGGATCGAAGGGAAACAGCTGTTCCTTGAATTCGCCATTTTTGTAAATGCCGAATTTGACGCCGTAGCGCGCAAGCAGCTTGTTGATGGTTGCGCTGTGCTTGATAAGTCCATCCATAGGCAGTACCTCCCCAAATAGCAAAAGGCGCTTTTTTCTCCCGGAAAAAGCGCCTTTACTTTTTATGCTGACATTTTATCACCGGTGGGAAAAGTTGTCAACTGTCGCCGCAGACAAAAAATCCCTTTACATTTCCACTGCTGGTGTGTTATTGTATACATAAGACAGAGCAAGGATGTTCTAGGTTTCCTTGCGCTGTCTTTTTTTGATCTCACCAGTTCCCGGGACGGAGGAAACGTATATGGCAGCATTCGACAGGATATGCAGCGGTTATCCGCAGATGGACAAAATTCTGGACAATATCCGCCTTGGCGACAACGTGGTATGGCAGATTTCGGATCTGGAGGAATTCCGGATATTCGCCGAGCCCTTTGCCCGGCAGGCGGTGGCGGAGGGCAGGAATGTGATCTACATCCGCTTTGCCCAGCACGAGCCGGTGCTGAACGATCTGTCTGGAATCACAGTGCGCCAATTTGACCCAGAGGAGGGCTTCGAGGCCTTCACCGTGGCAATCCATGAGGAAATCACCCGGCAGGGCAGGGATGCCTTTTATGTGTTCGACTGCCTGTCCCAGCTGCAGAGCGTGTGGTATACTGACCTGATGATGGGCAATTTCTTCCGGGTGACCTGTCCGTATCTGTTTGAGCTGGACACGGTGGCTTATTTTCCGCTGCTTCGGGGGCGGCATTCCTTTGACGCGGTGGCGCGGATCCGGGACACCACCCAGCTGCTTCTGGATGTGCATTCCAATGAGAAATATGTGTACCTGCACCCGCTGAAGGTGTGGAACCGCTCTTCCGACACCATGTTCCTGCCCCACAGCCTGCGCAGAAGCACCGGGCAGTTTGCCACGGTTTCCGACGGCGTGGGCATGAGCCGGTATTACCAGACCCTGCATGCCACCGGTGCGGACACGCAGGATCAGAACTACGACAGCTACGACCGCTTTTTCAACATGGCAAAGCTGGAATACGCCCGCGGCCGGTTCGACGCGGATACCGAGGAACAGATCATCCGCAGCACCATGACCAAAGACCCCCGGCTGATGGTGCTGGTGAAGGAATATTTCCAGCCGGAGGATTACTTTTTGCTGCGCAGCCGGATGATCGGCAGCGGCGCCATCGGCGGAAAGGCCTGCGGAATGCTGCTGGCGAGAAAAATCGTCCAGACGGAAATTCCCGGGTTTTCCGAGCACAATGAGCCTCACGATTCTTACTACATCGGTTCCGATGTGTATTATACCTACATCGTCTCCAACGGCGACTGGAAGCTGCGGATTCGCCAGCGAACCAGCGAGGGCTACTTCGGCGCGGCGGAAGAACTGCGCCAGCACCTGCTGGCAGGGTCCTTCCCGGCAAAAATCCGGGAGCAGCTGCTGAATGTGATCGAGTATTTTGGACAGAGTCCCTTCATCGTCCGTTCCTCCAGTTTCCTGGAGGATGGCTTTGGGAATGCCTTCGCCGGAAAATACGAGTCCGTTTTCTGCGTCAATCAGGGTTCTCCTGAGGAGCGGCTGGAGGCCTTTGAGCAGGCCATCCGCAGAGTCTACGCCAGCACCATGGACTATTCCGCGCTGGAATACCGCCGGCTGCGGGGTCTTGATAAAAAGGACGAGCAGATGGCGGTGCTGGTTCAGCGGGTCTCCGGCTCCCATTACGGAAAATACTTCTTCCCTGACGCGGCAGGCGTGGGCTACAGCCACAGCGCCTACAAGTGGTATCCCGACATGGATCCCGAGGCGGGCATGCTGCGGATCGTCATGGGTCTGGGCACCAAAGCCGTGGACCGCACCAAAGAGGACTATCCCAGGCTTGCCAATCTGGACCGTCCCGCCGTTACGGTTATGACCACCGCCGCTCAGAAGCACAAATATTCCCAGCGCTATGTGGACGTTCTGGACTGCGTGCAAAACCAATTGACGGAAGTGCCCATGGAGACCCTGCTGCCGGTGCTGCCCCTGTGGTACAAGCAGGTGCTGATGGAGCGGGATTATGAGGCGGAGGCAACCCTGCGTCAGATCGGCAGGAGCCGGGAGGTCTGGTTCATCAGCTGCCAGCGGCTGCTGGAGAAGGAGGAATTTACCAGCCTGATGCAGCAGATTCTGCTCACCCTGCAAAAGGTTTACAGCTGCCCTGTGGACATTGAGTATGCCGTCAACCTGGACAGCGAGGGAGATTTCATGGTGAATCTGCTGCAATGCCGCCCGCTGTACCTGGGCCGGGAAGGGCAGCGCATGGATTTTGACAAAATCACCATGCGGGAAGTCTTTTTTGAGATCCGGAATTCCTCCATGGGCGCCTCCGGGAAGCGGAAGATCGACGTGGTGGTGCAGGTGGATCCGGTGCGCTACTATCAATACCCTTACGCCAAGAAGTACGACGTGGCCGCCGCCATTGAGGCAGTCAACCAGCATTACCGGGACAGCGGGAAAAACCTGCTGCTCATGACGCCAGGACGGATCGGCACCTCCTCCCCGGAGCTGGGCGTTCCGGTCACCTTCCGGTGCATCTCCAATTTCTCCGCCATCTGTGAAGTCTCCGATGACCGGGCGGGCTATCGCCCGGAGCTGAGCTACGGCAGCCATATGTTCCAGGATCTGGTGGAAGCGGAGATTTTCTACGGTGCCATTTTCAATAATGAAAAGACGCTGCACTATCAGCCGGAGCTGTTCCAGGCAGTTCCCGATATCTTCCCGCAGATCTGCCCGGAGCGTCCGGAGCTGTGGCAAATGGTGCAGGTGCGGGAGGTGGAAAACGTGACCTATTATCTGGACAGCGTTTCCAATCGCGCCATCTGCGGAAGAGAATAGCAGATGGCTCCTCAGTATCTTGGAAAAGCAGAAACTGCCCGTTCCGGCGGTGGCACCGGGACGGGCAGTTTTTATTGGGATTATTCCGCTTCCGGCTGGGAAGCCCGGCAGAACAGGGCTTCCACATCTTTGCCGGGGCCTTTGCTCAGGGCGGACACCACAACGGCAGCCAGCAGGCCGGCGATAAAGCCGGGGACGATTTCGTAAATGCCGGTGGACTTCATGGTCAGCAGCCACAGCACATCCACGCCGGCGCCGCAGGCGATTCCGGCCACAGCGCCGCCGAAGGTCAGTTTCTTCCAGAACAGGCTCAGCACAATCACCGGGCCGAAGGCCGCGCCGAACACGCCCCAGGCGTTTTCCACCAGACCCATAATGGTGCCGGAGTTGGGGTTGGAGGCGATCATCAGCGCCACCACAGCGATGGCGGCGACCACCAGACGGCTGGCCCAGAGCATTTCCTTGTCGGAAGCGTTCTTGCGGATCAGGGGCTTATAAACGTCGCTGGCAAAGGCGGAGGAAGCCGCCAGCAGCTGGGAATCGGCGGTGGACATGGCGGCGGACAGAATGGCGGACAGCAGCAGGCCGGACACCAGCGCCGGGAAAATGCTGCGCACCATGGTGATGAACACCGTGGAGGAATCAGCAATCTCGCCCAGATACAGCCGGCCGGCAACGGCGGTCAGCGCGGACATGGTGAGGATGATGGTGGTCCAGGAAATGCCGATGACGCTGGACTTGCGCAGCTCCTTCTCGCTCTTGATGGACATGAACCGGATGATAATGTGGGGCATGCCGAAGTAACCCAGACCCCAGCCCAGACCGGAAATAATGTCCTGGGGCGAGGTCATAAAGTGGAAGAAGCCCTCGGGCAACTGGGCGTTGGCGGCGCCCTCGCCGCGGCTCACCAGCGCCAGGGCGAAAATCGGCGCCAGCAGCAGGGCCGCCAGCATGATCATGCCCTGAAAGAAGTCCGTCCAGCACACGGCGGAAAAGCCGCCCAAAAAGGTATAGGCAATGATGATAAACGCCGCAAGATACATGGCAACCGTGGCATCAATGTTCATAACCGTGTTGAACAGGGTGCCGCAGGCTTTAATGGAGGACGCGGCGTAGACGGTATAAGCCACCAGGAAAATCACCGCACACAAAACCTGGAGGCTCTTGTTGGCAGACAGGAACCGGTTGGTCAGGTACTGGGGGATGGTAATGGAATCTCCGGCGGCGATGGAGAACCGGCGCAGCCGGGGCGCCACGAAAATCCAGCTCAGGGCATAACCGATGCCCAGACCGATGGCGATCCAGGTCTGGCCCATGCCGAAAGCGTAAATGGAAGCGGGCAGACCCATGAGTACCCACGCGCTCATGTCCGACGCGCCGGCGGACAGGGCGGAAACCCACGCGCCCATATTCCGTCCGCCCAGGAAGTACTCCTTCTCGCCGGCATTTTTGGACTTGAAGAAGAAATACAGTCCGATGCCCAGCATAAAGACGAAATAGGCAATAAACACAAACAGCTCGATCACATTCATGGCAATCCCTCTCTCTTTGATTACATGAAATAATCTCATGTAATCATGCGAAATATAAGATGAAATGATTATACCCTGCCGGAACCGGTTTTGCAACAAAAATCTCCCCTCCGAATTTTACAAAAAACCGGTTGCACACCGGAATGTTATATGCTAATATATACAATATTCTATGAAGAAAACGCATGATAAAGGCGGGACGCACATGAGCCTGAAAAAATATGAAGCATTTGTCCGGACAGTGGAGCTGGGAAGTCTGACGAAAGCGGCGGAAGCCCTGGGTTCCACCCAGTCCCGGATCAGCCATATTCTCAGCGATCTGGAGGAGGAATACGGCTTCTGCCTGATGCGGCGCAGCCGTGGCGGCATCGAACTGACGGAAGCGGGGAAGCTGCTGCTGCCTAAAATGCAGGCCATTTTGGCGAAGGAACGGGAGCTGACGGAGTGCGTGGGCGAAATTCGCAGCGCCGATGCCGGCACGGTGCGGCTGGGGGTGTTCACCAGCGTGGCGGTGCACTGGCTGCCGGGGATGATCCGCGCCTTTCAGGCGGCGCACCCCCGGGCGCAGCTGGAAATGCGCAACGGCGATTATCACGACGTGGAGCAGTGGCTCCGGGAGGGCAGCGTGGATCTGGGCTTCGTCACCCTGCCAGGGCCGGCGGGCGTGCAGACAATCCCGCTGGCGGAAGATCCGCTGGTGGCGATTCTGCCGAAGGATCACCGGCTGGCGGCGTTGGAGCAGATTCCCATTCAAAAGCTGGATCAGGATCCTTTCATCAGCCTGCTGCAAAGCTCTGCCCACGATATCCACCGGGCGCTGGATACCGCCGGGGTGCATCCCAATATCAAGTTCACCACCAAAGACGATTACGCCATTCTCGCCATGGTGGAGCAGGGGCTGGGCATTTCCATCGTACCCCAGCTGCTGATTCGCGGACGCGCTCAGAATCTGGCGGTGCGTCCCCTGGAACCCCGGGCAAGCCGCACCATCGCTCTGGCTATCCCTCAGGGGGAAGCGCTGCCGGTGGTTCGCGCTTTCGCCGAAACCGCCGTGGCATGGCTCCGGGAGCATGAAACTTAAAGAAAGGAAAAACCTACGCCGCCGTCTCGCGCAGAGACGGCGGCGTTTTTGTCAGATGCGGAAGGCCTGATCCTGCTCCCGTTTTTCGGCCAGAACCCGGGCAGTGATCTGGATAAAATCCCGGACATACCGAGGCACAAATTCGTCTTTCCGGTAGCAGGCGTAGAAATGCCGGTGGTTTTCGTAATCCTTCAGGGGGAAGAATTCACCCCTTCGCTGGCGGCAATACTCGTCGATGTAGATATTGGGCAGAAGCATACAGGCTCCGGCCTCCAGCGCCACCCGGCGGCCAACCTCCAGCGCGTCGGTTTCCAGCAGCACGTTGGGGGACAGCCCAAAACGGCGGAACAGCTTGTCCTGGGTGATCCGGGCGGAGTGGCTTTTTGTCAGGTATACGAAATTCTCATGGCGCACCGCGTCCAGCGAAAGGGGCGTGCCGGAAACGTACTGCTTTGCCACGGCGGTGTCCCGACCGGCGAGAATGCCGATGGTTTCCTTCTCAATCAGCTCGTAGGCAAGGCTGGGGCTGGTGGACTCCAGCGCAGCCAGCGCCAGATCGATGCTGCCGCCCCGAAGCAGTTCCTCCAGCGTGGCGGAGCCGCTTTCTGTCATCTGCAGGATCACGTGGGGATATTGATTGTGGAAAATAGGCAGTACCAGCGGCATTACCTGCATGGCGCGGGTGACGCTGATGCCCAGCCGCAGGCGGCCGGAATGCTCCTGCCGGATTTCCCGAAGCTGACTTTCCAGCTCCGCGTTGGCGGCGAGCATCCGCTCAGCGGCGTGGAGATATTTCTCTCCGGCGTAGGTCAGCCGCATTGGGCTGGTGCTGCGGTCGAAGATGGGCAGCCCGGTTTCCTGCTCCAGCTGCCGCAGCATCTGGCTTAAAGAGGGCTGACTGACGAACAGCTTCTTTGCCGCGGCGGTAATGCTCCCGCACTCGGCAATGGTTTTGACATATTGCGCCTGTTTCAGGTTCATAAAATCAGCCCCCAGATTTGTCAAATTTCCACAAGAAAGATCATATGTTCTCTATAAAGAGTATAATGTTTTTCTTATGAAAGTCAAGATAAAACGCCTAATTATAACTAAATACTTATTAATTAAATAAAATATTATATATTTGCAATAATACCCAATCTGTTGTACACTGTCGACAAGGATAGAAACACAAAAAAGAACGGAGGAATCACAATGGAAATTCGCAAATCCGCAGCTGCCGGCACCCTGGAATCCAGCGACTGCCTGGTAACCGTGGAGCCGGGTGAGGGCATCACCCTGGACTTAAGCAGCAGCGTCATGAACCAATACGGCCGTCAGATCAAGGCCACGGTTCTGGAAACCCTGGAGCGGCTGGGGGTACAGAACGCCAATGTCACTGTGGTGGACAAGGGCGCTCTGGACTGCACCCTGAAGGCTCGTGTAGAATGCGCCGTGTTCAGAAGCTCCGACGCGTCCGCAGCCAACATTCCCTGGGGAGGTGCGGTAAGATGATCAAAAGACCCAAGCCTGAACGCTTCCGCCTGCGCCGGACCATGATGTTCATGAATGCCCAGAAGCCCGGCCTCATCAAGGACGCCTACATCTACGGCTGCGACTCCATCATGCTGGACCTGGAGGACGCTGTGGCGGAGAACCAGAAGGACGCCGCCCGCTTCTCCCTGTACCACGCCCTGACCACCATTGACTACGGCAAGACGGAAGTGATCGTCCGGATCAACGGTCTGGACACCCCCCACTGGCAGGAGGATATCCGAGTGTGCGTCGCCGGCGGCGCCGACGGCATCCGCATCGCCAAGTGTGAAAGCGCACAGGATGTGCACACCGTGGAAGCTGCTGTGGAAGCGGCTGAAAAGGAATTTGGCGTGGAAGTGGGCCGCACCTTGCTGATGGCGGCTCTGGAAAGCCCCAAGGGCATCCTGAACGCTTACGAAATCTGCTCCGCTTCCGACCGGATGTTCGGCGTGGCCATCTCCGGCGGCGACTTCCGGAAATGTATGCAGACCACCTTCCAGCCTGACGGCGTGGATATGCTGGCGGCCCGGGGTCAGATGCTGCTGGCAGCCAGAGCCGCAGGCATCCAGTGCTTTGACACCGTGTTCACGGATCTGGACAATGAGGAGGGCTTTAAGGCCGAAGTGCTTCAGAACAAGGCCATGGGTTTCGACGGCAAGAGCCTGATCAACCCCAAGCAGATCCGGCTGGTGCACGAGGTTTTTGCTCCCACCGAGAAGGAAGTACGGCAGGCCGAGGCTGTTGTCCGTGCCTTCGTGGAGCAGTCCGCCGCCGGTATCGGCGTGTTCACCGTAAACGGCAAAATGATCGATGTGGCCTTCATCCCCGGTGCCCAGCGGACACTGCGGCTGGCAAAGGCCTGCGGAATGTATGAGGGGGATCTGGTATGAAGAATGCAGTAGGCAGAGAAATTCCCGAGGAACTGCTGGTAAACGGCAAGGAAGTTTATCAGGGCAAGTACTACATGGACGGTAAGTACATGCAGAAGGCCGCCCCCAAAACCCGCCGGTATGAAAAGCCCGCTGAAAGCAAGATCGTGGAGTCCATTGTGGACGCCCTGAAAGCCTGCGGCGCGAAGGACGGCATGACCTTCTCTTTCCACCACCACCTGCGTAACGGCGACTTCGTTGCCAACATGGTCATGCAGGCGGCGGTTGAGGAACTGGGTCTCAAAGACCTGACCATTGCCGCCACCTCTCTGGGCGAGGCCCACGACCCCATCGCCGACTACATCGAGCAGGGCAAGGTCATCGGCATCCAGACCTCCGGTATCCGCGGCCGGATGGGCGAGGTGGTTTCCGCAGGTAAGCTGAAAACCCCCGCCATCATCCGCAGCCACGGCGGCCGTCCCCGGGCCATTGAGGCAGGCGAGGTACATATCGACATCGCCTTTGTGGCCGCTCCCACCTCCGACTGCGTGGGCAACTGCCGGGGCATCGGCGGAAAGTCCAACTGCGGCAGCTTGGGCTACGCCATGACCGACGCGAAATACGCCGATCATGTAGTCGTCGTTACCGACTGCCTGGTGGACTTCCCCAACTTCCCCGCTTCTGTGGAAGCCATCGACGTGGACGCGGTTGTGGTGGTTGACTCCATCGGCAACCCCAAGAAAATCGCCTCCGCCGCCGCCCGGATCAGCCAGAACCCCCGGGATCTGATGATGGCGGAAAATGTTGCAAAAGTGATTGCTTCCACCCCCTACTTCAAAGAGGGTTTCTCCTTCCAGACAGGTGTTGGCGGTCCCTCCCTTGCCGCCAACCTGTTCCTGGAAAAGTACATGGACGAGCGGAACATCAAAATGGGCTGGGCCATCGGCGGCATCTGCGGCCCCATGGTGGAGCTGCTGAAGAAGGGTAAGGTGGGCAAGGTCATCGACGTGCAGGACTTTGACTTAGACGCTGTCAACTCCATCAACCAGACCCCCGGCCATTATGAAATGTCTGCTTCCCAGTACGCCAACCCTGCCAACAAGGGCGCGTTTGTGAACAAGCTGGACTTCGTGGTGCTGGCGGCGCTGGAAATCGACACCGGCTTCAACGTCAACGTGCTCACCGGCTCTGACGGCGTGCTTCGCGGCGCCCCCGGCGGTCACCCCGACACCGCCGCCGGTTCCAAGGTCTGCATCATCGTCACCCCCCTGACCCGTGGCCGCATGGCTACCGTGTGCGAGAAGGTGGTCACCGTCACCACCCCCGGCGACTGCGTGGATGTGCTGGTCACCGACTACGGCATCGCGGTCAACCCCCTGCGTCCTGACCTCATGGAGTGCCTGGACAAGGCAGGCATCCCCCACGTCACCATTGAGAGCCTGAAGGAAAAGGCCTACTCCCTTGTCGGTCGCCCCGACGATCTGGAATGGGAGGACAAGGTGGTGGCAGTTCTGGAAGCCCGGGACGGCACCATTCTGGACGTGGTTCGCAAGATTAAGCCCCTGGAGCTGTAAGGCGGCTGGGCCGCCAGCCAATGCGTGCGAAAGGTATGGATCATCGTCACGCCATTGGGCACTGCCCGGTATCGTTCCCCGGTACAACGGGGCAGCGAGGCCAATTTCATCCTTAACCGGGAGAATCCCGGAGGAAATAACCGGGAAAAGCGGCAGATTATACTATAAAATTCAAGTATTCATTTTTGTCATTTTCTCTGCCGCTTTTCCCTTAAGCCCCCCAATCAAAAGAATTAAGAAAGAGGTATCCACCATGAGCAACACCGTAGTTGGCATTCTCGGTATTGTGACCATCGTCGCCATCGTGGTCACGCTGTTCAAGAGCAAAACCCAGCCCGCCATCGCCTTCATCGTATTCCCCGCGATTCTGGGCCTGGTGCTGGTTCTGGGCGGCCGGTTCTCCTTTGACGACCTGGCAGCCATGATCAAGGCCGGCTTCAATTCCACCGCCCCCACCGCAGCATTGTTCGTTTTCTCCGTTCTGTACTTCGGCATCATGACCGACGCCGGTATGTTTGATGTCATTATCGGCAAGCTGATGAAGCTCATCGGCAACAACGTCATCGGCGTGTGCGTCATGACCTGCCTGATTGCCACCATCGGCCATCTGGACGGCGGCGGCGCCTCCACCTTCTGCATCGTGGTTCCCGCCATGCTGCCCGTGTTCAAGAAGATGAACATGAAGCCCACCTCCCTGCTGCGGATCGCGGTTCTCGCTATGGGCGTTCTGAACCTGATGCCCTGGGCTGGCCCCACCATGCGTGCCGCCACCGTGCTGGGCATTGAGGCCGGCGCGCTGTGGTCCACCCTGATCCCCATTCAGATCTTCGGCCTGATTCTGGCCTTCGCGGTTGCCGTTGTTACCGGCATCCTGGAGAAGAAGAACGGCGCCGGTCTTGCCGAGGGCGAGACTCTGGAGATTACCTCCGCTTCCAGCGATGCCAATGAGCTGGCTCGCCCCAAGCTGTTTGTATTCAACATCGTTCTGACCATCGCTGTCATCGCCATGCTGATCTGGGACGTGTTCCCCAGCTATGTGCCCTTCATGCTGGGCGTTTCCATCGCGCTGTTTGTCAACTACGGTGCTTCCGCCAAGATGCACAAGAAGATCATCAACCTGCACGCAGGCCCCGCCCTCATGATGTGCTCCACCCTGATGGGCGCTGCCGTTCTGATGGGCGTGCTGACCACCAGCTTCAACTACAAGCTGGACGACGCCGGCAACATCATCGGCCTGGTTGCCGCTTCTGCCAAGAGCACCGCTGCTACGGACGTGCCCAGCGTGGTGCGCTGCCTGGCCGGCCTGGTCACCGCGATCCTGCCCGCCGCCATCGGCCAGCACCTGCCTCTGGTCATCGGCCTGCTGTCCGTGCCTCTGGCGCTGGCCTTCGACACCGACTCCTATTTCTATGGTATGCTGCCCGTCATCATCGCCATCGGCGAGGGCTTCGGCGTAGCCGCTCTGCCCATCGCGGTTGCCATGGTTGTCTGCCGCAACTGCGCCACCTTCATCAGCCCCATGGTTCCTGCCACCCTGTTGGGCACCGGCCTTGCAGATGTGGACATCAAGGATCACATCAAGACCAACTTCCTGTGGGTCTGGGGCTTCTCCATCGCCTGCATGCTGTTCGCCATCGTGCTGGGCATCATGCCTCTGTAATTACGATACCACTCCTCCTTACTTTTACCCCGGCGTCCAGCCCAGGACGCTGGGGGTTTTCTAATACTATTTCTGGATGAAAACCTTTCATTTGAATCAAGAGGACACCGCCAGGCGGCGTTGTCGTGTTCGTGATTCTCAAGATAGAGAATCACGAACACCCGTCTCATTATGATATTCATATTAAAAACTTCAATTCTTGCGAATTAAAGTTTTTAATTGGGTATCAGTCTAAATCAGTGCCCTTGCAAATACAGGGGAACAGTGCTATAATCAACGAAACGTTTGAATTTTGAAGGTGATTTTACGAAGAACAGGAAGAAATTGCCGGGACTTTTTCTGGAATTTGCCCGGTTTGGGTGCTTTACCTTTGGCGGGGGCTGGAGCATTATCGCGCAGATGCAGCAGATGTATGTGGAGAAGCGAAAGGAGATGACTTCTCAGGAGCTGCTGGATCTGACCAGCGTGGCAAAGAGCCTGCCCGGCACCATGATTTCCAATGTGGCCATGCTCTACGGCTACCGGACAGCCGGCCTGCTGGGAGGCTTTACCGCCGTGTTCGGCATGGTGCTGCCGCCGCTGGCAGTGATTATCGGCATCAGCTTCTGCTATCGCGCTTTCCGGAGCAACCTCTGGGTCAGCGCCGCCATGGAGGGAATGCAGGCGGCGGTGGTGCCCATTATTTTCAGCGCCGCCGTCAATCTGGCAAAAGGCAGTGTTCCCTATTCGCCCTGCGTTCTGATTTTGCTGGTTTCCGTGGGACTGTACCTGTTTACCGACATCAACCCCATCTTTCTGGTTCTCATGGGCGTGGCTTCCGGTCTGGTGATCGGCAGCATTTACGGGAGGAGGAAGACGGATGGTATTGCTTGAGCTGTACTGGAGCTTCCTGCTCATTGGCTTTGGCAGCTTCGGCGGGCTGTCCATGATTCCCCAGATCTCCAATGAGGTGATTCGCCACGGCTGGATGACCGCAGAGCAGGTGACGGATATCGTGGCCATTGCGGAAATGACCCCCGGCCCGCTGGGCTTGAACTGCGCGTCCTTTGCGGGAATGCAGGCGGCGGGGATTCCCGGCGCCATCGCCGCCAATTTGGGAGTACTCACCCCCACGCTTACCCTGTGCGCACTGGCGGCCGTTTTCTTCCACCGGTTCCGGGACAGCCGGATTATGCAGTGGATTCTGGTGGGCGTCCGCCCGGCCTGCTTCGGCATGGTGGTGGGTGTACTGATTTCCTTGAGCATCAGCAACTACTGGACTGGCACCGGAGTAAACCTGGTGGGGATCGCCATCAGCGCGGTGGATATGGTGCTGCTGTTGAAATTCAAGACCGGCATACCTACAGTTCTGATTTTCAGTGCCGCAGCAGGACTGACCCTGTTCGGCCTGCTGGGACTGCCGGCATAGGAATTGACAATGGACAATGAAGGAGGAAACCGGAATGACAGAACAGGAAATGATCAATCTGGCACTGGAGGAAAAATTCGCCGGTGCTGTGGTGGTGGACACGAAGGACATTGTGTTTGATCCCATCTTCCGTCCCTGCTGCGAGGAAAACCTGTGCGGCCAGTATGGCTGCAACTACACCTGCCCGCCCTACTGCGGCACCCCGGCGGAAATGGAGCAGAAGGTAACGTCCCACAGAAAGGCGCTGGTGCTGCAAACCATCTGGGAAATCCCCGACATGACCGACAACGCCGCCATCAAGCCCGCGAAGAAGGCCCACAACGCCGCCCAGCTCCGGCTGGCAAAGAAATTCCGGGAGGCCGGACGGGAGGGCTTTCTGGTAGGTGCCAGCGGCTGCGCCCTGTGCAATCCCTGCCATATGAAGCTGGATGAGCCGTGTCCCCATCCGCTGGAGCGGTACTCCTGCATGTCCGCCTACTGTGTGTTTGTCCAGAAGCTGGCGGAACACTGCGGCATCGAGTACGACTGCGGCAGCGGCCTGCTGGCATTCTTCGGCATGTATGTGTTCGACTGAGGACGTACAGAAAGCGCCCCACGCTCCTTCCGAAGGAGCGTGGGGGCGTTTTTCGCTGCTGAACCGGCGCCGGCGGAAGCCGCCGGATTCCCGGATGGTTGGGATTTTTCCGCGTATCCGCTTTCCTCCAACGGGCGGATAACGGAGGCCAGGGATATGAGAGGACATGCCTCCAGCTGGGCGCGCGCCTTATGGTTTCCTCAATAATGAGGAAACCATAAGGCATTTTCTCGCAGAATTGTGGATTGAATTATTAGACTGTTTGCATATATAATAGGCTCAAGCAGGCAGGCATTTTGGGGATATTTATGGATTGGTGGGAGCTTCGCCCGATACGGAATCCTCTTTTTTTTGAGGGAGGGTCACCGGGAGGGAGCCGTCAAAGAGCACCATGACCGTGTAGCGAACGCACTCCTCTTTGCCGGGCACGCGGATTTCACCATCGTGGAGGAACAGGTCTTTATTCTGGACTCTGGCTTTCATATCCCGGACGGCACTGCTCTTGAGCCAGGCTTTCAGGCATTTTGACATCTTTTCACCGTCTGTTCCGCACAAGGAACAGACGTACTGTTCCGGCAGCCCCCTGCTCGCCGCGGCGTTTCGCCTTAAAGCAAAGAGCGGGAATTCCTCGCTCAGGGCGTCCATGGACTGCTGAACCATTTCTTCATAAACCGGTTTGGTTTTGGAATTCAGCTTCAGTTCCTCGGTCATAGCCAGAACCCGGATACCCTGGGTATTGGGGGGAATGGTGTAGTCTCCGGTGGGATGCAGACCCTGCTCGTGGAATTCTGTCAGCTCCGGCAGCGGGAAAAAGCGGCGGGTGAACTTGTCCCAGAGGAGCAGAAAAACGGGCTGCAGGGACTTTCCGATGAGCACTACGATAATCGCGAAGAGAATCGCCACGATGTAGCTTTCGGTGTAGGAATATCCCACGCTTGCGGCGGCCAATGCCAGCATGCCGATAATCAGAGAGGTTGTTTGACCCATTTGGATTCCTCACTTTCGTTGGTGGTGTCACCATTATAACAGTTGCGGACAGAATCTGCAACGACTTATTTCGGTTTGTATATTCGGTGTTGCGGTTGGAACATCGGGTAATAAACAGCTCGGTGGGTCGGATGGACCTTCCGGACAAGCAAATTTATTTTAGAGGAGGATCATCATGTCACAGCAAGCACCCGAAAAGAAGGGTCTGTCCAAAGCACTGAAATTCTGGTATGGTTTCGGTGACTTCGGTTTCACCCTCATGACAAACGTGGAAACATTCTATTTCAACGCGTTCATGACCAACGTGGCCAACTTCTCGACTACGCTGGCCGGTACTGTCAGTACCATCACCTCCACGGTGGACGCCTGCCTGTCCTGGATGTACGGCGGCATCATCAACGCTGCCAAGCCTGGTAAGTGGGGCCGTTACCGCAGCTGGCTGATTATGCTGCCCTGGATCGTGCCGTTTATCTTCGCGTTCCAGTTCCTCAGCATCAGCGAGAATACCACCATTTCTGCAGTCGTTATTTCCATCGCGTTTATCTTCAGCCACATTATCTGGAACTTCCCCTATGCTGCCAACGCAACCATGGTTTCCATTGCAGGCGGCACACCAGAAGGACGCGCAGAGCTGTCCTCCTCCCGTGCTACCTGGAATAACCTGTCCAGCGTGGTATTCTCCTATGCCTTCCTGGGCGTGACCACCGTTGTGGTTGACTGGATGGGCGGTGCCGGTTACCAGTACGCCGCTGCTGCGTTTGCGTTCGGCGTCGTGATGGTGGTTGGCTACTATGTCCACTTCAAGATCACCGATGGCTATGAGGAGATTGAAGATCCCAACGCTCCCCGTGCCAAGCAGAAGATGACCACTCCCAAGGATATGGGTCTTGCGCTGATCACCAACAAGCCTCTGCTGCTGCTGGTCATTGCCGACCTGGCCAAGTGGATTGTCAAGTTCCTGGTTGCTTCCTCTGCTGTGTATTACTTCACCTACGCCATGGGCACCGGCCTGCAGGCCAACTACGTTCTGCTGGCAAACCTGGCGGCCGTTCTGGGCGCGTTCCTCGCCCGTTTCCTGGCCAAGAAGATGTCCAACCGCGGCGCGATCCTGTTCTCCTATCTGGCGATGGCGGTTCTGATGATCGTGGCCTACTTCATGTATGCTTCTCCCGTTGCCGTTCTGGTGCTGATGCTTCTGGCACAGTGCGGCTACGGCATCTGCTATGCCTGTTCTCCTGCTCTGTATGCCGATACTGCGGTGTACGCCAAGTGGAAGAGCGGCAAGGACAGCACCGGCTTTATCATGGGTCTGCAGACCGTGCCTCTGAAGGTTGCCGTTATGGTCAAGTCCGTTCTGCTGAACGCATGCCTGGGTCTGGCTGGCTACGACCTGTTCAAGGACGTGATTACTGCTGGCAGCAAGGCGAAGGACTTCTCCTATGTTGCTGATCTGCCTGCCTCCCTGCAGCAGGGCATCTGCGGTGCCTTCTGCCTGTGGCCTGGAATCTTCCTGCTGATCGGTTTCTTCATCCTGCTGTTCGGCTACAAGCTGACCAAGGAGAAGGTCAACGAGTATCAGGCTGAGATCGACGCCAGAGGATAAGCTTCCTCAGGTTCCGCGAGCGATCCGTTAATCCATAATTAGCCGATTGACTTACGCGGAGAAGTTTCTTCTTCGCGTAAGTTTTCACAAAGATCATGTTGTGAATGAGGAGGATGAGTAAAGTGCTTACCAAAAAACAGAATTTTCTGGAAACCCTGAAGCCGGATGGCCACCCCGACCGGCTTGTCAACGACTATGAAGCCTGCAAGGCCGTTATGGTAGACCCCTGCCAGCGGTTCACCCGGGGCAACCGGAAGAAGGGCTACACCACCAAGGACCAGTGGGGAACCACCTATGTCTGGCCCGAAACGCAGATGTTTGCATTCCCCACAGAGGATGATCTGGTGTGCCCGGACATCACCGAGTGGAGAGAAACCGTTAAGGTTCCCGATCTGGTCGCCAACTGTTCCGCTCCGGAGCTGTGGGAGGATGCCAAGGCTGCCGCTGCCCAAATCGACCGCAATGAGTACCTGGTCATGTCCTTCATGGGCACCGGCGTGTGGGAACAGGCCCACAACCTGATGGGCATTGAGAATCTGTGCATCAATATGAAGCTGGAGCCGGAGGATACGCTGGAGCTGCTTCAGGCCATCGGCGAGTATCGCTTCCAGTATACCAAGCTTCTGGTGGACAATCTGCATCCCGACATCATCATTTCTCATGACGACTGGGGCAGCAAGGCCAATATGTTTATCAGCCCCGCCGACTGGCGTGAGTTTATCAAGCCCCAGTATGTGAAGATGTATAAGTACATGAAGGATCACGGCGTGCTCATCATGCACCACGCGGACTGCTACTGCGAGACCATCGCGGAGGATATGGTGGATCTGGGCATCGATATCTGGCAGGGCGTTGTGAATACCAATGACATTGTGGGACTGCAGAAGCGCCTGAACGGCCGGATGACCCTGATGGGCGGTATCGACTCCATTATCGACCGTCCCAATTCCACGGAGGAAGAAATCCGTGCTGAGGTTCGCAAGGTGTGCGAAACCTACGGCCCCGGCGGACACTTCATCCCCAGCATCACCTACGGTCTCGCGGGAACCCTGTATCCCCACGTCAACCCCATCCTGACGGACGAGATTTCCCGCTATAACAAAGAGGTTTACGGCGTAGGCTAATCCCTCTCGCCGCAGCCGGAAAACGGGTTTTCGTATTTCAGCGGCAGGAATGAAACGGTACTTTTCAGAAAACGTGTCAGGAAGAAATTCCTGACACGTTTTTGCGCTGTTTCCCTTCCTGGCGCCCGGTTTCTCTGCTTTACTTTCCCGGCATAATCGGGTAGAATAGCCCCAAAAGGAGGGATGGGCAATGTTTGACAATCCCCGCAACCGGCTGGAATGGCTGGAGGACGAACTTCTGGACAATGAGCTGGAGGAAATCCTATACGGCGAAGGCGGCGAAGAATGCGACGAAGAAGAATATGAAGAAGAAAAGCCCCGCCGCCGGCGCCGCCGCGCCGCGGATTTTAACCGGGCGGTATATGAGGACGAGGACGATGATGAGAGCCGCTATATGCTCCTGCCCAAGCGCAAGGGAATCAAGGGACTGGTGTTCCTGGCGGTGCTGGAGGTCATCGGCATTCTGGCGATTTTGGGATGGTGGCTGCAATGGCTGATCTGAAACCGGTGGGACGGTTCGCGCCCACACCTTCCGGGCGGATGCACCTGGGCAATGTGTTCGCTGCCCTGATTGCCTGGCTGTCCGTACGCAGCCGGGACGGAGAATTGGTGCTGCGGATGGAGGATCTGGATACCCAGCGCACCAGCGAGGAATTTGGGCAGGTGCTTCGGGGGGATCTTGCCTGGCTGGGACTGACCTACGACCGGGAAACCCCGCCCCAGAGCCGGCGTACTGCCGTTTATGACGGGTATTTTGAGAGATTAACCCAAATGGGTTTGCTCTACCCCTGCTACTGCACCCGCAGCCAGCTTCACAGTGTCAATGCCCCGCACTTGTCCGACGGTACCTACGTCTACCCCGGTACCTGCCGGAATCTGACAGAAGCAGAACGGGCGGCATTTGCCCGGCCGCCGGCGTGGCGGGTGAAGGTGCCGGATAAGGTGTGGACGGTGGAGGATAAGGTGCAGGGAACCTATACCTGCAATCTCGCCACGGACTGCGGTGATATGGTCATGCGCCGGGCGGACGGGGTGTATGTCTATCAGCTGGCCGTCACGGTAGACGACGGAGAGGCGGGAATCACCGAGGTGGTGCGGGGGATGGACCTGCTCAGTTCCGCGCCCCGGCAAATGTATTTGCAGGAGCTGTTCGGCTTTCCCCATCCGGAGTATGCCCATGTGCCCATGCTCCTTGCTCCCGACGGCCGCCGCCTGAGCAAACGGGATAAGGATTTGGATTTGGGGGTGCTGCGTCAGCGCGTCACACCGGAAGCCCTGATTGGAACCCTGGCCTGCGCCGCCGGGCTGATTGACCGAAATGTGCCCATTTCCGCAAAGGAACTGGCAGCGGAATTTTCGTGGGAAAAACTGAAGGGCGACAGTATTTATCTGGATGCCACACAGCTATAAAAATGTAGGGGCGGGTCACTGACCCGCCCCTACGATGCTAATCAGAGAACGATACCGAGCAGTGGTGCTTCGCGCAGCGAATCAAAATCTCAATGATTGCCGGTGGCAATCATACCACAATTTTCGCCCAATGGTGTAACGAAAACAAAGCACCTGAGCACGCATTGTCAGCAGCCACTGGTGTCCCTCAAACCGACACATAATAATAACAAGGGAACGATACCGAGCAGAACCCAATGGCGTAACGAAAACAAACCACCTGAGCACGCACTGGCTGGCCGCCCTGCGGCCAAATGCAAAAACCGCGGCGTTCGCCGCGGTTTTTGCAACAAGAAAAGAGGAGAGGAAAAATGAAAAAGATGATAGGTAGCAAATTTATAAGAACCGTCCGGTATTCGGACTGGATATTGGTTACTGATCTTTATGGCCTCATTATACCGATAAAATATTAACGAAAAAAGGGGAAAGTTGTTAAGCAAGTATTAAGTTTTGTGAAGATTGTTTAATTTTGAGTGATATTCTTGGTAATAATTGCCGCTTGACAAAAGATCTCCCGGCTGAAAACCAGCCGGGAGACGGTTATTTCGGGGATTGCTGAATTACAGCTTGGGGCCAGCCTCAACCAGAGCCTTGCCGGCTTCGTTGCCGGTGTACTTGGCGAAGTTCTTGATGAACCGGGAAGCCAGATCCTTGGCCTTGGTCTCCCACTCGGAGGCGTCGGCATAGGTGTCGCGGGGATCCAGGATGGCGGGGTTCACGCCGGGCAGGCTGGTGGGAACTTCCAGATCGAACAGGGGGATCTTCTTGGTCTCAGCCTTCAGGATATCACCGGACAGGATGGCGTCGATGATGCCGCGGGTGTCCTTGATGGTGATACGCTTGCCGGTGCCGTTCCAGCCGGTGTTGACCAGGTAAGCCTTGGCGCCGTTGGCCTCCATCTTCTTGACCAGCTCCTCACCGTACTTGGTGGGATGCAGCTCCAGGAAGGCCTGGCCGAAGCAGGCGGAGAAGGTGGGAGTGGGCTCGGTGATGCCGCGCTCGGTGCCGGCCAGCTTTGCGGTGAAGCCGGACAGGAAGTAGTACTTAGCCTGCTCGGGGGTCAGGATGGATACGGGAGGCAGCACGCCGAAAGCGTCAGCGGACAGGAAGATCACGTTCTTGGCAGCGGGAGCTGCGGAAACGGGACGAACGATGTTCTGGATGTGGTTGATGGGGTAGGACACACGGGTGTTCTCGGTGACGGACTTGTCAGCGAAGTCGATCTTGCCGTTTTCGTCCAGAGTGACGTTCTCCAGCAGAGCGTTGCGCTTGATGGCGTTGTAGATGTCGGGCTCGGACTCGGCGTCCAGGTTGA
>JBJDYL010000050.1:0-1748 GCA_051867285.1 Faecousia sp. | reverse complement strand
GTCGACCGGGCCATTGCCAACGGCTGGCAAGGTATCCAGCCGCCCAACGGCGGGGGTCGCTCCGGCGGAAACTATGCCGCCGCACCTGCCACGGATGAGGTGATTCGCACATGGATCTGAAATTCGGCATGGAAAACTGGCTGGATGCCCAGCATAGCGTCCTCGGCTCCATCCTGATTGCCCCGGAGGTCGCGCCCATGGTTATGCAGGGCCTGACGGAGCAGGACTTTTACGGAGCCTGTCGCACGGTTTTTGTGGCAATCCGAAAGCTGTTTAACGACGGAACGCCAATAGACCCAGTTTCCGTGCTCGGAATACTCGGTCAGAAAAAGGAGTACCGTGATTTCCTCCTTCAGCTGATGGAGATTACCCCAACTGCCGCCAACGTTGAGCGGTACATAACCCTCTGCCGGGAACAGTCCCAGCTCAGGGGGCTGCAGGGCATTGCCCAGCAGATGACGGAGACTCAGAATCCGGATGAGCTGCGCAGCCTGTTTGACAAGGCCAATGCCCTGATGGTCAGCAAATCCAACGTGCGCATCACTACCATGGCGGCGGCAATGTTGGAATTTATGGATGATCAGCAAAAGCCTGCTTCCTACCTGACATGGCCGGTTCCCGTACTGAACAAAATCCTGTATGGAGAGTACGGAGATTTTATCGTAATCGGCGGATATCCGTCCGCTGGAAAGACGGCCTTCGCGCTGCAATGTATGGAGCATTTTGCCAAACAGGATAAGTGTGGGTTCTTTTCCTTGGAGACAAAGGCGAAAAAACTTTTCGCCCGTAAGATATCCACGGCCGCAGGCATCAGCATGAAGGATATCAAGGAGCACACAATCAGTCAGAAGGACAGCGAGCGCCTTATCGGGATGTACCAGGATATCATATCGCGGGACATTGAACTGATCGATGCAGCGGGATACACGGTGGACGATGTTCGGGCGGTGACCATGATGCGGGGATACAAGATCATTTTTGTGGACTACCTGCAGCTGCTCAAGGCTCCCGGTGTAAACCGTACGGAGCAGGTAACAACCATATCCCTGGCGCTGCATACACTGGCTTTGAATTTGGGTGTCACTGTGATTGCCCTGTCTCAGCTCAGCCGCAGCCCAAAGGACAAGAAGGACAAGCCTCCGGATATGTCCGATCTCCGGGAATCCGGTCAGATCGAGCAGGACGCGGATATCATCATGCTGCTGTCCCTGAAGGATCCCAGAAACAGGGACGGACAGCGGATTTTGCAGATATCAAAGAACAAGGAGGGCACCCGTCCGGATATGATTCTGGATTTTGACGGCGCTACCCAGACGTTTACCAAGGCAAATCATACCGGTGATACCGTCGGCAAGTACATTGCCGATGGGAAGAAGGCCAGGCGGAAACGGGAACCGGAATATCCCGAGCAGATGGCAATGCTTCCGGATGATACGCCGGTGCCGTTCTGAGGAGGCGCATATGGGAAAAGAAAAAAAAGAGCGTCCGGTTCCTGTTCCGTGCATCTGTGGGAAAGCGCCCATCTCGGTCTGTATTCGTGGCGGCAAAATGCTGACGTGTCCTGATCCGCTGAACTGCTCTGCAAACATCAGAACGAGATGGACGAAGCATATGGACTCAGCAACAGCTGAGTGGAACCTGCTTGTGCAGAATTATAGACACATAAAGAGGGATAAAGATGAGAACAACCGCAATTCTGAATCTTAAGGGCGGGGTTGGGAAGACCACCACCGTCATTCACATGGCGC
>JBJDYL010000049.1:0-1749 GCA_051867285.1 Faecousia sp. | reverse complement strand
ATGGTTGCCCATGCAGATGACCGGTATCAGCAGGAACACGCTGACCGGGGTGAATTGGCGGAGTATGAGCCAGAGCCGAAAGAACCCGCCGAAAAAGAACAGTCCACTGTCCTTACCCCTCCGAAGCCAAAGCGGGAGCGAGTGGTGTTCACCACCCTGCACCCGGAGATACCCGCAGACCAGCGCCGCAACTTCCGCATTACCGATTCAGAGCTGGGCTATGGAACTCGCAGCGAAAAATACGCCGCCAATGTTGCGGCAATCCGCTGCTTAAAGGAGATTGAAGCCGAGGAACGCCTTGCCACGCCCGAAGAACAGGAAATCCTCTCCCGGTATGTGGGATGGGGCGGTCTGGCTGACTGCTTTGATGAGCGCCACGGAAAATATCTGGAGCTGAAATCATTGCTTTCCGAGGACGAATATGCCGCCGCCAGAGCCAGCTCCCTTACCGCCTTTTACACCTCCCCGGTCATCATCGGGGCCATGTACCAGGCACTTGCGCAAATGGGCTTCCGGCAGGGAAATATTCTGGAGCCGTCCTGCGGCGTTGGCAACTTCATCGGTATGCTGCCTGACAGCATGGCAGACAGCAAAGCCTACGGTGTGGAAATCGACTCCATCAGCGGGCGCATTGCACAGCAGCTCTATCAGAACAGCAGCATTGCCGTGAATGGCTTTGAAAAGGTGCAGATGCCCGACAGCTTCTTTGATGTGGCCATCGGCAATGTGCCGTTTGGCGATTTCAAAGTGCGGGATAAGAAGTACGACAAGAACCACTGGCTGATCCACGATTATTTCTTTGGAAAGACGCTGGATAAGGTGCGTCCGGGCGGCGTGATCGCGTTCATCACCTCCAAAGGTACGATGGACAAAGAAAACTCCGCTGTCCGCAAGTATCTGGCACAGCGGGCCGACCTGATCGGGGCGATCCGACTGCCTAACAATGCGTTTAAGGCCAACGCCGGAACCGAAGTCACCAGCGACATTCTCTTCCTGCAAAAGCGTGACCGCATGACGGACATCGAGCCGGATTGGGTGCATCTGGACACCGACGAGAACGGTATCCGCATGAACCGCTATTTTGTGCAGCACCCGGAAATGGTGCTGGGCGATATGGTCATGGAATCCACCCGATTCGGCATGGACAGCACCTGCCGGGCCTACGAGGACGCAGACCTGTCCGTGCTGCTTTCCGAAGCTGTGCAGAACCTCCATGCGCAGATCACCGATTATGAGGTGGAGGAACTGGACGAGGAGGAAGATCGTTCTATTCCCGCAGACCCTGCGGTGCGTAATTTCAGTTTTTGCCTTGTGGACGGCAAGGTGTATTACCGGGAAAATTCCCGTATGCACCCGATAGAGGTATCCGTCACCGCTGAAAACCGTATCCGGGGCATGATCGCCATCCGGGAGTGTGTCCGCAGGCTGATCGAGTATCAGACCGAGGGCTACCCGGACGAGGATATTCAGAAAGAGCAGGCGGAGCTGAACCGTCTGTATGACGATTACACGAAAAAGTACGGCCTGCTTTCCAGCCGGGGCAACAGCCTTGCCTTTGGCGAGGACTCCAGCTATTGCCTGCTGTGTTCTCTGGAGGTGCTGGACGAGGAAGGCAACCTCAAACGCAAGGCGGATATGTTCACCAAGCGCACGATACGCCCCCATGAAGCCGTTACCAGCGTGGACACCGCCAGCGAAGCCCTTGCCGTATCCATCTCCGAAAAAGCGCGAGTGGATATGGAATATATG
>JBJDYL010000048.1:0-28218 GCA_051867285.1 Faecousia sp. | reverse complement strand
GCTCGAACTTGACGGTACCGTCAACCAGAGCGAACAGGGTGTCATCCTTGCCGATACCAACGTTGGTGCCGGGATGGATGTGGGTGCCTCTCTGACGCACCAGAATGTTGCCGGCCAGAACAAACTGACCGTCAGCACGCTTGACGCCCAGGCGCTTGGACTCAGAGTCACGGCCGTTCTTGGTGGAACCGCCGCCCTTGTGGTGAGCGAAGAACTGAATACCAATCTTCAGCATGGTGTTACACCTCCAAAACTTCGATATAATCCGGATATTCGTCCCGCAGCGAGCAGAGGTAAACCAGCATACCGGCAAGCACTGCCTGAACGGTGTCCTCTTCATCGCAGGATACGGGGAGGGTCAGGGTAATACGAGCCTGCTCGTCCTTGACCCGAACCTTGGCTTTGGCGCCGCACACATCATTGATGGTGGCCTCCGCCATGGCAACTGCGGCAGACACGGCGGCGCAGACGATGTCGCTGCCCGCGGCCGCGTAACCGCTGTGACCCGAGACGCTGAAACCGGTGATCCGGTCGTTCTCGGTGAAAAATTCGCATCTTGTCATAAATTACAGAGCGATCTTGGTGATCTCCACCTTGGTGTAGGGCTGACGATGGCCGATGTGGCGCTTCTCGCCCTTCTTGGCCTTGTAGCGGATGATGTCGATCTTCTTGCCCTTGCCGTTCTTGACGACCTTGGCCTCGACAGCAGCGCCTTCCACCACGGGAGCGCCGATCTTGGTGTTCTCACCATCCAGCACAGCCAGAACCTGATCGAACTTGACTGTGGACTCCGCCTCCGCGTTCAGCTTCTCGACGAACAGGACGTCGCCCTCAGCCACGGTGTACTGCTTGCCACCGGTAACGATAACTGCTTTCATTTGTTTCACCTACTTTATATTGTGTAGTCTCGCTTTTGAGGCGTGGCGCAAAGCGCACCAACTTAAGCCCCTTCAATGCGGCCTGTCTATTCTACCATTCCGAGCAGTAATTGTCAAGAAGTATCTGGGAGTTTTTCTTGCGTTTTCTCCACAATTTTGGTATACTAACCGGGAAAACTTCCTGTGGAGAATGCCATATTTTCACAGCTCAGGATGAACGAGGTGCTTAGCCATGAAAACCAGAACCTGGATTGCGCTTCTGTGCGGCGTTTTTCTGATTTGCCTGATTCTCGGGATCGGAACGCTTCTGCCCCGGGAGGATGCGTCCCTTGCCCGGATTACCAGCCAGGGCAAGGTCGTAAAAACCGTGAATCTGAAGATGGATCAGCAGTTTACCGTGACCACGCCGGAGGGCGGGGTGAACGTGATCACCGTCCGGGACGGAAAAATTGCCGTCACCGAAGCCAGCTGCCCGGATCACTACTGCATGAACCGGGGGTTCTGCGCCAGCGGGACAGATATTGTATGCCTGCCGAACCGGCTGGTGATTCATTTTTTGCAGGAGCAGGCTGTGGATGCAGCGGTAGGGTGATTTCCCGCCTTGCCCCTTTCGGGAAACAGTGGTATAGTAAGGATAAACGAATTGACAATGGACAGTTGGCAATTGACAATTATGGTGTCCCTTCGGGACGAATGATAAATATGGGAATAATTGTCAACTGTCAATTTTTAATTGTCAATTGAATGTCGGGGGTGGATATATGAAAATCCAATTCATAGGTGCGGCGCACGAGGTCACCGGCAGCTGTACCCTGCTGGAGGTAGGGTCCCGGTACTATCTGGTGGACTGCGGCATGGAGCAGGGGGCGGATATTTTCCAGAACGTGCCCCTGCCGGTGAATCCCGGCAGCATCGAGGCAGTGTTTCTGACCCACGCCCATATTGACCACTCCGGTATGCTGCCGAAGCTGTGCAAGGACGGCTTTTCCGGTGCGATTTACGCCACGGAAGCCACCTGCGACCTGTGCCGAATCATGCTCATGGACTCCGCTCACATTCAGGAGTCTGAAGCCCAGTGGCAGACCCGGAAGGCGGAACGGGCTGGCCAGCCCCCGGTGCAGCCGGTATACGATGTGAACGACGCAGCCGCCGCTCTGCGTCTGCTGCGCCCCTGCCAGTATGGGGAAATCCTGCAGGTTGCCGAGGGCATTGTGCTGCGCATGACGGACGCCGGACACCTGCTGGGCTCCGCATCCATTGAGCTGTGGCTGACAGAGGGAAAAGAAACCCGGAAAATCGTATTCAGCGGCGATGTAGGCAATACCAATCAGCCCCTGCTGAAAGATCCCCAGCCGGTTTCGGAGGCGGACTATCTGGTGATCGAATCCACCTACGGCGACCGGCTCCACGAACGGGAGCGGGGGGACGTGGTGTCGGAGCTGGCCTCCTATATCCAGCGGGCGCTGGATCAGGGCGGCAATCTGGTGATTCCCTCCTTTGCCGTGGGACGCACCCAGGAAATGCTCTACGCCATTCGGGAAATCAAGCAGCGGGGGCTGATCAAAGGGCATGATACCTTCCCGGTATATGTGGACTCCCCGCTGGCGGTGGAGGCCACCGGGATCTTCCTGCAATGCAGCCAGGCCAACTTTGACGAAGAAACCTTGGCAGTGATCCGGCAGGGCGTGAACCCCATCTGGTTTGACGGCGTCACTCTGTCTGTGACTTCTGAGGAATCCAAGGCGGTGAACTTTGACAGCCGCCCCAAGGTGATTCTGTCCGCCAGCGGTATGTGCGAGGCGGGCCGTATCCGCCATCACTTAAAGCATAACCTGTGGCGCAGTGAAAGCATCATTCTGTTTGTTGGTTATCAGGCGGAAGGCTCTCTTGGCCGAAAGCTTCAGAATGGCGCCAAATCTGTACGGCTCTTTGGTGAGGACATTGCCGTCAACGCGGAAATCGGCACCCTCCACGGCACCTCCGGTCATGCCGACCGGGATGGACTGCTGAACTGGCTGAAGGGCTTTCAGGAAAAACCCGGCATGGTATTTGTCAACCACGGCGATGAGCACAGCTGCGAGGCCTTCCGGGCAACTCTGAAGAGTTTGGGTTACCGGGCAGAGGCGCCCTACAGCGGTACAGAATACGACCTGCTTACCGGCAAGATGGTGACGTTCACCCAAGGTGTCCGGATTAACCGGGAGGCCGCCTTCCAGGGCAGCCAGCAGGCAAAGCAGGTGTACGACGATCTGCTGGCCGCCGCCGAAGCTCTGCTGGCGCTGGTAAAAACCCGCCGTGGCTGCACCAACAAGGATAACGCCAAGCTGGCGGCTCAGATCCGGGCGCTGACGGAGAAGTGGAAGAAATAACCGGTCTGCGATAATGGACAATATTGTGCTTTCGTTGACAATTGACAGTTGACAATGATTGTGTCCCTGCGGGACGATTTCATATATTCGTATTGTGTTGATGCCCGTTTTTTAATCCATCCCGAAGGGATACCACAATTGTCAATTGTCAATTAAATTATCCTTTTGCCCCATCAATAACGAACATGAGCCTGCCCTTTCGGGCAGGCTCAAATTGTTCTGTTACCAGTGAAGCTGGGGCTTAGGCCTTTTCCAGAGCCAGTGTGCGGGTGGTCAGGTCGCAGACTTCGGCAGGTCCGAAGTACTGGATAGCACCGGGGTACAGGAAGGCAGTCTCGACAGCCCACTCGTCGCGGTGTGCGGCGAAGTACTGGAAGGGCTTGCCGTCCAGCTCGGTCAGAGCCTTGCGGATAACGGGCTTGTCGTGGCCGTTGCGGCGCTCGATGTTCATCATCTTGGTGATGGGCATGCCACCGGCGACCCACTCTTCGGCGGGAGCCTGGAGGTTGGAAACCTTGGACAGGTAGCCGGTCACGCCGTACTGGATCAGCATGGCGGCGTTGTAGCCCAGGGAGTAGCAGTAGTCAGCGTCGAAGTTGGAGGGGAAAGCGCAGCGGCCTTCGTAGCCCAGGAAGTGATGCTGGGTAGCGTACTTACCCTTGTAAGTGCCTGCGGCCTTACGAGCCTTCAGGTTCTCGCCAACCAGAGCGGAGAACAGCTTTTCGGACTCGATGAGGGAGACCTGAACGTTGCCGTGGGGGTCACGCTCCAGGAAGAGCTGCTGCTGGATGTTCAGGGGCAGCAGAGCAAAGACAGCCATGGACTCCTTGGTCAGACCGGCCTCGATGAAGGCGTACTTGGCGTCCCAGTCAGGCAGAGCGTTGAAGGCATCGGCCTTGGAGCCAGCCAGCAGCTCGTTGATCTCAGCAATCAGCACGGAGAACTCGGGAACGAACTCAACAATGCCCTCGGGGATGATGGCAACGCCGAAGTTCATGCCGCGCTCAGCACGAGCGGCAACAGAGTCAGCAATGTAGTCAGCGATCTGAGCCAGGGACATCTTCTTGGCAGCCACTTCTTCGCCGATCAGGCAGATGTTGGGCTGGGTCTGCAGGGCGCACTCCAGAGCAACATGGGAAGCGGAACGACCCATGACCTTGATGAAGTGCCAGTATTTCTTGGCGGAGTTGGCATCGCGCTGGATGTTACCGATAATCTCGGAGTAGGTCTTGGTGGCGGTGTCGAAGCCGAAGGAGCACTCAATGTCCTCGTTCTTCAGGTCGCCGTCGATGGTCTTGGGGCAGCCGATGACCTGGATACCGGTGTTGTGCGCAGCGCAGTACTCAGCCAGGACAGCAGCGTTGGTGTTGGAGTCGTCGCCGCCGATGATGACCAGAGCGTTGACGCCGTGCTTCTTGCAGTTGGCAACAACGATCTCGAACTGCTCTTCGGTCTCCAGCTTGGTACGGCCGGAGCCGATGATGTCGAAGCCGCCGGTGTTGCGGTACTGGTTGATGTACTCGTCGCCAAAGACGATGAAGTCGTCATCCAGCAGGCCGGAAGGGCCGCCCTTGAAGCCGTACAGCTCATTTTCCTTGTTGGTAGCTTTCAGGGCATCGTACAGACCGCAGACGACATTGTGACCGCCGGGAGCCTGACCGCCGGACAGGATCACGCCAACCACCAGCTTGCGGGCCTCGGAGGTGTTCTGACCCTTTTCAAAGATGATCTCGTTCTTGCCGTATGTGTTGGGGAACAGAGCCTTGATCTTATCCTGGTCAGCAACAGACTCAGTAGCGCCGCCGTTGCGTACGGAAATCTCAGAAATACCGTTTCTGAGCATGCCGGGCAGCTTGGGGGCGTACTGGTATCTTGCAATCTGCAGAGGGGACAATTTCATATGTAATACACTCCTTATGTAGTATTTGCACATAATGTTGCTTGTACATTATACGCCATAATGCGAAAAAGGTAAAGAGCGAATTGGTGTTTTTTCTGCTAAATATTCATATTGAAAACGGGAGAATTTGTGTTATAATGTAGCCATGAAAATGCGGCCCGATCCCGGGCGGCTTATTAAGAAAGGATTGATTCCAATGGCTCTCGTAACAACAACTGAGATGTTTAAGAAGGCCTACGACGGCGGCTACGCCATCGGTGCTTTCAACGTCAACAACATGGAAATCGTTCAGGGCATCACCGAAGCTGCTGGCGAGCTGAACAGCCCCGTCATTCTGCAGGTTTCCAAGGGTGCCCGCGCCTACGCCAACCACACCTATCTGGTGAAGCTGGTTGAGGCCGCTGTTGCCGAGAATCCCCAGATTCCCATTGCCCTGCATCTGGATCACGGCGATTCCTTCGAGCTGTGCAAGAGCTGCATCGACGGCGGCTTTACTTCCGTCATGATCGACGCTTCCTCCAAGCCCTTTGAAGAGAATATTGCTCTGACCAAGAAGGTTGTTGAGTACGCCCATGATCACGGTGTTGTGGTCGAGGCTGAGCTGGGCACCCTGGCCGGTGTGGAAGACGAAGTTGCTGTCGAGCACGGCAAGGAAAGCTACACCCGTCCTGAGGAAGTGGAAGAGTTCGTAACCCGTACCGGCTGTGACTCCCTGGCCATCGCCATCGGCACCAGCCACGGCGCTTACAAGTTCAAGGCTTCCCAGTGCACCCGCAATGCCGACGGCATTCTGGTTCCCCCTCCCCTGCGCTTCGACGTGCTGCGCGGCGTTATCGACCGCCTGCCCGGCTTCCCCATCGTTCTGCACGGCTCTTCTTCCGTTCCTCAGGAATTCGTGAAGATGGTCAACACCTACGGCGGCAATATGCCCGACGCCATCGGCATCCCCGAGGATCAGCTGCGTGAGGCCGCAAAGCTGGCTGTCTGCAAGATCAACATCGACTCCGACATCCGTCTGGCTATGACCGGCAACATCCGTAAGTACTTCGCCGAGCATCCCGATCACTTCGATCCCCGCCAGTACCTGAAGCCCGCTCGTCAGGCTGTCAAGGACATGGTCGCTCACAAGATCGTTCACGTTCTGGGCTCCGACGGCAAGGCCTAATCGACGCACCTACATTGTTACAGAACCCCCGCAAAGAGCAAGCCGCTCTTTGCGGGGGTTTTCTGCTTTATCCGAAATTTATGGCAATCACGTCCTCGAATTCCTGAATGCAGCCTTCCTGAGGCCAGGCAGGCATGCCCTCGGCAAGGGTTTGCGCACGCTGCGCCTGCTCCCGGGTGGGACTGACGAGGAAATCATAGCCGTGGAGTCGGAACAAATCCGACGCAAAAGTGGGACAGTAGTCGGTGACCGTGTTGCCGCACCAATAAATCACGGAATTGCCGTTGACATCGCTGCCCTCGTACAGCCGTGTCATCAGATAGCCGCTGTCCTCCTGCCAGTGGCTGGGGCAGTTGGTAAAAACCACCGGTTTGGAAAGATCATAATTGTCCAGCAGCTTCGTGGCGATGGTATTGATCACAAACGTCTCCTTCTGATACCGGACATAGTCGTTGTAAAACCAGCGGTTCATGTCCGCAGACTGCACGAACACCAGCAGGGAAACGCATACCACAGCAACGGTCCTTGCCGCTTTCTTACGCTCGCACCAGGCCGTGCCCAGCAGGACAAGGAAGCCCACATAGAAGCAGAAGGTCTGGGCGATTCGGGGATGGAAACCGCCCAGTATGATGTGGATGCAGAAGTTGCTCAGAAACAGCGCCGCAAAGCAGGGGATCAGCCAGACGTTTCTTCTGCGCAGTGCCACCCACAGCACCAGCAGCCCACCGGCGCTGCTGACGGCGCAAAAAATCCAGATAGGGCGGTAGCGTATGACCAGGGAGTTGCAGAAATAGGTGAAAATATTGCGTAGAATGCTGCAGAATATGGCAAAGTATCCCGATTCACTGGCATCCCATGCGTTATAGGGCGAGGCGGTACGGGGTTGTCCGGACAGGTATTGAACTGCGGCAACCGCTCCGTAATAAATCAGAACGGTGGCAATCAAAATCAGCGCATACTTCAGTCCGCGGCGAAGCAGGAAGGAAAAGGAGCACCGCTCCGGATCCTTCAGAATTTCCAGAATCAGAATGGCAAATACGCCGCAGATGTACAGGAAAATATAGGATTCGTAGCTGGCTACGGCACAGATCGCAAAAAGGACGGAAGGAATTGCAGCGCGAATCTCTTTGCATGCCACCAGACGGTAGGCACACAGCAGGCCAAGCGCGCAGGCACAGTAGGAGATCATTGTGGCAATTACATCCAGATGGTACAAAAATTTCTCCACGTTGATAGAGCTGCTGAGATATACCACGGTAAAGGCAACCAGAGAAGTAGTCGAAAGCTTCCCCTCACAGACCGTCTGGAGCAGTCCGCAGTACAGCAGCGCGGACACGCAAAAGAAAGACGCACCCACGAACTCCGTGAAGAAGGGAATCCAGTCAATGGAGTGGGTGACGGCGTTGAGCAGCAGATGCAGCAGCCTCCCCTGCTGGATCATATTCCAGGCTTCTGTCCCGGAAAAGTAGTAATTCCTGGCAACATCATCCACACCGATGGAATAGTGGGTGATGGCAAACCCATAGCACAGAACCGTAACAAACACAGCGCAGAAAAGCAGAGTGCGATTATGCAAAAGATCACGAAAATAGCCGCTGGTTGGATTGTGTTGTTTCATTTGGAACCCCCATAAGTCCGGTTTTTCTGCAATTATAGCACCATCCAGCCGTAAAAGCAACGGCTCTGAAGGAATCTCCGGAAAGCAATTGTAAACCTATCAAAAAATATTAGTTGACAATCAAGAGCATGCTGTGCTATACTCCGAGGGACAAAAGACGTATGGAGGAATTTACCATGGAAACAAAAACAAAGCTGACTGTCCGGGATATGGCTTACATCGCCCTGTTTGCGGTGATGATGGCGGTGTGCTCCTGGATTTCTGTGCCGTATATTGTGCCGTTTACCCTGCAAACCTTCGGCGTATTTCTGGCCGTGGGCGTGCTGGGGGGTAAGCGGGGTACCCTGGCGGTGCTGGTTTACATTCTCATGGGCTGCATTGGCCTGCCGGTGTTCGCCGGCTTCTCCGGCGGCCTCGGCGCCGTGCTGGGCAGCACCGGCGGCTACATTGTGGGTTTCCTGTTCACGGCGCTGATCATGTGGGCCATGGAGCGGGTGCCCGGCAACAAGACCGTGGTGCTGACGATCTCCATGGTGCTGGGACTGCTGGTGTGCTACGCCTTCGGCACGGTCTGGTTCATAGTGGTTTATGCCCGCACCACCGGCCCCGTAGGTCTGTGGACAGCGCTGGGCTGGTGCGTGTTCCCCTATATCATCCCGGATCTGGTAAAAATGGCGCTGGCGCTGGTACTGCGCAAGCGTCTGTGCGCTGCCATTCGTCTGGCATGAGTATCTACCGGCTGCGGGCGCACCACGGAATGTGCCTGCCCTTCTTCCGGGGCGCGGGCTACAGCGGCGCATTCGTGGAGAACATGACCCGAATGAAAGGGATTCTGGAAGAGAATCCCACCATCTGCCTGATGGACAGCGCCGACGATATCTGCGCCGCCTGCCCCAACCGGCTGGAGGAAAGCTGCGCAGAAAAAGCCTCCCGGTATGACCGGGAGGTTCTGTCGCGCTGTGGGCTTTCCGCTGGGCAGCAGATGCCCTACCGGGACTTCTCCCGGCAGGTTGTCGAAACCATTCTCCGTCCCGGAAAGCGGGAGGAAATATGCGGCGACTGCCAATGGAGCAGCCTGTGCCGCTGGGAGGAATCCAAATGACCACAAAAGAAAAGCTGCTTTCCCTGCTGGAATCCCAGCGGGGATGCTATCTTTCCGGAGAGGAAATTGCCCAATCCCTGTCCATATCCCGGGCGGCGGTTTGGAAAGCCATCAAGGCCCTGCGGCAGGAGGGCTACACCATTGACGCCGTCACCAACCGGGGCTACTGTCTGTCCCCGGAGGTGGACATTCTGTCGGCGCAGGGTGTGAAGAAATACCTGAAGCAGGATCTGAACGTCACTGTGCTCCCCAATGCGGATTCCACCAACGCCCTGCTGCGCTCTCTGGCAGAGCAGGGCGCCCCGGAGGGAACCGTAGTGATTGCCAATGCCCAGACTCAGGGGCGGGGACGGTATGGGCGGGCGTTCTTCTCACCGGGAGACACCGGTGTTTACCTGAGCCTGCTGCTGCGCCCGGTTCACGCCAACCCAAGGCAGACGGTAACCCTGACGGCGGCAGCAGCTGTCGCCATGTGCCAGGCAATCGAGGCCGTAGGCGGAGATGCCCCTGAAATCAAGTGGGTTAACGACATTTTCCTGCACGGGAAGAAGGTCTGCGGCATTCTCACGGAAGCGGCATTTGGTTTGGAAACCGGCGCGCCGGAATATGTGGTGCTGGGTGTAGGAATCAACGTATATCCCCCAAAGGAGGGGTTCCCTCCGGAGCTGAACACCATTGCAGGAGCGTTATGGGAGCAGCCGGTGCAGGACGGGAAAAATAAACTGGCAGCCAGCTTCCTCGACCGGTTTTTGACACTTTACGCCGCCGCAGACCCGGGGGCCTTTCTGGAGGACTACCGCCGCCGCAGTCTGGTGGTGGGGAAGGACATCACCGTGATTGTGGGCGGTGTGGAAACCAAAGCCCATGCGGTGGGCATTGACGACGATTGCCGGCTGCTGGTGCGCTATGAAAACGGAGAAACCACCGCTCTGTCCTACGGCGAGGTTCGGATTCAGCCGAAGTAAGAAAAATGTCATTGCGCAACGCAATGACATTTTCTGTTTTTGCTCTTGTAAAGTTACAGAATTTGTGGTAAACTGAATTGATTTGATAGAAAAACGATCGATTGGGAGGCTCTATGATTTACCGCATTCCCCATTAGAATACCCTCCTGTTTTTTGAAGGAATCAATGTTTATGGAGGGATGACAAATGTCTACTTTGCAAGAAGAAATCAGCCGACGCCGTACCTTTGCCATTATTTCCCACCCCGACGCCGGTAAAACCACATTAACCGAAAAGTTCCTGCTCTACGGCGGCGCCATTGCCCAGGCCGGTGTAGTCAAGGGCAAGAAAAATTCCCGCGCCGCCACCTCCGACTGGATGGAGATTGAAAAGCAGCGTGGTATTTCCGTGACCTCTTCCGTTATGCAGTTCCAGTACGAGGGCTTCTGCATCAACATTCTGGATACTCCGGGACACCAGGACTTTTCCGAGGATACCTACCGCACCCTGATGGCGGCGGACTCCGCCGTCATGGTCATCGACGGCGCCAAGGGCGTGGAGCCCCAGACCCGGAAGCTGTTCAAGGTCTGCGCCATGCGGCACATTCCCATTTTCACTTTCGTCAACAAAATGGACCGGGAAACCAAGGACCCCTTTGACCTGCTGGACGAGGTAGAGCGGGAGCTGGGCATCGAAACCTACGCTATGAACTGGCCCATCGGCTGCGGCAAGGATTTTCAGGGCGTGTATGACCGGGAAAAAGAAGAGCTGCTGTTCTTCTCCGGCGTGAACGGAAAGTCCCGGGCGGACAAACTGGCGGTGGATTTGTACGACCCTCAGGTTGCCCAGCTGCTGGACAGCGAGGAAAAGCACCGGCAGCTGATTGACGATGTGGAGCTGCTGAGCGCCGGACGGGAAATGGATATTGCTGCCGTTCAGCACGGTCAGCTTTCCCCTGTGTTCTTCGGTTCCGCGCTGACCAACTTTGGCATCGAGCCGTTCCTGGAGGCGTTCCTGAAGCTGACGCCCCCTCCCCTGCCCCGGACGGCAGACTGCGGCGTTATCGATACCTTTGACCCGGATTTCTCCGCTTTCGTATTCAAAATTCAGGCAAATATGAACAAAGCCCACCGGGACCGTCTGGCGTTCATGCGCATCTGCTCCGGTAAGTTCTCCCGGGATACGGAGTATTTCCATGTGCAGGGCAACAAGAAAATGCGCCTAAGCCAGCCTCAGCAGCTGATGGCCGCTGAGCGGGAAATCGTGGAGGAAGCCTATGCCGGTGACGTGATCGGCGTGTTTGACCCGGGCATTTTCGCTATCGGCGACACCATCACCGTGCCGGGCAAGAAATTCACCTACTCCGGTATTCCCACCTTCGCCCCTGAGCATTTCTGCCGGGTATCTGCCAAGGACTCCATGAAGCGCAAGCAGTTCGTCAAGGGCACGGAGCAGATTGCCCAGGAGGGCGCCATCCAGATCTTCAAACTGCCCAACTCCGGTATGGAGGAGGTCATTGTTGGTGTCGTCGGCGTGCTGCAGCTGGAAGTGTTCCAGTACCGCATGAAGAACGAATACGGCGTGGATCTGCGGATGGAGACCCTGCCCTACGAGGAAATCCGGCTCATCGACGAGTACCCCGGAGATTTGGATGACCTGAATCTGGGCAGCGACGCGGAGCTGCTGGAGGACTATCGCGGCCGGAATCTGATGGTGTTCAGCAGCTACTGGGCCATCGATTTCACCTGCCGCCGCAACCCCGGTCTGAAGGTGTCCGAAATCGTGGTGCAGGAAGGCTAATCCATCCTCCGGCATGTGCTGCGGCAGCTTTTCCGGGACAGGCGTTCCTTTCCTTGCACCTGAAAAACACTCGTAAAATAAAAAGATCAGCGTCCTTTTTGATTTCCCTGGAAATCTTCAAAAGGACGCTGTTTCGTTTCCAGTCAAATCCGATCAGCCAGTTTTTGAACTGGCACAACGCACTATGCATCCATCTAATGGATGTCCTCCAGCGCTGCACGCACTGTGGCAATTACAAATGCAGAAAACGTACAATTCTTCCCTTGAATTGCCTTTTCCACAGCTTCCACCACATCGTTTGGAAAGCGGATTGTTTTGTTAGTCGTTGGTGGTGTGGAAGGAATCTTAAAGCTGCCCATACGCCTTACCTCGCAATACATATGTATTGCATATAGTTTACGTCGGGGTGATCATAATGGTGGAATTCTGCCTGGGTTGCTGGAACAAGATCATGGGCACAAAGGATCCTCCCTGAAAGTACATCCTTTCCAGAGAACCTGATTTATGTGAAGAATGCGGCGAATGGAAATCCATTTAATTGAAAACTCGTCAGACGCATCCCCTTGCCGCTTCGTAAATGCAATCCACTTTTCTTCGTGAACAGGAGCGACTAGGTAGACGAGAACCACAATTTTAGCCCTGAGAAGTTTGGGACTTCTCAGGGCTTTTGATGGATGTTATCCGATTATCCGTGTGATGCGGCACATTGCCTGTATCAGGCAAAGTCCGCTGCCATATCGATGATGCGGCCGGCGCAGACTCGGATGGCCTCCTCGGACAGAAGGCCGTCCTTCACCGGAAATATCCTCCGGGGTCACGGGACAGCCCTCGGGCAGAACAAAGGGATTGGCGCTGTAGGCATCAAAGCAGTTTTCCACGGTTTTGGCCTGTTCCAGCACCAGCTACTTCCAGCTTACCCGGGCCTGCTGATAACAGGCTTCGTATTCCTCCAGCCAATCCTCGCTGACCATGGGAATCCCCGCGTTTTGCAGTCCCTCGTAGATAGAAACGGTTTTCCGGTTGTTCACATCGCCGGAACCGATGCCGCCTTTGACGGTTTTCACCGCGCCGCTGCCGAGCAATGCAACGGGAGCCTTCCGCAGGGGCAGCAGCCCGTCATTTTTCAGCAGGACCATACCCTCGGCGGCAATCTGCCGGGCGAGGGCGCTGTGGGCCTTTTCACGGTCAGATACAGCGGGATCTGTGGTACCGCTGTGAGAAAAGAACAAATTGGGATTCATGTGATTCTCTCCTTGAAACAGTGGTGCGGCAGGCAGGAAAGCCCTGCCTGCCGTACGGAAATAGGATAGTGAGGAAGCAAATTATTCTTTCACGCCACTGAGGGTAAAGTCCCCAGCGCTTCCTTTCTGCCTTTATACGGTAGACTTTCCATTAGCCTTCCGTCCGGGTTGATTGGAAAGGAGATGCTTCCTTCCGCCTGTTTTTTCGATACGAAAAGAAGATCGTTGACAGTTTTTGTTTCTCGGCCAACACTCCGGAAATCATCTTTCACCAGCCCATTCCCGCAAGCCACCGGCTGACGGCTGCTTCCCGCTCTTTTTCTCCCGCTATGCCTGCCGGGGAGAATTCCCCTTTGATGCACCCGTCCAGCAGATACAAAATCCTGCCGCATCTGGCGGCAATCTTGCTGTCGTGGGTCACCATCAGAATGGTGGTGCCTTCCTGATTCAGCCGGGTGAATTCCGCCATCACTTCCTGTGCCGCGCTCTGATTGAGGGCTCCTGTCGGCTCATCAGCAAATAATATTTTGGGCTGATTCATCAGGCTCCGGCAGATGCAGGCTCTCTGGAGCTGCCCGCCGGATACCTCTGTGATTCTTCTTTCCGCCAGTTCTTCAATACCCATTTTCCCCATCAGCATTCGGGCGCGTCGCTCAAGTTCCTTTCTGGAAGTCTTTCCTCTGTTCAGGTGACAGGCAGGCAGCAGAATATTGTCCAGCAGATCTAAGTTTTTCAGCATATTCATTTGCTGAAAGACAAAGCCCATCTGCGAAAGCCGCAATCTCGCCCGGTCATCCTCGGATAAACCGCAAACTTCCGTGCCGTCCATCCATACCTCGCCGGAATCCGCCCGGTCCATACCAGATACCTGATAGAGCAGGGTGGATTTTCCGGAGCCGGAAGGCCCCATGATTGCCACCATTTCTCCGGCCTTTACGCCAAAGCTGATCTGCCTCAGAATCCCATTTTTACAAAGCTTTTTTACCGTCAGCAGTTCTGCCATCTTTTCTATTCCTTTCCCATACAGCACTCGTATGCCCGGATGTGTCTGATCTGCGAAAGCCCCAGCAGGATTGCGCAGAATACGGTGATCACCGCAACCGCAGGAATCCAGCCGTACACGGCTTGATAATCAATCAGGAAACGGAAGCCCGTTGCCCCAAGTGTCTTTAAGAATAAGCCCACCAGTTGTTCCCCCAGAAGATTGCCGGACAGAATTCCCGCCAGGATGCCCGCCAGCAGCACCGGCAGATACCGGAGGAAATACAGCCGCTTGATATCCCCGCCTGTCAGTCCAATCGCTTTTCTCAGGGAAATTTCATTGCGGTCCTCCGCAACAAGCAGCCGTGTGAACAGAACCACGACTACGAACATCACCAGAGCAGCCGCCAGAACCGCTGCCCACGCCGCCATGCGGATTTCCCGAATCGTCTGCCCATAGGTATCTGTCACATATTCCTGAATATCCACAGCCTTGGCGCTGATGCCTCTGTCAGACAGGATCTGTGTCCATGCGAACAGCCACTGCTCCTTTGGGGCGCCCTCCTTCAATGAAACATAAAACACGCTCCACATGGGAGTCCCGTCACTGGGAAGAAACGCGGCTTTCGCGGTTTTTCCTCCGTTTGTGATGTCCGAGTAAATTCCGCAGACCGTGTATTCCTGTGGGCTTTCCTCCGTCAAAAGCAGAAGCGTGTCCCCCAGGTCAAAGCCCAATTCCTCCGCGCACAAATAGGAAAGCGCGATCTCGTTTTCCGCATTTGGCGCTTCTCCTTTGGCGTAGGAAACCGGAAAGACGGTATGGTCGCCTTGCTCCACCTGCAGAGCGGCATAAGCGCCATCCGGGAGAACCGCCCGGCAGGACAGGGTACGCAGCGCGGCGAAGCGTGCCACCTGATCATCCTCCGTCAGTAGTGTTTCCACCTGTTCCGTCATGAGCGCAATATCCTCTGTCTGACGAATATCCAGACGGATTTCTCCATCCCCGATTCCCATGTATGTGACAAATTGAGGAGAGGAAATCGTGCTCAGAATATTCTGGGGCAGGATCATCAGAAACATCCCCAGTGTAATCACAAGCGCGACAATGATATACTGGGGGGAGGGGAGATGGTGCTGTTTGCTGTCTCTGGGCTGTCCGGTCAGCGCCTCTACCGCCGAGAGCTTTTCCGTGCGTTTCAGCGTCCGCCTGACGCAGCCGAGCAGAATGCCCTCCGTCAGCGCAGCGCCTGCAAACGCCGCCAGAATTGCTAGGCCTCCGTTTTCGGACGCGCCGTACAATTCCCGCATCCCGGCAGACAGGGCGCCCTTTGACGCAAATGCCAAACCCAATCCGCACACAGCGCCAAGTAAGGACAGGGCCAGGAATTTCAGAAAATAGAGCCTTCGGATCTCTCCCCCCCGCATTCCGATGGCTTTCAGCATGCCGATTTCTTTCCTGTCTGCCTCCAGCTGTGTCAGCAGCGTGAACCGGATGCAGAGCATGGAGATCAGCAGCAGCACCACGCTCACCAGAAGAATCACCAGAATCATCAACCCATCCGAAAGCGCATTCATCATGCGGATCAGGGGCTTCGTGATGGCCGGGCCGTTGGCGGGCAGTCCGGCATCTGTGTATGCCGTGGCAAAGGCGTTAACATCGGTTTCCTCCCGCAGAAGAAATTCGATCAGATATTCCTCGCTGCCCGCGCTTTTTAAGCCTTCATAATCCCCATTGCACACCAGAAACCGCTTGGAGGACGCCATCATGGCGTTCATCTGGGAATCCCGCAGGAATCCCGCGATGGTGAAACTGACATCTCCAATTTGCACCGTCTCCCCGGCGTTCAGGCCGTACTTCTGCCGGTAACAGACGGGGACATAGATCTCTCCGCTCTGTACCCCGTCGATTACGCGGTTTTCCAAATCTACCAGGTAATCGAACCGCTCGCTCTGGACGCAGACGCCGTTATCCTGGGTGCTGTCCGCCAGGCAGTGACCTCCCAGAACCATGGTGCTGTTCTCCAGATTCAGAAAGCGCAGGGTCTGAAAAGAAAGCACCTGCTCCTGTTCCTCCGCAAACCGGACAAGCGCAGCCTCGTCGAGCTCTCCAGAATGCATCTGCAGGAAATCCGGCGTTTGGGCTGCCGCCATCAGCGTATCCACCGAACCCAGCAGCCCGATGGAAAGAAAGCAGGTCAGCGCAAACATCAATGCGGTCACCGCCATAAAAAGCCATGTGGTAACGGCCAGCAGCGGGTTGCCTTTCAGATCATTCCACAGGATTCTTGCTTTCATGATGTGCTCCTTTCGCTGGCGTTGGACGTTCCGTTTTCCAGTTCACGCACCGCTTTTATGGGATACATCGCCAGCGCGATGACGGCCAGCAGCGCCCCGGAGGCTATGATGACAGCGGCGGCTCCCCGTCCAACGCCGATCTGAAACCGATTGCCCATCCCATCTGCCAGCAGACCGGAAAGGCCATAGGCCACCACATACCCGATCTGGCTCAGAAAACCGATGAGCCCCCAGGCCCGGCCCTGCAGCTCCTCGGCGATGTTGGTCCGCACCAGATAGTCCAGGCAATTGTTGGCGAAGGGCAGCATGGCGAAGAACCCGAAGCCCGACACGCAGATCAAAACCAGGTTTTCCCGAAGCCCGAAGCCCACCATCGCCGCGCCGGCCATCATCAGAGAAAGGGACAGGGTTTTCACATAGCCCTTGCGAATGCCCCGGATGCCCAGAAACAGGCTGGAAACCAGCATCCCGCTGGCGCAGATGGTCTCGCAGATTCCCAATGTGGCGCTGTCGGAAAAAGCAAGGATCATGGGCTGGGCCAGAATCTGAAAGGCGCCCATGAAGCATGTCATGACGGAGGATAACAGGATCAGCAAAAGCACGCCCCGTTTCTCCGTAACCGCCTGCCAGCCCTCTTTCAGCAGCGTGAAAAACGCCTCTTTGTGCTCTGCTGCTTTCGATGCAAGCCCATGCCGCACCACGCCGGTGCAGGTCACCGTCAAAAAGAAGGTTCCCATATCCAGAATCAGCAGCAGCCGGATATCCGAAACCGTCAGCAGGATCCCCGCAAGAAGGGGCGAAATCAGGTATCTGGCGCTGCCTGCCAGACTGACAAGGCCGCTGGCTCTGGAATAATCCTCTTTTTCCAGAATGTCCGACACGGTGGCCCGATAGGCAGGCTCCAGCAGGGAGGAAAAAACAGCGCTGATGGTGACGCCGATGCAGATCTGCGTCAGGCTCGCGCCACCGGTCTGCATACAGAAGAAAATATACAGGATTCCAAGGGCGGAGAAGCCGTCTCCCACCATCATGAGCCCCCGCCGGTCATAGCGGTCAGCCAGCACGCCTGCCGGAACGCTTAGCAGCAGCGTAGGGAGAAATGCCAGCAGGCTCACCAGTGCCATATCCGCGGCGCTGCCCGTCTGCCGGAACACATACACGCCAAGGCCGAAGCTGGTCAGCCCGCTTCCGATGGAGGACACCAATTCTCCTGCCCATAGCAAAAGAAATCGATTAACCTTTCGTTTTCTGTCCATACTGTTTTCCCCTTTCCTTTGACCGACTGTCTATCGGTTAATATTCAAAATATAATAGAAAGCTTGCTTCCAGGCTTTCTATTATATGATCTGCTTACTTTCCATCGCTTCCAAGTCTGCTGACCCGGAAGATCGCCATGATCGCTTCCTGCAGACTGCCTTCCGCCATTCCCATCAGCCGCTCCAGATTGTAGATAAACCCGGCGATCTTCCGCTCACGCTGCTCGGGGCTGAGCCCAGTCACATTCAATTCATCAAAGGCGGTATTGGCATAGAGGATTGTCATCTCCACTACCGATTCCGGATACCGTGTATGGAAGATTCCCTGCCCAATGCCTTCCTCCACCAGTTCTGTCAGGATCGGATTGATTCCTGCCAGTAATGTGGTCTGCATCTTCTGATGCATCAGCGCATTTTGCGGGCGGTGTACCTGCTCCATGATCTCATACCCGATCTTTGACTCCACGTTCAAAGACAGGATCGCCTTTGTCAGGCGCTCCAGCACAGGCAGCTCCTTCTTCCGGACAATCTCGCCCGCATCCTGCATCAGCCGGTCGGTAATCCGCTGGATGACGCCGTCCAGGATATCCTCTTTCGACTTGAAATGATAATAGAGCGTACCTCTGGCGATCCCCACCGCATCCAAAATGTCACCTGTACTGGTGTTGTCGAAGCCCTTCGCGGCAAACAGCTTTTCCGCCGCATCCAGGATCTCCTCTCTTCTTACTTCCGCTTCCTTAACAATCCGCATAGTCCTTTTCCTTTACTGCCAGGTTCATTACCGACTGTCTGTCGGTTACAATATACATCCTTTGATCAGATTTGTCAAGAAACGGTTTACAAGGGGCCGCCTGCTTGGCCGCGTTACGGATCTTCATTGCCAGAAGTCCTCCGTCTGTTTCAGGATTTCGACCGTTGGCGTGATGGTCGCCTCATAGATCGATACACCTGTTTTCTGCAGGTAATGTCCGATCAGCGCATATCCGCAGGCATAGCCGCCGCAGTAAGGCATCCCGATGGGCTGACCTCCACGCAGAACCATGATCTCGTCGCCACAGAGACAGGAAGAAAGCGCCTGGAAATCGCTTGTCATCAAATTCTCCAGGACGGGCGGTTTGACGGTTTGGCGCAGCGTTTCCGGCGTGGTTTCTCTGACCCACTTTCGTTGATACCATCCAGCCATTCCTGGGGATTTCCGCCGCAGCCTTTGAGGACAAGTCCCTCCTGATCTCCCATCCGGCGGAGCTGTTCTTTCGAAATACCTTATGGTGTCGGCGTCGTCGAGCCGCCGAGGGACAGGCCGCCGGACTGTCCCATTCAGATGGGTTCGAGTTCGATACCTTTACCAACGAGAAAAGCACCCCCGAAGGGGTGCTTTTCTCGTTGTGTGTTGTGTACGCTTTAGATATTCCAGCACAGCAGCGCTGCGCTATGCATCCTTCTGATTGATGTCTTCCAACGCTGCACGAACTGCGGCAATTACAAATGCGGAAAAAGTACAATTCTTCCCTTGAATTGCCTTTTCCACAGCTTCCACCACATCGTTTGGAAAGCGGATTGTTTTGTTAGTCGTTGGTGGTGTGGAAGGAATCTTAAAGCTGCCCATAAGACTTACCTCGCAATACATATGTATTGCATATAGTTTACGTCGGCGCGCCCCGAAAGTATGCATTGCAAATGCAATGCAGTTATGCTATCATAAAGCGGGGTGATAATAATGGCGGAATTCTGCCTGGATTGCTGGAACAAGATCATGGGCACAAAGGATCCTCCCAGAAAGTACATAATTTCCAGAGAACCTGATTTATGTGAAGAATGCGGCCAATGGAAACCGGTAATTGTTCGGATGAAGTGGAGATATATTGCCGCAGAATGGTTCTGTGAGCGAATTGACCGCTTCGCAGAAGACGCAAGAAAGTAAAATACCATTGTGGTTTTGTGTGACGATAAAACAGCAGATACCCGGTCCGGGTATCTGCTTTCTTGTGTGTTGTGTACACTTCAGATATTGCTCATTCGGAATCGCTAACCGGACTCGATTACATTATGGTGTCGGCGTCGTCGAGCCGCCGCCGAGGGACAGTCCGCCGGACTGTCCCATTCAGATGGGTTCGAGTCCTCCACGATACCAAAACAGCAGATACCCGGTTCGGGTATCTGCTGTTTTGTGTGTTGTGTACACTTTAGATATCACTTTTCGGATAACTGCTCCTCACAGAATTGAAGCAAAGCGGGAATATCCACCGTTGCGGTTTCCCAGATAATCGCCTGATCCATTCTCCCGTAGTTATGGGCGACCAGATTCCGCATGGCTTTCATGGGCCCCCACTGGATCCGGTTTGCGGTTGCCTGCCGATACTCAGCGGACAGCCCGCCGCTCAGCTCTCCAATCTGCAATATGGAAAAACTGACAGACCGCTGATAATCCGCATCCGCCGCATAGATTTCAAAAGAATTTCCATATCTCTCAATGGTCTTTCCGATGGCAACGCAATATTCTCTAATATGCTGAATTCTCTGCAAATCAGGCGACATCATTCAGTTTCACCCTTTCCCGCATGACAGTATCCCGGAAGCTGCGGTCACTTTCTGTCACAACATTCTGCAAACATGAGCGAACCGTAATCAGATCAATGTCTTTATGAAATACTTCTTCCAGATCGCAGTACAGCTCTCCCAACGCAAGCAGAGATGTCAGATTGGTTCCAGTAGTATCCACCAGAAAATCCAGATCGCTTTCTTCTGTTGCTTCTCCTCTGGCGTAGGAGCCAAACAGGTACATCGCAGGGATGTTGTACTTTTGAATGACCGGAAAGACGCGTTTTTTGATTTCATCCAGTGTGTAAATCATAACACCCCTCCTTTGTTTTTATTATACTTCCAAATCCGCGATTATGCAATTACTCAGAAAAGAAAAGTTGACAGATTTCCTGTCGAAACCTGCCAACTTATCTTGTGTGTTGTGTACACTTCAGATATTGCTCATTCGGAATCGCTAACCGGACTCGATTACATTATGGTGTCGGCGTCGTCGAGCCGCCGCCGAGGGACAGTCCGCCGGACTGTCCCATTCAGATGGGTTCGAGTCCTCCACGATACCAAAACAGCAGATACCCGGTTCGGGTATCTGCTGTTTTGTGCTTGGGCAACACTTTAGATGCAACTGTTCATTGGAAAGATTATTTTTTGTTATTTGATTTATTTCAGAATATCATCTGTTCACTTCTCATAACCAGCCCAGCGGTTTTCCGCGCTCTCCAAAGAAGAAACAAATGCTTTCTTCCTGTTCTTCTTTATGAAATTGGCGTTGTAATTCTCTCGAACATTCCGTAAATACTTTCGTAATCATAGGCAAAGGAATCCGCACTGGCAATCAGCATTTCCTCAGAACTGACGGATGAAAAGCCCACGCGGCACCCCGCCACGGAAGCAATGTCGTGATGCAAGTTCCCATTTTAAAATTGTAAGCAATCTACTCTAAAAGTGGTAACATCTCAGCATCTTATCAGTCTACATCTGTATCATAAGGATGTAACTCGTCGCTGATGTCCTTATCTGTCCTTTCGTAGATTTGCCCTGCCATAAATGCAGAGATTACCATTTCTAAGCTTTGGGCATTATGCAATCGATAAATAAGGTAATACAGTAATAATTTTGAAAAGTTTTTTAGCCCCTCATTTTGTCGAGAGAAAATATGGTCACCACGCTTTCGTACGCTTAAATAGTTACAAATATACTGTAGAACGAATCGTTCATTCAGTGTAGCTAGGCGTCGATCGTTAATAACGTCTTCCCCTCTGACTTGTAAAGGACTTCGCTGTAGAAGCCAATAAGAAGTGTATGCTATTACTTTTTCGCTGTTTGTCTTCTCAATTTGGCTATGGAAATCCTTAATTCGCTTGATATCGTTAAAATAGTCAATGATTGCCGTTGAGAGCAGCATCCTGTTAATCACGACTTTATCTTGAAGCTCATTTTGTTCCAAAAAGGCTTCCATTGCCATATAAAGTGAGTCAAATCTCTTCTGAACTTTCTCCTCGCCAAAAAAAGCTATGATATCATCGCAAGAGACATATTCAAACCGCAGGTTTCTCATATACCTTCCCCAATTTCATCCAGCGCATCTCTAATTGCCTGTGTCCCATAGTATTTAAATGTTTCATACTGTTTATCATCAGGAAATTCAGCACCGTGATTAATAGTTTTTATTGTACGCAATAGACCAGCACCAATCATCAAAACAAAAAACTTACCAGGATGTTTTGCCTGTAGGAAAGAATTTACTAAGCTACTACGCCTCTTTTCCGTACGAACAGAGCGACGTATAATTTTCCATCCCAAAGATTGAGCAAGGCGTGGCAACAAATCTAAAAGGATATACACTAATGCGATTAGAAATAAAATTAATACAAGCGTTTTTGTCGTTGTGTTCACCTTGCTCACCTTCCTTTGCTAAAAAAAATAATAATGCCCAACAAAAATGTGACTACCAAAGATATGATTGTTACGATAGCAATGCTAAATGCTGCTCCATTGTTTAAAGTAGTTCCGTGAAATTGTGAGTAAAACAGTGCAAAGAAAACAATGCATAACAGCAATACGCCATTTAATAAAACCTTGTTCTTCCTTTTGGAAATGACTTCAAACGATGCAGAAACAAGCATTGATACACAAATAAAAAATATATCAACATCGCTAAAAAAAGCAAGGAACATATCACCGCCGTTAAGAGATTCTTCGAAATGAATGACCGCCAACGGTGACAGCGAAACAAGCAGCCCTATAATCCAAGAAGGGAAGCCTTGATTCCTTGCTTTCGGTAAGATAGGGTCTCCATCTTTAATCTCCACTTCCATTGCGGTTGCGGTAGAGGTTTTTTGGGGCGCTTTCTTTGAAGCTTTTCTTTTTCTACCCATGATTTCTCTTCCTCGTCTATAATAATGTAAAATTCTAATTGGGAGCAACACGAAAAACGAAGCCTTTTGACCGTACCAAAACTGCACTCACTTCCCTAGTAGGATACCATGAGCGTTACTTCAGTACAGCCACCGTGCTCGGAAGAACACAAAAAGGCTTCGATAACGACGTTTTTGTTTCATGGAGTAATGTTTGGCAGTTACCTGCCGTCCTTCCAAATTATAAAAATAACCCCTACAGAACCCAATAGGAACGAAGGCTAAAAATGAACTAAACTGAATTTATTATAGCAGAGTTTCACAGTATGTCAAGTAAAATGTCTAGTAAAAATTTCTTTTTTAAGGGGGATGTATGGAAAAGCAGGACAAAAATTGCGATAAAGAACTTACATCTAGAGCAAAGCCCTTTTTAAGAGAAGCGCCTACATGCTATTTCTTTGTGTTTGCGATGTTGGACGCCGTAGCCTATTCTTATCCGTACAGTATAGGAGAAATCAGCACCTCATATGCATAGGCACATAATCAGACAGCACCGCATATCGCCGCCTTTCATCATTCTTGAATGTTATCCAGCGAACGTTTCTCTGCATCATATGCCATACCTTCTTCTTTAGTACAGTAAAACAAAAAGTACTCGTTTGGTCAGTTACTTCCTCCGAATCCGAAGTGCTGTATGCTTTTTCATCACACATAAGGACGAGCGTCCCATACACATTGTCCTTGATTTTCTCAATCAATTCCACTTTTGTCCAGCCAAACTGACTTGTCGCTTTAAGATACCACTCACGCAACTCCATTGGCAGTTCTGCTTCCATGATCACAACGTTTTGTGTCCAGCCAACGTGCATAGCGACTGCCAGCATAGCCGGATGGTTTTCATAGGTGCGGTAGAAGTCCCGCATCCTGCGAAGGTTACGAGGAGAGAACCCCTGAATATTCGGATATCGATTGCTTAGATAAGCAGCCGCCTCAACAGCGGCCCCCTTTTCAGCTCGCTGGCTAACAATCTTACCGATTTCGCAGTACAGCTCTATCTGGGGAAGCTGCTGTGCCATCAACTTATCAAGCATTTCGTGCATTCCACTGTAGTCGATATTCTTTCTGATATTCACTGTGTTCCCTCCTTATATTTCATTTCAGTATTCTTAGGCCCTTGCGAAAGCGACAGTGCATGACAGTTAAAAGTCATGCGCTGTCGCTTTAACAAGCTGTGTATTTCATGTCCAATTGGGCTTCCTTCAAAATGTCATCACCGTGGTATTTTGGATTCAGCCAGTCTACGGCTGCCTCATTGGGCAAGATCACCGGTATCCGTTCATGGATAAAAGCGATATCTTCTGCCGCATTCCTGGTCAGGACTGTGAACACTGGCTTTCCAGTTTCCATGCGGTAGATCCCGGCAAGGAAAAATCCATCCGAGCCCTTCGGCTCGATAGCGTATTTCACTCCATCTACCTTTTCCCACTCATAGTAATTGCCGGGCCAGAATCAGGCATCTACGCTGACGGATACCATCGGCAAACATGGCTTTCTGTGCTGCGGTCTCGCTTCTGGCATTGATGATCCGTTTTCCATCAGGGAGGTGATATCCCCATTCCATGGCAAAGGGCTGCGACTCACAATGGCGGTTGCTGGCAACCACTGCCGCAGCATCTCCCGGAAAGACATCCCCTGTTTTGCCCTTCACATTGCAGTGTTCCAGATATTCCAGAATGGTCCGGATCATTTCGGCAGATGTACTGCAATTACCACATTTCCCCCCACTGACAGCGCATTCTTTCGCCCACCCAAAATAGTCAAAACACTGCTATATATTAACCTTATTGGACATCTTTAATCAAGCCAGATGCAACGTTGAAGCTACCCTAGTTAATAAGCCTATTTTATTGGTACCTATTTCTCTCACCTCAAAAACAGCATAGCCACTATTGTCAAGATTTGTTACTTTATAAAGAGGCACAATTTTCATTATCTTTTCTACGTGATATTCCTTCCCCTGTATATCTGAATAACGCAATCTAATCTTCAAATCGGGAATTTCCATATCAGCACCATTATAACAGTTGATTTTTATGCATTCCCAATATTCAAGAGGCAATAATATCTGTTCTTCCTGTGATTCATTTTTCATATAAGTGATGTCCAGAGAATGATTAGAAATAGTTGTTATCTTGCTATTATTTGTTTTTATAATTGTAAAACTATCAGTAACTTCATACGAAAACAAAGATTCCTTACTTGCGTTGACGAAAAAGTGTGAGAGTGCTTTCATATTATTTGAATGATCCCACTCTATATGAACGTATTTTGCAGTTTCCATTCCAACATTTGTAAACTTAATTTGAGGAACTTCATTGGTGAAATCTGTTAACGTAGAATAGTACTGAAAAACCTGTTCATTGGATGAGTCAGAAGACAGTGTTCCCTCCTTATCCCAACCAATAATAAACACAGTATTATTAAAATATATGTCAGGCAAATAAGCATTGTTTCTTTCAATATTCATCTCAATAAGGGTAAAAAGCACAAGAAGGATAGAAATTATTTCGATTAAAAATTTATAATCACGTTGACGAAATGGATTTCTTGATTTGGAATATTCTGCGAAAGCCATACGGACATTAGTTACAGATGTATTGAAAATTTTAGCTACTTTCTCGTCTGTAATCTGCCCATAGCTCATCATTTTTAAGTATTTTCTTTTTCTTCCAAACATATTATACATATCCCCAACTCAAATAGTTTTTATCACAGAATGTCCACTTTCTTCCTCTAAGTTTCAAAAAAATGTTATCGTGGTCCTTGATTTTTTGTACCAATGGATTATGGGCCGATAATCAGATTAAAAATAACTGCTTACGAGTATTTTGAGAATAAACTTTATACCACAAAACCTGTATCATTTTTCTTGTATCTATTTTAGGGGCACATGTGACGGTTAAAAGTCATGCACTGTTGCCTTAACAAGCTGTGTATTTCATGTTCAATTGGGCTTCCTTCAAAATATCGTCACCGTGGTATTTGGGATTCAGCCAGTCTGCGGCTGCCTCATTGGGCAAGATCACAGGCATCCGTTCATGGATGAAAGCGATATCTTCTGCCGCATTCTTGGTCAGGACTGTGAACACTGGCTTTCCAGCTTCCATGCGGTAAATTCCAGCAAGGAAAAAAACATCCGAACCATTTGGCTCAATGGCGTATTTCACTTTCCGATCATCTGCCTTTTCCCACTCATAGTAATGCCGGACCGGAATTAAACACCTGCGCTGACGGATCCCATCGGCAAACATGGCTTTCTGAGCGGCAGTCTCGCTTCTGGCATTGATGATCCGTTTTCCATCCGAAAGGTGATATCCCCATTCCATGGCAAAGGGCTGCGGCTCACAACGGCGGTTGCTGGCAACCACTGCCGCAATGTCTCCCGGAAAGACATCCCCTGTTTTGACCATCACATTGCGGTGTTCTAAATATTCCAGAATGGTCCGGATCATTTCGGCGCTGTCATCTTCCGGCACATAAAATCTTCCGCACATGGGAACCACCTCACAGGCTATGATTTCCCATTTTACTGCTTTGAACCCTGCCTGTCAATCGCACAGTCCCATAAGCTGAAGCAGATTCCCTCTGGAAATCTCGCTTTTCAACAAGACTGCCCGGCGGACGCAGAGCGTTCCACTTCGGTTGACCTCGTAAAGCACACGGATCTTGGAGCCAACCTCTATACCCGCCAGCCCCTCATACCGGCTCCGGGGCCAGGTCGGTGCCACAATTTTGCGGCCATCCGCAAAAGTCATGTAGGTGATCAGCTTCTTCCGTTTGCCCCAGCGCTTGCAGTCGACGGTTGCTACGAATTCGCCGGGCTGCGTATTGAATTTATAATCGGTTTCGTCGAATTTGCTTTCCCTAAACTGCCTCCTGGACAGTGCGTTCTGCTGTTGCATAATATTTCCTCCGTCTTCAGATTTGATTGGTAAAAAGAAGGGGCGGGTGGAGCCAGCCGTCAGGCTGGACCTTCCCGCCCAAATTGAAATTCTCCCACATAGAAAACTTACAAAAAATGTGGGAGAACTGTTACCTACGCAGCTTGGCAAATATACCGCCTGGAAACTGTAAATTGCCTCATTCCCCGTTTCCTTACTCTTTGCCTCCTTCTGTACTGCTCCACTTCATATTGCAATACCGCCGCTATCCCACCCATGACGAACTCTACGCATGGTATCGCGACACTGTTCCCCAGGGCCTTATAACGGGCGGAATCCGACGCGCCGGGGATGTTTGTCCACCCGTCCGGGAAACCCTGCAAGCGCTCGCACTCAAGGGGCGACAGGCGGCGAATCAGGTTGGCGCCCTCCACGATGCACTTATCATCGTTCACATACTGATTGCTGATCCCCTTATGGTCAGACTGGACCAGGGTACCAACCGTTTCCTGATACGGCTGCATCACCAAGTCTGTCGCGTCCTTATGCTGCCGGGCGCTTTCCGTGCTGACGGTCTCATCTTCTTTGAACACGTCTACTCTTTGACGGTTAAACATGATGTGAGGACCGGAATCTACAGGGGAAAGGCCGGTTCTTCTATGAGAGCCAATATCCACTAAGGGAACGTTATTTCCACCTGTGCCGCATCTGGCTAAGATTGTGGGCGACACCTCATATGGCCCAGTGTAACGGGAATCGGTACCGTGGTTTTCATAAATCAACGGCTGGTGACTGTGCATCTGCGCCCGAAGCGTTCCGGTGATATTTTCCGTGCACGCCATAAATTGTCCGCCCTGGTCATTCAGGCACAGGACGGAAGGCTTTTCCGCTACGAAGGTCTGCTGCTTCATCCCAGGCGAAACGCTCAACGCACCGGCCACATCATGAAGGTCCCTTACTTCATCCCGCTGGTTGGCCGCAAAAGCAATGGGTTTCTTCCTGCTATTACACTCAGAGTCCAAGCTACAGTTTGCAGCCAAGGCAGCCGGTACATCCTCAACGGTACTACCAATATTGCCATCCGAACACTTTGCTCCTGGCTGTGTGACAAAGGTCTGCATCTGCATATTTTGGGTAGCCATCAGCGCGCCGGAGATACCGCCAAGATCGATCCCCTCACTACGCTGATTGATATGATACGCTTCTCCCACAGGGACCACGGCAGCAGGCTCCCGCAACCCCACCTGGACCTCAAGGGCCAGCTGCAAGGCTGCTGGCAGGACCTTCCCCCGTTCGGAGGACCGGCGTAAAATCCCGAGGCAGGCTTTCCGGGTCAAATAATATCTTGGGTGCGGTTTGTCCTCCAAAATCGACCACAAGATAGATTCGCGTTCTTCTCTGGGGGACACCCCAGAATTGAGCGTTAAGGCAGCGCCACGCCAGGGAGAAAGAATCTCCCAGAAGGATTCGCCCAGCAGGTTCCCACTTCCCGGTGTCAGGTCGAGGGACATGTACGGAATCGAAATCAATCCGGAGGAATTCTTCGAGGACGATCCGGAAGTCCTCCCCTTTGGGCGTTCCGCTGGAGAATGCTCCTGGTACGTTTTCCCACACTCCGAATCTTGGTCGAATAAATTTAGCTGTTCTTCCACGTTGTATATCAGCTGCTCTCATCTCCTTCATCACTCTGACTTGTTCCATAAACAGGCCGGAGCGGGAACCAGCAAGCCCGGCTCTAGCTCCGGCGACTGAAAGATCCTGATTATCCCGATGTCGGAATAATCAGGATTATGCCGAAAAAACAGTTATTCCGAAGTAATTGCCAGAAGCCCT
>JBJDYL010000047.1:0-1788 GCA_051867285.1 Faecousia sp. | reverse complement strand
ATTCTCTCAGACAGTCCACGCTGAACTCTGCGGATTTCATCGTGGGGACGGGGGATACGTTGGGTGCGTGACGATTGTGTCGATGGTGACGATATTTTTGACACCGAGGTGCCCCCGAAAATATCGTCACGACCGTCACCATCGTCACGGCGAGGGTTGGAAGCGACGGAGAGATACGATCCTTCCGGAGTGAGTACGGGCATTCTGGTAAACGATTCCATACTCGTTTTCCAGCCTGCCTGTGTTTACATTGAGATACCGGGTAAAGACGTTGGGCTTCATTTCCAAATTCAGAATCTGAACCAACTCCGTTGCGGTGCCTGTCCACTCCGCGTCCAGCCATCCGTTGAGCTTTTCCAGAATCGGATCTGGCGGAACATCACAGACTTCTGCTTCCACATGGTCGAGTTCCCAGACCAGCCGCTCCCGGTCACGGATCAGAAACAGTTTCTGTTCTCCTTGATCGCGCCCCACGATATCCAGCGTTGCGTTAAGAGAAGTGCCCCGTTCCTTTTGAAGAAGGAACGCACCGTCAGCACATCCCAGCAAACCTGTGGTACCGGAAATCATTTCAAACTTGTCGTTGGCGGGTTGTTTTCTGGTGTGGTGAACCAGCAGCAGACAGATTCCGTATTTGTCAGCAAACTGCTTCAGCCTGCCGACGATTTCATAATCGCTGGCGTAGCTGTAAGACTCGCCGCTGATCTCCCGCACTTTTTGCAGGGTATCCACGATTATCAATCTTGTGTCGGGATGCTCTTTGAGAAACAGCTCCAACTGATCTTCCAGACCGTTGCCGATCTGCTTGGCGCAGATAGAGAGATAGAGCTTCTCTGTACACTCCACGCCAAACATTCGGAACATCCGATCCTGCAGTCGCTTGAAGTCATCCTCCAGCGCCAGATAGAGGACGGTACTTTCCTTGACCGGGTAATTCCAGAGAGGTTGTCCCGTACTGACATGGTAGGCAAGCTGGGCAACCAGAAAGGATTTACCGACCTTGGGCGCACCTGCCAGCAGATAGGTTCCGGGGTAGAGCAGACCGTCGATGAGGGGCGGTCTGCTGGGGTAGGCGGTTTCGTACAGTTCGTTTAGGGTTACGGTATGGAGGTAGGCGGGATTGTTGAGCCGGTCATAGAGCCTTTGAAATTCCAGAAAATTTTCCTGAGAAATTTCGCCGGGGTGATTGATTTCGCCTTCATCACCTGTTATAATGCCAGTAGAGTTATTGAGAATCGGCTGTTCCCCGTCTGCGCCAACAGACGGAATCGGAACAGTCGTCTTTCTTTTTTCATCGACCATCCGTGTCCTCCTTCATTCCATCCATGATTTTTGAGAGGAACCGGATTACCTCCAAAAGCTCGTCATCCGGGGCGGCACCGGCTTCGATTCGCTGAAGCTGAGAGAGAATCTCCGCCATCTGATTCCGCAGGGCTTTGAACACTCTGGGGTTGCCCTGAACGACTACCTCAGTGTCAAGTAGCCGCCGGGTGATGTAGTCCTGCTTGGTTAGCCCGGAGAGTTTCACATAGGTGTCCAGCAGATCGGCTTCCTCTGGGGAGAGCCGGAAGGCGACCTGACGGCTCCTCCAGCGGTTGTGCTTGTCCATATTTTTCGCTGACATAATTATGCTCCTTCCTTAATTCGTTCATTGTTCAGCTTTGTAGCCATTTCTGTCTGTCGGGTGGGGAACAGATGGGCGTATCGGTAAGTGATGTCGATGCTTTCATGTCCTACCCGGTCTGCAATTGCCAGAGCTGAGAATCCCATATCAATCAAAAGTGAGAC
>JBJDYL010000046.1:0-1796 GCA_051867285.1 Faecousia sp. | reverse complement strand
GGGGTTGGCCTTCCGGCAGGCTTCCTTGAACGCCATGGAACCGGCGATCTTAAAGGCCATTTCGGAGGAGTCGACCTCATGGTAGGAGCCGTCGAACAGGGTAACCTTCACGTCCACAACAGGGTAACCGGCGAGAACACCGGCCTCCATTGCGCCCTGAATACCGGCGTCAACAGCGGGGATATACTCCTTGGGGATTGCGCCGCCCACGACGGCGTTGATGAACTCGTAACCCTTGCCGGGCTCGTTGGGCTCCACACGGATCTTAACGTGACCGTACTGGCCCTTACCACCGGACTGGCGGGCATACTTGGTGTCCTGCTCCACGCTCTTGCGGATGGTCTCCTTATAGGAAACCTGGGGAGCGCCCACGTTGGCTTCCACCTTGAACTCACGCAGCAACCGGTCAACAATGATTTCCAGATGCAGCTCGCCCATGCCGGCGATGATGGTCTGTCCGGTTTCCTTGTTGGTGTAGGTGCGGAAGGTGGGGTCTTCTTCAGCCAGCTTGCTCAGGGCAATGCCCATCTTTTCCTGACCGGCTTTGGTCTTGGGCTCGATGGCGACCTCGATAACGGGCTCGGGGAACACCATGGACTCCAGAATAATGGGATGGTTCTCATCGCAGAAGGTATCACCGGTGGTGGTGTTCTTCACACCCACAACAGCGGCGATATCGCCGGCGTAAACCATGTCGATATCCTCACGATGGTTTGCGTGCATCTGCAGGATACGGCCCATACGCTCCTTAGCGCCCTTAGTGCAGTTCAGGACAGTGGTGCCCTTCTCCAGCGTACCGGAGTACACACGGAAGTAGCACAGCTTACCAACATAGGGGTCGGTAGCGATCTTGAACGCCAGAGCGGAGAAGGGAGCCTCATCGGAAGCGGGACGGAAATCCTCTTCCTCGGTCTCGGGGTTGATGCCCTTGATGCCCTTCTTATCCAGGGGGCTGGGCATATAGTCAACCACCGCGTCCAGCAGTTCCTGAACGCCCTTGTTCTTGTAGGACGTGCCGCAAACCACGGGCACCATCTCATTGGCGATGGTAGCCTTACGGATGCAGGCCTTGATCATGTCAATGGGGACTTCCTCGCCTTCCAGATACAGCATGGCGATTTCGTCGTCCAGGCAGGAAACGGCATCCATCAGCTTCTCGTGGTACTCGTTGCAGATGTCCACCATATCCTCGGGGATGTCCTCGATGCGGATATCCTTGCCCAGCTCGTCATAGAAGACGTTGGCCTTCATGGTGATCAGGTCCACATTGCCCTTGAAGAAAGCTTCGGAGCCAATGGGCAGCTGCAGGGGAACCGCGTTGCACTTCAGGCGCTCGTCGATCATGGTCAGAACCCGGTAGAAGTCGGCGCCCATGATGTCCATCTTGTTGACATAGATCATGCGGGGCACCTTGTACTCGTCGGCCTGACGCCAAACGGTCTCGGTCTGGGGTTCCACGCCGCCCTTTGCGCACAGAACGGTGACTGCACCGTCCAGAACACGCAGGGAGCGCTCCACCTCAACGGTGAAGTCCACGTGACCCGGGGTGTCGATGATGTTCAGACGGCAGCCCTTCCAGAAGCAGGTGGTAGCAGCGGAGGTGATGGTAATACCACGCTCCTGCTCCTGAGCCATCCAGTCCATGGTAGCAGAGCCGTCATGGGTCTCACCGATCTTGTAGTTCTTACCAGTGTAGAACAGAATACGCTCGGTGGTGGTGGTCTTACCGGCATCGATGTGCGCCATGATGCCGAAGTTTCTGGTATTCTCCAGAGAATACTGTCTAGGCATTGGGT
>JBJDYL010000045.1:0-29284 GCA_051867285.1 Faecousia sp. | reverse complement strand
GAGCAGATCTGGGGTTTGGGGGATTCCCCAACAAGCGAAAATCCGGCTGGGTAGCACCCAGACACTGCTTGCCACTACGCTTATGACTTAATAAACACTTTCAATTCACACGACATTTTTTTAGATCCTCAAACCATTATTGTGTTTACTTCGATAACGAAGTTACACTTCGTTTCACTTCAAAAGTTCTCCTATGTTGTTGACTTTGATAACGAAGTTGTCTATAATATCTTTGAGTTGATATTGCGAGGTGATCGGAATGGATTACATGACCGAGCTTACCGCCATCGCCCAAGAACATGGCGGCATCATTGAAACGAGAATTGCTGCGGCCCACGGCATATCCAAAGCCATGCTTTACAAACTGTGCAGAGAAAACAAGATTCATAGAGTTGTTCAGGGGCAATACATTCTTCCTGATGATATGCAAGACGAGTTGTTATCTATCAGCAGACGCTCAAATCAGATCATCTTTTCCCATGAAACAGCCCTGTTCCTTCATGGCATTTCTGACCGAACTCCCTTTGAACATACGATCACAGTGCCGTCCGATTACTCGGTATCTGCAGCAATCAAAAACGAGTGCAAGGTTTATTATATCAAAACAGAGCTGTTCGATCTTGGGCGGACCATACTGAGCACACCTGCCGGAAATGAAGTGCCTGCATATGACCTTGAGCGCACAATCTGCGATATGATCCGCAGCCGCAACAGAGTAGGTACGGAAACATTTCTTGCCGCTTTGAAGCTCTACGCTGCCAGCCCTAAAAAGGACTTGAACAAACTCTACTCTTATGCAAAGAAGATACGCGTGGGAAATGTCCTGCGGCAGTATTTGGAGGTGCTTCTGTGAGCAAAGCAATGAGCCTGAAAGCAAAAATCCGCAACATCGCGAAACAGAAGAACATTCCGGCACAGGTTATTCTGCAGAACTATATGTTCGAGCGTCTGCTGGTGCGCCTATCCACCTCTGAATACAAAGAGAAGTTTGTTTTGAAGGGTGGAATGCTGGTAGCTGCCATCGTCGGTCTGGACAATCGAGCTACGATGGACTTGGATACCACATTGAAAAACCTGCCCCTCACGCCGGATGCAATCCGCCGTGCGTTGGAACAGGTCTGTGCCATTCCCTTTGACGATGGCGTGGTATTCGAGATTGGAACCATCTCTCCCATCCGAGAGGATGATATTTACGGCGGTTACAGAGTCATGCTGAACGCCAAATTTGACACACTACTGACCCCGCTAAGCATTGATGTATCCACCGGTGATGCAATTACGCCCCGCGCGGTGCAGTTCAACTTCTACGAGATCTTTGATGACGAAAAGTCCTACGAACTGTGGGCATACAATATCGAAACCGTTATGGCAGAGAAGGTTGAAACCATCCTGCGGCGTGGCGTCTTCAATACGCGCCCCAGAGATTTTTACGATGCATACATACTGACCACAACGCAGAAATTGGACAAGGCCGTGTTTGCGGATGCGCTGAGCGCAACAGCAAAGCATCGCGGTACGACGGAGCAGATCGCAGATGTCCCCGGGATCCTACACAATATTGAAGAAAGCCCGGAACTGAAAACTATGTGGGATAAGTACCGAAAGCAGTTTGCCTACGCTGCGAATATCGAGTATAGCCAGATTATCCATGTGCTGAGAATGCTAGTGGAGTGATACATGTAATGCCAGACCGATATGTTCTATCTGCGATCCGGGAAAGAGCATTCCGAAGCTATTGGAATATGCAGAACCTCTGCGCGTAAGGAAGATTGCAAAAGAATTGATAGGTGTGTGGCTGTGATGGCAGATATTTCTGAGGACTTCTGCCCAGAAAGGGAAAAAGAAATTATTCGGGAGGAAACAAGGATGCCGACACTTGAACAGGGTGAGACACTGCGCCTAATTTTGCAGCGGGTAGACAGCAGATTGCTTTCAAAACTCTGGCTTTTCTACCGAGATTATTTCAAAAACGACGAAAGCTGTCTTGAGTTCTTTTTTCGCGCTGTAAGGCAAGAGCCGGTATACACTGAAGAAGATCTGATAGAACAGTATGTTCATGCTAGTAATGATGACAATTATGTTGATCCGGATGACCATCTTTTTATTCCGCGTCGTATGTTGAATTGTGTTCAGCGTATGGTGTCTGCGGCAAGAGATATGGAGCAAATCCGGCAAGGAAAAGACGCTTTTAAAATTGTATTCTTGGTAACCTGTGTTGAAACGCTCCAAAAACTAAGTGGGAAAGATGGTTTCAAAAAGGATATGCTCTTCGACTTTTTTGAAACCAACACCTCATCAAAGGACAAGAACTATATCAGGAAGCACTTCGCACACGGTGAACAAGGGCTTTACCCTGATGAAGATGGATTTTGGCAGTTTATTAGTGTGCTGAGTGAATACCGAAATGCTGCTGCGCATGAGGGACAATACTGGGATACCTGCTTTAATAACTACAACAGTCGAACACCACTTTCTATCATGACGAAAGCTCAGTTGGATAAGGATTCTAAAAAAGCAGAGCATGTTTTTGAGACAACCATGAGTTATCGCAAGTTCGATGAAATATTTGTTCGGACATGCATTTCATTTATTAGGAACTATGTAGCCAGTCAGGAGGAAATTGCCAATGCCGACGCTTGAATGGATTGGAAAAGATAAAGTTGTCAATCATCATCTGGATGTGCCGTACCGGGTGCTGGAGCGGCAGTATAGCTTTGATGAAAACGGAAAACATGAGACTGACAATGGCAGTGAAAATATGATTATCCACGGGGACAATCTGGAAGCGCTGAAATCCCTGCTGCCCCAATACGAGGGCCGGGTGAAGTGCATCTACATTGATCCGCCGTATAACACCGGAAACGAGGGCTGGGTGTATAACGACAATGTCAACGATCCGCGTATCCGGGAGTGGCTGAATAAGACGGTGGGCAAAGAGGGAGAAGATCTGAGCCGCCATGACAAGTGGCTGTGCATGATGTATCCACGGTTGAAGCTGCTGCAAAAGCTACTGGCGGAGGATGGGGCAATTTTCATTAGTGTAGATGATACCGAAATAGCAAATTTGAAGCTGATATGTGGGGAGATTTTCGGTCAAAACAATCATGTGGCAACTTTTATTTGGCAAAAAAGATATTCTCCGGATGTTCGTACATCAGTTAGCGATGCTCACGAATTTGTTCTATGCTATGCTCGTGATCCAGAGAAATTCAAGGAAACTCGGCATCTCTTGCCTCTGGGAGCAGCACAGACAAAGCAATTCTCAAATCCAGATCATGATCCAAGGGGGCCTTGGAAAGCAAACGATTTTACGGCACCGGGTTTTCGGCCTAATCAGATGTACGAAATTACATTACCGTCCGGTAGAGTTGTAACACCTCCGACAGGAAGGTGTTGGCGCGTCACAAAAGATGGTTTCGATCGTTTTGTTAAAGAAGAAAAAATGATTTATGGCAATAATGGAGATGGTGTTCCTGCTGTAAAACGCTTTCTTTCTGAAATGCCAGGCATGGTTCCTTGGACTTGGTGGCCACATGAGGAAGTAGGCCATACACAAGAAGGCAATAAACTGTTAGCTGCAATATTAGGAAAGGCAGTGTTTGACTATCCCAAGCCTGTTCGCTTAATTGAGCGTATTTTGCAGATTGCCTCTGACTCAGATTCTATCATTCTCGACTCCTTCGCCGGTTCCGGCACCACTGCCCATGCGGTTTTGAACATGAACAAAGCCGATGGAGGACACCGCAAGTTCATTCTGATTGAGATGATGGACTACGCCGAAAGCATCACTGCCGAACGGGTCAAGCGTGTAATTGGCGGCTATGGAGAGGGTAAGAATACCGTAGCGGGTACTGGCGGCAGCTTCAGCTACTATGAACTGGGTGAGCCGTTGATGAACGGCGATGTACTTAATGAGAATGTGGGCGTGGAAAAAATTCGGGAATATGTCTACTTCACAGACACTAAGAGCCGTCTGTCGGAAGCACACCCGGACGAGCCATACTTCATGGGCGTTCATGTCAACAGCGCCTACTATTTCTATTATGAAAAGCAGACTGTAACCACGCTGAACCGCGAATTTCTGCATACGGTCAAAACCAAGGCGGATGCCTATGTAATCTACGCCGACCTCTGCACCCTCAGCGATGCGGAATTGGAGAAATACCATATTACATTCAAGAAAATCCCGCGCGATATAACAAAGCTATGAGGTAGACACATGGAATTGGCAATTAGTATTATTTCACTCATTACTGCTATTATTGCACTTTTGTCCTCTATTCTTCCCACGACTCTTAATATGCGCCGGGATGTGATAGAGTTTAACAATAAGTACAACCAAATGCGGTCAGATATTGCAGCAGCGCTTACCATGTATGCCTGCTACTATCATAATCCACTTGATTTAGCAAAGCAACCAGATCACAAGCTTCCTCCCAGCTATGAAACTGCATCTGTGCAGCTGCGAACACTGGGGGCAACTGCAAGTGCACTTGCTGCAATAATCCCAGAAAAAAGCAAAAAGATCCAAACCAATAAATCAGATTTGCGTGAAATCTCTGGATATCTGATTGGATTGTCTAACAGTATGCATACCCCATATGATTGCGGTGCAAGTATTGAAGACCTGCGTGCGGTAAGGGAATGGGAAACAGAGATAAAACGGCTCTTGAAAATCAACTAACATTGGAGCAAAAATATGGAACTGAACAATTATCAAAAGCAAGTCATGCGTGACCTGTCTGCATACTTAACCTGTGTCAACCGCGGCACCAACCTGTATTCTGCGTGGCGGGAATACTGGTTTGCAAAGGATGTGGCGGTGGGTCTGGGCGGAGTGCCATCTTACAACAACGCCATTGAACGGGTACCCCATGTGTGCATGAAGGTTCCTACCGGCGGCGGCAAGACTTTCATGGCCTGTGCCTCCGTCAGGCGTATTTTCGATGCTTTGCCCACCGGGAAACCGCAGGTAGTGGTGTGGCTGGTGCCCAGTGATTCCATTCTGACACAGACAGTTCGCAATCTGTCGGATGTGAATCATCCGTACCGCCAGAAACTGGATCAGGATTTTGCCGGGCGTGTTGGCGTTTATACAAAGGAAATGCTGCTGAACGGTCAGAACTTCTCGCCAGATACCGTCCAGGAAATGCTGACGCTCTGCATCATGAGCTATGGTTCGCTGCGAATTGACAGCAAGAAAAAGGATGTTCGCAAAGTGTATCAGGAGAACGGCAACCTGTTCCGTTTTGCGGAATTCTTTAAGGACAAGGAAGCGCTGTTGGCAGATACGCCCGATACAGCGCTGATTCAGGTGCTGCGCCACTTGGAGCCGGTCGTAATTGTGGACGAAAGCCACAATGCCGGTTCTGACCTCAGTGTGGAAATGCTGAACAATCTGAATCCGTCCTTTGTTCTTGATTTGACAGCAACACCCCGAAAGAACAGCAACATCATCTCCTATGTGGACGCACGGGAACTGAAGAAAGAACATATGGTAAAGCTCCCAGTGGTGGTGTACAACCGTACTACCCGGCAGAGCGTCATTCAGGATGCCATCCAGCTCCGCGGCAGCATTGAAAAGGAAGCCATTGCCGCAGAGAAAGCGGGCGGCAGATACATCCGTCCCATTGTGCTGTTCCAGGCACAGCCCAAAACTTCCGACAATAGTGATACCTTTGATAAGATCAAAGCTCTGCTGATGGATATGGGCATCCCGAAAGAGCAGATTGCTGTCAAGACATCCAATGTGGATGATCTTAAAGGCAGGGACCTGATGAGCAAAGACTGCCCGATTCGGTATATTATCACGGTCAACGCTCTGAAGGAAGGCTGGGACTGCCCCTTTGCCTATATTCTGGCGTCGCTGGCAAACCGCACTTCCACTGTGGATGTGGAGCAGATTCTGGGTCGGATTCTGCGTCAGCCCTATGCCATGCGACATGCTTCTCCGCTTCTTAATACATCCTATGTGCTGACAAACTCCGTAGATTTCCACAGTACACTGGAGAAAATCGTTGCCGGCCTGAACAAGGCGGGTTTCAGCCGCAAAGATTATCGTATCGGTGAAGTGATTGAGACCCCGCAGGCACCTGTCCTTCCGGAAACTGTGCAGACAGAAATCCCCATGGAGCCCACGCCTGCAGAGGACACATTTGACGATATAAACACTCAGGAAGTGAGAACGGCTCTGGAAAGCGGTGATGCAGCTGGATCCTCTGTTGCCCAGATGGTTCAGGAGGCAACACAGCAGTCCGAAAGCTATACTGCGGCTGTCAGTACGCCGGATGATGGATTCATGGGAGGCGAACTTGGAGATATGCTGAAACAGAATGCTATTCAGGCACATTTTGCAAAAGAGGTGTCTGAACTCCGGCTGCCTCAGTTTTTCCTGCGTTCTGTCCCGGATCTGTTTGGCGATGAATATGAACTGCTGCAGCCTGAAAACCTCTCCGAAGGCTTCTCCTTAGCAGGTCAGGATGCCCAGATGCATTTTGAATTGGCTACCGGTGATATGTACCGTGTGGATGTAGAAGAACACGGGGAAGCTGTCCCCAAATATAAGCGGGCATCCAGCGAGCTGAGTGAATACATCCGCAATCGACTGGCACAGCTGCCGCCGGAGCAGAAAATTCAAAGCTGTGTCAAGATGCTCTGTTCCCAGATCAATCGGAATAATCGCTACGCCGCAGCAGAGATCAACGACTATGTGCGCCGCATTGTTGCCGGTATGACCGCAGATGAGCTGGCAGCCATGGAAACCGCAATCCCCACCTATGCTGCAAAAATACAGGAAAAGATCAAAGGTCTTGAGGAAGCCTACCGGGAAGAGCAGTTCCTCCGCTGGCTGGATACAGGGAAAATCGTGTGCAAGGAAAGCGAAACACTGCGTCCGGTCATCACACCGGCGCAGACCACAGATGCCATTCCGAAATCGCTGTATGAAGCCGAGAAAGACGACATGAACAACGGAGAGCACGAGCTGATTGATGCTGTGGTTGCGCTGGAAAATGTGAAATGGTGGCATCGGATCATTGAACGCAACGATTTCCATCTGAATGGGTACATCAACCATTACCCCGACTTCATGGTGATGACCAACTCCGGCAGACTGGTGCTTATCGAATATAAGGGCGATGATCGTGACAACAGCGACAGCGAACGCAAGCTGAAGCTGGGACGCAAATGGCAGGCGCAGTGCGGGCAGAATTATCGTTACTTCATGGTTTTCAAGAACCGGGAGTTCGGTATTGACGGCGCATATACGATGGATCAGTTTGTTGAGATTATGAAGGAGCTATAAGGAACTAAGCCCTTTGCATTATTTGTCTGAAATGAGGTGAACAGAATGGTCAATATCAATGGAAAAGAGTGGTCAAAACTAGAGGCTTCTGATATTCAGTCAGTGCTTTTGGCTCATGATTTTGATGAGTCCTTCTATTTTGAATTTAAGGATGACAGAGTTGCTAACAAGAAGCTAACAGAAGAGATCTCTGCATTCGCGAATACATTTGGCGGATATGTTTTTCTTGGCATCTCGGATGATAAGAAAATAGAAGGCTGTATAGAGTGGACTGAACAAAGAATCCACACTTTAATTCATGATTCCATTACTCCAACTCCGCCTTTTGATGTCAAAAAATTCACCTTTGGTACAAAAGTGATATTTGTAATCAAGATTGACGAGGGTGCTGAACCTCCGTATATCACCAGCAGCGGAAAAATCTACGAACGACTATCTTCTGGATCATTTGTCATAAAAGATTCTATTAGGCTTTCCCAAATCTATAGCAAGAGAGAACAACTGCTGGCAAAAACGGAAGCAAAAATCTCGATACCACCAATTCCAGAAAACATAAATAACATATATGGATGCATTGACATTGGTTTCTCCTTGGTAGTATCTGACATCCAGGCTGCTTTAGATGAATTTAAAAGAGCGAATTTGAGAGCTATAGCCAATGGGATAGAAGATCCGATGCGAACATTCAGTCTTTCGCGAGTCGGTAATTCTATAGTCTATACTCCCGGTGGGGTGACAACTACAAATGGTCATTTGCCTGCGCATACAAACAACTTCCTAGAGATAATGGCTGATGGAAGTGCGAGAATGAGAATCCTTTTGCTGAATAATGATGAGAAAGATACAAGCGTAAATATGTATGTAGCAATTTCGATCTTACAATTGTACAAAGAGATATACACCCAAATAATGGGAAAGCTCTTTCCTAACAAGATGGTTTATGCCAAAAAATATGAGGCACTAACCGTACGCAAGCAATTTCAACCCGTCATTCTACATGACAAGAATACCCTTGCAATGCACCCTGAGTATCAGATCGAACATCAGAAAATGCTACAAGAACTGCGCAACCATCGGAATATATTCGGGATTACAACTGTAATAACGGATGATAGAATCCCGAAGACAGGATTGTACACCGTAGACAAACGACAGCTCGAAATCTGGGGGGAAGAATTTACATTTGAATCTATTCTTCGTGAACTTTTTTTGTCCAGATTTACAATATTGGGGGCAGTTTTTCCGCCGGAAGATGTGTAAAGACTGATAGGAATTTAGTGCAGATTTTTAAGAAATAGTTTGGAATTCTCCCTTTTCCAAAACACCTTTTTTCGGAGCTAACCCCACAGCTAACCCCACGGGTATTTTATGGTGCTTCATTTTGCTTTTAAAAGTTAGAAAAACGCCGGATTTCTTATCGAAATCCGGCGTTTTTATGGTTGCGGAGGCAGGACTCGAACCTACGACCTCCGGGTTATGAGCCCGACGAGCTTCCAACTGCTCTACTCCGCGATATTCATGCGCCCCTCAGGGTGCTTAAATACTATAACACAATGGGAATCATTTGTCAACACTTTTTTGCGCCCCCTGTTGACTGAATTGAAAATGCCAGCTCGGCGTATACGATTGGACGATTTCAGCGGGACGCCACTATACAGGCGCTTTCAGTAATGCGGTATTTACCGACAAAGGCACGCACAGATCAAAGCAGTGCCCCGCCTGCGGAAAAGGTCCGCCAACGGAGCACTGAAATTCATTTGACAATCCATTCCCGGTACTGATCCATGGTCATGGGATACCGATCCAGGCCGGGGCGGGCGGCTTCCGCGGCCTGCCAGATCCAGGGCTTTCTCAGACCGGCGCGTTCCAGCAGGGGAGTATCGGAGAAGATCTCTTCCATTGCGCCGTCCGCTGCCAGCCTGCCCTGGGTAAAAACCAATCCCCGCCGGGCAAAGCGGGCAGCAAAATCCACGTCATGGGTGCTGACCAGCAGGGCAATCCCCGCTTCCGTCAAGCGATCCAGTATTTCCTCCAGCCGGGTCACATTTTCCGGATCCAGCGAGGAGGTCGGCTCATCCAGCAGGATCACATCTGGCTCCATGGCCAGAATATCGGCAATGGTCACTCGTTTTTTTTCGCCGCCGGATAAATACTGCGGTGAACGCTGCGCATAGTTCTCCAATCCCATGGCGGTCAATGCGTCGCCGGTGCGGCGTTCAACCTCCGGCAGATCCAGTCCCAGATTCAGCGGACCGAACGATACTTCACCTTCCACCGTCACGGCCAGAATCTGATTTTCCGCTTCCTGAAAGACGATACCCACCCGGCGGCGCAGCTCCAAAAGGTCTTTTTTCTTTCTGGTAACAGCCTGACCGGCGCAGAAAACAGTTCCGGATTCCGGTTCCAGAATCCCGTTGCAGAGCAGAAAAAAGGTGGATTTTCCAGCACCGTTGCGGCCCAGCACCGCCACGCGTTCCCCTTTTTGGATGGAAACACTCAGATTTTCCACCGCCAGAGGACCGTCAGGATAGGCGTAGGAAACGCCCTCCAGCCGCAGAATAGGCTCTGTCACAGAAAAAGCAACCCCTTTCGCAGGAATATCAGGCCCAGCAGCGCCAGTACATAGGCGGCAGCCGCCAGAAAATGTGCCCGGCAGAGCCGGGGCATATGGGATAAAAATGCCAGCTTTCCGTCATAGCCTCTGGATTCCATGGCGTCGAAACACAGGCTGCTGCGCCGGAAGGAGGACGCCAGCAGGCTGCCGCTGACCCGTCCCGCCGTGGAAACAGACCTGCGCACATTGGCGTAGCCCAGCCGCGCAGTGGCTGCCACGGTCATCTGCTGCTGAACCTCCAGCAGGACAAACAGGTAGCGATAAATCAGATACATCAGCTCGATTACCAGCTCCGGCACCCGGCAGCGGCGCAGAACCTCGATCAGCTGGGGCATGGGAGTGGTGGAACTGAGAAAATACAGGCAGCATACCGCGCCCACGGCCTGAAAGAACAGGGTAATTGCCCGGTGCAGACTCTGCCTGGTGACGCACAGCCACCAGCCGCCCAGCTGCAGCTGCCAGATCCCCAGCGGTTCCCGGCAGAATTCTAACAAGATTACCAGACAGCTCACCACAAGAAACAGCAGAGGAATCCGAAGCAACTGGATTATCTGTTCCGGCGGCACTTTCCCCAACAGACACATCAGCAGTATCATAGAGAGCGCCACGACTGCGCCGACCACTGCGTCGGACGCGCCCACGCACAGCAGCAGAACAATAACGCTGAAGGCGGTTTTCAGCCCGGGACTGACGCCGCGCAGTCCGGAATGGGCTGCCAGGGTATCCAGCATCAGCATTCCGCCGGCGTGGTGACTATGACGGTGCGCCATTATACCGCTTCCTCCGCCCGGTATTTTTTCCGTGCTACCAGATAGCCGAACCCGAATCCGATGACGGTGGCGCCCAGCGCTGCCTGCAGGCAGAACAGCAGAGACTCGGTTTCTCCTCCGGGAGGCTCCAGAATGCTTTCCGCCCAAGGCTCATAGTCCGGGTCAACAGCGGCAATTACTTCCTCCGCCGCACCGTCAGCACCGCCAAATTCACTGTCGTGAATGGTCATCAGGGGGAAAACCAGAATCGCTGCGCACAGCAGAACCAATGCGAGAATCATGAAAACCTGTTTCTTTTCCATCATCAGATCCCCTCCTTCTGAAGGAAGCCAATTTCCCGCAGCTCCGGCTTGGCAAAGGACTCCAGCATCATCACCACAATGGCGGACAGAATGCCTTCCACAATGGCGAGAGGAATCTGGGTCAGGGCGAAAATGCTTAAAAACTCTGCCATGGCTGCCATGACGCCCGCCTGACCGTGATGCGCCAGCGCCAGCTGCGCGGATGTCACGCAGTAAGTAAACAGATCGCCAAGACCGCAGGCCAGACCTACGGATACCAGGCGGTTGATCTTCAGCTTCCGGCACAGCTTGAAGATGCCGAAGCTGACGAAGGGACCGGCGATGGCCATAGAAAAGGTGTTTGCACCCAGAGTGGTCAGTCCGCCGTGGGCCAGCAGAATGGCCTGAAACAGCAGCACGATCATGCCCAGCAGCGCCATAGGGCCGGGACCGAACAGCACGGCACCCAAACCGGTGCCGGTAGGATGGCTGGAAGAACCGGTGACACTGGGCAGTTTCAGGGCGGAGAGCACAAAGGCATAGGCGCCCATCATGGCCAGCAGCAGCACTGCTTTCCGGTGCTGGGTGACGATTTTGCGAATGGAGATCAGGCTCCACGCCAGAAACGGCAAACAGACGACGCCCCAGACAATGGCGTGAGTCTGGGGAAGGAAGCCTTCCATAATGTGCATGGCGCTTACCGGCGTGCTGAGTGCCACCACCAAAGAGATGGCACAGGACGCAGACAGAAGCGCACGTTCTCCTTTGGTCAACATGGTTTTCACAGAAAGACCTCCTGAAACAAAAAATGAGCAGCCTTGCGGCTGCTCCAGAGTGGGACATTTCTGCCCGACTATCCAGAAGACTGAACACCGCAATCTTGGCCTGAAAAAAGGCATAAGCAGGTTTCCTGGCTTCAGTTCACAGCGAAAGCGCGTCTTCTCAGGCGTTTCCGCCCAATGACCTTACTGCGCATCGCTCCCTGTTACAGTGACGGGTTCGCTTCGGATTTGCACCGAATTCCCTTTTCCCTCGCGGGACTTATACCAAAATTGACAATTTATTTAGTTAGAAGCATTATAACGCATTTCCGGAAGAGTGTCAATTGTTATATTCGCGAATCCACATGGGGGAAAACCGTGGTATCCGCTATTTGGCCTGGAGAAAATCAAACTCCCGGAACCGGTTCGCGATTGCCGCGCTGCCGGTTCCGGGAGTTATCACAGGTTAGCTGCAGGGAATATCAGATCCACCAATTGGGAGTCGGTTCTCCGAGAGTTACGGTTTTCCCGCTGCCGTAATCCAGCATGATCTCCACTTGACGGTAGGTATCCGGGTGCCATCTGCTCCTGGCAGACACCGCACCGGTAAAGGGTTCACGCACCGGCAATCAGCGCAGCTGGGGCAGGGAAGCCGCCGCCACGGACTGACCCACCCGGCGGGTCTTTTCGTCAGGAAGCATGACCTCACACTTTTTGGCAAGCTCCGGATACTCCTCAGCCAGAATGGCGTTGCAGGTGTTCAGAATGATATCGCCGCCCTTACCGGACATGACGCGGCCCATGAGCATCAGATGCTCAATGTCGTAGAAGTGGGAGTAGAGCACAACGGTGTAGGCCAGATACACGCCGATGTCGTGATAAACATCCGCGGCACGGGGATCATCCTCGGCCATCAGCTTCTGAACGACCTTCAGCTTCTCAGCGGGAGACAGCTGGGGATCCAGCTCAATGCCGTTTCTGGGAGCCAGCTTATTTACGGCGTCCTGGGAGAAATACTTGCAGCCCACGCCGAAATCAGTGGACCACTCGTCCTGCATGGCATCCTCGTTAAGATCCACGGGAGCGAAAGCCAGCTCGCTGATCCAGCCCCGCACATTCTTGTCCGCATCCACATAGCCCACGGCCTCGGAGGTGCCCATGGCCATGCCCATGATGTTGCCGGCACCCAGACCCATGGCGCCTGCCAGCGCGGAAACGTCGCCGTCGTTGGCTACCACGATGGGCACATCACCAATTTCGGCGGCAGCCCGGTCAAAGCAGGTCTTGACCTCGTCCCAGCGATCCCGGGGAACCTGATAGAAAATGGAGGAAATCATAGGCGCGTTGCCGATGAAGGTGCCAGCGGAGGAAACGCCGATGGCATCCACCCGGGGCATCTTGGAGGCGGCGGTGCGGAAAGCGGTGAGGATTTCATTATACTGGTAAGTAGGATCCGGATTCAGCTTGGGGAACCAGACAACTTCCTCGGAGTAGACGCACTCGCCGTCGATGACGGCGGAAACCTTCCGGTCGGAACCGCCGGCGTCGAAGCCGATGCGGCAGCCGTCCATATGACCGCCCAAAGGCTGAGAGGACTCGTTAGCAGCGGGGCAGGATTCCAGGGGAAGATCCAGAATCTCCAGATCCACTTCGTAGAGCTTATGGAAGAAGTCAAAATCAAATGCCCGCTTTCCGTTCGGGGAGTAGTCCTTCCGGAGCTGCTGTGCGATTTCGGAGGCACCGCAGATATAGACCTTGAAGCCGCCGATGGACCACAGCAGGAACTTGACCATCCGCTCCACATACCGGTAGTCTGCCTGCGCCATGTCAGGGGTGCCATGAATGAAAGTGCGGCGGACAGAAACCTGCCCCTTGTCCCGCTCCACGGCAATGGCGATGGGCTGCTTTGCATCTTTCAGGTAGGCATCCATCCAGACGCCGAAGGGGATAAAACCGGGATCCAGCTTGGGGGAATGCTTGGTGCTGTACTCAATTCCTAAATAGCGCATAGGGAATCCTCCTTATTTTATTGTTTCTGACTATATTATAGCAGGAATACTAGGCAGATCAATAGCATTATCAACTGTTTTTTGTCAGAATTGATGATTCCGGGGGGCAATGGAAGGGGTAGCGTGCGCAAAATGCAGCCGGCAATGCAAAAAGCGCCCCGTGCCCGGCGTTTGCCAGACACGGGGTGCAGTTTTGATTTAGGAGAGCAGAAGCTTATCGTCGGCCTCGTCGGAACCAGATGCCTGACTGAACAGGTTCAGAAGCTGCTCGACAGTGAGGTGTTTCTTTTCCTCGCCGGATACGTCGACGACGATGCGTCCTTCATACATCATAATCAGCCGGTTGCCATAAGCAATGGCATCGCGCATATTGTGGGTAATCATCATGGTGGTCAGATGATCCTTGTCCACAATGCGCTGGGTAGCTTCCAGCACCTTGGCAGCGGTTTTCGGGTCAAGGGCCGCGGTATGCTCGTCCAGCAGCAGCAGATCGGGCTTCTGGAGGGTTGCCATCAGCAGCGTCAGCGCCTGACGCTGACCGCCGGACAAAAGACCCACCTTGGCGGTCATGCGGTTTTCCAGACCCAGATCCAGAATTTTCAGCTGCTCCATGTAGGTTTCCCGTTCCGCCCGGGTGATACCGGCGCGCAAGGTGCGGGGCTTGCCACGGCGGGCGGCCAACGCCAGATTTTCCTCAATCTGCATGGTGGCGGCGGTGCCCATCATGGGATCCTGAAACACCCGGCCGATGAACTTTGCCCGCTTATATTCCGGCAGATTGGTGACATCGACACCGCCGATGGTGATGGTACCGGAGTCCACACCCCAGACACCTGCCACGGCATTGAGCATCGTGGACTTGCCCGCGCCGTTGCCGCCGATCACGGTGACGAAGTCGCCCTCTTTTAGATGGAGGCTCACGCCATTCAGCGCAACCTTTTCATTCACCGTGCCGGGATTGAAGGTTTTCTTCACATTCTCAATTTTCAGCATATTCTGACCTCCTTACCTGACCGCCTTGGAACGCTTGTGCAGATACTGTTCCTTCCAGTAGGGGATGGCCAGGAACACAGCCACGATCAAAGCAGAGATCAGCTTCAGGTAGTTGGAATCAATTTTCAGCAGGCTGATGACCGCCTGGATGACGATGTAGTAGATAATGGCACCCAGGCTCACGGACAGCAGCTTCAGCGCGAAGTTGCGGAACAGACGGCCGAAAGCAACCTCGCCGATGATGATGGAGGCCAAGCCAATGACAATGGCACCGCGACCCATGTTGATTTCAGCATAGGACTGATACTGGCACAGCAGCGCGCCGGAGAATGCCACCAGACCGTTGGCCAGCGACAGACCCAGCACCTTGTTCACATTGGTGTTGATGCCCTGAGCACGGGCCATATTCTCGTTGGCGCCGGTGGCGCGCAGGGACGCACCCCGCTCGGTGCCGAAGAACCAGTACAGCAAGGCGATGACAACAACGGTAACCAGCCCGACGACGATGATGGGGTGGTGGTAGAATGGACGGGTTCCCTTGTTGACCTCCTGCAAATACCGCAGAGAGACCAGCAGCTTGTAATTATTGACGTTCAGAGCGGTATTGGCCTTCATACCCATAGCAGCCAGGTTTATCGACCACAGGCCCAGCTGGGTGAGAATACCGGCAAGGATGGCGGGAATGCCGCACTTGGTATGGAAAAAGCCGGTGACGAAACCGGTTGCGCAGCCTGCCACAAAAGCGCCCAGCATGGCGGCCAGAATATTCCAGCCATTGACGGTCAGCATAACGCAGACCACGCCGCCGGTGCAGAACGAACCGTCCACCGTCAGATCGGCAAGGTCAAGAATACGATAGGTGATGTACAGACCAATGGCCATGACGCCCCAGATCAATCCCTGGGATATTGCGCCGGGCAGGGCGTTGAGAAAACTTGTCATTGGATCATTCCTCCGATAAGATAGTAAAATACGGAAAGGAGGGGGTGCCGCTTTTTCAGCAGCACCCCCTGAAATCCGGGGAATTAGCCGATGGCTTCATAGCCCTCGGGAGCAGTCAGGCCCAACTCAGCGCAGATTTCTGCGTTGTACTTGGGGGTGACAGCGGCCGCATAGCCAACGGGCATGGTGGAGATGTCCGCCTCGCCGGTCAGAACCTGAGCAGCCATTTCGCCGGTGGCGTAGCCCAGGTCATAGTAGCTGATGGACAGGGTAGCAACGCCGCAGCCCTTGCAGATGCCTTCCTCACCGGCAATGATGGGAACACCGGCGGGGCGGCAGATTGCGTCGATCACTTCGGTGCCGGAGGCAACCGCGTTATCGGTGGGAACGTAAATCACATCAGAGTAATCGCAGGCTTCCTGTGCCACGGCGGGCATATCGTTGGAGTCCACGAAAGCGAACAGCTTGCAGGTATAACCCTTTTCCTCCAGCAGAGCCTTCACGGTGTCCACCTGGTACTTGGAGTTGGGCTCAGCAGAGCAGTACAGCAGGCCAACGGTCTCGGCGTCGGGGAACCAGGTCTGGAGCATATCCGCCTGCTCAGTCAGAGGTGCCAGGTCGGAGGTGCCGGAGACGTTGCCGCCCACGGTGCCGTTGAAGTCGGAAATGCCCATGGCAACACCGTATTCGGTAACGGAGGTGCCCAGAATGGGGATATCACCGGTTGCGGCGGAAGCGGCCTGCAGAGCAGGAGTGGCGTTGGCCATAATCAGGTCAACATCCGCAGCCACGAAAGCGTTGGCGATGGAGGCACAGGTGTTGGAGTCGCCGGCGGCGTTCTGCAGATCGAACTCTACAGCGTCAGCGCCCAGCTTGGCGACCAGGGCATCCTGGAAGCCCTGGGTGGCGGCATCCAGCGCGTCATGGGTGACCAGCTGGCAGATACCAACCTTATAAACCTTAGCGGCGGCAGGAGCTTCGGTAGCGGCGGGGGCTTCCGTTGCGGCGGGAGCCTCGGTGGCGGCAGGGGCAGCTGTGGTAGCGGCAGGGGCGCTGGAGCCGCAGGCTGCCAGGGACAGCACCATCAGCACAGCCAAAACGGCTGCAAGCATCTTTTTCATATCTTATCTCTCCTTTGTCTTTCCTTCTGTGCACACTTGTACGCACACAAAATACTGGATAGGTCACAATATACCACTTTCTGACAATGGTGTCAATTCGTTTTTATGAATCTATCTTAAGCATTAAAAAATTAAATGCTAATCTTGGACGTTCCTTGTTGACAGAACTGTATTATTGTGTTATTGTACTAATGCACTAATACAGTAACACAAAGGAGGCGCCTATGAACTGGAAGTTTACAGGAGATCGCCCGGTATATCAGCAGATTATGGCTTTGATCCGGGGGGCGATCCTGAAAGGAGAGCTGCCGCCGGGAGGGAAGGTTCCCTCTGTGCGGGATCTGGCGGCGGAGGCCCAGGTGAATCCCAACACCATGCAGCGGGCGTTGACGGAGCTGGAGCGGGAAGGGCTGCTGGTCAGCGGCGGCACCAGCGGCCGCAGCGTAACGGAGAATCCGGAGGTTTTGGAGAAAATGCGGGAAAAGGCTTTGGAAGAGCTGGCGCGGGAGTGCGCTGAGAAATTTATGGTGTTCGGCATTACGCCGGGCCAGGCGGCGGAACTGCTGCTTCGATTAGAGAACGATAAGGAGGATGTGTAAATGGAATGCGTGTTGCAAGCCACCGGCCTGACCAAGCGTTATCACGGAAACGCGGCGCTGGACGGGCTGAATCTGGAACTGCCTCAGGGCAAAATCGTTGGTCTGCTGGGCCCCAACGGCAGCGGCAAGACCACTTTCATCAAGCTTGCGGCGGGTCTGCTGACCCCCACTTCCGGGGAACTGACCGTCTGCGGTGAAAAAATCGGAGACAAAACCAAGGCGTTGGTTTCCTATCTGCCGGACCGCACCTGCTTCAGCAAGCAGCGGAAGATCACGGAACTGCTGGATTTTTTCCAGGACTTCTATGCGGATTTTGACAGAACCCGGGCGGAGCATATGCTCACCGCCCTGGGCATTGACCCGGATGCCCGGTTCCGCACCCTGTCCAAGGGCACCCAGGAAAAGGTGCAGCTGGTGCTGACCATGTCCCGCCGGGCAAAGCTCTACCTGCTGGACGAGCCCATCGGCGGCGTGGACCCCGCTGCCCGGGACTACATATTAAATACCATTATCAACAATTACGATCCCAGCGCCACGGTGCTGATCTCCACCCACCTGATTTCCGATGTGGAGCGGGTGCTGGATGAATTCCTGTTTCTGTATCAGGGCAAGGTGATTCAGCGGGGCGAAGCCGATGCTGTCCGGGAGGAGACCGGGAAATCGCTGGATGAACTGTTCCGGGAGGTGTTCAAATGTTTACCAAACTGTTAAAGTATGAATGGCGGGCCACCCGGGGGATGCTGGGAACCCTGTGCCTGATCTGTCTGGCTGCCAGCCTGCTGGGCGGCGGCACCATGCGCTACCTAGTGCAGGCGAGTACCCAGGATACCCATCAGAATGTGTTTGTTGTCCTGAACGTTTTGGCAATGGTGGCGGCAATTATTGCCGTGGCGGTTATTGGTGTGGCGGCGCTGTTCCTGCTCATCGGGCGGTTCTATCGGAGCCGGTTTACCGACGAGGGCTATCTGACCTTCACGCTGCCGGTGAACACCCATCAGAATCTGCTGTCCAGCATGGTGAACTCTGCCATCGGCATGGTGATTATCTTCGTGGTGATCTGCTTCTGCATTCTGCTCTGGCTGGGCATCGGCTTCTCTGGCATCGATGGTTTTTACAAGACACTTTGGGAGGCGTTTCCAAGACTCTGGGAGGAATTCGGAAAAGCCCTCGCACAGATCAGATTCCGCTATGCCGTACTGCTCCTGCTAAACTTCCTGTGCAGCTTTGCCTGCGAGCTGGTGGTGCTGATGCTGTCTGTGACCATCGGTTCCATCATCGCCAAGAAGCACAAGATTCTGGCGGCGGTGGGCGTGTACTATGGCATCCATGTGGCGATTTCCATGGTGACAAGCGCAATGCTGGCGATGCAGGCGATCACTGCGGAAGGCGTGGAGATGTTCTTTTCCTTCCAAAGTATTTCCGCTGTTCAGATGGCTGTCATTGCGGTTGCCGGGTATTTCCTGATGTACTGGCTGGTTGACAGAAAGCTGAATCTGAACTAATATAGAATCTGCCCCCGCTGACATTTCGGCGGGGGCAGTGGAGGTAATCAGTATGTCAACGACTGCTTTGAAGCTCATCGCCCTTGGGCTGATGTTTCTGGATCATATTTACGAGTTTATTCCCGGTACGCCGCTGATTCTCACGATTCTGGGGCGAATCAGCGCGCCGGTGTTCTTCTTCTGCACGGTCTGGGGGTTTCACTATACCCACAGCCGGCCGGTGTATCTGCTGCGGATGTATCTGTGCTCCGCGCTCATGGGCGTGCTGGACAGCATTCTCAATTCCAGTGCAGCCAATCCCTATCAGCTGTGTACCAACAACATTTTTTCCACCCTGTTTGTCATCTGCCTGTTCATCTATCTCTGGGAAAAGGGGACGACGCCCTGGAAAAAGGCACTGATGGCGGCTGCCTGGCTGGCAGGGAATCTGGCGCTGTTTTCCCTTGCCAGAGCGCTGCTGCTGGACACCTCGCTGGATCAGGTCGTAGAAGCAGTGTTCGGATGGGATTACATTGCCTGCCATACCGCAGTCACCGGATTCCTTCCCAATACGCTGACCTGCGAAGGGGGCTTCCTGGCGGTTATTATGGGGTTGGTTCTGCATTTTGGCAAAGGAAGCAGGAAAACCCTTTGCTGGGGCTATGGACTTTACTGCGCAGCGTACCTGGGCATCCTTGTGTTTACGGGGCTGCAATCCGGTGTTGACGGCGGCTGGGGACAGTTCCTGTTCCGGGACGCTATCCAGTGGATGCAGGTTCTGGCCCTGCCGGTGATGCTGGCGTACAACGGCCAGCGGGGACGAAACCTCAAATATCTGTTCTATGTGTTCTATCCGCTGCACATTGCCGTGCTGTTCTGTCTGGGGAATCTGCTGGCTGCCTGATTGCCTCTTTAATATGAGAAAATCGCCCCGCTTTCCGCGGGGCGATTTCCGTTTGCTGTGGCGGAAGTGGTAAACATATTATGAAAAAGTGCCCACGAACGCGGGAAAACCCGGGCACTTTTTCGGACAGTATTTCATATTGTATTCTGAGCAAAAGAATGGTACTATTAGCGGTATACATACGTTTGTCTCTGAAACGCGGACGGACGCGTTTGGGGAGCAAGGAGAGAAGCTATGAAATACATTGTAGTATTGGGCGACGGAATGGCCGACGAGCCGATTGCCGCGCTGGGCGGAAAGACCCCGCTGGAATATGCCGCTACCCCTGCCATGGATGCGCTGGCATCCGGTGGTGAGCTGGGCATGGTGCAGAATGTTCCTCAGGGAATGCACCCCGGCAGCGAGGTGGCAAACCTGTCTGTTATGGGCTATGACCCGGAAAAAGACTTTACCGGACGATCTCCCCTGGAAGCATTGAGCGTTGGTGTGAAGATGGAGCCGGACGACATTATTTTCCGCTGCAACGTGGTGACTCTGACAGAGGAAGAGCCTTATCCCGAAAAGACCATCGTGGATCACAGCTCCGGGGAGATTTCCACCGCCGAGGCGGATCAGCTGATGGACGCCATCCGGGCGAATTTTAACAATGCGGAATTCCAGTTCTACACCGGCACCAGCTACCGGCATATTATGGTATGGAAGCACGGCCGTCTGGCACGGCTGGAGCCGCCCCATGACCACCTGACTCAGGTGATCGGTCCCTATCTGCCGGAAGAACCGGTGCTCCGGGATTTCATGGAGCGCAGTTTTGACATCCTCAACAACCATCCTGTGAATTTGAAGCGGGCGGCGGAAGGCAAGCGCAAGGCCAACTCCCTGTGGTACTGGGGTGCGGGCACAAAGCCCAGCCTCGGCGGCTTCACTGAGAAAACCGGCTTAAAGGGCGCCATGATTTCCGCTGTGGATCTGCTCAAGGGCATTGCTGTGGGCGCAGGCATGGAAATCTGCCATGTGGAGGGCGCTACCGGTTCTCTGGATACCAACTGGGAGGGCAAGGCCCAGGCGGCAATCGACGCCCTTCTGAAGAATGGCTGCGATTTCGCCTACATCCATGTGGAAGCCCCCGACGAAATGGGCCATCAGGGTCTGATCCAGGAAAAGGTGCAGTCCATCGAGTATCTGGACAGCCGGGTTATCGGCCCCATTATGAAGGCCATGGAGGATGCCGGCGAGGACTACCGGATGCTGGTGCTGCCGGATCATCCCACCCCCATCCGCATTCGCACCCACTCCTCTGATCCGGTGCCCTATGTGCTCTACGACAGCACCCGGCAGACGAAGAAGATGGCTCGCTATACCGAAGCCGAGGCGCAGGCCACGGGTGTTTTCCTGCCCCATGGCTACGAGCTGATGGCAAAGCTGTTACAGAAATAAAATTAGGAGGGACTTTTTATGTCCAGAGTGTATAATTTTTCCGCAGGCCCTGCGGTGCTGCCGGAGAGCGTATTGCAGGAAGCCGCTGACGAAATGCTGGACTACCGGGGAACCGGTATGTCCGTTATGGAGATGAGCCACCGCTCCAAGGCCTACCAGACCATCATCGACGAGGCGGAGGCGGATCTTCGCACCCTTATGGGGATTCCTGACAATTATAAGGTGCTGTTCATGCAGGGCGGCGCCTCTCAGCAGTTCGCCATGGTGCCTATGAACCTGATGAAGAACAAGGTTGCCGACTATATCATCACCGGCCAGTGGGCAAAGAAGGCATGGCAGGAAGCCAAACTTTACGGTCAGGCCAACGCCGTGGCCTCCTCCGCCGACAAGACCTTCTCCTATATTCCCGACTGCTCGGATCTGCCCATCAGCGAGAATGCGGATTACGTCTATATCTGCGAGAACAATACCATTTATGGCACCAAGTATCATACCCTGCCCAACACCAAGGGCAAGGATCTGGTGGCGGATATTTCCAGCTGTTTCCTGTCCGAGCCGGTGGATGTGACGAAATATGGTATGCTTTACGGCGGCGCGCAGAAAAACGTCGGCCCCGCCGGTGTGGTGATTGCGGTCATCCGGGAGGATCTGATCCGGGAGGATGTGCTCCCCGGTACCCCCACCATGCTGCGCTATAAGACCCACGCCGACAACGGCTCCATGTACAACACCCCTCCCGCTTACGGCATCTACATCTGCGGCAAGGTATTCAAGTGGCTGCTGCGCAACGGTGGCCTGGAGGAAATGCAGGCATATAATGTAAAGAAGGCTTCCATCCTTTATGATTATCTGGACAGCAGCCGCCTGTTCCATGGCACCGTGGTGAAGAAGGATCGTTCCCTCATGAACGTGCCCTTTGTCACCGGAGATCCGGAGCAGGATGCGAAATTTGTCAAGGCTGCCACCGAGGCGGGCTTTGTGAACCTGAAGGGCCACCGCACCGTAGGCGGCATGCGCGCCAGTATCTACAACGCCATGCCCATCGAGGGCGTGCAGAAGCTGGTTGCCTTCATGGAGCACTACGAAAAGACGGTATAAGAGAGGAAAAATTATGTTTCAGATTCATTATTTGAACAATATTTCCCAGCAGGGCACCGCCCTGTGGAAGGAAAACTTCGCACTCACCGGTGATATCCAGCAGGCGGACGGCATCGTGCTGCGCAGCGCCAATATGCACGATATGGATTTGCCGGAGAACCTGCTGGCGGTCGCCCGTGCCGGCGCAGGCGTGAATAACATCCCCCTGACCAGCTGCGCGGATAAGGGCATCGTGGTGTTCAACACCCCCGGCGCCAACGCCCGCAGTGTTATGGAACTGACCCTGTGCGGTATGCTGCTGGGCAGCCGGGATATCATTGGCGGCGTCAACTGGGTGCAGACCATTAAGGATCAGCCGGATGTTGCCAAGCTGGTGGAGAAGGGTAAATCCCGGTTTGCCGGACACGAGATTGCCGGCAAGAAGCTGGGTATCATCGGCCTGGGCAATATCGGCGGCCCCCTGGCCAATCGCGCCAGAAAGCTGGGTATGGAGGTATTCGGCTGCGATCCCCACATTTCCGTGGAGGCGGCCTGGAATCTGGATGGTCACGTCCAGCGGGTCAAGACTCCGGAGGAGATCTACGCCACCTGCGATATTATCACTGTCCATGTGCCGCTGCTGAAGGAAACCGAGAAGATGATCAACGCCTCCGCTCTGTCCAGAATGAAGGACGGCGTGATTATCCTGAACTTTGCCCGGGATCTGCTGGTGGATGATGACGCTATGGCGGACGCACTGGCCCAGGGCAAGGTTGCCCGGTACGTTACCGACTTCCCCAACCCCAAGACCGCCAATATGCCCGGCTGCATCGCCATTCCTCACCTGGGCGCTTCCACCGAGGAATCTGAGGACAACTGCGCCCGGATGGCGGTGCGGGAGATGATGGACTATCTGGAAAACGGCAACATCAACAATTCCGTCAATTATCCCAACTGCGATATGGGCGTGTGCCAGAGTGAAGGCCGTATCACCATTTTGCACCACAACATTCCGGGCTCCCTGGGCCGCTTTACCGCCGCCATTGCCAGCGAGAACGTGAACATTGCCGGCCTGATGAACAAGAGCCGGGGCGAGTACGCCTATACCATGCTGGATCTGGATCACCATCCGTCCGCCGAAGTGGTGGAGCACCTGAAGGAGATCGAGGGCGTCGTCCGGGTTCGGGTGATTCGCTGAGTCGGGTAAAGAAAATATGCAGACGTGCCGCCGCCCTCCGGGACGGCGGTGCGATTCTTTTTTGGGAAATCGGTATCCGCTCTTCCTTTTGAAGCGAATCAGTGCTATAATATTCCAAAATCTTTCCTTGTTTGGAGGACGCTATGCGTATCGTTGTGAAGATCGGCACATCCACGCTGACCCATTCCACGGGCCAGCTGAATATCCGGCGGGTGGAAGCGCTGTGCAAGACTATGAGCGACATCCGGAATGCGGGCCATGAGGTGATTCTGGTTTCCTCCGGCGCCATTGGCATGGGCGTGGGCAAGTTGGGACTGCGGCAGCGGCCTCAGGACATTCCCACCAAGCAGGCCGCGGCGGCAGTGGGACAGTGCGAGCTGATGTATATTTATGACAAGCTGTTCAGCGAGTACCATCACACCGTGGCGCAGCTGCTGATTACTGCGGACAACCTGACCAGCGAGACACGCCATGCCAATTTTACCAACACGCTGAACCGCCTGCTGGAGCTTGGCGCGCTGCCGATTATCAACGAAAACGACACCGTGGCTACGGATGAGATCGTGATCGGTGATAACGATACTCTGGCGGCACTGGCGGCACGGAGCGTGGGCGCGGATTTGCTGGTGCTGCTGTCGGACATTGACGGGCTGTATACCGCCGATCCCCACAGCGATCCCAATGCAAAGCTGCTGCCGGTGGTAAACCGGGTAGACGAGGATATCCGGAAGCTGGCGGGGGTCAGCAGTACGGCCCAGGGTACCGGCGGTATGATTACCAAGCTGCGTGCGGCGGAAATTTGTATGGAATGCGGCTGCGAAATGGTGATTACCAACGGCAATAATCCCGGAAACCTTTATGATATTGTGGACGGCAGGAATGTCGGCACCAGATTTACGGGGAGAAATTTATGAAACAGATGCTGGAAAATGCGAAAGCGGCGAAAACGGCAATCGCCTGCCTGACGGAGCAGCAGAAGAACGCTGCGCTGGAGGCCATGGCGCAGTCCCTGCTGGATGGGGAGGCGGAGATTCTTGTTGCCAACAATCAAGATATGGAAGCTGCCAGAGGCACCGTGTCCCAGGTCATGCTGGACCGGCTGCTGCTGAACCACGCCCGGATTGCGGGCATGGCGGAGGGCATCCGGCAGGTTGCCGCGCTGCCCGATCCGGTGGGCAGGGTGCTGGAGCGGCACACCCGGGAGGACGGGCTTCTGATTGAGAAAATCTCTGTGCCCATGGGCGTGATTGCGATTATCTATGAGAGCCGTCCCAATGTTACCAGCGATGCGGCGGCGTTGGCGCTGAAAAGCGGCAACGTCTGCGTCCTCCGGGGCGGCAAGGAGGCTTTCCGCAGCGCCAACGCCATTGTGACGGCGCTGCGCCGGGGACTGAAACAGGTGGGCATCCCGGAAAACGCCGTGAATCTGGTGCAGGATACCAGCCGGGACAGCGCCACGGCGCTGATGACTGCCAACGGCTACATCGATCTGCTGATTCCCCGGGGCGGTGCGGGCCTGATTTCTGCCTGCGTCCGAACCGCTACCGTGCCCTGCATTGCCACCGGCACGGGAATCTGCCATGTGTATGTGGAGAAGTCTGCCGATCTGAACATGGCGCTGAGGATTGTGGAAAACGCGAAAACCAGCCGCCCCAGCGTGTGCAACGCCGAGGAGGTGCTGCTGGTGGACAAGGCCATCGCGCCCGAGTTCCTGCCCATGCTGTATGACCGGCTGGTGACCGGACGGGAAAACCCGGTGGAGCTGCGTCTGGACGCCGAGGCGGCGCGGTATATCCCCGGCACACCGGCAGGGGAGAAGGACTTTGACACGGAATTCTTAGATTACATTCTGGCGGTGAAATGCGTGGCGGACGTGCAGGAAGCCGTTGCGCATATTGCAGCCCATTCCACCGGGCACAGCGAGGCCATTGTCACCACAGATCTGGCGGCGGAAAAAATATTTACCACTTCTGTGGACAGCGCGGCGGTCTACGTCAACGCATCCACCCGGTTTACCGACGGCGGAGAGTTCGGACTTGGCTGCGAAATGGGCATCTCCACCCAGAAGCTCCATGCCCGGGGCCCCATGGGTCTGCGGGAGCTGACTACCTATAAATACATGATTCACGGAAAGGGTCATGTGAGGTAAGCGTATGAAATATGGATTTCTTGGATGCGGCAATATGGGCGGCGCAATCGCCCGATCTCTGAGTCGGAATACGAAGGATATTGCCGTATCGGATCGTTCCGGAAAAGCAAAGGCACTGGCGTCGGAGCTGGGACTGCAATATTCGGACAATGCCGCCATTGCGGAAACCTGCGACCGGATTTTTCTGGCGGTGAAGCCCCACATGATGAAGGATATGCTGCTTCCCCTGCGGGAGACGCTGGCCCAGCGGAAACCCCTGCTCATTACCATGGCGGCGGGACTGGAGATCCGGCAGATTGAGGAATTTGCAGGCACCCGGCTGCCGGTGATCCGCATTATGCCCAATACGCCCACGGGGATCGGCAAAGGCGTGATTCCCTACTGCACCAATGATTTGGTAACAGAGGCGGTGCTGACGGACTGGCTGGCGGATATGTCCTGCTGCGGTTTGCTGGACGAGCTGGAACAGCGGTTGATGGACGCAGCCAGCGCTCTGTCCGGCAGCGGCCCTGCCTATCTGTATCTGATGCTGGAAGCCATGGCGGACGGCGCAGTTGCCTGCGGACTGCCCCGGGCAAAGGCGATGGACTACGCTGCCATGACCATGGCCGGGGCGGCGGAAATGTATCTGAACACCCATCAGCACCCCGGCGCACTGAAGGACGCGGTTTGTTCCCCCGGCGGCAGCACCATTGCGGGCATTCGGGTTCTGGAGCAGCGGGGCTTCCGCAGCGCGGCTATGGACTGCGTATGCGCCGCCTTCGAGCGCAATGGAAAATTGGGAAAATAGGCACGGAGGAGACAATATGGATTACAGAGTTTTAGGCAAAACCGGCATGAAAATATCCCGGATGGGTTTTGGCGGCATTCCCATTCAGCGCATTGATGCGGAGGGGACGAAAACGCTGATGCACGGCCTGCGGGATGCTGGGGTGAATTTCATCGACACCGCCCGGGCTTATACCGTCAGTGAGGAATACCTGGGCTACGGGCTGGAAGGCATCCGGGAGGATTTTATTCTGGCCACCAAGGGCCGCGGCCGGACAAAAGCGGACATGGCTGCGGATATTGACAGGAGCCTGAAGAATCTGCGCACCGATTATATCGACCTGTATCAGATGCACAATGTGACTCCGGCGGAATTTGAAACGGTCGTGGCGCCCGGCGGCGCGGTGGAAGCGCTGCTGGAAGCAAAGGCAGCGGGAAAAATCCGCCACATCGGCGTGACCGCCCATTCTCTGGACACCTTCCGGCTGGCGCTGGAGCAGGACTGGGTGGAGACCTTCATGTTCCCCTATAATATTGTGGAGACGCAGGCGGAAGATCTGATTGCCAAAGCGGCGGAGAAGAACATCGGCTTCATCTGCATGAAGCCTTTGGCGGGCGGCGCCATTGAGGATGCCAGGCTGGCGCTGCGCTATATCTGCGCCAATCCCAATGTCACCGTGGTGATCCCCGGCATGGCAGATCCCAAAGAGCTGGAACAGAATCTGGCGGCGGTTTCCGACACTTCCGCGCTGACGGCGGAGGAAAAAGCGGGCTTCCTGAAAATCCGGGATTCCCTTGGCACCCAGTTCTGCCGCCGGTGCAATTACTGCCAGCCCTGCTCTGCCGGTATCGGCATTTCCAGCGCGTTCCTGTTTGACGGCTATCTACAGCGCTACGGACTGCGGGAATGGGCGGTGGATCGCTACATGGCCATGGAGAAAAAGGCCTCCGACTGTATTGGCTGCGGCGCCTGCGAGCAGCGCTGCCCCTATCAGCTGCCCATCCGCAAGATGCTGGCGAAGGTCGCTGAGCATTTTGGCGTGTAATTGGGAGAGCACATATGAAAATACTGAAAAAATACAAACTCCTGCTGATACATATTGTTCTGCTGGCCCTTCTTGTGGGGCTGGCGGTGGAATTTGCCGAGGAAATTCAGACGGCGAAGAGGGCAGTCTACTATATGATTCATCCCGTTCCGGTTCCCGGCGCAACGGATGACCAGATCACCCTGTATCCCGTTGAGAACGACGGGGATGAGTGGTTTTTGGAATATCCGCTGATTTACCATGCCGGCGGCGAAATTCACGGCAGCAGCTATACCAACTCTCTGGAAGCGGTGGAAAAAACGCTGGCGGAGCACCCGGGCAAATGCTTTATTGAAATCGATTTAACCCACACCAGTGACGGTGCGTTGGTGTGCGCGCACAACTGGGGTGATGCGTTTCTGAATCAAACGGAACCGCCCACGTTGGAGGAGTTCGTTTCCCGGAAAATTCAGGGTAGGTTCACACCGCTGACCGGAGAACGCCTGATGCAGATGATGGCGGAAAATCCCCAGATGTATCTGGTGACCGACGTCAAGGGTGAAACGGATCCCGTTGCTCAGGTGATTGGCGAACTGGCAGAGCTGTGCGGCTGGGAGGAATCTGTCCTGAACCGGCTGATTATCCAGCTGTATACTGGGCGGGAAAAATCCGAAATTCAGGAAATCTACCCCTTTGATGACGACCAGTTTGTATTCACGACATATAAATGGGGCGTGTGGCAGCACGAAGTTGCGCAGATCTGTAATGAGGAAACTGTGTCCGTCATGGCAGTGCCCTATGGAGAAATGTCTGATGAGGATGCTGCGCTGATGAAGGAGCTGGGCTTCACGGTGTATGAGTTTACAGTGAATCGTGCGGATGAAGCGCGCCACTCCTTGGAACGGGGAATTTCCGGATTTTACACGGATGATTTAACACCGGAAGACCTGATTGGATAAAAATACTCCCCTGCATACGCAGGGGAGTATTTGCGTCCGGGGATCAGGAATGCAGTCCAAACAGGGGACGGGCTACCCGCTTGTACAGCAGCAGGGTCAGTATGGACACCATCGTGCCCTTCACCACGTTCAGCGGCGCGACGCACAGAACCACAAACGTGGTAACGTTGTGAATACCGGGGTGAATCGCGGTGCCCATGCCGATGATGGCATCCAGCGGCATACCATACAGCTGCGCAAACTTGGGCAGCAGGTACACGGCGTTAAAGGCGGTGCCGAACACGGACATGCACACAGTGCCTAAGACCAGGCCGATGATGGCGCTGTGCTTGCTCTTATGGATGTGGTACCAGATGGTTGCCGGCAGGACAAAGGAGCAGCCCACCACGAAATTGGCCAGATCCCCCACAAAGGCGGTGGAGGTGCTCTTGATGAGCAGCTTCAGCAGAATCTTGATGCCCTCGCAGACCACCGTGGCGCAGGGCCCCAGGTAGAAACCGCACAGCAGCACCGGCAGTTCGGAGAAGTCCAGCTTATAAAAGCCAGGGGCCAGGAAGGGCAGGGGGAAGTCCATAATGTGCAGCACTGTGGCGATAGCGGCGCAGATGCTGATGATGCTTACCCGGCGGGCGGGGGTCACCCTGCGCCGGTCCGGCAGGAATCTTTCAGCCAGCTTGGCAAGCAGCGCCAGAACCACCACAATAGCGATGCAGTTCAGCGCAAAGTTCAGATTTTCCGCGATTTGTGTCCAAAGAGTGGTCATAGTTTTCGTCTCCCATGCAAAAAAATACGCCCCGGGAATACACCCAGGGCGTGAAAATAAACGCAAGTATGCTTTTTCTTGCGTACCTTCTTCCATCCAGACTATACTGTCGGTATCGGAGTTTCACCGATTC
>JBJDYL010000044.1:0-29604 GCA_051867285.1 Faecousia sp. | reverse complement strand
TCCACCATCAGGCGGGGCAGGCCGAAGATATCCCATGGAGGATCGTCCATGTGGATGGCCATTTTAACGTCGCACGCCTCGCAGGTGGGCATAATGGCCCGCAGGAAGTAGAACAGGTTCTCCCACAGCTGATCCTTGGTCACAGGGGCATAGGCCTTGAACAACTCGTCCAGCTTGGCCATTCGTTCCGGCTCCCAGCCGGGGAAGGTCATGTTGTACTTCTCTGTAAAGTCCAGAATGTACTGAGCCATGGCCTTGTAATCGCTCTGGATCATATCCTTCTGATAGAACAGGGCCGTGGAGCCGTCGCCAACGGGGTGGAACAGGTCGGTACGGGTCCAGTCGAAGATGGGCATGAAGTTGTAGCAGATGACCTTCACGCCGTACTTGGACAGATTGCGGATGCAGATCTTGTAGTTTTCAATCAGGGCATCCCGGGTGGGCAGGCCGATTTTGATATCATCGTGGACATTGACGGACTCAACCACCTCAGCGTCGAAGCCGTAGGCGTGGATTTGATCCACCACTTCCTTGATCTCGTTTTCCTCCCAGATTTCACCGGGCATTTTGTGGTGGAGCGCCCAGACAATGCTGGTCACACCGGGGATCTGCTTGATGTCGCCAAGGGTGACGGGGTCATTGCCCTCGCCATACCAGCGCCAACCCATTTTCATTGACATAAACACACATCCTCTCATCTTTCATAAACAGCATAATTAAAGGCTACAGGGGCTGAACTGTGGGATAATCGTTGCCCGGTATCAATTGCCTAAGCCGACGCTGAGAAATGACCTTCTCGCTCTGGCTGGATCCGTCTGATCCGTTGGCACCATATCGTAAGCGCCAGAAGGATCGGCAGAATCGCCCCAAACAGGTGAAAAAGCCGGCTTACACGCTCCTGTGTCCCGGACACAGCAGAGCCAGATGGCGGCTCAGATGATGCTCCAGCAGCACGGCGTAATCCTCCCGGTATTTCCGCCAGAGATGGTACAGCTTGTCCCTGTACACAGGGTGGTTCATGATTTTGCCGTAGGTGATGTGCAGCAGCTGGCGGGAGGTGTCCAGATCCAGCAGCTCGGGGAGGCGGCTGTCGGCCCAGTCCGCAATGTCCGGCACCATGGATAGCTCTGTGGAAACATGGTAGTACGCGCGGCACTCAGTGAATACCTCTTTGGCATAGGCGTAGACCTGACGGAACAGGGCAGGATCTTTCTTGCTTACGAGCCGCATTGCCTCCAGCCAACTCGTGCCTGCGGTCTTGGCGTGGAAATGCTCTTGGGTCGCTTTGCCGATCGCGGGAAATACCGAGAATTTATCCGAACCGGAATGGATGCTCAGCTTATAGCCAAAGTGGTCTGCAATGGCGGCGTGGATAACAATCTCCTTTTCAAACTGGTTGATATCTCCGATATAATCCACGCCCTTCTGAAACTCCCCGCAGAATCTGGGAGCAAGGGTCAGGAAGGGAACGCCTGCCATGCGCAGCTCATTGGCTACAAAATAATGTTGTTCCGGAGTCGTTGACAGATCCGTTTCATCCATGCTGATCTCCAAATCCACATTTTTTCCGACAATACAGCTTTGGTAGATCTCGCTGGCAAAGGCCACTGCTTCGCCAAAGACAGCCTGTGCCAGCGCCAGCGTCTGAGGCGTAAAGATCACGGTAGCCCCGCCGAGGCAGATTGGCCCGGAAAGATAACGTGCGCGCAGCTCGTCGCTGACCGGGGCCGATGTCCGCTCACAGTGGATATGCTCTGAGCAATCCAGGGTGATCATGGAAACACCATCGTCAATGGCGCTGCGAATATCCTCCGCGGTTTTCAGGTGATCGCCGTCCGCACCGTAGCCTCGACGGAATCCGGCCTGCAGGACCTGAAACGTCACCCTCGCCAGCACATCCCGATAGGTGTTTCCCATGAGGGTCAGTTCCCGCTTGGATTGCTGCGCCAGAACCGGGAAAACATCATAGGATTCCACAGCACGGATCTGTCCCAGTGTCGCAATCCCGAGACGGTCTCCGGTGCCGAAGGTTCGCTCCTGCTGCAGGACCTGACGGGGTCCGGTCCACGGCAGCAGCTGCCAGAGCACTTTGGCTGTATCATACGTCATCGGAATACGGTACAGAGTATCACTCTGCTGTTCGGCATTTGGGAACGGGCAGAGCTCGCCCCGGTAGAACATGCCGTCCTCCTTCTCCAGATCTGCAATATATAACGTGCCGTGCTCCAGCTTTTGAATGGAAGAGGGGTACGCCTCGGGCGCTGCGGGATAATTCATAATCATCGTTCTCCTTTCAACTCAGATGGCGAGTCCATAAAAAAGCAGCAGCTCCGTCGGCGATACCGCCGGAGCTGCTGCAAAGAATTGAGCAAATCACTTAAACAAATGGATATTCTGATACTGGTAAGCTTTTACGGAAGCAAGCACATCTCGGTTGTGATCTGACATCATCCGCTGGGCTTCATCGGGATTTCTGGCCCGGATGGCATCAAAGATCATCTGATGCTGACGGATGGAATCCGCCGCGCGGTCTCTGCTGATGGGCAGAGAAATTCGGGTCAGCTTTTCAAAGACCTTATCCAGCGTGCTGTGCAGAACCTGATTGTAGGTAGCTTTTGCGATCGCCATGTGGAACTTCTTGTCCCACAAGGCCAGCTGCGCAACTTGGTCATGGGGTATGCTGCGGTGGATCTCGTTGATCCGCTGCAGTTCCTCCAGATCTGCGTTTGTTCTGCGTTGGGCGGCATAGAACGCTGTGGAACGCTCCAGCGCCTCACGGACCTCCAGCAGCTCCAGCACCTCTGTTGTGCTGATGCGGGCGACAATGGCACTGCGATTGGGAAGCAGTTCGATATATCCGTCATAGACAAGACGACTGAACGCTTCCTTTACCGGCGTGCGGCTGACCCCCGCCTGCTGGCTAATCTCACGGATCGACAAAAGCGTGCCGGGCGCATAGGATCCATCCACAATTTTGTTGAGCAGCATGTTGTAAACAGCTTCAGATTTGCTTGTAGTTTCCGTCATAACCTCCAGATTCCCCATTTATCGTTACCTCATTTTTCAGAATGCTGATACAATACTTATACCCTTTTTTCAAAAAAAGTCAATACTTTTTCAGCACATTCGTCAAATAAGTGTAGCTATCTGCTCCAGCAGTTAGGCTATCCGGCCACGGGATACACTCCAATGAGATCGTGCCGCCATAGTTGATTTGATGCAGGGCAGAAAACATGGCGGCAAAATCCATGTGTCCTCTGCCGGGTGCGAGACGGTTGGAATCGGCAACATGAAAGTAGCCGAGAAGGTCTCCCGCCGTCTCGATGGCGGCAGGGAGATTTGCCTCGTCAATGTTCATATGAAACGTGTCCAGGTGGATCCGGCAATTGGGGAGCTGCCATGTCTCGATGAAGTCCCGCAGCTCTCCGGCGGTATTGAACAGGTTGGTCTCATAGCGGTTGATCACCTCGATCAGCAGCTTTTGACCTCTTTGCCCAGCGTAAAGCCCAAGCTCCCGGAGCTGGTCTGCCAGCAGCCTGTCGAAATCCGGATCGTCCGTCCGCCGGTTTCCCTTCACCCATCCGATGATCACGCCGTCGACGGCTGAAAGACTGGCGGCAATATCAATGTAATCCCGCAGTTCCTTCATGGCTGCGTCCCGATTTGCGGGATCCGTGGAGGTGATGCATAGTCCACGCTGGGTAAAGATCCGTCCGGTGACAATGGAAGAGATGCGCATCCCTGTTTCCGCCAACGCGGCCCGAACCGCATCCATGGGGAAGGAGGGCGCGTCGATCACATGGATCTCCACCGCGCCGTAGCCAAGTTCCTTTGCCTGCCGGATGCACATGCCCAGATCGCCCCGAAGCACCAGCGGTGCTTTGGGATCCGCGTTTGTAATCGTGGTGATGGCAAGCAGATGATTCATACTCATATCAGTAAGCCAGCGTATAGATATGACGCTCCCCCTTGAGCACGGCCTCCACGGCAGCGGGATCCCGCTGGGTCATGAGATTCGTGGGAGGAAGCTGACCGGCAGGATAGCGCTCCAGAATGTCGTTGACCAGTTTTTCCAGATAGTCCAGCGTCATTTCGATACCCTTGCGCGCCTTCTCGCCATCCGCAAGACGCGCATCGCCGATCACACCCTGGGGCTGAACGATGCACTCCATGGCAGTGGAGCCAAGAGCGTTGTACCACTTGATGGGGCCGTCGCCGCGCTCAGCGGAGTTATTGATATGGCCCTTGGGCAGCAGCGGGCAGGCATCCACCTTGATGGCTTCCTCCTGGCGGATCAGTTCGGGGAACAGGGACAGGCACCAGCTCTGCTCCACCTCGTCCGCGTGAACGAAGGGCGTATCGTAGGGACCGTCATGATCCTTGGTGTCCAGCTCGCCCTTGGCACAGTTCCAGAAGTGCGTGTAAAGGATGATTGAGGGAACCTGGAACTTCTTGCCGAACTTGTGGATAGCCAGGGGGATCACATAGTCCTGGCCGTGGCCATTGACTACGATCATTTTGCGGAAGCCTGCGTTCCAGAAGCCGGCGAACACATAGACCAGGTAATCCGCCAGAGTTTCCTCGGGGATCATGATGGTGCCCTTCTGTCCCAGATGATGATAGGGGTGGGAACCATACCAGATAGGCTGCGCGACAGTACAGCCGGTTGCCTTGGCAACCTGCTCACACAGGCGGGTATCCAGATAGGTGTCCTCGCCGTAGGGAGCGCTGGGGCCATGATTCTCTGTGGAGCCCACAGGAATCAGAATGACATCATTTGTCTTTAGCCGCTCGGCAACGTCCTTGTTGGTCATATTCTGATAATAGATGCCGTTGTTGATTTCCATGTTCCCGCCGGTTGCGGGAAGCTGCCATTTGCTCATTGTGAATAACCTTCCCTTCTGATAAATGTTTTTGTTTTATGGAGAACGGTACAGCTGCCGCAGCCGGGCAGCGGTCTGCCGGTCCGCGGAATTTGCTGTTCTTCTTGAATTCCGGTGGCATACCACCAAGCCAAATTATAGAGTAGTCTTTTCTAAATTACAAGTATTTTTTTCACATTTTTTTGTTTGATTTTTATTTTTATGAAACTTCGCCAAAAAGGCATCGGATATTTTGTACGAGATTAAATGTGAAAAAGTATTGATTTTTTTGAAAAATGGGCGCATAATTAAGGTGCTTAGGGCGATAAAAGAGTTTTAAGCCAATGTTTTTCTGGAATTTAAGTGGCATGCCACATAAATTCCAAAAGGAGCCGGTTGGCGGTTTACCTCCTGCCAATTCGCGCGTACATAAGGAGATCAGTTAAGATGAAAAATGAAATGCGAGCCGCCGTGATTCATGCACCGGGAGATTTCTCCGTAGAAACAGTGCCAATCCCTACGCCGGGGCACGGCGAAGTACTGATCGAGATCAAGTCCGTCGCCATCTGCGGCTCCGACCCTGGTATTTTCGCAGGCAGAGTCCGGCACAATGGCTGGCCTCCCTATTACCCCTTCATTGCCGGCCATGAATTTGCCGGCCAGGTTGCGGCGGTAGGGGAGGGTGTCACAACCCTTCAGGTGGGCGACCGGGTCGCTGGTGAGGCGCACTGCGGCTGTGGCATCTGCGAAAACTGCAAGCAGGGCCTGTACAACCTTTGCCTAAACTACGGCAAAGCCGGACATCACCACTATGGGCACAACACCCCTGGCTGCTACGCCCAGTATCAGGTCTATGACCAGAAGGCGCTGACTCCTCTGCCGGATGGGGTCACCTTCGATCAAGGCGCCATGGTGGACACTACCGGAATTGCCTACAACGCCATGCGTCTGACGGGTGTTGTCCCCGGCGGCTGGACTGCCATCATCGGTCCCGGACCCATGGGCATCGCCGCGATGCTCCTGGCTAAGGCGATGGGAAGCCGCACCGTGATGGTGGGGCGGGGCCGCCGCCTGGCGCTTGCCGGTGAGCTGGGCGCCGACGTGCTGGTTAATTTTGAAGAAACCGACGATGTTACGGCGGAAGTCCGCTGCATTACCGGCGGCGGTGCCCACCAGGTGATTGAAGCAGCCGGGAATGCCACCGCCTATTACGAATCCATTCAGATGGCGCGGAAGGGCGGTCATGTGGCGCTGATTTCCATCCCGGCCCAGGACGGCCAGCAGGCCGCTCTCAAATCTCTGATTATGAACCAGATCACCCTCCATGGTGTCCGCGCCAACCCCAACTGCTCCAGAACCGTTCTGGCGATGATGGCGCAGGGCATTCTCCCTGTGGATCGGATGATTACCCATTGTTTTGCGCTGGAGGACATCCACGAGGCCTTCGATACGTTTATCAATCGCAAAGATGGCGCGGTCAAGGTTGTTGTCCACCCCAACGATTGAGGAGATTGCCATGAAAGAAACAATGCGGGCCGTAGTGCTTCACGCGCCGGGAGAATTCGAGATTGAAACCGTTCCTGTGCCTACCCCTGGTTACGGTCAGGTGCTGGTGGAGATCAAGTCCGTTGCCATCTGCGGTTCCGATCCCGGCATCTTCGCCGGCGCTGTGCGAAAGGACGGCTGGCCGCCTCATTATCCCTTTATTGCCGGACATGAGTTTTCCGGACGGGTCGCAGCACTGGGCGAGGGCGTTTCGACGATGCAGATTGGTGACCGGGTTGCCGGTGAAGCGCATTGCGGCTGTGGTACCTGCGAAATGTGCAAGCAGGGGCTTTACAATCTTTGCCTGAACTACGGTAAGGCCGGGCATCACCATTATGGTCATGCCACGCAGGGCTGCTACGCTCAGTATCAGGTATACGATCAGAAGGCACTGACTCTGATGCCCGACAATGTCAGCTATGACGAGGGCGCTATGGTGGATACCGCTGGAACCGCCTTTAACGGCATACGCCTATGCGGCATTGTCCCGGGCGGCTGGACCGCTGTCATCGGCCCTGGCCCCATGGGCATTCTGCTGGCGCAGATGGCCAAGGCCATGGGAAGCCGCACCATCGTCATCGGCTATAATGACCGGGATCGGCTGGCCGTGGCGAAGAAAACCGGCGCTGATTATGTGATCGAGACTTTGGAAACCCCGGATGTGGTGCAGGCGGTTCTGGAGATCACAGGCGGACGGGGCGCAGATCGTTGCTTTGACTGTGCCGGTGCCGGAGACACGTTGGGAAAAGCCATACTCATGACCGCCAATAATGGTGCGGTAGGGGTGATCGCCTATCCGAAGCAGCCTACTACGCAGGAAGCGCTATACTATATGGTAAAGCATCAGATCACCGTACAGGGGGTTCGGGCAAATCCCAACTGCTCCAAGCCGGTTCTGGATCTGATGAGCAGCGGCAGAGTTGACGCTGCCAGCCTTTTGACGCATGCTTTCGATCTTGAACATACAAAAGAAGCTTTTGACACCTTTGTCAACCACAAATGCGGCGCGGTGAAGGTGGTCATCCATCCCAATGACTAGAGGAGAAACGACATGATTTCATATATCTTGCAGGAACCTGGGAAAATTGTTCCCACGGAGGAAGCCAAACCCACACCTCAGGGGCACGAGGTTCTGATCCGGGTCAGAAACGTCGGCATTTGCGGTTCCGATATTCATCTCTTCCGGGGAAGCTACAATGGCCCGCACTCCTATCCCATGAAATTCGGTCACGAGTGGTCCGGTACGGTTGAAGCCATCGGTTCCGATGTCACAAAGGTCAAGCCCGGAGATCTGGTTACCGGGGATTGCTCCAAATACTGCGGCAAGTGCCCCTCCTGCCAGCACGACAAAAATCTCTGCGGACATATCGAAAAGTTCGGTATTACCGTCGATGGTGCCAGCGCCGAGTACATTCTGCGTGATGAAATGTACCTTTACAAGTCTCCTGAGGGTATGGATCAGCGCCTTCTGGCTCTGACTGAGCCGGTGGCGGTAGCTGCGCATCTGATCTCCAAGATCAAACGGGTTCTCCCCCAGCCCTTCTCGGAACTCCGCGTTCTGGTTCTGGGCGGCGGCGTCATCGGCATGAGCGCTTTGATGCTGCTGCGGCATATGGAGGGCTGCCAGCAGGCAGAGTTGTACGATCTGGCAGAGTCCCGCAAGGCCGTGGCGGCTTCCGAGGGCGCGCGGATCCCCGCGGCAGATGAACTTCAGTGCGGTACGGATGCGGGAGACTACGCCTCTATGTATGCCGCCGCCAAATACGATGTGGTGTTGGAGACCACCGGAGTTGCGCCGGTCTTTGCCAATGCGCTGAATCTGGTTCGTCCCGGTGGTGTTTTGGGCTGCGTGGGTATGATCGCCAAGGTTGAGATTCCCCAGAAGTTGATTGTTACCAAGTCCCTGACGGTAATCGGATCCATCGGCGGCACAGGAGATTTTGAACGGGCAATGGAATTCCTGGTCAAGCATCCCCGGAGCGCGGAAAAGCTCATCTCTCACGTCTTTTCCGCCGCACAGGCGGAGGAAGCGTTTGCCACCGCCCGAAATCCGGAAGGCAGCATGAAAGTGGTGCTTTCTCTATGAAAGAAAAGATCGGCTGGATCGGCCCGGGCAATATGGGTGGGCCGATGGCAGCACGGCTCAGCGCTGCGGGCTATCCGCTGACGGTTTGTGGCTCCGGGCGGCGTGACCTGTCCGGGTATGCCGAAGAGATCGGAGCAGACGTGGCTGCAGATATCCCAGCACTGGCCGCCGCGTCGGATGTCCTTTTCACCATGATCCCCAACGGGGAGATCCTGCTGAACATCGCGGAGCGTCTGTCCGCGGTCGGCCTGGACGGAAAGCTCTGGGTCGATATGAGTACCGTGGATCCGGAATCCTCCGCCCGCGCGGCGGCGATTGTGGAAGCTCTGGGCTGTCATTTCTTGCGTGCGCCTGTCACAGGCAGTGTGCACTACGCGAAGGCGGGCACACTGGGCATTCTGGTCTCCGGCAGAAAAGAGGATTTTCGTCGGGCGTTGCCGATGCTTCAGGTATTGGGAAGCCGCCAGACCTGGCTGGGGGAACAGGAAGAAGCCCGACAGATGAAGATCCTGATCAATATGCTCCTGGCGCAGGAGCTGCAGGCGCTTTCTGAGGCTTTGGTGGTCGGAAAGCGGTTGGGGCTTCCATGGGAGGCGATGCTTGATTTGATTGCCGACAGTGCGGCGGGCGCTCCCATCTTCCGTTACAAAGCGGATACCATGAAGGCTCTGGATTTTACCCCTACATCCACAGGCTACAACATGCACAAGGATATGAAAATGGCAATGGATCTAGCCCGGTCGGTGGAAGTCTCCATTCCCGCCGCGGCGGTCACAATGGAAATGTACGATCATCTCATGTCCATGGGATTAAGCCAGAAGGACAACACCGCGGTATATCTGGTGAACGAAGCAAGAAACAGGAGGGAGAGATAAGCTTGGAAGTCAATGAAGAAAATGTCATTCTGAGAATGAGTGGCATCACGAAGCGGTTCCCCGGCACACTGGCGCTGGATCGGGTTCAGCTGACCTGTGAAAAGGGAAAGGTGCACATTCTGCTGGGCGAAAACGGTGCCGGTAAATCCACACTGGTCAAGATCATCTCCGGTGTTTATCACCGGGACGAAGGAACGGTGTGGTACGACGGGCAGGAAGTAAATTTCACCAATGTCCGCCAGAGTATGGACGCTGGCATCAGCATCATCCACCAGGAGCTGAACTTGCTGCCCGAGCGAACCATCGCGCAGAATATCTACCTCGGCCACGAGCCTATGGTGAAGGGACTCAAGGGCGTTGTTGACTACAAAAAGATGGTCAAAGACAGCCAGGAGCTGATGCAGAGTCTGGGATTGGACATGAACCCCAACACCCTGGTCAAAAAGCTCTCCATCGCGCAGATGCAGATGGTGGAAGTGGTGAAGGCACTGTCCAGAGATGTGAAGCTGGTCATTATGGACGAGCCTACTTCCTCTCTGACCAGCCGGGAAATCACCAAGCTGTTTGAGATCGTGGAACGGCTGAAAAAGCAGAACGTGGCGATCATTTACATTTCTCATCGTATGGATGAGATCAAGCGCATCGGTGACCATGTTACAGTTATGCGGGACGGTCAGTACATTGACACCGTGGACGTGGCTTCTGTTGATCTGGATACGCTGATTTCCATGATGGTCGGCCGTCGGATCGAAAAAATGTATGAGCGCAACTACAACCAGCCTGGCGAAGTGGTTTTCCAGACGCACGATCTGACGGGCTACCGTTTCCGGAACGTAAATATGAATGTCCGGGCAGGTGAGATCGTCTCCCTTGCCGGTCTGATCGGCGCGGGGCGTACCGAGGTCGCCAAAGCGGTCTTTGGTGACGAGCCCATCGAAGGCGGCTACTATGAGCTGAACGGGAAGCAGATCAGGCATGCCACTCCCAGAAACAGCGTTCGCAACTCCCTGGGGCTGCTGCCGGAGGACCGGAAAATGGAGGGACTGGTGCTCCAGATGCCCATCAAAGAAAATCTGACCTCCGCCAATCTGGGCAACATCTTCAAAGGCGGTATCCTCCGCAAGCGGGTGGAGGACCAGATCGGCAAAAAGTATGTGGAGGAGCTTCGCATCGCCACGCCCAATGCTGACAAGCTGGTGGGGGAACTGTCCGGCGGTAACCAGCAGAAGGTCGTTATCGGCAAGTGGCTGGAAACCAATTGTAAGTTCCTGATTATCGACGAACCCACCCGCGGCATTGATGTGGGCGCCAAGAGTGAGATCTATCATCTGCTGGACCGTCTGGCCGGGCAGGGCTATGCGATTCTGATGATCTCCTCTGAGCTGAGCGAGGTTGTCGGTATTTCTGACCGGGTCTATGTCATGAAGGATGGTGAAATCACCGGAGAAGTCAACCGGGATAACCTGACGCAGGAAGCCATCATGCGCTACGCAGTCGGCGGAGAGGAGGTAACAGCATGAAAAATGGAATTACGCTGCCCCCGGCTCTGGACAAGGTACGCCGGAGCTGGCAGAGACTGAATATCCCCGGCATTCTGGTGGGCGATATTCTGCTGGTGGTGTTCTTCTCCCTGGCAACCGATCGCTTCTTCACCAGCTATAACCTGATGCTGATCCTTCGCAACTGCTGCACCCTGCTGCTGACCTCCACGGGTTTGACCCTGGTGATCCTCATGGGCAAGAACGACATCTCTGTCGGCTCGACGGTGTCCATGTCGGCGGTTACGGTTGCCATTCTTTCCCGGGCAGGGCTCCCCACTCCGCTGCTGATACTGATTCCCATGCTCATGGGCATTGCCGTCGGCGTATTCAACGGCGTTCTGGTCGCCAAGCTGAAATTTGACTACTGGGTAGTCGCCTTTTCCAGTATGAGTATTTTTGCGGGTCTGGCGTTGATCCTGACCGACGGCATCACCATTCCCATCAAGAACGAGGTGCTGGATTGGATTGGAAACGGAAAGATCTTCGGCATCTATGTGATTATTTGGATTACCGCGCTGCTGGTTGGTCTGATGATCCTGATTCAGAAAAAGACGCAGTTCGGCTATGATGTTTACTCCATTGGCGGGTCGGAGAATGTTGCCAGCTTTTCCGGTGTGAAGGTGGTCAAGACTCGCATCGTGGTATACGCACTGGCTGGTCTGTTTGCATCCATTGCCGGCGTTGCCATCGCCTGCATGACGAACTCCGGCAGCCCCTCGGTGGGCGTGGAGTATTCCTTCAACGCCATGGCAGCCGTTGTGATCGGAGGAACCTCCATGGCAGGAGGCAAGGGCGGAATCCTGGGAACCGTGCTTGGTACGATTTTGCTCCGGGTTCTGGCCAGCGGTCTGAGCCTGATGGGCATTCCTGCCACATGGCAGAAAGCACTGATCGGCATCGTCATCGTCACCATGATCGTGGTGGATGTCATCAATGAGCAGCGTAAAAACATCAAGGGATTAAGGAGGGTGTACGGTCATGTCTCTGAATGCTAAAAATCGGGTTGATCTGCTCTCCCGTTTTCTGATCCTAATCGTCGTTATGGCCATTATGTCCATTCTCCAGCCGGAAGCCTTTTTGAATTGGCAGAATATCAGCCAGGTTATTTTTCAGCAGACACCCTTTACGCTGCTGATGGCGTTCGGTATGAGCCTTGCCATTATCTCCAACGGCATCGATATCTCCATGGCCTCCAACATGGTGCTCTCCAGCTATCTCAGTGGTACCTTCTTCCGGGACGGCAACTATGTGATGGGCATTCTGGTGGCTGTGGGTGTAGGTGTGGCGTTCGGCCTGCTGAACGGCATTCTCATCGCAAAGGTCAAGATCGAGCCCTTCATTGCCACCTTCTCTGTGGACTTTGTGGCCCTGGGCCTTGCCTATGTGGTCTGTGACGGAAAATACATCTACGGTTTCCCGGATGCCTTCCGGGCGCTGACCAGAGGCACTCTGATCCCCGGAGTTCCCAACATTGCGCTGATTACCGTGATAGTGTTCCTCATCCTCTATTTCCTCACCAAGCATACGATCTACGGCAGAGCGCTGTACTCTCTGGGCCACAACCGTAAGGCTGCCAAGCTGTCCGGCATGCAGGCGGATGAGATCGTCATCTCTGTCTACGTTATCAACGGCCTTCTGGCCTCCCTGACTGGAATCCTGTATCTGGCCCGGCTCAATGCCGCAGATCCCACCATCAAGGGAACCTTGACCATCGACTCTCTGGCGTCCGCTCTGATCGGCGGTATTGCCTTCGGCGGCGGCAAAGGCTCCGTGGTCAACACCATCATCGGCGCGCTGGTTATTATGTTCATCCGCAACGGTCTGAACATCATGGACGTTTCTATCAACTGGCAGCAGGCCGTTGTCGGCATGGTAATTCTCTTCTCCGTGTTCTACGAGAGAGGACTGAACCTGCTGATGGTTAACTTCGCCGACAGAAAAAACAAAAAGCTGAAGGCTGCGAAGTAAGGCCATTTCCCTTCCTTTGGTCATTGCAGCAACCGCTGCGTGATAGATTACAAAACTGTTTAGAAGGAGAACAACAACATGAAAAAGATGCTTTCTTTGATCCTGGTCATCGCCATGATCGCCTGTCTTTGCGTTGGCTGCGGCAAGAAATCTGCCAGCAACAGCAAGGAGATCCTCGTCATCGTTAAGAACTCCACCGCTCCCTTCTGGATCAGTGCTATGGACGGCGCAAAGGCCGCCGGTGCAGATCTGGGCTACACCGTCACCTGCAAGACTCCTGTTGACACCGCCGAAGGCTCCGGCAACGAACAGCAGTCCAACCTCTGCGAGGAAGCCATCGTCTCCGGCGTAGGCTGTCTGGTTATCGCTCCTGTTGACTCCGAGGCCATTATCCCTGCCACAAAGAAGGTTAACGAAGCCGGTATCCCCATCGTCAACCTGAACACCAAGATCACGGATGAGTCTCAGTACAAGACCTTCTGCGGTCTGGAAAATATCAACCAGGGTTACAACACTGCCAAGGCTATGTTTGAGCTGATGAACGGCGAAGGCAAGATCTTCATCATCGAAGGCTCCACCGGTGCGCAGACCTCCATCGACCGCGTCAAGGGCTTTGAGAAGGCTCTGGCTGAGTATCCCAACATCGAGGTCATCGCACAGCAGTCCGCCAACTACTCTCGCGCCGACGCTTTGAACGTTGTTCAGAACCTGCTGCAGGCTCATCCCGAGGTCAACGCGATCCTGTGCTGCAACGACGAGATGGCGCTGGGCACCGCTGAGGCCATCGACGCTGCCGGTCTCACCGGTACCATTCTGGTCTCCGGTCAGGATGCCAACGACGACGCTGTCGAGGCTCTGAAGGAAGGCAAGATCACCGTCACCTCCTACGGCAACCCCTACATGCAGGGCTACACCGCTGTTAAGGCCGCCGTTGATGTCCTGGAGGGCAGAACCGTCGATTCCTTCTATGAAGTCGAGACCGTTGTGGTCACTCTGGACAACGCCGACACCTTCAAGGGCTGATCCGCTTCTTTGGCAAAGGTTTCCCACGCTCTGAATCGGGAAACTGCTGCTTTCCACATACCCCTTCAAGCGCCGGGGCGGCGAGCTGCCCCGGCCGGAGGTGGAAAGTCTTTCCGTTTGCTTTCTCGGATGAGACCGTGAGGGAAGGAGAGTTTCCTTCCTTGACGGCGACACCCGAGGCAATAACTATACACTTTCGTTTCAACGAGAATTCGTATCAGGAGGTTATTATGAAAGAAAAGTACATCACCACAGAATATCCCAATATCTTCTTTGAGGACAATAAAGTAGGCCGGCTGAAAAAGCGGATTTGGGATGCCTCAGAAGATGAGATCCAGGCGATTCTGGACGACTACGGCATTGGCGGCGACTCCGAAATCGGCAAGCCGGGCTGCTACATTCAGACCTCTCCCCGGAAAATGGTTATCGAGAAGCGCCGTAAAAACGACATCGTTCTCGTTCCCATCGGCTGCACTGAGAACCATGGTATCCACAACAATTCCGGTTTGGACACCTTTATGTGCACCTCCATCTGCGAGGCCGTCCGCCGCAAGACCGCGAAGGCTGGCCATGAGGTGGCCCTGGCTCTGCCGCCCATCAATTACGGCGGACATCCCTATCACCACTGCGGTATGCCTGGCACGGTCATGACCACGGAGAAATCCATCGTGGACACCCTGATCAACGTGATGGCCGGTCTGTGGGATGACGGCTTCCGTAAGATCATTCTGGTCAACAACCACGGCATGGACTGGATGATGGAATCCGCCATTCAGGAGTTCTTCAAGCGCTGGCAGCTTCCCGCGTTTGCCACTGTCGTAGAGTGGCACCGGGCTGTCCGGGAATTCTTCTATCCGCTGGGTGACGAGCGTCCCGACTTCGTCTCCACGCCTTTTGTACATGCGGACGAAGCGGAAACCTCCGCAGCTCTGCTGATGTTCCCTGGCATGGTGGACATGAGCTGTGTGGTTGACGCGCAGGCAAAGAGCTTTGGCATGCTGGACGAGGGCTTCTACGACGGTTCCGTGGACTCTTTCCACCGTCCCAACAAGTGGTCCGAGGCGGAAGGCCACAGAGTCATTGAGCGCTTCGGCACGCCCGAGGGCGTGGTGGGCTTCCCCTCCCGTGGCGATCCCCGCCGCGTAAAGCGGGCCATTGCTGCGATCTGTGAGTATCTGAACGCTATGGTGGAGGATATTCTGGAGGCCTATCCCGCCGGACAGGTTCCCGATCCCAAGAAGTTCTCCCTGCGTCCTTATGAGGAAATCGAACCCTGCCTGCGTGAGCCTTTGTCCGAGGGCTGGAAGTCCATTCACGAGCTGCCCAGAAGAGGCATCTTCCTTGAGTCTTAAAGGAGTGAAGCGCCATGCTTTTATCCATGACCGTGGTAGACAGGCGAATCGGCAGTGCACCCTTTGTCTGTGAAGGTAGTCCTGTACAGGGAATCGCCCGTGCGGCAGAGCTTGGGTATGACGGCGTTGAACTTCATTTTACAGACCCGGCACAGGCAGACGCTGCCGGAATTGCGGCGGCTCTGAAAAAGACCGGCCTCTGTTTGACTGCCCTGGGCACCGGAAGGGCCTACGTCAATGAGGGCCTGTCCATTACGGATCCGGACGAAACCAGACGGAGCGCCGCAATCTCGCGGCTGCGTGAGTTCATCGATCTTGCCGGTCAGTTCAACGCCAAGGTCATCATCGGCTGTATGCGCGGAAATATTTCGAGCGATGCGGAATTGCCCGCTGCTCTGGAACGTCTGGCCAGATCCATGACAGAATTAGACCGGTATGCGGGTGAACGGTGCGTGGAAATTGTTTTTGAGCCGATCAACCGCTATGAGAACAATTTTCTGTGCAGCATGGAGGAGATCTCCCGTTTTATCCGGGAAAACAGTCTGAAGCATACCGGTCTGCTGATCGATACCTTCCACATGAATATCGAGGAAGCTGACCTCAGTCGTTCCATCCGCATATGCGCGCCGGAGATTCGATATGTCCATCTGGCGGATTCCAACCGCCGTTACCCCGGAGCGGGTCACTCCGATCTGCGCGGCGTGATCAATACGCTGAAACAGATCGGCTATCGGGGCACGATCAGCGCTGAGATCCTCCCGTGGCCTACCGGAGACGAGGCTGCCGCCCAGTGGCTGGCTTCCACCCGGAACCTTCTGAAGGATTCATCATTATAACTTAACTTTGGAGGATATGACAATGCAAAAGATTCGAGTAGGTGTTGCCGGTTACGGCACCATTGGCCAGCGTCTGGCAGACGGCGTGGCCATGCAGGAGGATATGGAACTGGTGGGTATCGCCGATCTGGCCCCCACTCTGGCCATTCAGGCCCTGCGGGAAAATGACATGGTCGGCGCCAATGGCGTGACCTACAAGCTGTACCTGGTAAACGGCGCCGACGAGGCCGCTTTCGCTGCCCGGGATATCCCCGTGGCCGGTAGTTTTGAGGAGCTGTGCAAAAACGTTGATGTGATGCTGGACTCTTCTCCCGGAGGCGTGGGCGCCAAAAACAAGGAGCTGTATGAGAAGCTGGGTGTGAAGGCCATCTTCCAGGGCGGCGAGAAGAACTCCGTGGCGGATGTGTTCTTCCATGGCTACGCCAACTACGAAAAGGGTTTGGGTCAGAACTATCTGAAGCTGACCTCCTGCAACACCACCGGCCTGATTCGCACCGTGGACTGCCTGGATCGGGAATTCGGCATTGAGAAGGTGGCGATCACCATCATCCGCCGGGTGGCGGATCCCGGCGACTACCACCGGGGCCTGACCAACGCCCTGCAGATGGAGAAGGCGCCCAGCCATCAGGCGCTGGATCTGATGACCATTATGCCCCACGTCAACGCCACCGGTATCCTGGTACACACCCCTGTGACCCACGGCCACATCATCACCGTGCTGGCTACCGCCAAGGACGGAAAGAAGATCACCAAAGAAATGGCGCTGGAAGCCTTCAAAAAGCACCCCCGCATCCGGGTTGTGTCCATTGACGAGGGCTTCAAGGGCAACGCCAGCCTGTTCAAGTACGCCCGGGATCTGGGCAACCGCCGGGGCGATATGTACGAGATCGGCCTGTGGGAAGATTCCATCGTGGAGAGCGGCAACGACATCATGTATGCCATCAATATCCCCCAGGAGTCCGTTACCATCCCCGAGACCATTGACGGCATCCGCGCAGCCATGAAGATGCAGCTGACCCGGGAAGAGGGTACTGCCATGACGAACAAATATCTGAAGATCGGCAGATTCAAGAAGTAAAACGCGCCTAAGTGGCACAGCCGGGTCATGCCGCGCTGTGCCACTTTTTCAGGAGGAATCAATATGCGATTTGGTATAAAGACCATGGATGAATTCTCGTACCGGGGCAAGACCGTGCTGTGCCGGGTGGATATCAATCAGCCCGTGGACAGAAAAACCGATACGCTGAAATCCACCACCCGTATCCAGGCCTGTGTGCCCACCATTCGGGAGCTGTCTGAGAAGGGTGCGAAGGTGGTGCTGCTGGCCCATCAGGGCAGCGACATCGAGTACAAGAACTTTTACTGTACCCAGCCACACGCCCGTGTGCTGTCCCAGCTTCTGGGGAAGCAGGTGCAGTGGATTGACGACGTGTGCGGCCCTGCCGCCCGGCAGAAGATCCGGGATCTGAAGGAGGGGGAGATCCTTCTTCTGGACAACGTGCGCTTTGTGTCCGAGGAACAGACGTTGTTTGAGATGAAGCTGCGGCTGACCCACGAACAGCAGGCCAAGACCCTGCTGGTGGAGAAGCTGGCACCGCTGGCGGATCTGTATGTGTGCGACGCTTTTGCCGCCGCGCACCGGGATCAGCCCAGCCTGTGCGGCTTCGAGCAGGTGCTGCCCTCCGCCATGGGGCGGCTCTTTGAGAAGGAATATTGTGTCATCTCTCAGTTGATGGAGAATCCCGCCCGGCCTTCCACCTTTGTTCTGGGCGGCGCCAAGATCTCGGATGCTTTCCTGATGATGGAGACCGTGCTGAAAAACGGCGCGGCCGATCAGGTGCTTACCGGCGGTCTGGTTGGAAATATTCTCCTGGCAGCCAAGGGCGAGCAGATCGGGCAGGGGAGTATGGACTTCATTATTAAGTCCAATTATGGCGAGTTCATTGAGACCGCGAAGGGACTCCTGGCAAGCTACGCAGAAAAAATCGTCCTGCCGGTGGATCTGGCATGGGTGGAAAAGGGCGAGCGCAGAGAGGCGGATATCGGCAGCGTTCCCGCTGAGATCGGTTCGCTGGACATTGGCAGCCGCACCGCTGAGCTGTACCGGCAGCGAATCGCCCAGTCTGCCACCGTGTTTGTGAACGGTCCGATGGGTGTTTTTGAAGAACCGGAAACGGAGCTGGGCACAAAGGTCATCTGGGAGGCATTGGGAGCCACGGCGGCCTACACCGTTGTCGGTGGCGGCGACAGCATCACGGCGACTACCAAGTATGGTCAGACGGAGAATATCGACTATATCTGCACTGGCGGCGGCGCGCTGATCCGCTTCCTTACCGGCGAGGAGCTGCCGGTAGTCAAAGCGCTGCGCCACGGGAGCATGATCGAGGAAAAACAATGAAACTGGAATTTGGTTTTGGAAGCGGGATCCAGACCGTGGAGGTTCCTGAAAACAATCTTTTAGGCATACTCCGGGCCAATGAGATCCCTGCCGGTCAGGTTGGTCAAGCCGCTGTACGCATGGCCCTGGATGCGCCTATCGGCGCCCCGGTCATTGAGCAGGTCGTCCATCCCGGCGAGACGGTCGCCATCGTCACCTCCGACATCACCCGGCCCTGTCCAACGTGGAATATTCTGCCGGCCCTGCTGGACCGTCTGTATGGTGCCGGTATTCGCCGGGAGGATATTACGCTGGTGTTTGCTCTCGGAAGCCACCGGAAGCATACCGAGCAGGAGCGCGCCCGCCTTGCGGGAGAGCGCGCGTTTCGGGAAATCCGCTGCATAGACTCCGATGCCGATGACTGTGTTCATCTGGGCGTGACTGACGTTGGAACACCGGTGGATATCTTCCGCCCCGTGGCGGAAGCGGATCGTGTGATCTGTATTGCAAATATTGAGTACCATTACTTTGCCGGATACTCCGGCGGCGCAAAAAGCATTATGCCCGGTGTCTCCACCAGAGCGGCCATTCAGTGCAACCACCGCATGATGGTGCGGCCGGAAGCCCATGCCGGAAAGCTGGACGGAAACCCCATCCGGGAGGACATCGAGCAGGCAGGACGCATCCTCGGCATTGACTACATCGTAAACGTCGTGCTGGATGAGCACAAAAACATTGTCCACGCGGTTGCCGGTGACCCGGTGGCAGCCCATCGGGCGGGATGCGCGTTTTTGGACACGCTTTATCAAAAACCCATCGCTCAGAAAGCGGATATTGTGCTGGTATCCCAGGGCGGCGCTCCCAAGGATCTGAACCTCTATCAGACCCAGAAAGCGCTGGACAACGCCAAGCACGCGGTAAAAGACAACGGCGTTATCATCCTCATCGGCTCCTGCCGGGAGGGCCTCGGAGAGCACACCTTTGAAACCTGGATCCATGAGGCAAAGACCCCGGAAGATCTGACGCGAAGAGTGCAGTCTGACTTCCAGCTGGGTGGGCACAAGGCAGCCGCCATTGCGATGGTCCTGGAGAAGGCAGCGGTATTCCTGGTATCGGAAATGCCGGACGAGCTGGTCCGGAAGTGTTTCCTGCGCCCATACCACGACGCGCAGACCGCGCTGGACGATGCCTTTGCCATGCTGGGAAAGAATGCCACCGTTCTGGCCATGCCTTTCGGAGGCTCTACACTTCCCGTGGTACGGGAAGCCGAATCGCAGACACCGTAAACAGAGGCGGCTTTTTGGCTGCTGGAATTTGATGAAAAGGGAGACAAACAGATATGGACGAAAAACTGACATTGGAATTGAAACGATTCGCCTGTCAGATCCGGATCGGGCTGGTCGAAGAGATGAAAGCACGGGGCTTTGGGCACTTGGGCGGAAGTCTCAGCATCTGCGACGCGCTGGCGGTGCTGTACGGCGCGGTGATGCGTGTTGATCCGAAAAGACCCCAGTGGCCGGAGCGGGACAAGCTGGTCTCCTCCAAGGGGCACGCCGGCCCCGCTATCTACGCCGCGCTGGCGCTGAAGGGCTATTTCCCCTATGATGAGATCAAAACCCTGAATCAGCCCGGCACGAATTTCCCCAGCCACTGTGACCGGAACAAGACAGTGGGCGTGGACATGACCACCGGCTCGTTGGGACAGGGAACCTCCCTGGCTGTCGGCATGGCACTGGGTGACCGGATCCGCAACCACCCCAGCAAAACCTATCTGATCGTCGGTGACGGTGAAAGCAATGAGGGGCAGGTCTGGGAAGCTGCCATGTTTGCTGCCGGAAAGAAGCTGACGAACCTGATCTGGCTGATCGACGATAACAAGCGGCAGTTGGACGGATATACGGAGGACGTGCTCCCGCTGTTTGATCTGCGGCAGAAGTTTGAAGCCTTTGGCTTTGATGCGGTCCGCGTGGACGGCGGAGATGTCTGTGCAGTCTATGAAGCGCTGACAGCGCCGATGGGAGACCGTCCCCGTGCCATCATTCTGGACACCGTCAAGGGAAAGGGAATCCCGGAAGTGGAACAGATGGCCTCGAATCACTCTGTGACGGCAACGCCGGATGTTTGTGATAAGTGGATCGCCCAGCTCCAAGCCGAGCTGTCGGCACTGGAATAAGGAGGTAGCTTATGAATATCATGTATACCGGCGAACCGGACGGCCGTCTGTTCAAAAAGGTTTTGGGCGAGCTGATTGGCAATCTTCTGGAAGAGGACAAGAATGTCATCTATTTTGATGCGGATCTCGCTAACTGCATTGGCACCGGCAAGCTGATCGGCGCCTCTGACCGTGCCTATGACTGCGGCATTGCGGAAGCGAATATGGTGGGTATTGCCTGCGGTACCGCAGCCGTCGGCTTCAAGCCGATTGTCCATACCTTCGGCCCCTTCGCGTCCCGGCGCTGCTATGATCAGGTGTATCTGTCCGGCGGATACGCGAAAAATCCCATCACAGTCATCGGCACGGACCCCGGCATCACCGCAGCCTTCAACGGCGGAACGCATATGCCCTTTGAGGATGTGGCCCTGTACCGTGCCATCCCCGGCGCCGTGATCTGTGATGTGACAGATATTCCAATGCTGGAGTGTTTCCTTCGCACCGCCAAGGATCTGCCCGGTGTAAAGTATCTCCGGGTGGGCCGCAAGGAGTCCTACAAGGTGTATGAGGACGGTGTGAAGCTGGAGATCGGTAAGGGCACCGTATTGCGGGACGGATCGGACGCTGTGATTATCGCCTCCGGCATCATGGTGCACGAGGCGCTCCAGGCGGCGAAAAAGCTGGAGGAACAGGGACTTCAGGTCGCCGTGATCGACCCTTATACCATTAAGCCGCTGGATGAAGCGTTGATCCGGACGTATGCCGCGAAAACTGGCGCGGTCATCACTGCGGAGAATCACAATAAGATCGGTGGTTTGTACAGCGCAGTCAAGGAGTGCCTGCAAGACGAGGCCAAGGTCGGTTATGTAGCCGTGGAGGACGAGTTCGGTGAAGTCGGCCCCCAGTCCTACCTGCGGGAGCGGTTCGACCTGACCGACGACCATATCGTCCGCGTGGTCAAGCAGACCATCGCACGGAAGTAACGTGGCACAGCATATTTATCGAGGAGGATTAAGAAATGGATTACGCAAGAGAGTCTCTGCGGCTCCATGGTGAGTGGAAGGGCAAAATCGAGGTCAAGGCAGTGGTTCCTGTGGAAACCAAGGAGGATCTGTCCCTGGCCTACACCCCCGGCGTTGCGCAACCCTGCCTGGAGATTCAGAAGGATGTGAACAAATCCTACGAGCTGACCCGTCGTCACAACCTGTGTGCCGTCATCACCGACGGCTCCGCCGTTCTGGGTTTGGGCGACATTGGCCCTGAGGCTGGTATGCCCGTTATGGAAGGCAAGTGCGTGCTTTTCAAAGCGTTTGGCGACGTGGATGCGTTCCCTTTGTGTGTTAAGACCAAGGACGTGGATGAGTTTGTCAACGCCGTGGCTTTGATTTCCGGTTCCTTCGGCGGCATCAATCTGGAGGATATTGCGGCGCCCCGGTGCTTTGAGATCGAGCGCAAGCTGAAGGAAAAGACCGACATCCCCATTTTCCACGACGACCAGCACGGTACCGCCGTCATCACCCTGGCGGGCCTGACCAATGCCTTGAAGGTGGTCGGCAAGAAGAAGGAAGACGTGAAGATTGTCACCTCCGGTGCCGGTGCTGCCGCCATCGCCATTGTGAAGCTGCTGCTATCTGCAGGTTTTCGGAATGTGGTCATGACTGACCGCACCGGCGCCATCTACGATGGACGGGATGGCCTGAACTGGATCAAGAAGGAAATGGCCCAGGTCACCAATCTCCAGAAGGAGACCGGTAAGCTGGCGGATGTGATCAAGGGCGCGGATGTGTTTATTGGCGTTTCTGCCCCCGGCACCCTGACTACCGACATGGTCAGAACCATGGCCAAGGATGCCATTGTCTTTGCCTGCGCCAATCCCACTCCCGAGATCTTCCCGGAGGATGCCAAGGCAGGCGGTGCGGCGGTCGTTTCCACAGGCCGCAGTGATTATCCCAACCAGATCAACAACGTTCTGGCCTTCCCCGGCATTTTCCGGGGCGTATTCGATGTTCGCGCTTCCGAGATCAATGAGGAAATGAAGATGGCAGCCGCCAACGCCCTGGCGGGCCTGGTTTCCGACGAAGAACTGTGCCCAGACTACATCATTCCCGCTGCCTTCGACAAGCGGGTGGGCCCTGCTGTCGCCAAGGCTGTTGCTGAAGCCGCACGGGCAACGGGTGTCGCCCGCATCTGATGCCGGATGCAGCCGATCCATTTCCCTTTATACAGTCAAAAATGAGCGATTACCCCGGGTATCGAAGTGGTTGGAGGTTATGGTGACAACAGTTACTCTCCGAGCATGAAATCAGAAAACTGCTGATACTGCCGAATCCTCCATTTCGGAAAGAATGGGAAGGCCAGCCGCATCCCGATTGGAAACCCGGAACAAAAAACCCCAGGACACCCTCCGGTAAAAAGAGGATGTTCTGGGGATTTTTTGCGCCGTACGAAACTCCCGCAGAGCGGGAGTTTCGTTCCGTCCAGCATGTTCGCGGTTAGTTCTGCGCCGGTTTTCTCCAACGGAGGAAGAAATAGGCCAGCTCAATAATACAGCAGCTTGTCCAGCCCACGGGGTAGCCGAAGCCCACCAGAAACGGGGTATTTGCGACAAAACGGGTCACTACATACAGGTAGACCTGCCGGATTCCCACAAAGGAAAGCAGCATAATGAACATGGGCCCCTGGGAATCACCCCGTCCACGGAGCGCACCGGCAAGCACATGGTTCACACAGTTAAACATCAGGAAGAAGCAGTTGGCGCGGATAAACAGCACGCCAAATTCAATGACAGCACGGTCTGGGGAAAACAGTCCCACCGCAGGCGCGGCGAAGATGCACAGAAGCGCCACAATGACGGCGGTGACGCCTACAGACATACTCACCGTGATGACGGTGCCCTTGTCCGCCCGACGCTCTTTTCCCGCGCCGATGTTCTGGCTGACAAAGGTGGTGGAGGCCATGGCCATGCTCTGCATGGGCAGCATAATGAACTGGTCCAGCTTGTTATAGCAGCTCCAGCCAGCCATACAGCTGGAACCGAAGAAATTGACATAGGACTGGACGAACACATTGGAGAACGCCGTGATGATGGACTGAATCCCGGCGGGCAGACCCACCGCAAAGATATCGCCGAGGATGGCGCGGTTAATTTTCAGATCGTGCCATGTCAGACGGTAAATATCCGTAGAGCGGGTGAGCAGGGTCAGAATCAGAATTGCGGAAACAAACTGGGAGATAATGGTTGCCCAGGCGACACCCTCGATGCCGCTGTGAAGCCACAGTACAAATACCAGGTCCAGAATAATATTCAGTACGCTGGTGAGAATCAGGAAGTACAGCGGACGCATCGTATCGCCCACCGCCCGAAGGATACCACTGCCCATGTTGTAGACCAGCAAACCGGAAATACCGCCGATGTAGATTTGCAGGTAGACCGTGGCCTCCCCGAACACATCCTCCGGGGTCGCCATGAAACGCAGCATGGGCCTTACTGCTGCCACGCCTGCAATGGTAAACAGGAGGCTCAGCACGAAGGTCGCAGCCATGGTGGTTTCAATGGCCTTGTGGAGCTTCTCCATATCCCGGGCGCCGAAGAAATTCGCGATGACCACGCCGGCACCGGTGGAGAAGCCGTTGAAGAAGAACACCATCATATTGACGATCATGGTGGTGGAGCCCACCGCCGCCAAAGCCTGGGTACCCACAAAATTGCCCACAACAATGGAGTCTACGGTGTTGTAGAGCATCTGGAAGATGTTGCCCAGCATCAGGGGAAGGGCAAAAAGCGTTACCTGCTTTACGATGGAACCTTCCGTCATATCCCGGACGGTGGTCTTTTTTGGAGTGGCTGATGATACTGTCATGGCTGGCTATTTCTCTTTTCTATACATCTTGTTATGGTATTTTTATTATATGAAAACTTTTGGAAATTGTCAAATCATCCGGGAAATGATCTGCCATTTTGTTCCTTATGGCGTCTTTTTGTCCGCGGACAGTATGGGCAGGGGTAAATGCCCAACCTGCGCAGGGAAAGCTGACCGTGAAGGTACCAGAATCATCCGATTCCCGGTGTCAAAAACGCCCACCGGGCAAATCCGGCAGGCGTTTTTCGGTTTGCGGTTGTAGGGTTTGGTACGATTCCGGAACGGAATCTGGCCAAAACGCTGCTGTCCGCCTGCGTCCTTGCCTTTTCGCAGGGGATGCGCGCTGAGAATGTTACTTGCGGCTGGCCGCTGCCAGTGCCTCCGCTACATCCTTTCCGGTGGGCGGGCAGCCCTTGACGAAGCAGCTGGCGCCCTTGCAGCAGTTGCCGATGCCAAGCCCTTCAAATTCCTTACCCTTCCAGCCCTGGCCGATGGCGATGGATCCGTTGTAGTGTACGCCGTTGTCTCCGGCGGTGTACAGTCCCCGCACCAGTGCGGCATAGCAGGCGGAACAGGCGGAATCCTGCCGGACGTTCCGGGTCAGCTGCCGTACCAGTCCGGTGGCGGCAGGATACTTCCGGCTGGACTGGGGCTGATTCAGGGTAATGATGTCGTCCTCCCGGATTTCCATGGAGCCTGCGCCCCAGCCTTCTGCGAGGCCGATGTAGGGCACATCCTCCGGATCAATACCCATCAGGCGGCAGCCGTAGGTGTCGATTTGCACCGGGTCGGTGCCCAGATACATCCGGTTGGTCTGGATGGGGGTGCCGCCCTCCTCAAAATTCAGATCGCCGCAAATGCTGTCCACAATAATCAGGTCCGGCTTCAGCGCAGCGGCCAACGCTGCAATCGGCTTCATCAGGCCTTCGGTGTGGAAGCGCCGCTTTTCCCGGTCGGGCAGGCAGCCCTTGCAGTTTTTCAGCGCGCAGGTCATGGTGGTTTGGCAGTGGCCCTTCAGCACCGGCAGGTTGATCAGAAAATCCGTCTCCCACGCCCGGCGGCTGATTTCCATGGGACGCAGATCCGTCTCCACCGTTACCGTATCGTCGTGCTTCAGGTCGTAAAATGGGACATTATACTTCTGGCACACCTTGTCGTAGCCGCAGATCTTGTAGGCGCGTCCCGTCCGGTCGCCAACCCAGGAGCCTTCCATCACGCTGATATTCTGGAAACCGTGGGCCTGGAGGTACTCGATGCAGCCGGACAACACCCCGGCGTGGGTGGTGGCTCCGCTTTCCGGCGTGCCTGCCAGCACCAGATTGGGCTTCAGCGCAATGGATGCCTCCTGAGGGATGCTGTCTGCCACATGGGCTGCTTCCATCAGCGCCATGGTCATTCCATGGGCGTCATCTCCGAAAATCTCATAAATTTTTCCCATAAATTTTCATTCCTTTTGCAAAAGTCCCGGCAGTGGATCACCGCTGCCGGGATACATTTTACCTGATCAGCAGAACCGCCACATCGTTGACGTTGGTTCCCGTTGCACCGGTGAAGATCAGTCCATCGGTTTTCTCCAGAGCGTGATAGGCGTCGTTGTTCTGCAAAACCGCAAACACATCTACGCCCTGCTCCCGGAAGGAGGCCATGGTTTCGCCGTCCACATAGCCGCCGGCGGCATCGGTGGGGCCGTCGGTTCCGTCGCTGCCCACGCTGAACACTGCCGCATTCAGGCCGTCAATACCCGGGGCGGCAGCCAGTGCCAGCTCCTGATTCCGTCCGCCCATACCCTTGCCGGTGAGACGGACAACCGTCTCGCCGCCGGCGAGATAGGCCAGAGGTTTATCCGTATCCTTGTGAGTGCTGGCGATGGAAGCCAGGAAGCTGCCTGCGTGCCGGGCTTCACAGCACAGCTGGTCGGTCAGCAGCACCGGGGTGTAGCCCATTTCTTCGCACTTCTTTGCAGCCGCTGCGCACAGCTCCCGCACAGAGCCGGTGATCTGGGTGGTCACGTTGGTCAGTTCCTTGGGCGTTTCCTGTGCCAGCAGTTCCCAGGCGCGCTGGCTCAGCTGCAGGTCATACTTCTTTGCAATGCTCAGCGCCTGCTCGCAGGTGGTGGAATCGGGATAGGCGGGGCCGGAGGCGATCATATCCAGAGGATCTCCCAGAATATCGCTGAGGACGATACTGAATACCTGCGCCGGGGCACACAGCTGGGCAAAACGCCCGCCCTTGACGCCGGACAGCCGCTTGCGGATGGTGTTCATCTCCACAATGTCCGCGCCGCAGGCCAGCAGCTGCCGGGTAATGCCCTGCAGTTCTTCGGGGTCCACCAGCGGGTCCTCAAACAGTGCGCTGCCGCCGCCGGACAGCAGGAAAATCACCGTGTCTTCCTCTGTCAGATCCCGCACCAGCTCCAGGGCCTTCCGGGTGCCGGCGAAGCTGCCCTCGTCAGGCACGGGGTGACCGCCCTCGCAGCACACCACGCCGGGAATTTCACCCTTTACATGGTCGTACTTGGTGACTACCACACCGCCGTCAACCTGCCCCAGGCAGCGCACGGCGGCGGCAGCCATCTGCCATGCCGCCTTGCCCGTAGCGACCAGCAGCTGCTTGCCCTTGCCGGGACGGAAGGACTGGAGCGCTCTCTGCACGGCTTCGTCCGGCTTCACTGCTTCAATGGATGCGGAAATAATGGCGTTGGCGTCGGCTCGTAATACTTGATTCATTGAAAACAACTCCTCTGATCGGATTGGGGAAAAGTCCGGCAAACGCGGGTTTGCCGGACTTCGGATTTTATCGTACCAGACAGGGTTTCTTGTTGTCGAAGGTCCAGCCGGGGATCAGATACTGCATGCCAATGGCGTCGTCCCGGGCGCCCAGGCAGTTGTCCATATACAGCTTGTGAGCCTTCATCACCTGCTCACGGTCCACTTCGATGCCCAGACCGCCTTTCTGAGGCAGCTCGATGCAGCCATCAACGATCTGCATGGGCTCCTTGGTCAGCCGCTCCCGGCCTTCCTGCCAGATCCAGTGAGTGTCGATGCCGTTCATCTTGCCGGGGATGGCAGCGGCGCACTGCACCACCATGGCCAGGGAGATGTCGAAATGGTTGTTGGAGTGGCAGCCCCACATCAGGCCGAAGTCGTTGCACAGCTGACCCACGCGGACAGAGCCGTTCATGGTCCAGAAGTGAGGATCGGCCAGAGGAATGTCCACGCTGCGCTGGGCGATGGAGTGATACATCTGCCGCCAGTCGGTGTTGATCATGTTGGTAGCGGTGGGCATGCCGCTCTCCCGCTTGAACTCCGCCATGATCTCCCGGCCGGAGTAGCCGTTTTCTGCGCCGCAGGGATCCTCACAGTAGGCCAGGCACTCCTTCAGCTGGGGAGCGATTTCCAGAGCTTCCTTCAGGCTCCAGCAGCCGTTGGGATCCAGGTCCACGCGAGCCTCGGGGAAGGCGGCCTTAATGGCCTGAACAGCCTTCAGCTCTTCCTTGGGAGGCAGCACGCCGCCCTTCAGCTTGAAGTCCTCGAAGCCGTACTTCTCGTGGGTGGCCTTTGCCAGCGCGACAATCTTTTCGGGGGTCAGAGCTTCCTCGTGACGCAGGCGGTACCAGTCGCAGTCGGCGTCCGGCTCTTCTTCGTAGGGCAGGTCGGTCTTCTTCCGGTCGCCGATGTAGAACAGGTAGCTCAGGAAGCGAACCTTATCCCGCTGAATGCCGTCGCCCATCAGCGCGGCGGCGGGCACGTTCAGGAACTTGCCCAGCAGATCCAGCAGAGGCGCTTCGTAAGCGGTGACAACGTGAACGCCGGTGCGCAGGTCGAAGGTCTGCAGGCCGCGTACATCGTCCTTGATGTTCTCGTCCAGCCAGGTGCGAACCTTGTTCAGGGTCTGCTTGTAGTCGGCGATGGAGGTGCCCAGCACCAGATCCTTGGTCGCCTCAATGGCTGCGGTGATCTTCTGGCCGCCGGGAACTTCGCCCACGCCCTCCACACCGTTGGAGTCGGTGAGGATCACAATGTTTCTGGTAAAGTAGGGTGCATGCGCACCGGAAAGGTTCAGCTCCATGCAGTCGTGACCGGCTACGGGATAGACCTCAACCTTGGCAATGGTAGGAATATTGCTCATACTTTCCTCCTCTGATTTACAGCAGACCTGCTTCGGTCATGGTGCGGCGGAAGCCCTCGGTGACGGGGCCTTCGGGGGTGGGCAGGTTGGGCAGATAGGGAACGCCCACATCCCGTCCCCGCAGGGTGGCCATATCCTTGGCGGCTACGGGGAAGCTGGCGGGATCCATGGCAAGACGCACGGGGTTCAGCTTGAACTGTGCCTCCAGGCTGCCCTGCAGGTCGCCGGCGACGAACTTGTTGTACACGTCGGTGATCAGCTCCGGCATGAAGTTGGCTGCGGTGCATACGCCGCCCACTGCGCCGTGGCACATGCTGGCGTAGAGCAGGGTGTCCTTGCCGCCAAAGACCTTGAAGCCAACATCCCGGGTGCGGCGGATGAATTCCGCGGTCTGGGTGATGTCTCCGCTGGTGTCCTTCATGCCCACGATGTTGGGCACGGTGTGAGCCAGTTCATCCACCAGGTCGGCGGAGAGGGTGTAGCCCACGCGGCCGGGGTTGTTATACAGCAGAACCGGCGTATTGGGAACGCTCTCGGCAATGGTCTTGAAGTGGTTGTACAGCTCGGCCCGGGTGGGCTTCAGGAACATGGGCTGGAGCACACTGATGCTGGCAGCGCCGTTTTCCACGGCCATTTTCGCCAGGCGGCAGCACTTCTTGGTGCTGATGGCGCCGATGCCGAAGTACACGGGGACACGGCCGGCGGCCTGATCCACCATGATCTGCAGACCCCGCTTCATTTCCTCTTCTTCAACGACATAAAACTCGCCGTTGCTGCCGAAAGCCAGAATGCCGCTGACGCCGCCCTCGATTACATAGTCTACCTGGGCGCGCATCCGTGCCTCGTCAATCAGCTCGTCCTTGTCGATCACGGTCAGGATCGGCACGACGACGCCCTTAATAAAATCTGTGTTCATCTGCGGCTTCCTCTCCTTTTTTTCTCAGCGGCCGATCTTGATGCCGGTGAGGTGCTCGTAGTACTTGGCGATGGCGCTGTGGT
>JBJDYL010000043.1:0-1904 GCA_051867285.1 Faecousia sp. | reverse complement strand
TATAGCGGAATTACCGTCCCAGCCGCATTTTGAAATCCTGATATCCGAAGCTTCGGATATTCTCCAGTGTCTCATCCTCGTGCAGCACCCATATGCCGGGCAGCGGCATACCGTTAAACGTATTGTTTTTGCAGGTGGTGTAAATCGCCATGTCTCCGAAGATCAGCCGGTCGCCTTCGCGCAGCGGTTCATCAAAGCTGTAATCGCCGATCACATCGCCCGAGAGGCAGGTAGGACCTCCCAGACGGTAGGTGATATGCTTTTCTCCCGCCTCGCCCGCGCCGTACAGGGGAGGACGATAGGGCATTTCGATGACATCCGGTGTGTGACAGGCGGCGCTCATGTCCAGAATAGCAAGATTTGTTTCCCCGTTTACAGGCAGATCCAGCACAGTGGTCACCAGATATCCGGCATTCAAAGCGCAAGCCTCACCAGGCTCCAGATAGACCGTCACCTGCCAATCCTCTTGTGCGCGGCGGATGCAGCGTTCCAGAAGGGGAATGTCGTAATCCGGACGCGTGATGTGATGTCCGCCGCCGAAATTCACCCACTTCATCTGCGGCAGGACATCGCCGAACTTTTCCGCCACGGCATCCAGTGTGGTCTCCAGCGCGTCGGCATTCTGCTCACACAGCGTGTGAAAGTGAAGTCCGTCCAGCAGTGAGAAAAGTTCCGGCGTCATCTGTGCATCCCATTGAGCGCGGGTTGTGCCGAGACGGCTGCCCGGTGCGCAGGGATCATAGATCTCATGTCCCTCCTGTGTGGAACACTCCGGATTGATGCGCAGGCCGACACGCTTGCCCGCCGCTTTGGCTGCGGCGCCGAATTTCTCCAGCTGCCGGGGAGAATTGAACACGATGTGATCCGCATACTGCATCAGCTCATCGAATTCATCCGAACGGTATGCGGCGCAGAACACGTGCGTTTCGCCCTGCGGCATTTCCTCCTTGCCCAAACGCGCTTCGTACAGTCCGCTGGCTTCGGTGCCCGCCAGATAAGGGGCGAGTATCGGATACAGGTCATAATTGGAAAACGCCTTTTGCGCCAGCAGGATTTTTGCTCCTGTATTTTTGGCGACAGCGGCGAGAATCTCGCCATTGCGCCGCAGCTGCGCTTCATCCAGCACATAACAGGGGGTGGGAAGGCTGCGGAATACATGTTCAGGGTGATGCAGATGGGCAAAGGGCGGGCGCTGGTCCTGTGTCATATCAGTCCACCAGAACCGGTGCGTGGGATTCGCTGCGGGGCAGACCATACCGGTCCAGCGCATCCAGGAACGGGTCGGGATCGAACTCCTCGACCGTGTGCACACCCTTGGTGTTCCACTTGCCGGTCAGCAGCATCAGAGCGCCGCACATGGCAGGCACGCCGGTGGTATAGCTGATGGCCTGAGAGCCGACCTCGCGGTAGCACTCCTGATGGTCGCACACATTGTAGATGTAGTAGCTCTTCTCCTTGCCGTCCTTCTTACCGGTGAAGATGCAGCCGATGTTGGTCTTGCCGTGCGTGCGGGGACCGAGGCTGGCGGGATCGGGGAGCAGCGCCTTGAGGAACTGAATGGGCACGATTTCTTTTCCCTCGAACAGCACCGGCGTCGTGGACAGCATTCCTACGTTCTCCAGACACTTCATGTGGGTCAGATAGCTCTGGCCAAAGGTCATGAAGAAGCGGATGCGCTTGACCTCCGGAATGTTCTGAGCGATGGACTCGATCTCCTCGTGATGCAGCAGATACATATCCTTCTGTCCCACCTGATCGAAGTTGTATTCGCGCTTGATGGTCATCGGCGGGATCTCCACCCAATGACCGTTCTCCCAGTAGCTGCCCGGGGCGGACACCTCGCGCAGGTTGATCTCCGGATTGAAGTTGGTGGCGAAGGCATAGCCGTGGTCGCCGCCGTTGCA
>JBJDYL010000042.1:0-1911 GCA_051867285.1 Faecousia sp. | reverse complement strand
GAGCGCCCACTGCCTGAGCCGGAGCGCAAGGTACGCCGTGCCAGGCTGCGGGGTGACTTCAAAAACACAAGGAAAGTTACAGGCTTCCGGGCACTGTATTTTCATTACTGCTATCTGCTGGGTATCTTCCCAAAAAACCAGCCAAAAAGCAACAAACGCCTCCACTTCCTTCTCCGGGAGGATTTAGCAAAGCTGGACGCCATATCGGAAGAAACAAAGCTGCTGGTGCGGAACCACATTGATACCGCCGAGCAGCTTTTTTCTTATAAGGAAGGGTTGGAGACAAAAATCGAATCCCTGACCGCCGACCGCAAGGCTCTGTACCGAAAGCAGCGCACCGTATCGGTAAAGTCCGATGATGACGCTCTGGCCAGGGTCAAGGAGCAGATCACGGTCATTTCCAGGGAGCTGTCGGCGCTGAGAAAGGAGGTGAGATTATGTGAGGATATTGCCATACGCTCCGGCGTAATCAAAGAGAAAATCAAAGCCGTCCGGGAGGACGAACAATCTCAGGGAAAGGAGAACAAACGCGATGAACAATTCAGGCGACGCAGCGGAACAGGTCGTCAGGCTTAGTTTGGAGGGAACCGAGGTTGCCTTAAAGCTCACCGGCTCCGCTGCCAAAAACATTGCCGCCGCCATCTATGCGGTGCTGAAAAACCGGGATAAGAACAAGATCAAGGGCCGCCAGCGTCTCACCGCCATGCTGAAAAGCGGCAAGGAACTCAAGGTGTTCACCATTTCGGAAGAACACCTGAAGCAGTTTGCCACCGAAGCCAAGCGGTACGGCGTTGTCTATTGCGCCCTGCGCGGCAAAGAGAAATCCGCAGACGGTATGGTGGATGTGATGGTGCGGGCCGAGGACGCATCGAAAATCAACCGCATTGTGGAGAGGTTCCACCTTGCTACGGTGGATACGGCGTCCATCAAGCATGAAATCGAAAAGACACGGGCTGAGAAAGGTGCCGGGGAGAAAAAGGAGGCTCCCGCCGTTCCCGAAAAGGGCCAGCCCGAAAAGAGCGATGAGGACAAACTGCTGGACGAGATGCTGGGTGCGCCCACAAGGAAGGAGGAGCCTGCACCGGTAAACCCCTCTGCGGCGAGGACGGAAAAATCCCCTCCGTCCGCGCCTACCTCAGAGCCGCCCAGCAAAGCCGCCGAGGGTGCTGCTAAAAGCGCAGAGCAGCGTCCTTCCGTCCGTAAGGAACTGAGGGATATTCAGGCGCAGCGCAGGCAGGAAGAAGCGGCAGCTCCGGTCAAAGAGCCGGAGCGCACAAAGCAACCGGCGGCCAAATCCACCCAGCATAAACAGCCGCCCCGTAAAAAGAAGAAAGCAAAGGAGAGATAAGCCATGAGTAATTTCGATGATATTTTTGAAGGCAATGCCCCCCGGAAAGGCCAGACCAACCAGCCCTTTGACAAGGAGGCATGGGCTGAGAAAAAGCAGGCCGAGCGTCAGGCGGTCTACGACCTTGCCGACACCACGGCAGAAGCCGTCAGCGCGGACGGCAGTAAATTTCAGGCGTATCTGGATGTGCAGACCCGTTTCAGCCGTTATTCTGCCACCAATGTGCTGCTGATCCTGGCACAGAAGCCGGACGCCACCCAACTGAAAGACTTTGACGGCTGGAAAGATGCCGGTGCTTCCATCAAACGTCAGCAGAAAGGTATTTCCATTCTGGAACCCGGCGAGGAATATGAGCGTGAGGACGGTTCTATCGGAACCTCCTACAATGTGAAACGGGTCTTTGACATTTCCCAGACCACGGCACGGGCCAAGGCGCAGCCCTCTGTCAGCATGGATGACCGGCTGCTTTTGAAAGCCCTGATCTCCCGTCCGACCGTGCCGATGCAGACGGTGGACGATCTGCCGAACCACATGGGCGCACTGTACGACCATGACCAGCAGGT
>JBJDYL010000041.1:0-29922 GCA_051867285.1 Faecousia sp. | reverse complement strand
AGGTTCCGGCAACGATCCTGTCCCGGTGCCAGCGGTTTTCCTTCCGGCGCATCAGTCAGGAGGATATCGCCGCAAGGCTTCAATATGTGGCCTATCAGGAGAATATCGATCTGGACGATGGTGCGGCGCGGGTGCTGGCGCGGTTGGCCGATGGCGGTATGCGCGACGGCCTGAGTCTGCTGGATCAGTGCGCGTCAGCAACAACCGGTGAGCTGACAGCGGAGCGGGTTTACGCCTGTCTGGGCATCGCCGGTGAGCAGAAATGCGGCGAGCTGATGGGCTATATCGCCGCCCACGATACGAAAAATGCACTTTCCCTGTTCAACAGGCTGTACACCGAAGGTAAGGATTTGGGTGCACTGCTGGATGAAATGGCCTGCCTGACCCGGGATCTTCTGGTGATGAAAACTGCCGGAAACGCAGGGATCACCATGCTGTCCGGCGTGGCATCCGATCAGGAGACGCTGGCGCTTACCAAAGCGCTGAGCAGCGGAGAGCTGGTGCGCATGATGGAGCGGATCCAGTCCACACTGGCTGGCTTTACCCGCAGTGCCAGCCGCCGGATGGACGCGGAGCTTTGCATCGTGGAGCTGTGCCAGCCGGAGCTGAGTCTGGATGTGCAGGCAGTCAACGCCCGGCTGACCCGACTGGAGGAGCAGCTGAAAAGCGGCGCCTTTGTGGCGGCAAAACCGGTTCAGTCTGCGGCAGAGGAACCGGAGGATGACCGCCCGCCGTTACCGGATGACGCGGATGCGCCGCCGGAGCTGGAGGAACCGGTATCTGCACCACAGCAGACTGATACGCCGGTGGGCTTCTGGTCAGACCTGTGCGGTGCGGTGCGCAAGGAACTGAAACCGCCCATCAGCGGTTTCTTTGCGGCGACTCCCAATGCCCCGGTGCAGGGCGCGCTGGCAGGGGACCGGCTGGAGCTGCGCTGCGGAAACGATTTCACCGCAAAAATGCTGGATAAGCCGGAGATACTGGAAATTGTGGGGCGCAAGGCAAGCGCCATGCTGGGACGGAATGTCCGCGCCTGCGTGGTGGATTTGTCGGCGAAGCCTCGGGAAAATCCCCGTATGGAGCAGCTTATGCGTTTCGGACGGGACCATTCGGATATTGTGAAAATCAAAGAATAACAGATAGGAGCGTTTTATTATGGCAAAGGGTGGATTCCGGGGAATGCCCGGTGGAATGAATCAGTCTGCGATGCTGAAGCAGGCGCAGAAGATGCAGCAGGAGATGCTGCGCATGCAGGCGGAGCAGGAGGCGAAAACCTTCACCGCCAAGGCCGGCGGCGGCATGGTATCTGCCACGGTGAACGGTAAGCACGAGCTGGTGAGCGTGGAGATCAATCCGGAGGCGGTGGACCCCGACGATGTGGAGATGCTGCAGGATATGGTGATTGCCGCCGTGAATGAGGCCATGCGTGCGGCGGACAGCGACGCTGCCAACAATATGTCCCGTCTGACCGGCGGCCTGAATCTGGGCGGCCTGTTCTAAGGAGGCAGTATGCAGTTTTTCCCAGCGGCGCTGCAAAATTTGGCGGATCAGTTTGCCCGGCTGCCCGGTGTGGGCAGCAAGACGGCTCAGCGGCTGGCGTTTCATGTGCTGAGCCTGCCCATGGAGGAAGCGGAGGAATTTGCGGACGCCATTCTGGAAGCGAAAAAGCAGGTGCACACCTGTCCCTGCTGCCAGAATCTGACGGACCGGGAGCTGTGCCCCATCTGCGATGATGAAACCCGGGACAGATCTGTCATTTGTGTGGTAGCCGATCCCAAGGATGTGATCGCCATGGAGCGTTCCCGGGAATTCCGGGGCGTCTACCATGTGCTCCACGGCGTGATTTCCCCGTTGAATCATGTGACTCAGGACGATATCCGGATCAAGGAGCTGCTGAAGCGGGTTTCCACCGGGGAAGTCCGGGAGGTCATTATGGCGACGAACCCGGACACCGAGGGCGAAGCCACAGCCATGTACATTTCCCGGCTTCTGCGTCCCATGGAGGTCAAGGTGACCCGGCTTGCTTACGGCGTGCCGGTGGGCAGTCAGCTGGAGTATGCCGACGAGGTGACCTTGTCCCGTGCGCTGGAAGGCCGGCAGGAAATGTGAGTATTCCGATTACTTAGCTTTGAAAAAACGCTGCAATCCCGACTGTCGATGAGAAAGTACCTCTTGGCACCGATGAATGGATTTATCTGGGCACGATCTACAAGGGCGGCGAGGTTGAGCTGGAACTGACTTTGGAAGTTGACGATGACATGGGAAATGATTTCCAGGAGAATATTGGTTTTGTTGACTGGGAGTTCAAAGTCGAGGAAATCCCTCATGATCCCAATGCCCCTAAGACTGGCGATACCTCCCACATCTATCTGCTGGTCACTGTGATGGTCGTCAGCCTGGTCGCGATCATCCTTCTGGTTGGATTCTACTTCAAGAAGAAGCGTAAGAACCGCAAATAAACGGAAATTGCCCGTCCTGGAAACAGGACGGGCAATTTTGAATTCCGCCTCCGGCTGCATTCATAGAAACAGATATAGTGCCATTGTCAGCAGGGCGTTGTTCCGATCTTCTTCGCAGTCACCGGCCATCAGCAGCAAAAGTATGACGACCAGAAGATCTTCCGTGTCAAAATCTCCGGGAAGAAGCTGTCGAAGGAATTTTCCAACGTTGGATGGGGGCGCGCTCTGTCGTTTTCGCGGCGGTGTGTTGTTCCTGTTCTGACAGGGCGGTATGTTAGGCGGCTGGATGGTTTCTCCCGGGCAAGGCGCTGTATTGTCAGCAGTAAAGCTGCAGGGCGGTTGCGGTGAAGGTGGTGGCGTTGAACGCTGGGAATCCTGCATCCGATTTCTGCGATAAGTTCCGTCAGGTTGGGGAATATAACGATTGTACATAAACTACCTCCCGCCGAACAGGTTCAGTCCGCCGGACTTCAAAAACGCGGAGGCAAAGCCGGCCATTCTCGCCGCCCGCATTGCCCGTTCCAATTTTCCGATGCGCCCCTGGCTTAAGTAGGGAGACAGGGCGTGAAGCAGCGCCTGCTGGTTCTGATCAACGTTGCTTTTTTGCAGCATTCCAGCGATGTTCTGCAGCATCCTTGGATCCGGCAGGGACGGTGCAGGCGGTGTTTTTTCCTCTGGCGGCGATTGCGCAGAGGATTGTCCCATTGCCTGCGCCATGGACGCAATTTGCTGCATGATCTGCGGATTGGCCAATATTGCGCCCAGTTTATCCTCCAGTTCACTCATTTGTTGTCCTCCAACTCCTTTAATAGTACCTGTGCCTCCGGTGAGGACAGAAGATCCGATAGGGTTTCCTTAGCCTGCGCATAGTCTCCGGCTGCCGCTTTTGTGATGGCCTCATTTAAGCGCGCTCCGCCGCTTTTTTGCAGCATTGCGATCAACTGTCGCCCAGCTGGCGTTTGGGCGAGACGAAACAGTTCGGTCATATCCGGCATTTGTTGCATGACAGTATCCCTCCTGAAAGGTAGAATCCTATGTAATAGGATATGCGCGGCTTTCCGAAATAGTGATTCAATTTCGCCTGGCAATTCCGGTTACCCTTGACAGGCGGGATATTCGTGCTATAATCCCAGAATGGATAACAAAAACGAGTCTGTGGTTTGATGTGACCATTTTCGGAAAATAGTGGCACGTTTTCTCTACGTATGAAGCAGCTTTTTTCACACAGACTGATAAGGAAGGCAGTTATGACGATTCTTGTCTTGTCGGATTCCCATGCAACGCTTCGGTTTATGCGGCAATGTGCTGAAACGCTGAAACCGGATGCCATGATCCACCTTGGAGATTATTTTGATGACGGCGCTGTGCTGAAGGAGGAATTTCCCGGCATTACCTGTTATCAGGTGCCGGGAAACTGTGACCGCTATCGCTGTCCTCCGGGACAGCCGGAAATCCTGATAGACCGAATCTGCGGTGTGAATCTTTACCTAACCCATGGGCACAGACACCAGGTTAAAATCGGCCTTGGGGCGTTGCTGCGGGATGCCCGGGCGGCAAAAGTTGACGCAGTGCTGTATGGGCATACCCACATCTCCGACTGTCACAAGGAGGAGGATGGCCTGTGGGTTCTGAATCCTGGAAGCTGTGGATACTTTGGCGGGAGCGCTGGTGTGATAGAAACGCAGAATGGCAGAATTCTGGAATGCAGGATCCTGAAAGAATCGGATCTGTTTAAGACATAGTCACCAGGAATGCCATGGCACTGACAAATCCCGCCACGGAAACAATCGCCGTTATGATATCCAGCGCTTTTTGCGCAAAATAGCGATTGTCTGCCGCATTGGGATAAATCGGCTGACAGGGTCGGCGGACATGCAAGTGCTTGTGCTTCATTGTTTTTTTCATGGGGTTCCCTCCTTTATTGTGACACCAGTATAATCCAATAAAGGTACAATAAATCGGATATTTATGCTGCCGGAACGAAATACAGAATTCTTAAATTTTCCAGAACATAAATAGTTTACTTGCATGGAACGGTGGATTATGGTATACTATGAAAAAGTTCTAACCCGGAGGTAAAGTATGGAGAATTCCGGTACTCCCGTCAATACTGTGGAGCAGCAGACGGGTTTTGAGAAAGTAAAAGCGGTGATTGGTAAAATAAACCGTGTCATTAATACGATTGGTGTTTGGCTGTTCCGGCTGCGGAAATTTGTGATGGCGGCGCCGGTGGTCTATTATGCACTGAAGCTGGCTGCATATAATCGGGAGCACCTCCCGGAACTGGTGGGCATCAATTTGCAGTCCAGTGGAGAATTTGCCCAGTATATCAGCCGGAATATGGCGGTAATGGGGCCATTGGCTTTGACCATCGGTTGTCTCATTCTGATGTTCTGTTCCCGGAAAGCTATGTATTCCTGGGCGATCAGCATTTTCACCCTTGCGCTGCCGCTGCTGCTGCTGTTGAGTAATGCGTATCCCACCTAACGGTTGTTGTAACGCATTTTTCCAATTGTATATTGTGTTGGACATGGTTTGCCATCTCTTCCATGGATGCGGTGCCTCTGCTGCATTCAGACAGAGACCGCAAACCGTGTCCACTTTTGTTGTTTTTTACAAATTTTTACATTACCTTGCACGTCGCTACTTGCTTTTGCCACAGGCGAATGATATATTAAACCAGTATAGGTGTATGATTCAGACATGGGTATCGGAAAGAATGACGGGGCTTTTTTAATGCATTTCTCTGGATATGTCGGAGGTAAAACATGACTGATAAAGAATTGCGGAAATTGGGTCGCAGCGAGCTGCTGGAAATGCTGGTCGCAGTGACAGAGGAAAATGAAAAGCTGAAATCCAAACTGGAACAGGCAGAGAATCAGCTGCGGGATCGGAATATTGCCATTGGTCAGGCGGGTTCCATTGCAGAGGCAGCCCTGACACTCAACGGTGTTTTTCAGGCTGCCGAGGACGCAGCACAGCAGTATTTGGAGAACATTCAGCGGTTAAGCAGTCAGCAGGACGCGATTTGCCGGGATATCCAGGCGAAGGCGGAGCAGGAGGCTGCGGAAATCGTTCAAAAAGCAAAGCAGTACAGTGAACGAATCCGCGCAGAGGCGGATGCTTCCAAGAGAAGGTTCATAGAAATGGCTGCAGAGCTTTTGAAAAATCAGGATGCACTGCGTGAAATGGTCCAGATGCAGAGTGATGGCCTGAATAAATGAATCCTTCGGTCGATTTTTTCCTGAGAATCGTCCTTTGTGGAGCGGTTGATGGTGCAGCTGGGTTGTGCAACAGACATGGGCAGTGTTTCACAGTACCGTCTCGCTGTATCGGTTTTTGTGAAATTTGTCAAAAATTATTTTGGTATTTGTTCAAGGATTCTTCACCAATTACCAAAAACATCTGGTATACTATAAGTACAGAGCGGGAAGCAATGAGGAAAGCCGATGCCGTGGAAATATCTGCGGATAACCCGACGGCGTACCTGTGACACGTTGCCGCCCCAGAGAGAGGACAAAAGAACACGGCGGCTCAAGCCAATTTGAGCCGCCGTATTATTTTGCACATGACACATTTATTCTGACCCGATATCCCGAACCCGCACAGTTTTTCCGAAATAAGCCAGAATGTAATTGACAAATGAGATTCCCAGGAATACCGAGTCAATTGCTGCAATAAGAGTAACCGTCGCCGGATTCATATTCGGCATCAGCACCAGCGCAATCAGGCTGATAAAAAGCACAGTGGTACACACTTTTCCTGCCATCAGCGCGCCGGGGAGCATTTTTCCCTTCCGCAGAAAGACAATGCCCAGCGTCAGCTGGAACAGTTCCTTTACGATAAACAGCCCAAGGACAGGATACAGTACAGGATACTTCATACTCAGGCACACTGTCAGGGTCAGCTGCGTCAGTTTGTCAGCTAACGGATCCAACACTTTTCCCAATGTGGTGATCATGTTATACTTTCGGGCGATCTTCCCGTCGACCATATCCGTCAGGCAGGACACAGCCAGAATTCCACCGGCCAGGAGAAACTGGTAGTCCTCCGTGGCATTCAGATACACCGTGGCATAGACGGGAATCAGCAGAAGACGAAACAGACTCAGCAGATTGGGTATGGTCATTATTTCCTTTTTCCAGTTCCGGATAAACATGGAATCATCCTCCGCCTATGTGAATCAATCAGCATAATTGACTATTATTATAGACATTTCCAGCTGGTTTATCAAGGGCAAGCTGTCACAATCTGAAAATATTTATATTTTTGAATTATTTACCTGGAACGAGCCATTCGATTGGCTGCCATTGGGTATTGCAGAGACAGATGCTTCCAGGTCATTCGATCCAGATTGCCCGTCATGGGCAACCCACTGAGCATTTGGAAAGAGGAGAGGGCATCCGCTGTGATTTCGTCCAGTATTCCGGACAGGGAGGGCTGCCCGACGCTGTGATATGCGTCTGACAATACCGCCAGCATTCCTTGGGCCAGGTAAAGATTGGGATGCTGTTCCCCTTTGGAAACAGTCTGTTTCGGGTTCCATACTACTTCTATGGGCGCAGCGGCGTCCAGCTCCACCAAAGCAGGCTCATAAACCGCAACGATTGCCTCCCAGGTAATCTGGTCAGTAATCCCGGTTACTGGCAGTGCGTGTTTGCGCTGGAACGTAGCTACGGCCTGGATGGTTTCCGGACCATAAATTCCGTCCGGTATCAAGGCTACATGACTGGGGTCATGCACGGCAATAACCTGCAGCATGGTCTGCAGGCTGCGGATCGGTTGACCGACAAAGGATTCCGGTGGTCTCATCTGGGCGCCTCCTGTCTGACGGCATCCTGCTGCCCGGCGCTGAGATTATTGCCGGGGAACTGGGACATGGTGCTGGTTGCGGAATAGCGTGCGCGGGGATTTGAGTTGCCGATGATAGCGGCAGTGTAGGGGAATTTTTCCAGATCCCGCCAGCTGATGGTTTCAATCCCGGAGAACTGGTCATAGATGGCTTCCCAGGTGTCGAAATCTACTACGCCGGTCTGGGGCAGTCCGAAGCGGCGCTGGGCAGCCAGTACCGCGTCCCGGGTATTGCTGCCGAAAATTCCGTCAACGGTGACAGGTGGGATCTCCTGTATGTAGGAAGAGAGCACTTGCAGCATGTATTGCAGATGCTCCACTTTGACACCCCGGTCGCCCTGCTGAATGGGATTGGAGTTGGCCCAGTTGATTGCATAGAATTGCTGTCCCTGACTGCGCAGCTCCGCAAGATTGGTCACAGCGACATAGTAGCGAACCAGGGCATTCCATGTAGCCCGGCCCACAATACCGTCGGGTGTGAGATTGAAGATTTCCTGAAACTGGATGACAGCAGCCTCCGTCTGGGCGCCGAAAATACCGTCTACCTGGGAAATTTTCGGTATTGCTGGGTAGTTCTGGGAGATGCGGTTGAGCATAACCTGAAGAACCACCACGCTGGGGCCGGAAAAGCCCCGTCGCAGAACGCCTGGGTAGGAACTGGTAATGCCCTGTATCGGCGCATTGCTGACAATTTCCACATCTCCGTAGTAGCTGCGGAGAATTTCCGGCGCAGTGTAACCCTGCTGGGCAAGATTCTGACTGCCCCATTGGCTGAGACCCTCGCAGGTGACGGTGGTGCCGTTGCAGAATTTCGCGGCCAGCGGCTCCACAAAGCCGGGCCGGCGAAGATAGCTGCTGTACAGCTCATCTGCAAGCCTGGCGACATTTTCAAAATAACTGCGTCCATGGACAAAAAACTGGTCGTAGGCAGTGGAATTGGTGATGTCAAAATCATAACCGCGGCTTCGGTAAAATTCCGTATAAACCCGGTTCAGCGCAAAGGAAACGATGGCAAGAATATTTGCCCGCAGGGCGCTTTCTTCCCAGGTGGGATAGATTTCGCTGGAAGCGACATTTTTCACATAGTCCGGAAAGCTGACAGTAACATTTGGCGCGTTTGCATCAGGAGGTCCCAGATGCACCGTAATTCTCTGGGGGATATAGGGAAGGACTTGTGGCATGGTTCACCTCCTAGAGGTTTTGCGGTGGCGTGTCAAAGATGATCGTCTGATCCCATTGATCCGGCAGCTCGGACAGGGGAATCATTTCCAGATTTTGAATGGTGGTGGTTCCGGCAAACACCTGCAGATTCTCCGCCTCGGTTTGCTCGTAACCCTGCAGCCTGGCATAGAGATTTACGATGGTATATGGCCGTTCTGGTGGTTCAGGAGACTGACTTTCGGATTTATCCGGCACTGGAATCGGGATGGGCGTAATTTTTCCGCTTCTGTCGGTCAGCCGCATGGCAATAGCGGTCCCGTCCTGGGAGGTTACCGTGATGGCCACATTGCGAAGGGGGTATTGGGCATTGCTGGCGTAAGCACGCACTTGTATGTAGCCGATTGCAGACATGGTATCAACTCCTTTTCATGTTCCTGATTAGGATATGCCTGCTCCGGGAAAATTGTGACAGCCGGGGCAGGATGGATTTATCCCATCCTGCCCCGGCTGTCCATTCCATATTATAGATAACCCTGCATCTGCCGGATATTTGCAGTTTCGCAGTCCAGCAGTTTCTGGGACACGATCTGTACCTGCGCATCCTGATCTGCAAATTGGTGGATATTTTTCAATCCCTTGATCATACCCTTGGTGTTGCCCTGAATCATCATTCCGGCAATTTTGGAATCGGTGTTTCGTCCGTGGAGCTTCATCCGGGTCATCATATCCGCCATCATTCGCACACCGGGATCCAGTTCTTCCAGTTCCCAGCCACGCTGAGTCGCAATGGAATGGGCTTCTGTTTCAATGGAATCATACTCATGGAGCTGAGATTCCAGCGCCTTCCTCAGTGCCGGGCGCATGCTGGTATCCAGTACGCTGCGGATCCCAATTTGCCCCATCTGGGTGGTTTTCAAAACGGAGGATAAAATTTCCCTGCTGTTTTTCATCGATCATCACCAAAGCTAGTATGCACAATTTCGGAGTGGGTATACATACAATAGGGAGATGAAGGGATGTGATAGTCATGTGCGCAATTGCCGGGATAATCGGATTAAAAATCGAAGAAGCAACACAGAAGCATATGCTGGATACCATGAAGCGCCGGGGACCCGATGCGCAGGGCGTGTATTGGAACGATGATACCGCACTGCTGCATACCCGCCTGACCATTATCGATCCGGAGGGCGGCAGACAGCCGATGACACTGGACTGGGCAGGGGAACGCTATACGCTGGTTTATAACGGGGAGCTGTATAATACGGAGCAGCTTCGCGTGCAATTATTATCAGAAGGACACCAGTTTCAAGGCTATTCGGATACGGAAGTGGTACTTCACGCTTATGCCGAATACGGCTTACAGTGCCTGGATCAATTGAACGGCATTTTCGCCTTTGCCGTGTGGGAAGAAAAGCGGAGACGGTTATTCCTGGCCCGTGACCGGATCGGGGTAAAACCGTTATTCTATATGCTGCACAATGGCGGAATTCTGTTTGCTTCGGAGATCAAGACCATTCTGCAATACCCCACCGTCCGGGCCCGGCTGGATGGTCAGGGAGCGGCACAGCTGATCCTGCTGGGCCCCGGAAGGCTTCCCGGCAGCGGTGTTCTTCAGGGAATACAGGAAGTGGAGCCGGGATATTGTGGCTACTATCAGGATGGGAAGCTTTCTCTGAAACAGTATTGGAAGCTTCGGGATCGGGAGCACCGGGAAAGCTTCGGGGAAACAGCAGAGCATGTGCGCATGCTGGTTTATGACGCGATCCGGCGACAAATGGTTTCCGACGTTCCTATCGGTACATTCCTGTCAGGCGGACTGGATTCCAGCATTATTACCGCTATCTGCGCTGAGGAAGAACGAAACTCCGGAAGACAGTTAAAAACCTTTTCCGTGGATTACTTAAATAACGATCAGTATTTCCAGGCCAGTAAATTTCAGCCAAATTCCGACAAAGCTTATATCGAGATTATGCAGGAAGCGCTGGGAACGGAGCATCATTGGACAGTCCTGACACCGGAGATGCTGTGTGATGCGCTGGAAGAGGCCACCATTGCCAGAGACCTGCCAGGGATGGCCGATGTGGACTTTTCGCTGCTGGCATTTTGCGGTGACATACGCCGGGAGGTGCGGGTGGCCCTGTCCGGAGAGTGTGCTGACGAAATTTTTGGAGGGTATCCCTGGTACCGGGACCCAGAGGTTCGGGGCAGAGAAGGCTTCCCTTGGGCGCAGAATACGCTTCAGCGCGCCTCTTTGCTCCAGCCGGGGAGAATTTCATTGAATGCGGAAGATTTTGTCATGGATGCCTATTCCCAAACCTGCCGGGATAGTGATATTCTGCCAGGCACGCTGGCTTTGGAGGCGCGGATGAAGGAAATGGTCAATCTGAATTTCCGCTGGTTTATGCAGACACTGCTGGACAGAAAAGACCGGATGAGCATGTACCATGGGCTGGAAGTTCGGGTGCCATTCTGTGATTACCGGATTGCGGAATACCTGTACGGCGTTCCCTGGGAGTTCAAGGATTATCAGGGTAAGGAAAAGGGGCTACTGCGGGAAGCCGTGAAGGGCCTGCTGCCGCCGGAGGTTCTGTATCGGAAGAAGAGCCCCTATCCCAAGACGTTTGATCCCCGCTATACCCAGCTGATTGCCGAAGAATTCCGGGCAATGCAGGCCCGAAATGCGCCGGTGTGGGAACTGGTTAGCAAGGAAAAACTGAATCATTTGTTGGAAGTATCTTCCCCATGGCCTTGGTATGGACAGCTGATGCGCAATCCCCAGATCATGGCCTATTTCCTCCAGATGGACTTCTGGCTGCGGCGGTACCATGTGGATCTTTGTTTCTGACACGGAATCACATTGACGTTTGAGGAGAAATGTGCTAAAATAGCAACTGTAGAAACAGAGAAACGATGAAAACACAGGAGGAGTATTATGCGAAAGACAAAGATTATTTGTACCATCGGTCCTTCCAGTGAGAACGAGGAAACGCTGACTCAAATGTGCCTTGCCGGCATGAATGTTGCGCGGCTGAACTTTTCCCATGGCACCCATGAGGAGCATGAAAAGAAAATTGAGCTGATCAAGCGTGTCCGGAAGAATCTGGGACTGCCCATTGCCATTATGCTGGATACCAAGGGTCCGGAATACCGGATCCGGACGTTTGCGTCCGGTAAGGTCACCATCCCTGACGGCGCGGCGTTCACCTTCACCACCGATGAGGTGGAAGGCAACGAAACACGGGTCAGTGTAAACTATAAGGCGCTGCATCAGGAGCTGAAGCCGGGAGACGTTGTGACGGTCAATAACGGTATGGTGCAGTTTGAGGTACAGGAGATTGTTGGGCACGATATTCACTGTAAGTGTCTGGTAGGAGGAACACTCAGCAACCGCAAGAGTATGTCCTTCCCCAATAAGGTTATGTCCGGCCCCTATCTCAGCGAGCAGGACAAAGCAGACATCATTTTTGGTATCCAGCACGGGATTGATTTTATTGCAGCCTCCTTTGTCTCCACCAAACAGGATGTTTTGGATATTCAGGCGCTGCTGGATGAAAACGGCGGCAGTGATATTGAAATCATTGCAAAGATTGAGAATCGTTCCGGTGTGGATCACGTCACGGAGATCTGCTCTGCCTGCGGCGGCATTATGATCGCCCGGGGTGATCTGGGTGTGGAAATTCCCTATGTGGAAGTCCCTGCTGTACAGAAGAAACTGACCCGGAAATGCCGCATGCTGGGTAAGCGGGTAATTACAGCCACGGAAATGCTGGAATCTATGATTCAGAATCCCCGTCCCACCCGGGCCGAGATTTCCGACGTTGCCAATGCGGTTTATGACGGTACTTCCTGCGTTATGCTCTCCGGCGAATCTGCCGCCGGTAAGTATCCCGTGGAAGCCGTGAAAGCAATGGCAAAGATTGCGGAATATACCGAGCAGCACACGGACTACAAACAGCGTTTCCGCAAAACGGAATTCCAGGGTCAGAACAACCTGGACTGCATTTCCCATGCGGTTTGCTCCATGGCCATCGACGTGAATGCCAAAGCCATCGTGGTTTGCTCTGTCAGCGGCAGAACTGCAACACTGGTCAGCCGTTTCCGCACACCTGTGGACATCATTGGCATGACTACCGACCGGAAAATCTGGCGCCGTTTGTCCATGAGCTGGGGTGTTACGCCTGTCATGGCGGATCAGTTCCCCAGCATGGAGGTCATGTTCTACTATGCGAAAAAGACTGCCATTGAGACGCTGGGGCTGCAGCCCGGTGACAATATGGTCTTGACCGGCGGCCCGGTGAACGGTCAGCAGGGCAATACCAATACCATGAAGATTGAAACCGTTTGAAAACCTCTCAGAGATAACATAAACGCTGCCCGGACAGTCCTGTCCGGGCAGCGTTTTTTCAAATGATCAGGCATCAATTGTGGCAATTCCCAGCGTAATCTCTTCCAGAACATCCAGAAGTACCCGGACTGTATCCAGAGAGGTCAGCATGGTAACACCGTTTTCTACGGCGCAGCGGCGAATCTGACTGGAACCAGTGTGTACATCTTCGCAGCGTACATCCATGGTGTTAATCACATAAGATACGAAACCGGAGCGAATGGAGTCCAGAATCTCAGTGGATCCGTCGTCAACCTTTGCGCGGATACGGGTCTTAATGCCATCCTTGCGCAGGAAAACCGCCGTACCGGGAGTGGCCTCAATGTTAAAGCCAAGCTGGTAGAACCGCCGAATCAGGGGCAGCGCCTCTGCCTTGTCCTCATCGGAGATGGTCACAAAAACCGTGCCGTAGTTTTGCAGTTTGACGCCGGATGCCTGGAGCGCCTTATACAGTGCCCGCGTCATGGAATTGTCATATCCGATGGCTTCGCCGGTGGACTTCATCTCCGGGGACAGATAGGCATCCAGACCACGGAGCTTGGAGAAGGAGAACGCAGGCGCTTTGACGTAATACCGTTTCTTTTCCTCGGGATAAAGCAGATCTACGCCCTGATCATGCAGGCTGTGTCCCAGAGCAACCAGGGTGGCGATATCAGCCAGAGGATAGCCGGTAGCCTTACTCAGGAAGGGAACCGTTCGGGAGGAACGGGGATTGACCTCGATAATATACACATTCTCCTCTGGATCCACAATAAACTGGATGTTGAACAGTCCCTTGATGCCAATGGCAGGGCCCAGCTTCTTGGCGTACTGCAGAATAATACCCTTGACCTTGTTGGAGATAGAGAAGGGCGGATAGACGGAGATGGAGTCGCCTGAGTGGACGCCGGTTCGCTCCACCAGCTCCATAATACCGGGAACGAACACTTGCTCTCCATCACAGATCGCGTCAATTTCCACCTCTTTGCCGCGGATATATTTGTCCACCAGAACTGGTTTATCAGCATCGATTTCCACGGCGGTTTGCAAATAATGCCGGAGCTGTGATTCGTTGGACACAATCTGCATTGCGCGGCCACCCAGCACAAAGGAGGGACGGACAAGTACGGGATAGCCGATTTCCCGGGCGGCGGCGACGCCGTCCTCAATGCGGGTGACGGCGCGTCCTTTTGGCTGGGGGATATTCAGCTCCAGCAGAAGCTTTTCAAAGGCATCCCGGTTCTCCGCTTTCTCGATGGCAGCACAGTCTGTACCGATGATATTCACACCCAGATCTGTCAACGGCTGGGCAAGGTTGATGGCGGTCTGACCGCCAAGAGAGGCAATCACACCCTCCGGCTGCTCCAGTGTGACGATGTTCATCACATCCTCTACCGTCAGCGGCTCAAAATACAGCTTGTCAGAGGTGGTGTAATCCGTGGAAACCGTTTCCGGGTTGTTGTTGATAATGATGGCCTCATACCCGGCATTGCGGATGGTCTGAACAGCGTGGACTGTGGAATAGTCAAATTCCACGCCCTGGCCGATACGGATGGGACCGGAACCGAGCACAATGACCTTTTTCCGCTCCGACACAACGGACTCATTTTCCGATTCGTAGGTGGAATAGAAGTAAGGAATATAGCTGTCAAATTCCGCGGCACAGGAATCAATCATCCGATATCCAGGAATGATACTCTTTTCCTTGCGCAGAGAGAAAATCTGTTTCTCAGTGACACCCCAGAGTTCTCCCACAGCACGATCGGAAAAACCCATTTTCTTCGCGGCAAACAGGGCGGCGGAATCCCCGGGGTGTTCCCGCAGGAAGCACTCCATCTGAACGATATTGCGCATTTTGCGCAGGAAGAACCGATCGATACCACACGCGCCGGCAATCTCGTCGACACCGACACCCAAGCGCAGAAGCTGGGCGATGGCATAGATCCGGTCATCGGTTCCGATGGGAATATACGCCATCAGTGCGTCTTTCACCCAGGAATCGAATTTCTTCATATGCAGATGGACAATACCGATTTCCAGAGAGCGGATGCCTTTCAGCAGGCTTTCTTCAAAGGTACGTCCCACGCTCATGGTTTCTCCGGTGGCCTTCATTTGGGTACCCAGACGGTTATTGGCATCGGAGAACTTGTCGAAGGGGAACCGGGGCATTTTGGTGACCACATAGTCCAGCGCCGGCTCAAAGGCTGCACAGGTATTGGCAAGCTGGATTTCATCCAGCGTCATGCCGACGCAGATTTTCGCAGAAACCCGGGCGATGGGATAGCCGCTGGCCTTGGAGGCCAGTGCGGAGCTTCGGGACACCCGGGGGTTGACCTCGATCAGGTAATATTGGAAGGACTCCGGATCCAGTGCAAACTGCACATTACAGCCGCCCTGAATCTTCAGCGCCCGAATCAGCTTCAGCGCGGAATCCCGGAGCATGTGGTATTCCTTGTTGGTCAGCGTCTGGGAGGGACACACCACGATGGAGTCGCCGGTGTGGATGCCCACTGGATCCAGATTCTCCATATTGCAGATAGCAATGGCGGTGTCATTGCTGTCGCGCATAACCTCATACTCGATTTCTTTATAGCCCTTGATGCTCTTTTCCACCAGAACCTGATGGACAGGGGAGAGCGCGAGGGCGTTTTTCATGATTTCCCGGAATTCTTCCTCATTATCCGCAAAGCCGCCGCCGGTTCCGCCCAGTGTAAAAGCAGGACGAAGGACTACGGGAAAGCCGATTTCTGCAGCAGCCTCCAGACCCTCTTCCATGGAATTGGCAATCATGGAGGGAAGCACCGGTTCCCCCAGGCTCTGACACAGCTCCTTGAACAGCTCCCGGTCCTCTGCCTGCTCAATACTGCGGCTGGGGGTGCCCAGAAGCTCCGTCCGGCATTCCCGCAGAATACCCTTTTTCTCCAGCTGCATGGCAAGATTCAAACCGGTCTGGCCGCCAATACCCGGAACAATTGCGTCCGGGCGCTCATAGCGGACAATCCGTGCAATATATTCCAGCGTCAGCGGCTCCATATATACCTTATCCGCAATCGCCGGGTCGGTCATAATGGTGGCAGGGTTGGAATTGCACAGGACAACCTCGTAGCCTTCCTCCTTCAACGCCAGACAGGCCTGTGTGCCTGCATAGTCAAATTCAGCAGCCTGTCCAATGACGATGGGACCGGAGCCAATCACCAGTATTTTATGAATATCTGTACGCTTAGGCATGCTTGGTTTCCTCCATCAATTTGATGAACTCCCCGAACAGATAGTCGCTGTCCTGAGGACCTGGTGCGCTTTCCGGGTGGTACTGGACGCTGAAGATCCGATCCTGTTTGCACCGGAGTCCTTCAATTGTGCCGTCAAGCAGATTGACGTGTGTCGCTTCCAGCGGTGTTTCCGGGAGGCTTGCCGCATCCACAGCATAAGAATGGTTCTGGGAGGTAATCTCCACCTTCCCGGTCAGCAGGTTTTTCACGGGGTGGTTTCCACCGCGGTGACCGAATTTCAGCTTATAGGTTTTGGCGCCATAGGACAGGGCAATGATCTGATGTCCCAGGCAGATGCCAAACATAGGATATTTCCCCCGCAGCGTACGCACCAGGCGGATAACGCTCTGCACATCTTCCGGATTTCCCGGTCCATTGGACAGAAAGATTCCGTCCGGTGAAAGCTTTTCTACGGCTTCTGCTTTTACGTTCCAGGGCAGAACTGTTACGTCGCATCCCCAGTTGTTGAGACAGCGTACAATATTCTGCTTCATTCCGCAGTCAATCGCCGCTACACGATATTTGGAGGACTTTCCCGGAGAAAACCAGGCTGTCTGGGTGCTGACACGCGCCACCTGATCTGTCGGAAGGGAAATGCTCTGCAAACGTGCAAAACCGGCAAGATTGGAAGTGGAGGCGTCGGTAATCAGTGCCTTGCAGGTGCCCTTGTCCCGGATATATTTGGCCAACTTTCGGGTATCCACACCGGCAATACCGACAATACCGTATCTTTCCATGACCTGTCCCAAGGTTTCCGTGCTGCGGAAGTTTGAGGGTTCGTCATTGTATTCCCGGACAATCATGGCGCTGGCAGTGGGACGCACCGATTCATAATCTTCGTCGCACATGCCATAGTTGCCGATCAAGGGGTAAGTCATAACAATGGCCTGACCGGTGTAGGAAGGATCGGAGAGAATCTCCTGATACCCTGCCATGGAAGTATTAAATACAATCTCTGCCTCGCATTCTCTGGCGGCGCCGAAACCATAACCGTAGAATTCAGTGCCGTCCTGTAAAATAATTTTTCTGTCACACTGGCGAATCATACGTTCTTTGTTCCTTTCCCTTTGGACAGCTTCTGCTCAAACTGGTCTTTTCTGGTATCCTCCGGAATCCGCGTGGGGTATTGACCGGAGAAGCAGGCGCTGCAATAATCGGTGCTGCCGCAGAGATCCTTCAGGTTCTCCAAAGGCAAATACCCAAGGGAATCCGCACCGATCAACTGCGCAATCTCCTCCACGCTGTGATGGCAGGCAATCAGATTGTCGCAGGAATCAATATCGGTTCCGTAATAGCAAGGATGCAGGAAGGGAGGCGCCGATATGCGCATATGGATTTCAGAAGCACCGGCATTGCGCAGCAGGGAGACAATCCGCGCACTGGTGGTGCCCCGGACAATGGAGTCGTCCACCAGCACCACCCGTTTTCCCCGCAGTTCGCTTTCAACCGGATTGAGTTTAATTTTAACCTGATCTACCCGGTGATCCTGACCGGGGGAGATGAAAGTACGTCCAATATACTTGTTTTTGATCAAACCAATGCCATAGGGAATGCCGGATTCCCGGGAGTAGCCGATGGCGGCGTCCAACCCGGAATCCGGTACACCGATGACAATATCTGCATTAACGCCATGGGTTCTCGCCAGAATCCGACCGGCGTTCACCCTGGCTGTGTGGACACTGATTCCGCCAATGGTAGAATCCGGGCGGGCAAAATAAATATACTCGAAGATACAGGTTCGCTGTGGAAGGGTACCGCAGCGCCTGCGGTCACTGGTCAATCCGTTTTTGTCGATGGTGATGATCTCGCCGGGTAGTAAATCCCGCTCAAAGGCGGCGCCCACAGCGCTGAGCGCACAGCTTTCCGATGCCACAACATAGGTGCCGTCCGGCATCCGGCCATAGCACAGTGGACGGAAGCCGTTGGGATCTCGGACAGCAAGCAGCTTGGTGGAGGACATCATAACCAGGGAATAGGCGCCCTCCAGCTTCGACATGGCCCGATACACGGCCTCCTGAATGGAAGGGGTAGTCAGCCGCTCCCGGGTAATTACATAGGCAATGGTTTCCGTATCGGAGGTGGAGTGGAAAATTGCTCCGGAAAGCTCCAGACTGCTGCGAAGCATCAGTGCATTGCTCAGATTGCCGTTATGAGCCACGGCCAGTTTGCCCTTCAAATGATTCACCTGCATGGGCTGGCAGTTGCGCATGGTCACACCGCCGGTGGTACCGTAACGGACATGACCAACGGCGATTTCTCCTTTAGGAAAATTTTCCATTTCCTTGCGGGAAAATACATCGTTGACAAGGCCGATTCCATGGTGGGCGGTAAAAACACCGTCGTCATTGACGACAATGCCGCAGCTTTCCTGACCGCGGTGCTGGAGCGCATACAGCCCATAATACACCAGAGAAGCCACATCTGCAGCTTCCTGACTGAACACACCGAATACACCGCATTCTTCATGAATACTCATTTACGTCCTCCCAAAGCAGCCGCGATGAAGCCCACAAACAGGGGATGGGGCTTGTTGGGACGGCTCTTAAATTCCGGATGGTACTGTACGCCCACATGGAAGGGACGTTCGGAAATTTCCACCGTTTCCACAAGGCGCTGATCCGGCGAGGTGCCGCTGAGCGTCAGACCGGCTTGGGTAAGAAGCGCGCGGTAATCGTTATTGAATTCGTAGCGGTGCCGGTGACGCTCAGAGATTTCAGCGGAGCCATAGCAGCGTGCCATGGTGGTGTTGGGCTGAATCACGCAGGGATACGCGCCAAGACGCAGCGTGCCGCCTTTGTCCACGGTCTCACTTTGACCTGGCATGAAATCAATGACCTTGTTGGGTGTGGCAGAGTCAAATTCACCGGAGTTGGCGTCAGCCAGACCTGCCAGACGGGCATATTCAATCACCATGATCTGCATACCCAGACAGATTCCGAAGTAGGGAACCGCATGCTCTCTGGCATATTTGGCCGCCAGAATCATGCCCTCTACACCCCGGGAGCCAAAACCGCCGGGAACCAGAATGCCGTCCAGATCTTCCAGACTGGATTCGTAGGTTTCGGGGGTTAACGTCTCGGAATCGATCCAGCGGATCGTAATGTCGGAATCCAGGGCATACCCTGCATGGCGCAGGGCTTCCGCAACAGACAGGTAAGCATCGTGCAGCTGTACATATTTTCCTACCAGACCAATGGTCACAGACCGGCGCAGGTGGTAAATCCGCTGAACCAGCGCTTCCCATTCGGTCAAATCCGGTTCCATGGTCTGAATTCCCAGTTCCCGGCACACAATTCCGGAAAAATTCTGTTTCTCCAGCATCAGCGGCGCTTCGTAAAGATTGGGAAGGGTGATATTCTCGATGACGCAGTCAGGCTTGACGTTACAGAACAGGCTGATCTTCTGGAAAATGCTGTCCTCCAGGGGCTCGTCACAGCGCAGAACCACGATATCCGGCTTGACACCCATGCCCTGCAGTTCCCGCACAGAGTGCTGGGTGGGTTTCGATTTGTGTTCATCGGAACCCCGCAGGAAGGGGACAAGGGTAACGTGGATAAACAGGCTGTTCTCTTTGCCGACCTCCAGCGAAATCTGACGAACTGCCTCCAGGAAGGGCTGGGACTCGATATCGCCGATGGTGCCGCCGATTTCGGTGATCACCACGTCCGCGTCGGTCTGTTTGCCAACCCGGTAAACAAATTCCTTAATTTCGTTGGTAATGTGGGGGATTACCTGAACAGTGGAGCCCAGGTATTCACCCCGGCGCTCCTTATTCAGCACGTTCCAGTAAACCTTTCCAGTGGTCAGATTGGAATATTGGTTCAGATTTTCGTCAATGAAACGCTCGTAATGCCCCAGATCCAGGTCTGTCTCCGCCCCGTCTTCTGTAACATAAACTTCGCCATGCTGATACGGACTCATGGTGCCGGGATCCACATTGATATAAGGATCCAGCTTTTGCGCGGCGACCTTTAATCCCCGAGCCTTCAGCAGGCGTCCAAGGGAGGCTGCGGTAATACCTTTGCCCAAACCGGACACAACGCCTCCTGTGACAAAAATGTACTTTGTCATCGTGATTCTCTCCTTCTCGACTGTTGCGGTGATTGCAGAATCTTACTTGCTCGCTAACGTGCGATTATTCCCATTCCACCGTTGCCGGCGGCTTGCTGGTGATATCATAGACAATGCGGTTGATCCGGGGAACTTCGTTGACGATGCGCACGGATACCCGATCCAGAACCTCGTAGGGGATCCGGGTCCATTCCGCGGTCATAAAGTCTTTGGTGGTGACGCTGCGCAGGGCCAGGACGTTTTCGTAAGTCCGGCCGTCGCCCATGACACCCACGCTCTTGGCATTGGTCAGCACTGCGAAGTACTGGCTGCAAATGTCCCCAAGCTCTGCTTTTGCAATCTCCTCCCGGAAAATGAAGTCCGCTTCCCGGAGAATATCCAGCTTTTCCTTGGTGACCTCTCCCAGAATGCGGATGGCCAGGCCCGGACCCGGGAAGGGCTGGCGGTGAACCAGATAGTCAGGCAGGCCCAGTTCCTTACCCAGCAGCCGGATTTCATCCTTGAACAGATGATCCAGGGGTTCCAGAACCGCCTGGAACTGCTCGATGACCTCCCGGGGCAGGAGCTTGTTGTGATGGCTCTTGATCACGTCGGCATCTCCGGCGCCGGATTCGATGACATCCGGGTAGATGGTGCCCTGGGCGAAGAAGTCCTCCTTGGTGATGCCGAATTTCATGGCCTCGTCCAGGAAAACATAACCGAACTCGGCGCCGATGATCTGCCGCTTGCGCTGGGGATCCTCCACGCCCTTCAGCTTGTCCAGGAACCGCTGCTGGGCGTCCACCCGGACAAAATGGATGTTCCACTTGGTGAAGGCGGCTTCTACCTCGTCGCCTTCATTTTTGCGCATGCAGCCGTGGTCCACAAAGACCGCCGTCAGCCGGTCGCCCACCGCCTCAGCCAGCAGCGCTGCCAGAACGGAGGAATCCACGCCACCGGACAGAGCCAGCAGCACCCGGCCCTTGGGGCCAATGGTCTGGCGCAGCTGAGCCACGGTGTTTTTGCAGAAGTCTCCCATGGTCCAGGTGCCCTTGGCGCCGCAGACCTCGTAGAGGAAGTTGCGCAGCATCCGGTCGCCATACTGAGTGTGGTTCACTTCGGGATGGAACTGCACGCCGTAGAAGCGCCGGGCTTCATCAGCAATGGCGGCGTTGGGACAGGCGTCGGTATGAGCAACCAACGCAAAGCCATCCGGGACTTTGGCCATGTAGTCGCCATGGCTCATCCAGGAAATTGCCTGCTCCGGAATGCCCTTGAAGAGCTTGCAGTTAGTGTCATAATAGGTGGGGGTTTTGCCGTATTCCCGGGCAGTATCCTTCTGGGCTGCCGTCACCTGGCCGCCCAGGGTGTGAGCCATGAGCTGGCAGCCGTAGCAGATGCCTAAGATAGGCACGCCCAGCTGGAAGATCTCCGGGTCTACATGGGGAGACTCCTTCAGGTAAACGCTGTTGGGGCCGCCGGTGAAAATGATGCCCATGGGCGCGAAGGAGCGGATCTCCTCCATGGTCATGGTATAGGGCTTAATCTCGCAGTAAACGTTCTGTTCCCGGACCCGCCGGGCGATAAGCTGGTTGTACTGCCCGCCGAAGTCCAGAACAAGGATTTTTTCTTCCATATTTCGGTCTCCGTTACGTTAAAGATTGATCTGCGCTTCTGTCTGTTCCACGCCTGCGATCAGGGGCCTGACCTGCGTCAGGAATGCCGACACCTGCTCTGCGCACCGTCCGGTATACAGGGAAGGATCCATCACGGCATCCATTTCTTCCCGGGTCATGCCGAATTCCTTGTGCTGCGCCAGATCTGCCAGCAGATCCCAGCTTTCGCCGTTCTTCATTTTGGCTGTGGCATCCATAGAGCAGGTGCGGATGATCTCGTGCAGCTCCTGCCGGTTGCCGCCGTGCTTTACGCCTTCCATCATGAGATTCTCAGTGGCAATAAAGGGCAGATATTCCCGCACGGTTTTCTCCACGATTTTCTCGTTGACGTGCAGACCATTGGTAACGTTCTGGCTCAGCCGCAGAATGGCATCTGCGCAGAGGAAGCCCTCGGGCAGGGAAATCCGGCGGTTGGCAGAATCGTCCAGCGTCCGCTCCAGCCACTGGGTAGAGGCGGTCATGGGGGCGTTCAGGGCGTCCGCCATCAAATAGCGGGACAGGGAACAGATACGCTCGGAGCGCATGGGATTGCGCTTGTAGGCCATGGCAGAGGAACCGATCTGATTCTTTTCAAAGGGCTCTTCCACCTGACGGTCGTGCTGCAGCAAACGGATGTCGTTTGCCATTCGGTAGCAGCTCTGAGCGATGGAGGACAGCACATTCAGAATCCGGCTGTCCAGTTTTCTGGGATAGGTTTGACCGCAGACAGGGAAGCACTTGTCAAATCCAAAGTCTGCGCTGATTTTCCGGTTCATTTCGTCGATCTTCCCGGTGTCGCCGCCAAACAATTCCAGGAAGCTGGCTTCGGTGCCGGTGGTGCCCCGGCAGCCCAAAAATTTCATGGTTCCCAGTACAAAATCCAGTTCTTCCAGATCGGCCAGGAAATCCTGCATCCAAAGGGTAGCGCGCTTGCCGACGGTGACCAGCTGTGCCGGCTGATAATGGGTATAGCCCAGGGTAGGCATTGCCTTATAAGTGTCTGCAAACTCTGCCAGGTTTGCGATGACGCGGAGCAGCTCACCGCGGAGGTATTTCAGTCCGTCGCGGTAAATCACAATGTCTGCGTTGTCCGTGACGTAACAGCTGGTGGCGCCCAGATGAATGATGCCGGCTGCCTCCGGCGCTGCCTTGCCGTAAGCGTAGACATGAGCCATGACATCGTGGCGCACTTCCTTTTCCCGCGCTGCCGCGCAGGCATAGTCAATGTCCGTGATGTGCGCCTCCAGCTGAGCAACCTGCGCTGCCGTGACAGGCAAGCCCAGCTCCATTTCCGCTTTTGCCAGAGAGACCCAAAGTCTGCGCCAGGTCTGAATCCGGGTATCCATGGAGAACAGCCGCAGCATGTACTCCGAAGCATATCGGGAGCTTAACGGGGACTCGTATTTCTCGGTCATTTCTCTTTCTCCTTAACGAATGATGATGCTGTCCCGCTCCGGACCAACGGAGACATAACCAATGTGACAGCCGATCTTTTCTTCAATGAATTCCACATACTTCCGGGCTGCTTCCGGAAGATCCTCCCAGTTTCTCACACCGGAAATATCGCATTTCCAGCCGTCCATATATTCAATCACGGGCTTGGCGCTGTCAAGCAGGGAAGGGAAGGGGAATTCATCGGAAAGCTTCCCATCCACATAGTAATGGGTACACACCGGAATCCGATCCAGGTAGCTCAGAACATCCAGCTTGGTCAGGGCAACATTGGTTGCCGCCTGAACATGAATGCCGTAGCGGGTTGCCACAATGTCGATGGGGCCGACGCGACGGGGCCGTCCCGTCTTTGCGCCATACTCAAAACCGGCCTTGCGCAGCGCTTCGGCTTCTTCGCCAAACATTTCGCACACAAAGGGACCCTCGCCAACACAGGTGGAGTAGGCCTTGACGACGCCAATGACCTCGTCAATTCGGGCGGAGGGCAGACCGGAACCCACCGGAGCGTAGGCCGCAATGGCATTGGAAGAGGTGGTGTAGGGATAAATGCCGTAGTCCAGATCCCGCAGTGCGCCCAGCTGCGCCTCAAACAGAATCTGCTTTCCTTCTGCCTGTGCGCTGCGCAGGAACGCACCGGTATCACAGATGAAGGGCTTGATTCGGTTGCAGAAAACGTTGATCCATACCTCCAGATCCTCCATGGTGACAGGCTTTGCACCATAGACCCGGGTAAGCGTCAGGTTCTTCCACTCCATCAGATCCTTCAGATGCTCCCGCAAATGCTCGGGATACAGCAGTTCGCCGGCAAGGACCGTCTTTTTCTGATATTTATCGGAATAGAACGGCGCAATGCCCTGCTTGGTGGAACCATATTTCTTATCGGCCAGCCGGGCTTCTTCCAGACTGTCCAGCTCCCGGTGCCAGGGAAGCAGCAGGGAAGCGCGGTCACTGATTTTCAGATTTTCCGGTGTAATGGACACACCCTGGCTGGTAATATCTTCAATTTCCTTCCAGAGGTTTTCGGGATCCAGCGCCACGCCGTTTCCCAGAATGTTTACCACATTCTTGCGGAAAATACCCGAGGGCAGCAGGTGCAGGGCAAACTTGCCGAATTCGTTTACGACGGTATGACCGGCATTGCCGCCGCCCTGGTAACGAACGACGACATCATAATGCTCCGTGAGCAGGTCGACCATGCGGCCTTTGCCTTCATCGCCCCAGTTAATGCCAACAATCGCAGAATTACCCATTTTCCCTACCTCCTTACAGGTGCTCTTCCAGACGGTGCATGATCTCTGAGTAGGCTTCTTCCACGCCGCCAAGATCCCGGCGGAAGCGGTCCTTATCCAGCTTCTCTCCGGTAGCAGCATCCCAAAGGCGGCTGGTATCCGGGCTGATTTCGTCCGCCAGGACAATGGTTCCGTCGCTGAGTCTGCCAAACTCCAGCTTGAAATCTACCAGGGTGACGCCACAGGTTTTCCAGAATGCCTTGAGCAGTTCATTGATGCGCAGGGCGTAGGTACGGATGGTTTCGATTTCCTCGGCGGTAGCGAGCTTCAGGGCCAGGGCATGGCTGGTGTTCAGCAGGGGATCGCCCAGTGCGTCGTTTTTGTAAGAGAATTCAAACGTGGGCTGGTCAAACACGATGCCTTCTTCCACGCCATAGTGCTTGGCGAAGGAACCTGCGGAAATATTGCGGACAATTACCTCCAGAGGTACGATGCTGACCTTCTTGACCAGAGTCTCCCGGTCGCTCAGCTCCTGCACATAGTGGGTAGGAATGCCGTTCTTCTCCAGCATAGCCATCAGACGGTTGCTCATTTTGTTGTTGATGACACCCTTGCCGACAATTGTGCCTTTTTTCAGGCCATTGAATGCGGTGGCGTCATCCTTGTAGGCCACGATCAGAAGTTCGGGATCATCGGTTGCGAATACTTTCTTTGCTTTCCCTTCATACAGCTGCTCTTTTTGTTCCATTGTATATTCCTCCTATTTATTTACCGCTGTCACCGTAGTTCGCCAGAACACGGGCGGAAGGATCACTGACGTTGCAGCCCTCCCAATCCTTATTCGGCATCCAGAAATCCACGATCATCTGACCTTGACCAGGGTAGTATTTCTCGAAGATTTCACGGTATAGCAGCGATTCTTTCGTAAAGGGCTGGGCGTGAGTATATTTCTGACGCCCCTTCTCATACGCTTCGTGCGTATAGTAGTTTTCCGCATACTCCTTCAGGTAATCCACCATGGAATGACCTACAGCGTCGGAGAACGCAGCCTTTTCCCGCCACAGAATATCGTGGGGAAGATAATCCCCGCCTTCAAATGCGTGGCGCAGCAGATACTTGCCCTTGTTGTATCTGTTGAGTTTCATTTCCGGATCAATTGCCATCACATACTTGACAAAATCCAGATCACCGAAGGGAACCCGTGCTTCCAGAGAGTTTACGCTGATGCAGCGGTCTGCCCGGAGTACATCGTACATATGCAGTTCCCGAATCCGCTTCTGGGCTTCCTGCTGGAATGCTTCCCCGGAAGGCGCAAAATCGGTGTACTTGTAGCCAAACAGCTCATCGGAGATTTCGCCGGTCAGCAGAACCCGGATATCGGTATTCTCGTGAATGTACTTGCACACCAGATACATACCGATGCTGGCGCGGATGGTGGTGATGTCAAATGTCCCCAGTAATTCTATCACACTTTCCAGTGCATTGAGAACATCTTTTTTAGAAATTATTACTTCTGTGTGATCACTGCCAATAAAATCGGCGACCTGACGGGCATATTTCAGGTCGATGGCATCGCCTGTCATACCGATGGCAAAGGTTCGGATGGGTTTCTGGCTTTCTCTTGCCGCAATGGCGCAAACCAGGGAGGAATCCAAACCGCCGCTGAGGAGGAATCCAACCTTGGCATCCGCAATCAGGCGCTTGCGCACACCGGCAACCAGTTTTTCATGAATGTTCTGGCAGACCGTTTCCAGATCGTCACCATGGCAGGCATCCACCGCAGCGATGTCGCAATAACACACAAATTTCCCGTCAGCATAATAATGCCCGGGAGGGAAGGGGAGAATTTCCTTTACAAGGCCAAGCAGGTTTTTCGGTTCGCTGGCAAATACAATGGTACCTGCAGCGTCATAACCATAGTACAAAGGACGAATACCGATGGGGTCACGGGCTGCCACAAACTGCTTTTTTTTGCCGTCGTACAGAATACAGGCAAATTCCGCATCCAGCATGGCAAACATATCTACACCGTGCTCAAAGTACAGCGGCAGGAGCACTTCACAGTCGCTGTCGCTCTGGAAGGTGTACTTTTCCCGCAGCGCATTGCGGAACGTTTCAAAACCATATATCTCGCCGTTGCAGACAACAGCGCTTCCATTCATAGTAAAGGGCTGCATTCCCTCGGGGTGCAGACCCATGATAGACAGTCGATGAAACCCCAAAAGACCCTGACCAACATCCAGAATGCGGGAATCGTCAGGGCCACGGGATACGGTTCGGGAAAAACCAGCCTGGAACGCTGCCATGTCCAGGGGTTTGCCGCAATAACCAATAATGGAGCACATATTTCTTTCCTCCTTAAAACTGCCCGTGGGAGAGCCGCATGGCGGCTCTCCCGTGGGCTATTCCTCATTATTCCACGTCCTGTAAAGCGTCGTAGCCTTCTTCGCCGGTACGAACCTTTACAACGTTTTCCACATCGTAGACAAAAATCTTGCCATCGCCGATGTGACCGGTATACAGAACCTTCTTTGCAGTTTCAATGACAGTGCGGACAGGTACCTTGCTGACAACGATATCCACCTGAACCTTAGGCAGCAAGTTGGCTTCGATGGGAACACCACGGTAGTATTCCTGCTTGCCCTTCTGCTGGCCGCAGCCCATAACATGGGAAACGGTCATGCCGGAAATGCCAATGGTCATCATGGCATTCTTCAGGTTCTCCAGGCGGGACTCCTTGCAGATAATCTCGATCTTGGTCATCTTGGGAGTGCCATCCTCGAAGGAAGGCATCTTCTTAACGGGAACCGCCTCAGCAGCGGGCACGTCTCCGGTCACTACCACAGGTGCATCCTCGCTGACAATGTCAGGCAGCATAGCGAAACCGGCATAAGCGGAGGGCAGGCCGTGCTCGGTGGCATCCAGACCGGTGATTTCTTCCTCCCGGGAAACACGAAGGCCAATGGTAGCCTTGATTACCAGGAACGTGATGGTGATCGTCACCACTGTCCAGACTGCAACGGACACGAAGCCCAGCAGCTGCAGTCCCAGCAGCTGGAAGCCGCCGCCGTAGAACAGACCCGTAATGGTTTCGCCGGAAGCGTTGGCAACCGCATATCCGGGAGCCGTATCGGTTGCAAACAGGCCAACCGCCACGGTGCCCCAGATGCCGTTCATGCAGTGCACAGCCACAGCGCCAACAGGATCGTCAATGCGCAGCTTGTGATCCAGCAGCCATACGCCGAATACCACGAGGACACCGGCTACCGCGCCGATGATGGTTGCACCCAGGCAGTCGGTAACATCACAGCCAGCGGTGATAGCCACCAGACCTGCCAGAGAAGCGTTCAGGCACATGGAAACATCGGGCTTGCCATATTTCACCCAGGTGAAAATCATACAGACAACCGTAGCCACTGCGGGCGCAACGGTGGTGGTCAGGAAAATGGAACCCAGCTGACCCACGGAGGTAGCGGCAGCACCGTTGAAGCCATACCAGCCCAGCCAGAGGATGAATACACCCAGAGCGCCCAGCGCGATGCTGTGGCCGGGGAAGGCGTTAACCTTGACGATCTTGCCGGAAGCGTCATGGGTAAACTTGCCGATACGGGGTCCCAGGAGCTTGGCGCCGATCAGTGCGGAAATACCACCAACCATATGGATGGCGCAGGAACCGGCAAAATCGTGGAAGCCAAGGCTTGCAAGCCAACCGCCGCCCCAGATCCAGTGGGCCTCAATGGGATAAATCAGCGCGGAAATAACAGCAGAATAGATGCAGTAGGACAGGAACTTGGTACGCTCCGCCATAGCGCCGGATACGATGGTAGCGGTGGTGGCGCAGAACACCAGATTGAATACGAAGCTGGAGAAATCAAAACTTTCGTAAGCGGTAAACAGATCGAATCCGGGCTTTCCGATAAAGCCAAGCAGGTCCTCACCCATCAGCAGGCTAAAACCGATGAGGATGAACACTACGGTGCCGATGCAGAAGTCCATCAGGTTTTTCATGATAATATTACCTGTATTCTTGGCTCTTGTAAAGCCCGCTTCTACCATGGCAAAGCCCGCCTGCATCCAGAACACCAGTGCTGCGCCGATCAAATACCATACATTCCATACTTCACTCATAATCTTACCTCCTTATTGGAATTGTAGTCACTTCTCTTTTCCAAAAGGGAATCCAGGATTCTTCCGCCGGCAGTCGAATTCACCGAAACTCCCTGAAATTGACTTTTCCGATTTGGACGAACGGTTCAAACCGGAAAAGCATTTCAAAAATGTAATAAATCAAGCCGCTTTCCGGGAGGGGGTGGTCAGCCCCCTCCCACGGGCCGTCCGAGACGGCATTTGGCAGCTATGAAAGGGTATCAGTTTTATCGTACGCCGAACAGCAGTTCGCCGTAAGTGGGGAAGGGCCAGTACTTCTCTGCGGTCTGTGTCTCTGCCTCGTCGGCGACGGCGCGCAGGGCGGCCATTTTGCCAAGGATGGTATCACGGATATAGAAGGACTCTTCCTGAACACCGGACACATCCTTGAGATTCAGCAGTGCGGATTCCAGTTCATCGGTTCTTTCCGCAATCTGATCCGTCAGGACGGACAGCTTTGCAATGGTGCCCGTCTCATAGGAGCAGGCAAGCCCAGGAGCAACCGATTTCTTGGTGGATACGGTACGGGCCAGCTCGCCGATGTAGGCTTCCACTGCGGGGAGAATCTGCTTTCTGGCCATGTCGATCATGGTGGTTGCCTCGATGTTCACGGTCTTGCAGTAGTTCTCCAGCATGATTTCGCAGCGGGACTGCAGCTCTGCAACGGAGAAAACCTTGTGGGAAGTGAGCATCTCCACATTCTTGGCATCCAGCAGATGGGGCATGCAGTCGGGGGTGGTGGGGTAGTTGCACAGGCCGCGCTTTTCGGTGGCTTCCTTGATCCAGGCTTCATCGTAGCCGTTGCCGTTGAACAGGATGCGCTTGTGATCCTTGATGGTCTTCTTGATCATCTCATGCAGCGCAGTTTCAAAGTCCTCGGTGCCTTCCAGACGATCCGCATAGATTTTCAGGGATTCTGCCACCGCCGTGTTCAGCATCATGTTGGCACAGGCAATGGAGTTGGAGGAACCCAGCATACGGAACTCAAACTTGTTTCCGGTGAAAGCGAAGGGGGAAGTACGGTTGCGGTCGGTGGTATCCCGGGCGAACCGGGGGAGCACATCCACGCCCAGCTTCATGGTGGTCTTTTTGGTACCGGCATAGGGAGTATCGTTCTCGATGGCATCCAGAATGCCCATCAGTTCGTCGCCCAGGAAAATGGAAACCACTGCGGGAGGAGCCTCGTTGGCGCCCAGACGATGATCGTTTCCTGCGGTGGCAACGGACAGCCGCAGCAGATCCTGATAATCGTCAACGGCCTTGATAACCGCGCACAGGAACAGCAGG
>JBJDYL010000040.1:0-1932 GCA_051867285.1 Faecousia sp. | reverse complement strand
TCCGGCCATCCCGGGATGTCAAATTGGGAACAGAAGATCGTGGAGTTTCGCTTGTACCGGGACTCCACGATTTCCAATAAGTCCCTGGCTTCCGTTTCTTTTAGGGGATACAGAAGCCACTCGTCAATAATAAGCAGCGCGTATTTCCTATACTGAGTCATGAGCTTCCGGATGGTGCCGTTGCCTCTGGCAATCTGAAATTCCACCAGCAGATCCGGGAGCCGGATATACTTCACCGCGAAGAATCGCCTTGCCGCTGCCATACCCAGAGCACAGGCCAGATAAGTCTTTCCGCTCCCTGTAGCTCCCAACAGGATGATGTTGTGGTGCTCCTGAATGTAATTACAGGTGCCAAACCGCAGAAGCTCTTCCTGCTTCAGCCCTCTGTCTGGAAGATATTCCACGTTTTCCAGACAGGCTCCGGGGTCGGAGAAAGTAGCCTGCCGGATCAGTTTGTTTAAGTGGTTGTTCTTTCGGGCATTCCATTCCGCATCCACCAGAAGACCAATCCGGTCCTCAAAGGCCATATTCTGGAACTGTGCGTCCGCAAGCTGGTCTTTTAACGCATTGGCCATGATGCTCAGCCGCATTTCCCGCAGCTTGGATACCGTTGTTTCGGTCAGCATCCCTTGTTCCCCCTCCCGTAATATTCAGCCCCACGGGTGAATCCGTACCGTGAGGAGGAAGGAGCGGCTTCCTCCTGCTCTTGGGCAGCTTTATCCTGCCCGGATGCCAGAATTGCTTGGATATTCTTGAGGGAGGGCCGGGGCGTATATTCCAGCGCTCGTTTGCATGCGCTCTCCAACCGCTCCGGGGAGTACTTGTCTGCCAGCTTCAACAGGCCAATGCAGGACTTGTATCCTTGCTGCTCTACCTTGTAGCTGCTGAGAATAGCACGAACAACGATTCCAGTATTTCCTCCGACCTTCCCGGCCCAGCGGATCAACCGTTCTCCGTTCCATTGGACATACTTCTGGTGGTCAGGGGGCATATGCTCCTGAATGGTGCTGTACTGGTTGAATCTTCCGTACAGTCTGGGATGAGAGCAGATTCGGTTTCCTCCAAAGAAAACCTCTACCGTGGCTCTGGTCAGACGGATATCCACTTTCTGCTTGATATACTCAAAGGGAACAGAGTAGTTCATCCGCTCCACAGAAATATGGTAATTCGGTCCTACTGTTGCCACCTTCCATGTTGCCAGCTCAAAAGAATGGCTTGGTAAGGAACGGAGAAAGGGCTTTTCTTCTGCAAAGCAACTGGCCCGGCTGCCCTCCCGCTTCTGGAAGGGTTTCTGGTTGAAAGCCTCCAGGCGTTCCCAGACGGCCTCATTCAATTCCTGCAGGGACAGGAACTGCCGGTTCCGCAAAGCTGCCAGAATGAAGGTGGAGATAATACCAACAGTACCTTCTACAGCAGCCTTATCCTTGGGAGAACGGACTCTGGCAGGCAGGATTGCTGTTCCATAATGCTCAGCCAATTCCTGATATGCCTTGTTAAGAATCACCTCATCCTTTCCATGCTTCTGTACACCGGTTTTTAAGTTGTCACACTGGATGATCCGGGTAACGCCGCCAAAGTATTTATAGGCATTGACGTGGGCGGTAGTCCAGGCTTCCTGATTCATGGAGAAGAAGGCTTCCACATAGCTGTAGCCACTGTAAGGAAGAGTCGCAACAAACACATAGGCCGGGATGATTTCGCCGGTATCCGTGTCGATGACGGAAGCGGTATCTCCGGCCCAGTCCACCTGCATGATCTCACCGGGCTTGTGATTTAAGTGCATGGTGGCATTGGTTTTCGCCAGGTAGTCGCCGTAATACTTGTTAAACTGCGTGGACTGATATGGGGTCTCTCCAGCAGCCCTGCATTGGTCGCAGTATTCCAGCCAAAGCAGATTCAGGGTGACACCGCTGCGCTGGAGTTCCTTGTGGA
>JBJDYL010000039.1:0-1934 GCA_051867285.1 Faecousia sp. | reverse complement strand
CTACGACAAGGTATATGACAAAGAGGTGGATTGCAGCAATCTGGAGGAGGTTTATGCCCTGCTGAACATCAACCACCCTTCCGATTACAGGGGGCGTTCCCTCTCTGTTTCCGATGTCGTGGAGGTCTATGAAAGTGATACCGTACCGCAGGGATTTTATTTCTGCGACAGCGTTGGCTTCAAACAGGTTGCTTTCCACCCGGAGGAATGTGGTGTCAGTGAGAGAATGAATCAGAGAGCAGAAAAAATCTCCGTTCTGCTTGTTGAACCGGGTAAATATCCCCGGATGGTCGAGATTGAAGATTCCCTTGAAGCCATGCAGCGTGTTGTCGGAGGCGATATTGAGGAATTTATGCCGTATGAGGAAGAAATCGCCATCATCTGTAATGAAGAAGGCAAGATAAACGGTATGCCCCCGAATCGAGCAATCTATTCCGAGCCGGAAGGAGCAACAGGCCGGGAGATGGTGGACATTATTTTCGGGCAGTTCTTTATCTGCTATGCTCCCGCTGAAAGCGAAAAGTTTCTCAGTCTGCCGAAAGAACTGGCGCAGAAATATGAGGCGCAATTCAAGCTGCCGGAGAGATTTTTCAAACAGGGTAACAGAATCATTGCCGTGCCGTATAAGCCTAAATCCAAGGAATATGAGAGGTGATAAGGCTATGAGTGAAGAAAAACGCATGGCCGGTGATTATGAGATTATCCAGTCCGTGCATATCGGAGATCGAGAAATTGTGGTGGGGGAAAATCCGGCGGATGCAGATGGCCTCCCCTATTTGGTTGCCTACTATGAGAGCAACGCGATTTTAGGCCGGTATTACGATGCGGTGGGCAGCGATGATTTCCCGGAGATTATGGAGATATATGGGCAGCGCATTATGGAGCAGGCACAGAAAACCCGTGCGGAGCTGTCCACGCCCAAAATGCAGGGCATTGACAACAGCCCCATCACCGCCGAGGGTTGTACGCCCATCAGTTATGATGATGATCTCCACGGAAAGGTCATTGTCATCAAGCCGGAAGTCCTGCGCCCGGAGTACCGGAGGGCGACCAGCCAGCTCAAGCTATGTACAGGCGGCTTCGGTGCCTATCCCCACAGCCGTGGATCGGCGGTCTTTTGCACAGAGATTTATACTGGCCGGCAGAGCCGCTTTGAACGCAGGGATATACTCGGTATATTGGAGCCGGAGAATCAGCCCAAATGGGTGCAGCATTATCTTTTGGTACTCCAGCAGGCCGAAAAACAGAAAAACGGAAAGGAGCATGAACGCTGATGGATATGACAATACGGGCCATGACCCCGGCAGAACGAAATTACTGCTATTCACAGAGCCAACAGATTTCCATGCAGACGGGTCTGATCGGACACCTCCGCGCGGATATGGACAGCAACGGCAAAGGTTTTTTCAGTACTTTTTTTGATTTCCGGTCAGAACTGAAATCGGAGGACTTCAAGGCAGAGTTTGACGAGGTTATCAATGCTCTCCGCTTTGATGAGAACTACGGCGGCGCATTGAAAGACCGCAGCGCACTGGCGGCCTATTGCCGGAGAACGCCGGAAAGCAGCTTCGGCGGCGATGGCCGGGAGTTTGGTTTTCGTGCAGACACGGAGCAGTATTCCTATATGCTGCGCCTGAACCCCAACAAGGGCGAATACAATCTGTATTGCTACTGCTATCAGAGAAAGTGGCTTGATCGCCACTTGCAACAGGCAGAAAGAGGCATCCGCTTTATCAATCCGAACTATAAGGAACTGTTCCGTATCCCGGACGGCGATAAAATCCGAATCACCTATGCGGACGGTGAAAAGGCTGACCGTACCTGCCGGTATATTGACGATTATCATGTGGAAATCGGAAGTGGTTGGAACAGCCTGCTTCATATCTTTACCTTAAGTTTAGGATAAAGATATTTATTCTCATAAAATTATAATC
>JBJDYL010000038.1:0-89484 GCA_051867285.1 Faecousia sp. | reverse complement strand
GCCGGGTAATGTATTGAAAGGTGGAAAACACAATGATTCAGAAGGAAAAGAAGACGCAGGTTATCCTGGACAACGCAACCCACGAGGGTGACACCGGTTCTCCCGAGGTTCAGGTTGCCATCCTGACCGCCCGTATCAACGAGCTGACCGAGCACCTGCGCACCCACAAGCACGACAACCACTCCCGTCGTGGTCTGCTGATGATGGTTGGTAAGCGCCGCAAGATGCTGGACTATCTGGCCAAGAAGGACATCAACCGTTACCGTGCTCTGATCGCCAAGCTGGGTATCCGTAAGTAAGATATCGAAAAAGCGGCGGTGGAATCCATCGCCGCTTTTCAGTTGAAAGTTTACAGTTTCCAGTTGAAAGTTGCGGTATTGCCTGCGGCAATGATATTTCAATCATCCGCAAAGCGGATACCATAATTTTCAGCTTTCAACTATCCACTGTCAACTGAATTCACTCCGGGAGAATTTTAGCAGTTGAATGGGCTGTCGAACCTTCGACATTCGATTCAAGTGCTAAACCTCCCGAACCACAAAAATACAAGGAGGTTACACCAATGATTACCCGCAAACAGTATCCCAACCATCATGTTTACGAGATGGAAATCGGCGGCCGCCCCTTTACCGTGGAGACCGGTAAGGTGGCGGAACTGGCCAACGCCGAGTGCATCTGCCGCTACGGCGACACCGTGGTGCTCACGACCTGCACCTGCAACCCCATCCCCAAGGCCGGCATCGACTACTTCCCTCTGACCATTGAGTTTGAAGAGCGGATGTACGCCGTGGGCCGCATCCCCGGCTCCTTCAACCGTCGTGAGGGCAAGCCCTCCGAGCGGGGCATTCTGAACAGCCGGATCATCGACCGTCCCATGCGTCCCCTGTTTGACGAGGAGCTGCGTAACGACACCGTAGTGACCTGCACCGTCCTGGCCAACGATTACGACAACCCCGTGGAAATCGTCGCCTCTCTGGGCGCTTCCATCGCCATCGCTTCCTCTGATGTGCCCTGGAATGGCCCTGTTGCCACCACCAACGTGGCCCACCTGAACGGCAAATATATCATCAACCCCTCCGCCGACGAGCGGGAGGCCTGCGACTGCTTCGTGTGCATCTCCTCCACCTTCGAGAAGGTGGTCATGATCGAGACCGAGGCCAACGAGGCTCCCGAAGCAATCGTGCTGGAGTGCATCCGTGTGGCCCATGAGACCAACATGGAGATCGTGAAGTTCATCAACGGTATCGTTGCCGAGATCGGCAAGCCCAAGTTCACCTTCGAGAAGGCTGCTGTCAACCACGACCTGCTGGACGACCTGATGGCCTACGGCCTGAACCAGATTGAGTACGCTCTGGACACCGACGACAAGAACGTCCGGGAAGAGCGTCTTACCGCAGCCCGTCTGGACTTCCAGGAGAAGTTCGGCGAGAAGTACGAGGATTTTGAGACCCACATTGAGGTCTGCCTGTACAAGATGCAGAAGAAGGTCGTCAAGAAGTGGCTGCTCCAGGGCAAGCGCGTGGATGGCCGCGGCATGGACGACATCCGTCCTCTGGACGCCGAAGTCGGCGTTCTGCCCCGTGTCCACGGCTCCGGCCTGTTCTCCCGCGGTCAGACCCAGGTGCTGTCCATCTGCACCCTGAACACCCTGTCCGCCGCACAGAAGCTGGATACCATCTACCCCGAGGAGACCAAGCGGTATATCCACCACTACAACTTCCCCTCCTTCTCCACCGGCGAAGCCCGTGCCGCCCGTTCCACCTCCCGTCGTGAAATCGGTCACGGCGCGCTGGCAGAAAAGGCGCTGCTGCCTGTGATCCCCAGCGTGGAGGAGTTCCCCTACGCCATCCGTGTGGTGTCCGAGGTGCTGTCCTCCAACGGCTCCACCTCTCAGGGCTCCATCTGCGGCTCTACTCTGGCGCTGATGGATGCCGGCGTGCCCATCAAGCGGCCCGTTGCCGGTATTTCCTGCGGCCTGATTTCCGATCAGGAGACTGGTGAGTGGAGAACCTTCACCGACATTCAGGGTGTGGAGGACTTCCACGGTGAAATGGACTTCAAGGTTGCCGGTACCACCGAGGGCATCACTGCCATTCAGATGGACCTGAAGAACAAGGGTCTGACCATGGAGATCATCGCGGACGCGCTGGAGCGCTGCCGCAAGGCCCGTCTGGAGATCCTGTCCGAGGTCATTCTGAAGGCCATTCCCGCTCCCCGGGAGGAAGTATCCGAGTACGCCCCCAAGATGATTTCCATGAAGATTCCCGTGGACAAGATCCGCGAGGTCATTGGCTCCGGCGGCAAGACCATCCAGAAGATCTGCGCCGACACCGGCGCCAAGGTGGACATTGACGATGACGGCTCCGTGTTCATTTCCGCCGTGGATGCCGCCGCTGCCAACGCCGCCAAGAAGATGGTGGACGACATCTGCTTCGTTCCCGAAGTGGGCAAGCTGTACTACGGCAAGGTTGTCCGCATTCTGCCCATCGGCGCTTTCGTTGAAATTGCCCCCGGTCACGACGGCATGGTGCACATCTCCAAGCTGGAGAACCGCCGCGTGGAAAAGGTCGAGGACGTGCTGAACCTGGGCGACATGACCTGGGTGAAGTTCATGGGCTTCGACGAGAAGGGCCGCGCCAACTTCAGCCGCAAGGACGCTCTGAAGGAAATGGCCGGAAACGGTTAATTCTTCACCATTTCAATATCCAACCGCCCCGTTTTCACGGGGCGGTTTCCCTTTCCATATAGATGTTGACATTTCAACATTTCTATGGTATACTGCAAGACGTTGTGTTGTCAACATTCAAAGGAGAATCTGCTATGATTGACCGATTTGAAAAGTTTTCCCTTGCCATCGCGGAGATTTCCCGCTGTTGGCATAAAATCGCCGCAGAGGAACTGGCGAAATACTCCCTGAAAGCCTCCCATGTAACCTATCTTCTCACCCTGTCCCGGTATCCTGAGGGGCTGACCGCGCCCCGTCTGGCAGAGCTGTGCGACCGGGACAAGGCGGACGTTTCCCGGATGATGTCTATTCTGGAAAACAAAGGTCTGGTGACGAAAATCGGCACGAACCCCAACCGCTACCGCGGCCGCTTGTACCTGACCGCCGAAGGGCAGGCCGTGGCACAGGAGCTGGCACAGCGGGCAGAACTGGCTGTGGAGCTTGCCGGTAAAGGGCTCACCGATGAGAACCGCGCCATTTTCTATGAGTCTCTGGAAACCATTACCAACAATCTGCGCAAAATCAGTCAGGAGGGTCTATGAATCCGATCAAACATCTTTACTGCCGCACGGTTCAGGCGGTGCTTCGTGCCGCCCTGCCGGTACTTCCCTACCGGGAACCGGAGATCTTTCACAACTGCGGAGAATTGAAAACCGTTTTTGACAAGGAAGCCATCCAGCGGGTGCTGGTCGTCACCGACGAGGGCATTGTCCGCAGCGGCATTGCCGCCCATTTGGAAGCGGTGCTGGAGCAGAACAATATTGCCTACGTTATCTACGCCGAAACCCGGCCCAATCCCACAGTTCAGAACGTGGAGCAGGCATTGTCGCTGTACCGTCAGGAGAAATGTCAGGCGCTGATCGCCATCGGCGGCGGTTCCTCCATGGACTGCGCCAAGGCTGTGGGTGCACGGGTAGCCCGCCCCAGAACTCCCATGGGAATGCTGAAGGGCACCCTGCGGATCCTGAAGAAGATCCCCACCCTGATTGCCATTCCCACCACTGCCGGAACCGGCAGCGAAGTCACGCTGGCCGCGGTCATCACCGATGCGGAAAAGCAGCACAAATATGTGATGAATGACTTTGTGCTCATTCCCCGCTATGCGGTGCTGGACGCCAGTCTGACCCATTCACTTCCCCCGCACCTCACCGCCACCACCGGCATGGACGCCCTGACCCACGCTGTGGAAGCCTATATCGGACGCTCCACCACCCGGGAAACCCGGGAAAAAGCTCTGGAAGCCACCCGGCTGGTGTTTGAAAATGTGGAACGCGCCTACCGCAACGGCCGGGACAACACCGCCCGGGCAAATATGCTCACCGCTGCCTATCTGGCAGGCGTAGCCTTCTCCCGGTCCTATGTGGGCTATATCCACGCCATCGCCCACTCTCTTGGCGGCCAATACAACATCCCCCATGGGCTTGCCAACGCGGTGATCATGCCCTATGTACTGGAGGCCTACGGAGAAAGCGCCCATAGAAAGCTTCACGAGCTGGGCATTGCCGCCGGTGTATGCACTCCAGAGCAATCTGATGCACAGGCAGCTACCGACTTTATCCGCGCCATTCGGGAATTGAACGCCCGCATGGGGATTCCGGAGCAGCTGGAGGGGATTCGGGCAGAGGATATCCCCGTGATGGCTGCCCACGCAGAGCGGGAAGCCAATCCCCTGTACCCTGTTCCCCGGCTGCTGACGCAGACCGAACTGGAACCTTTCTACTACCGCATTTCCAAGGCGGAATGCCACGGAAAGCAGGCGAGCTGAGCAGCATGCCGCTTTCCTTCCGTATCTGTTTCATAAGGAGGAATACAAAATGAGCGTGAGAATCATCGTAGATTCTACTGCAGATCTGGCGCCGGAACTGACCAATCGGGTTGGTATCGTACCCCTGACGGTATGCTTCGGTAAGGATGAATACATTGACGGGGTGACCATCACCCACGAGGAATTCTATAACAAGCTGGTGGAAAGCGACGTGCTGCCCACCACCAGCCAGGCTACGCCTGCCGGTTTTGCCAAGCTGTTTGAGGAAGTAACCGCCGCCGGGGACAGCGCGGTCGTCATTACTCTGGCTTCCCAGCTTTCCGGTACCTGTCAGAGCGCCCGGATTGCCGCAGAGGATTATGAAAACATGTATGTGGTGGACAGCGGCAATGTCACCCTGGGTGCAGGAATTCTGGCGGAATACGCCCTGCGGTGCGCCGACGCAGGCATGGGTGCCAAAGAAATTGCTGCCCTTCTGGAAATCAAGAAGGAGGATATCTGCCTGATCGCCATGCTGGATACCCTGGAGTACCTGAAAAAGGGTGGGCGGATCTCCGCCGCCGTGGCTTTCGCCGGAGGGCTTCTGAACATCAAGCCTGTCGTCAACGTCAAGGACGGCGTAATCAACATGCTGGGCAAAGCCCGGGGCTCCAAGCAGGGCAACAACCTGCTGGTGCAGGAGATCAACAAAGCCGGCGGCATTGATTTCTCCATGCCCATTCTGCTGGGTTACACCGGTTTGTCCGATGCTCTGCTGAAAAAGTATATGGCAGACAGCGCGCCCCTGTGGGAAGATGGCACAGATTCTCTGCGTTATACCAGCATCGGCAGCGTGGTCGGCACCCACGCCGGCCCCGGCGCCATCGCCGCCGCATTTTTCCGGAAATAGCAAAACTGCCCCGTTTTGAGAACGGGGCAGTTTTTTCGTTATGGGATGCGGTACAGCCGCTTTCCATTTTCCATGGTGATGTCGTGTATCTGCTCCACCGGCAGGTTCCGGATTTGCGCCAGCGCTTCCGCCATGCGGTAGAGCCTGCCCGGGTCGTTTCTCCGGCCCCGGAAAGGTTCCGGGGACATATAGGGGCAGTCGGTTTCCAGAACGATCCTGTCAAGAGGAATGGAAGCGGCGGTTTCCACCGCCTTCCGGGCATTCTTAAAGGTCAGTACCCCGGTAAACCCAATGTACCAGCCCCGGCTTACCAGCCATTTTGCCATCTCCGCCGAGCCGGAATAGCAATGAAATACACCCTTCACCGTGGGAAATTCCTCCACGATGCGCATACCGTCCTCGTGAGCCTCCCGTTCGTGGACGATCACCGGCTGTCCCAATTCCTCCGCCAGCGCCATCTGCGCCCGGAAGGCCTCCTGCTGACGTTCCCGGGGAATGTCCTCATAATGGTAATCCAGCCCGATTTCGCCAACGGCAAGAACTTTCGGATTTTGTTTACATAACATTCTGTACGCATCCAGAACCGCCGGAGTTACCTCATCGGCGGCATCCGGATGGGAGCCGACAGCGGCGTAAATATAATCGTACCGTTCCGCCAAAGCAGCCGCGTTGCGGGAAGATTCCAGGCTGCATCCCGGATTCATCAGCAAACCAATTCCCTGCCCGGGCAGAGCCGCAAGCAGGTTCTCCCGATCTTCGTCAAACGCCCGGTCATCCATATGGGCGTGGGTATCAAACAGCATACGTTTCTCCTTCTGTAAAAATCGCCACAAGGCAGCCGTCCATCTCCCGCACCCGGGGATCGTCCAGCGAAAAATCCGTGTCAACGGGGTAGCCATGCAGCCCCCTGCCGCTAAGCTTTGCGGCCGCTTCCTTCAGGACCCAGAAGGTCAGCAGGGCACGTTTCTGATCTGCCGCAGCGTCAAACTGTGCCTTTTCCCCAGGGGAAAGGATTTTTTCCGCCAGGGACAAGTTCACCCGGCGATCCAATTCCTCCGCATCCATGGCAACATTCTCCTTCGCCAGCACGCAAAAAGCCCGCTTTGGTGTGTGCGTAATGGAAAAATGCCACGGGCTGTCCGGAAAATAGGGTTTCCCCCATTGCCCCACAGCAATTGGCGGCAAGGGTTCTCCCGTGGCCTGCCGGTAAAGTTCCGCCAAAAGGGCGCGCCCGGCCTCATGCCCGGTGCGCCCCTGAAGCGCGCAGGATGCCAGCATCACAGAGCATCGATGATATTGGGATCATCGCCCTCCAGATACCGCCGCTCCCAGATCCGTTCGGCAAACATTCCGCAGCCAACCACCAGGATCACCAGCCCACAAAGAGAGAACACCAGTCGGGAAGCCGTCATGGGCAGCACAATCAACACCACGCCCAACACAGCCGTCACAACGGACAGCACCCTGCCCTGGCTCAGGCTGGACTGGGTAAAATCCCGGATACCCCGCAGCAGCAGCAATACGCCCACAATTCGTCCGCCCCATGCGGCCCAGGCCAGCGGATGCGCCATCAGCCAGCGTCCCAGGAACACAAGAATCAGGATTGTCACAATCCTGGATACCGACCATGCGCTGTCCACCACCATGGCGACAGCGACAATCACGCCGGCGATCATCAGGCACCAGCCTGCCACCTTGGCAATCAGCACGGATGCCGTATCCGGGCAGAACAGCAACACCAGTCCCAGCACAATCAGGGCAACCGGTGTAGCAAACCGGGCAATCAGGGCAGAAATTTGTCGTTTCTTCATTACAATCACCTCTTGCCTATCAGTATAGCCCGGAATGGAAAGAAAGTCAACGCGAAGCTTTTCCTTACCCCAGCATCACATCCAGCAGCATCATGGCGGCAAAGCCCAGTACGATGCCCATGGTCGCAAAATAAGGCTGGTCGGACTGATTTTTCTGGCATTCCGGGATCAGCTCATGTACCGCCACCAGAATCATGGCGCCCGCAGCAAAGGACAGTGCGTAGGGCAGCAGCGCCTGAACATACACCACCAGCCACGCCCCCAGTACCCCAGCGATCGGCTCCACCATCGCCGAGGCCTGCCCCACCAGAAAGCTTCTGCCCCGGCTGCATCCTTCCCGACGCAGCGGCACGGACACCGCTGCTCCCTCCGGGAAGTTTTGCAGACCGATGCCCACCGCCACAGAGACGGCGCCCATCAGGCTCTCCATGGAGCAGCCACGCTGGAGCGCACCGAAAGCGACACCTACCGCCAGCCCCTCCGGGATATTGTGCAGAGTTATGGACAAGACCAGCAGAATAATCCGTTTCCTGCCCCCGCTTTCCACCTTTCCCAGTGACCGGGATACCAACTTATCTGATACCCACAGGAATACCGCGCCCATTAGGAAGCCAGCCGTGGAAACAAACCAGGCAGGCAATCCCGGCAACTGTTCCGCCCGGGCGATGGCAGGCTCCAGCAGCGACCAGAAGCTGGCTGCGATCATCACCCCTGCGGAAAACCCCAGCATCAGATTCAGCACCTTCGGACGGGGGGATGTAAAAAAGACCACCGTAGCAGCCCCAAGCGCAGTCACCAGCCAGGTGCCCAGCGTGGCAATCAGCGCCATTATGACAAAAGAATCCATAGTGCACCTCCTATCTCCAGTATAGGCGCAATCCTGGAGATGGTGCAAAACGGGAGCGGCAAAAGCCGCTCCCGTCGAGAGTATTATACGACATGATCGATGCCCTGCTGCTGTGCCTGCTTTGCCGCGTCATACAGGGCACAGGCCGCCTGTGCCCGGGTCAGAGGCAGCTCCTCAGGGGAGATGCAGGATTCCTCCCGATCCAGCGCATTTTTCAGCAACACATCCGCCTCCGCCGCCGTAATGGGGCTGTCCAGATCGAACACCTGCTGCTCCTGCAGCCCGTCCGTCAGCCCGGAACGCACCGCCGCCGCGAGATACGGCTGAAGCCATTCGGGAATCTCATCCGTGTAACCGGTGTAGGTTACCTCCTGCTCCACCGGAATATCCAGCGCTTTCACCAGCATGGTCACGAATTCCCCCTTGGTCACCTGCCGCTCCGGGGAAAAACAGGCACTCTCTCCCAGCGTTTCTCCCACAAAAATACCAGTATGCTTCATCCATTCGGCAGCAAAACGGCAGTCCTTGCCCAGCGTGTCCGTGTATTGGGTGGCATCCGCTGGTTTCAGAATGGTGATGGTGACGGTTGCCTCCCGGGAGGTCTTACCGGCAGGATCCGTGGCGGTATAGACGAAAGAATCCACGCCCACCTTATTTTTCTTAGGGGTGTAGGTGAAGCTGCCGTCCTGGGCAATGGTCACCGTTCCCCGACGGGGCTGACGGGTGACCGTGTAAGTCATGGGCTGGTTTTCCGGATCGGATGCTTTCAGCTTTCCGGTGTTGGGCAGATTTTTATAGGTTTCCAGCGCAGAATCCTCCGCCACCGGCGGCTTATCCTCCTTGCCCCGGATGGAAATGGTCATGACGGCGCTTTCGGCAACCCGCCCCGGATAAATGGGAAGATAGCCCACCTCCAGGGTCTGGTCAAATTCGGTCTGCAATGGCGACAGGGTCATCTGCGCCACCTGATCGGCGGTGAGTACATCCCCCTCCCGCAGAATCCGGCTTCCCAGCATCAGCGCCCCCAGATTCTCCGGCAAATCGGTAATGCAGATTCCAGCAATCGGCTCCTCCTGGGAAAAATCGCCGGTGCCAAAGCAATAGGTGCTGCCGCTGTCCACCTCCACGGCGGATGCGGCGGCGCAAAGCCCAAATACGCAGCAAAGCGCGCAGATCAGGGCGACGACTCGTGTACGGAACATGATTCATACCTCCAAAAAATGAGTTCAGAGGTATTGTTTGCCAGTGCTGGCAGAATTATTCTTTATTTTTGCTGATTTCTGCCGTGCCAGCCCTGCAGACAGAAGGGCAGCTCCATGCGGTTGGCCTCCAGCAATTCCCGATCCCGGAGAATGGTTTCTGCGTCCCCATCCGCCACAATGGTGCCATGGGACAATAGGATCACCCGCTGACAGGTATCCAGAATCATATCCAGATCGTGGGAAGCAATCAGCTTGGTCTGGGGAAGCCGGTTGATGGTGTTGATCACCGTGCGGCGATTCACCGGATCCAGCGCCGTGGAGGGCTCGTCCATGAGAATCGTCTCCGGATCCATGGCGAGTATGGTCGCAATGGCCGCCATACGCTTTTCGCCGCCGGAAATTTTATGGTTATGCCGGTGCTTCAACGCCTGCAGGCCAAGCTGCTCCAGCACCGCATCCACTTTCCGTTCTGTCTCCTCTTTGCTCAGTCCATAGTTCCGGGGGCCGAAAATCATGTCCTCATAAACCGTGGGCATGAACATCTGGTTGTCGGAATCCTGCAAGACAAAGCCGATTTTCCGGCGGATTTCGGACACATTTTCTTTGTTCACCGGCAGGCCATCCACCAGAATCTGCCCGCTGCCGGTAAGCAATCCCAGCATCAGTTTCATAATGGTGGACTTGCCTGCGCCGTTGGCGCCGATCAGTCCCACGGTTTCCCCTTTTCGGATGGTAAAGCTCAGGTTTTCCACCACCGGGGCTTCTCCGTAGGAGAAGGATACGTTCTGAAATTCGATCATGACTCTACCTCACAAACAGGCTTCCCAGCAGTGCGGGAAGATTTACCCATCTGGCACACAGGAACGCCCCGGCGCACAGGATCATATAAAGCACACCGGATACGCCGCAGGGCGGAACATCCGCATAAAAGTATTCACCCCGAAAGCCCCGCAGCAGCATACTGTGGTACAGCGCCTCCGCCCGGTCCATGCTCCGCAGCAGCAGCTGCCCCAGAAACGATCCCCAGGCGGAAATATGGATGCCCTTCTGCCCCGGCGCCCGCAGGCTGTAAGCCTGGGTCATCACGGCGACCTCCTCCAGCATAACACCGATGTAGCGGTAGGTCAGCAGCAGCAGCGTCGTCAGAATATCCGGCACGTGGAGCTTGCGCAGCGCGGCGCACAGGGTATCGATGGACGTGGTTGCAATGAGCAAAAATGAGGCCATCAGGGAAAACACGCCCTTCAGCATCAGCGTCACCATGGACACCACGCCGCCAGTAACCGTCAGCGTTCCCAGAGAAATCAGCGGGGTATGATCCAGGAAAGGATTCACCAGTCCCACCGCGTACACCAGCGGCAGCACGATCCGCAGCTTCCGAAAGCACAGCCCCACAGAAATTCCCGCTGCCTGAAACAGTACAACCGGGTACAGCACCATGATCATCAGGCCGGACAGGTCATATTTGGGGAAGGAAACCACCGTCACAATATAAAAAACCGTCACCAGAAGTTTGCACAGGGGATTTAAGCGGTGCACCGGCGAATCCGCCGCTGCCAGATCGTCCATCTCCCGCAATTCCAGCTGGGCATTTGTCAGCTTTTCCATAATAATTCCTCGCAAAACGACATCAGAGGCACCAATTCGGCGCCTCTGATATCATATCACAGTTTTCATGCTTTTGCAGCAACTTTTTTCTTGCGGAAGAATCCGCCTGCCATGCAGATCACAATTGCCGCGCCTGCCACAATCGCAGAACCAACCAGTCCGGAAACGCTGGTACCGGCGGCACTGTCGCTGTTTGCAAACGCATAGTCCGGCAGGAACGCCGTTTTCTCCTGGATGGCACCGGCAGTCTCAGCCGCGCCACTGGCAATGCCATAGTCTTCCTCATTCAGGCCCATATTCTCGCTGTAGCCGGCCTCGGCGTTGCCGAACATGGACCATTCCAGGCCGTCGGGATTGGAGCTGGCCATCAGACTCAGGCCACCGCCGACGACGGCAACCACAACCGCCAGAATCACCAGCGTGGTTTTTACAGAGCACTTACCCTGCACGGCTTTCCCAGTGTCCACATCCATCAGCAGCTCGGGACGGGCTGCATAGACAAACAGCAGTACGGCAGAGGTAATCAGGCCCTCGATCAGACCAATGGCCAGATGGATGGGCTGCATGATGCCCACGAAAGCGCCGAAGGGCAATTCCGTGACGCCGGACAGGGAGGTTTCCAGAACCACGGAAAACGCGCCAAGCTGAAGGGTAAGCACACAGCCCAAGACGGATGCCAGGATAATCCTGGACCGGCCTGCGGCTTTTGCGCCCATCTTGCCGAAAAGCCCACTGCGCATAATTGGCCTCCATAGCAGATAGTATCCCACAAAACATCCATAGAATGCCATATTCCAGCAGTTGGCTCCCAGCGCCAGCAAGCCACCGTCAGCAAAGAACAGGCACTGGATGGTAAGAATGACCACCATGGACAAAAAGCCCGCCTGAGGTCCCAGCAGGGCGGAAAGCATCATACCACCGCACAGATGACCGGAGGAACCGGTGCCGGGAATGGTGTAGTTAATCATCTGACCGGCAAATACCAGTGCGGAAGCCACGGCCATGGTGGGCAGTTTCGCCGGATTCTCGTCCTTCTTCAAGGTCTTTACGGAAGCTCCCACCGTTACCGCGGAAGCAGCGTACATGGTTGCGGCAACAGCCGGAGCCAGCAGCGCATCAGCCATATGCATATGTCAGCACCTCGTTTTCTGAATCTTTATGGCACTATCATACCAGAGAAAAAATACCAGCGGAAGCCCCCCTGGGGGTTGTTTTTTGCAAAAAAAGCAAAAAAATACCGCCCTGTGCAATTGCACAGGGCGGCGAGGATTTCAGACAGTTCTCAGATCCGCAATTACAGCAGAGTGGAGAAGTGCTTGATGGTACGAACCATCTGAGAAACGTAGGAGTTCTCGTTGTCGTACCAGCTAACGACCTGAACCTGGGTCTTGCCATCGGGCAGAGCGCAGACCATGGTCTGAGTGGCATCGAACAGGGAGCCGAAGCGCATGCCGATGATGTCGGAGGAAACGATCTCGTCCTCGTTGTAGCCGAAGGACTCGGTAGCAGCAGCCTTCATGGCGGCGTTGATCTCGTCCTTGGTGACGGACTTAGCGCAGACAGCGTTCAGGATGGTGGTGGAGCCGGTGGGGGTGGGAACACGCTGAGCAGCGCCGATCAGCTTGCCGTTCAGCTCGGGGATGACCAGGCCGATGGCCTTGGCAGCGCCGGTGGAGTTGGGAACGATGTTCACAGCACCAGCACGGGAGCGGCGCAGGTCGCCCTTACGCTGGGGGCCGTCCAGGATCATCTGGTCGCCGGTGTAAGCGTGGATGGTGCACATAATGCCGGACTGGATCTTCCAGCCGTCGTTCAGAGCCTTAGCCATGGGAGCCAGGCAGTTGGTGGTGCAGGAAGCGGCGGAGATGATGTTGTCTTCCTTGGTCAGGGTGTTGTGGTTGACGTTGTAAACGATGGTGGGCAGGTCGTTGCCAGCGGGAGCGGAGATAACGACCTTCTTGGCGCCGGCGTCGATGTGAGCCTGAGCCTTAGCCTTGGAAGTATAGAAACCGGTGCACTCCAGGACAACGTCCACACCCAGCTCGCCCCAGGGCAGCTCGGCAGCGTTGGCCTTAGCATAAATGGTGATCTTCTTGCCGTCAACAACAATGTTGTCCTCGCCAGCCTCGACGACATGGCCCTGAGCAGCGTAGTTGCCCTGAGTGGAGTCGTACTTCAGCAGGTGAGCCAGCATCTTGGGGGAGGTCAGGTCGTTGATGGCGACAACCTCAAAGCCCTCAGCGCCGAACATCTGACGGAAAGCCAGACGGCCGATACGGCCAAAACCGTTAATTGCAACTTTGACAGACATGGTAATTCCTCCATTTTTATTACTGCACTTTGCAGCAAAATTACTTTTTCATGTACGACATTCGATATCTCCGTACGGATTTATTATACAATACCCATGAGGGGTTGTAAACTGTTAATTTTGTACAAAACCAACTGAATATATCCATTTTTCGGTGCAAACTGCTGATATCTTCACCCTGTAAATTCGCCAAAGACATTTGTCCTTTTCAGCGGGACAAAAATTGGAAGCAGGGAGGCATCTTCCTCCCTGCTTTCAAAGTCAATATGTCACGTTGGAATCCGCGCCTACGATGGCAATGTAGGTATTGCCAACGCCGATTTCCAAATCCTGCGCATCGTTGGTCAGGAAGTGGAACGGCTCCTTGTCGCCGTCACAGCCCCAGACGATGGGGATGATCTTGCCGCCGTTGGCGTAATAGCCGGTGCCGCCGGCAGTAAAGTCCGCATAGTGGTAAATACCTTCGTTGGTAATTTCCGCGAACATGACGATCACATTGGTAAAGGCTTCCGTTTCCCCGGTAATCTGATCCTGCATTTCCTTTCCATACTGGTTCCAGACGTACTTACCCAGCGTGGAATCGTAGTTCATGACCGTTGTTTTCTTTGCCTGCTTGTAATTCAGGTTCACGGTAATGGACTCGGCGGATTCCCCATCGGCAGGCGTGCCGTCCTCCGTGAAGCGGAAACCATAATCTTTCTCCAGAGTCATGGGATAACCTGCCGCCTCGGCGTATTCCTTAATGCCGGCGCCGATGCCGAAGAGAGTGTTCTCATAGGTACGCTTGTATTCCTTGTCCCGGTAGGAAGTGGTGGCAACCTTCATAACATCCCAGGATTCGATGTTGAAGTTTTCCACGCCGCGGTTGGCCGCGTCGTTCAGCGCCGTGCTGGAACCGCCGGCATGGGACAGAATCAGGTCGTAATGCTGGGCAATATCATTGAAAATGGGGCGGGTAGAACGGGTGGCGCCAATGGCTTCCACGCTCTCGATATCACTGAACAGCGCCAGGCAGCGGACTACATTGTTCATGTTGACATACATCTCCATGACCACGTCCGCATTCACCACGCCCACATGGGGCAGGTTGTCCTGCAGGTTGCTGACAGTGTTGGCAAAAATCCGTCCGGTAAACGGCTCGTCCAGGAGTTCACCGTTGATGGGATTGCGGTACACCGGAGGCTCGGTAGGCACAGTGGCAGGCTCGGTAGTCGGCTCCGTTGTCAGCTCCTCAGTGGTGGCCACAACGGGTGTGGTATCTGCAGGCACTGCCGCCTGCTGCGGTGCATCTGCCTTTTTGCCGCCGCAGCCGCACAGCAGCAGCGTCAGCACCAGAATCAGCGCAATGCTTCGTTTCATATTTCTCGTCCTTTCCAGATTGGTAATGGTAATATGGTAAATTGCCGTTGGTGTAAGGCTTCGGCAGTTTATCGCTTATTCTTCCTCGGTTTCCTCGATGAGGATGTCCTCCATGGTTTTGCCCATAGAGTAATAGAACACATTGTCCCGGGAGGGATTCAGATCCGGCAGCAGTCCCCGGTGGGCGTAGACATTGTAGTAGCCGAACATCAGCGGGATAATACGGCCGTCCTCCGCCAGCTTCTGATAGAAGTTATAGTAGTTGCCGCTGTCCTCCAGGGCTTTCAGGCACATATTGTACAGAATCTCATGAGATAACCCACCCCGGCTCATTTTGCCGTAGGGGCGGAAGAATTCCGTCAGATCCATGTCAGGACTCAGGCGCGTCATGCCCAGGTACATATCGAAGTTACCTGCGTCGATGGTATTCTTATACAGGGAACTGCTGCTTTCCAGCGTGGTGCAGGGCAGACCCAGATCGGTGAGGGTTTCCGCAATTTCCCGGGCGATTCTGGTACGCGCCGAATCATCGGAGTTGACCAGCAGCCGAAGCTCCTTGTCCGCGCCGTCCTTCTGGGGAATTCTATAGCTGGACAGCCGGTCGATGAACTTCAGCGGATCATAGGCATACTTTGCCGCCAGGCTCTTGCTGTAATACGACTCCGAAGGCGAACAGGGCAGCGTAACCGGGTCCACCAGTCCCTTGTAGGCGGACTCCGCCAGGGTTTCCCGGTCAATGCCATAGGTCAGGAAGGTTCGCAGGGTACCGTCGTCAAAGTGCTCGGAGTAGAGAATGTTACAGCCGATGTACAGCAGATAACCGCTTTCAATTTCCCACAGCTCATAGTCGCAGCGGTATTCGGCAAAGGAGTCGCTCATGGGGTTGGTGCACACCACGCTGACGGAATTCTCACCGCCGAACTGGAAGGCATCACGCACCTCGGCGGGACTGGTCACCGGTATCAGATCGATGGTCAGATCCCGGGCGGGGATTTTCAGCGCCCCACACCACCAGTTGGGATTACGCTGGAGCACTGCACCGCCGCTGGTTTCCACGAACACATAGGGGCCGGTTCCGGCAGGGGGAGTGGTTCCAGCGGTAACCCCCATCTCCACCTCCGATGCCTTGACAATGGGCACATCCAAAAGCAGCGGCAGATTCTGATAGGCGGTGTCCATCTGGAACAGAATTCCCCTGTCCTCGGTGACTTCCACGTTCAGAAGATGCTTGTAGAAACGGTACATATAGTAGTCGTTCTGCATGGCCTGCTGATAGGTCGCAACCACATCCTCAGGCGTCACCCTGGTGCCGTCAGAGAAGGTGGCGTTTTCCTCCAGATAGAACGTCCAGTTCCGGTTGTTGGCGGAAACCTTGTAGCTAGAGCAGAGAATGGGCGTGGCATTTTTCTTGTTGTCCACAGCGAACAGACCCTGATACATGAGCGACATCAGCACCCGGTTGGTGTAGTCACTGCCAAAAATCGGGTTCAGAGAACGGCTGGGATAATACGCCAGCACCAGATTCTGGGCGTCCTCCTCTTCCAGTGCCTCCGTCGGCTCTTCGCCCTCCATCAGCAGCGCGTCGCCGGTGGGCTGGTAGCCGGTATTATCGATTTTCCGGGAACAGCCGGACAGCGTCCCCAGAAACACGGCCAACACCAGCAGCAAGCACAGGATTCTTTTCATCGGCGCACCTCCTCACAGCAGATCACCGCACCCTGAGAACCCCGCTCGCCCCGGCTTGCCCGGTGGGACCAGAAGCGGTCGCTCTGGCAGTAGGTACATACGTCGCTGATCTCAATGTTCTTCACCCCCGCCCGGCGCAGCGCCAGAGCGTTGATTTCTTTTAAGTCCAGATAGAATTTTTCGCCCCGCTTTTCAATGAAGGCGCCCGCCTCCCCGCCATAGGCTTCCACCATGGCCTGGGGCACATCGCCGTCGGTTTCAAAATGGCATTGGGCAATATTGGGGCCGATGGCGGCACGGATGTCCTCCCGCTTGCAGCCGAAGTTTTCCACCATGGCTGCCACGGTTTTTGCGCCGATGCCCAGCGCCGTACCCCGCCAGCCGGCATGGGCGGCGCCCACCGCACCGGTAACGGGATCGTGAAATAAAAGAGGCGTACAGTCAGCGGTGAATATCAGCAGGGTCACCCCGGGGGTATTGGTCACCAATGCGTCGCACTCCGGGTAGTCCCGGTGGCAGAATCCCGCGCAGTCCGCATCCGTCACCACCCGGACGATATCCGAGTGCGTCTGCCGGGTCATGACCAGTTTTTCCGGGTCAAATCCCACCGCCGCGCCCAGCAGCCGCAGGTTTTTCTCCACGTTTTCCATGGAGTCTCCCCGTCCAAAGGCCAGATTCAGGCTGGACTGGGTGCCTGTGCTTACCCCGCCATAGCGGGTGGTGAAGCCGTGGGGAACCGAAATTCCCTCGGCGCATAAGTATTCCAGGTTTCCAAGTTTTCTTGTTTCTATCGACATTCTGGTTCTCCATTGGAGTTGACAGTTGAGAAAATGTCCACTGTCAACTGTTCGCTGGCGCTTATTCGGCCAGCTTGTCCTTCTGCATACAGCACTTTTTGTATTTCTTGCCGCTGCCGCAGGGGCAGGGATCGTTGGGGCCGACTTTTTTCGCCGCGTTGCGCACAGGCTGCTTCTTCACCACAGAATTGGTTGCGGCAGCGGTGCCGGTTTCCTTGGCCACCTTCTCCCGCTTGACCTCCTGGGCAGGACGAAGCTGCACCAGGAACATCCGGCGGATGGTTTCTTCCTTAATGGCCTGAATCATGGCCTGGAACATCTGGAAGCCCTCTTCCTTGTAAGCCACCACCGGGTCATGCTGGCCATATGCCCGCAGGCCGATGCCCTGCTTCAGATCGTCCATGGCGTCGATATTGTCCATCCAGTATTCGTCCACCACCCGAAGCATGACCACCCGCTCCAGCTCCCGCATGACAGCGGGGGTGTAGGCATTTTCCTTGGCTTCATAGGTGTGCTGGGCGATTTCATAAACCACATCGGTGACGCCCGCCGCATCCATGCCAATGAGCTGGCTGCTTCTGCCGGAAAGGGTGCCCTTGGCAAAATAGATGCCCTCCATAGCGGCCGCCAGGTGGCGCAGGCCATTCTCGTCGGCAACACCGCCGTTGTCTCCCAATGCGGTGGACACGGTGGAGGCCACCAGATCGTGGAGCATGGTCATCATATTCTCCCGCAGATCCTCGCCGTCCAGCACCTTCTGCCGCTGAGCGTAGATCACCTCACGCTGGGTATTCATCACGTCGTCGTACTCCAGCACACTCTTTCTGGCCCGGAAGTTCCGGGATTCCACATTCTTCTGGGCATTTTCCACGGCATTGGACAGGATTTTCGCGTCAATGGGCACATCGTCGTCCAGGCCCAGAGAGTCCATCATACCCATGACCTTATCCGTGGCAAACAGCCGCATCAAATCGTCCTGAAGGCTCAGGTAGAACCGGCTCTCGCCGGGGTCGCCCTGCCGGCCGGAACGTCCGCGGAGCTGATTGTCGATACGCCGGGATTCGTGGCGCTCGGTGCCGATGATAAACAGGCCACCTGCGGCGCGCACCTTCTCCGCCTCGTCAGCAATGGATTCCTTGTGCTTCTTCAGCAGTTCCTTGTACCGGGCGCGAACCGCCAGGATCTCGGGATTCTCCGTCTCGGCGTAGGAATCCGCCTCCCGCAGCAATTCCTCCGGCAGGTCGGTTTTCGCCAGTTCCGCCTTGGCAAGGAAATCGGCGTTGCCGCCCAGCATGATGTCCGTACCACGGCCTGCCATGTTGGTGGCGATGGTAACGGCGCCGAATTTACCGGCCTGGGCGACGATCTGGGCTTCCTGCTCGTGGTGCTTGGCGTTCAGCACGTTGTGCTGGATGCCCTCCCGCTTCAGCATTTTGCTGAGCAGCTCGCTTTTTTCAATGGAAATGGTGCCCACCAGAACAGGCTGCCCCTTGGCGTGGCAGGCCTTGACCTGCTCGACGATGGCGCGGTACTTACCTGCCTCGTTCTTATAGACTACGTCGGTATGATCTACACGGATGACGGGCTTATTGGTGGGAATTTCCACCACGTCCAGGGAATAGATGGCAGCAAATTCCTCTTCCTCCGTCAGCGCTGTACCGGTCATGCCGGAGAGCTTGTTATACAGACGGAAGAAGTTCTGGAAGGTGATGGTGGCGAGGGTCTTGCTCTCGCTGGCGACGTTCACGCCTTCCTTGGCTTCGATGGCCTGATGCAGGCCCTCGTTGTAGCGCCGGCCGTACATCAGCCGTCCGGTGAACTCGTCCACAATGATGATTTCCCCGTCCTTCACCACATAGTCGATGTCCTTCTTCATCAGACCCCGGGCCTTCATGGCCTGATTGATATGGTGGGACAAGGTGGTATTCTCCGCGTCCGCCAGGTTCTCCACGCCGAAGTACTTCTCCGCCTTGGCGATGCCGGAAGCGGTGAGAGACACGGTGCGTGACTTCTCATCCACGAAATAGTCGCAGTCATAGTCGTCGTGGACTTCCTTGTCCTCGGTTTTGGCAAAAACCTGCTTGCGCAGGGTGGACACAAAGTAGTCCGCCATTTCATAGAGCTTACTGGAGTCCTCGCCCTTGCCGGAAATAATCAGAGGGGTACGGGCTTCATCGATGAGGATGGAGTCCACCTCGTCCACAATGGCAAAGGCGTGACCCCGCTGCACCAGCTCCTGCTTGTAGATGGCCATGTTGTCCCGCAGGTAGTCAAAGCCCAGCTCGTTATTGGTGCAGTAGGTAATGTCGGCGGCGTAGGCAGCCCGGCGCTCCGCCGGGGACATCCCGGGAATCACCAGACCGATGGTCAGGCCCATATAGCGGTAGACCTTGCCCATCCACTCGGACTGGTACTTGGCAAGGTAATCATTCACGGTAACCACATGGACACCCTCGCCGTTGAGGGCGTTTAAGTAACAGGGCAGAATGGCAACCAGTGTCTTGCCTTCGCCGGTTTTCATTTCCGCGATTCGTCCCTGATGCAGCACGATGCCGCCGATGAGCTGCACGGGGTAAGGGCGCATACCCAGCACCCGGTCGGCAGCCTCCCGGATGGCGGCAAAGGCCTCGGGCAGCAGGTCATCCAGCGTCTCGCCCTGGGAAAGCCGCTGCTTAAACTCGGCGGTCTTGCCCCGGAGGGCTTCCTCGCTGAGGGCTTTGTATTCCTCCTCCAGCGCCAGAATCTTATCTACCGTGGGCTGGATCTTCTTCAGCTCCCGCTGGGAGCGGGTGCCGAACAGCTTGTCAAAAAGTCCCATTGAAATCTCCTTTGATATGAAAATTGCCGAAGCAAACCAATTTTAGGTATTATAGCACAGCCCGCTGGAGAAGAAAAGTCGAAATTGTGAACAATTTCCGGCAAATGCCGGGGAATTTAGTAAGGCATTGTGAAAAAGGCAGCGATCTCCTCTTTTTTCGCCTGCACTCTGCCCTGCTGGAAATTGGGCTTGCCGCCGCCCCGGCCGGAAAGCCGGGCGGTCATTTCCCGGCACAGTGGGCGCAGATCCCCCTGCCGGGTCGCCAGGCAGAAGGCATACCCTTCGCCGTCGCTGCCGCTGAACACCGCCGCACGGCCGCCGCAGACATCCGCAATGGCGTCCGCCAGCTCCCGCAATCCGGTTCCATCCAGACCGTCTTCAAAATGCAGCACATCCCCCGCTTCCGCGTATCCGGCGGCAATCCGGGCGAAAATCTGCCGCTGCAGGCCGGTGATCCGGAATTTCTGCTGGGCAAGCTGTTCATTCATCCGCTGCGCCGCCGCACCCGTCTCGGTGATCTGGGCGGAAAACGCCTGAGAGACCAGCTTGTTCTGGGCGTAGGCGCTGTTCAGAATCGCCAGCGCCTGCGCGCCGCAGGCCATCTCCATCCGGGTGCCGCCCCGGAAGCCAACGACGGAGAACAGCTTAATCAGACCGATTTCCCCGGTGGCGCTGACATGGGTGCCGCAGCAGGCGCACCGGTCATAGCCAGGAACCTCCACAATCCGCACCGGCCAGGGCAGCGCCCGCTTGGTGCGGTAAACCACCCCCGGCAGCTCCTCCTGAGCGGGATACCAGCAGCGAATGGGCAGATTGGCCCACACCGCGCCGTTGGCTTCCGCCTCGATGCTGCACAGATCCTCCTCGGGGATCACCCCGTCAAAGTCAATGGTAATCACATCCGCGCCCATATGAAAGCCGGTATTGTGATACCCGTAACGCCGGTTGATGATGCCGGAGACGATGTGCTCGCCGCTGTGCTGCTGCATTCTTGCGAACCGTTTCTCCCAGTCGATCACACCCTCCACCGTCTGCTCCGGTGCAAGGGGTGCGTCACACAGATGCACCACCGTCTCCCCCTGCTCCCGGGTAAAAAGCACCCGGACGTCTCCCAGCGTGCCGGTATCCGCCGCCTGACCGCCGCCCTCGGGATAAAAGGCAGTGGCGTCCAAAATCACCTCGTAACCCGCTTTCGTCTGCGTACAGGAAAGCACCCGGGCGAAAAACCGGGTCAGGTGCGCGTCTTCATAATACATCTTCCGTGTCTGCAAGGGGCGTTACCTCCATCCATTCCAAAAATAAACAGGAACGTTATTATAGCATGCGTACCCCAAAAAAGCAACGTTTTGTCAGTTTACATAACGCATTCAAAAACTTTTCGTGATTTTTTCTTTTCTTTTTCCCCGTTTTAGTGTAGAATAAGAAAAACTGTCAAAAACGAGGTGATGACAATGCCCGCCAATTACGCCCACTACCGCTTCGGCAAGCTGGCGCTGCCTGCGCTGCCTGCCGGCGCCCGTCAGTGCATCGGACGTTTCCGCCGGATGTACGACATCGGGCTTCACGGACCGGACATTCTGTTCTATTACAATCCAGTCATGGATACCCCTGTGGGGCAGCTGGGACACAGCTACCATACCCACAGCGGCCAGCTTTTCTTCCCTCAGGCCTGCCGTCAGGCAGATTCTGAGGCTGCCCGGGCTTACCTGTACGGTTTGCTGGGACACTACTGCCTGGACTCGGTGTGCCATCCGTATGTCAATCGGCTGGTGGATATCGGAGAAGCCCGGCACATTGCTCTGGAATCGGAGCTGGAACGCCGCCTGCTGCTGATGGACGGCAATTCCGCTCCCCAGACCTTTGACATGAGCAAGCGGCTGCGGTTGACCCGGGGCGAGTGCATGACTGTAGCCCAATTCTACCCGCCCGCCACCGGCGCCAACATCCACCGGAGCATGAAGCTCATGTCGGCATGCACCCATTTCCTCGCCAGTCCCAAGCGGGCGCAGCGGGAAAAGCTGCTGAGCCGGTTCAAGCCGGAGCTGTGCGACATTTTCATTCCGGAAACGGAAAACGAAGATCTGACGCTCTATGTGGATGAACTGGTGCATCTGTACGCCCAGGCGCTGGAGCGCTATCCCCGGATGGTGGAACAGCTGATGGCACACATGGAAACCGGCGCAGATCTGGGCGAGGATTTCGCCCCCAGCTTTGGTTGATAGGAGAAAGAGAAGAGATGAAAGAAAAATTCAAACTCACGGCACTGGAAAAAAGTTGGATTCTTTATGACATCGGCAACTCCGCCTTTATCCTGCTGGTTGCCACTTTGGTTCCCATTTATTTCAACGCTCTGGCAAAATCCGCCGGTGTCAACGAGAATCTGTATCTGAGCTACTGGGGCTATGCCGGCTCCGTCGCCACCATTCTGGTGGCCATCCTGGGTCCCATCTGCGGCACATTGGCAGACCGCAGAATGAAAAAGCAATTCTTCCTGCTGGCCATGCTGCTGGGCGTGCTGGGCTGCGCCGCCCTGGGCTTTGCGCCGGGTTGGCTGGCATTCCTCGCCGTGTTTGTTGTCGCCCGGGTGGGCTACTCCTCCAGCCTGGTGTTTTATGACTCCATGCTGCCGGAAGTCACCGACGACAGCCGGATGGACAAAATTTCCTCTATGGGCTACGCCTACGGCTACATCGGTTCCGTGATTCCTTTCGTAGTGTGCCTGATTCTGGTGCTGATGTATGATTCCTTCGGCCTGTCCCAGAGCACCGCCATGGTGATTGCATTCCTGATCACCGCCGTATGGTGGGTGGTCTGTACCCTGCCCCTGCTGCGCCGCTACCAGCAGACCGCTTTTGTCGCAGCGGAAAAAAGCCCCCTGCTGGACAGCTTCCGGCAGCTGGGCCGCACCATCCGGGATGCGAAAAAGGAAAAGCACATTTTCCTGTACCTGCTGGCGTTTTTCTTCTTCATTGACGGCGTGTACACCATCATCGACATGGCCACCGCCTACGGTACGGCGCTGGGGCTGGACACCACCGGCCTGCTGCTGGCACTGCTGCTGACCCAGATCGTGGCATTCCCCTGCTCCATCGCCTTCGGACGGTTCTCGGCGAAATACGACACCGGGCTTCTGATTCGGATCTGCATCGCTTCCTACACCGGAATTACCCTGTTTGCCGTATTTCTGGTGAGCCAGTGGCAGTTCTGGCTGCTGGCGGTGCTGGTGGGCATGTTCCAGGGCGGCATCCAGGCGCTGAGCCGCAGCTACCTGGGAAAGATCATTCCGCCGGAACGCAGCGGCGAGTTCTACGGTCTGATGGACATTTTCGGCAAGGGCGCTTCCTTCGTGGGCATGACGTTGGTGTCCGTGGTGAGCCAGCTCACCGCCGGAACCCAGCTGACTGTTTTCGGCCTTACCCTGCAAAATGAAAATATCGCCGTTTCCTCCCTGATTATCCTATTCGCTATTGGCTATGTGCTGTTCTGCAAGGCGGACAACCTGAACAAGCAGCGGCAGCCCGAAATCTGACATACGCAATAACTGCCCTTGCAGGGCTCGTTCTGCAAGGGCAGTTATTATTTCTGTTTTTTCTTGGGGAGGCGAACCGGAACCGCAAACCAGCGCTCAATCTGCATCTGTTTGGCTTTTGCGTCCATCTTCAAGGCAGTATCCCGCATCAGCTCTCCCCACTCGTCGGCGGTTCGTCTGCCGGTAACGCGGGTGTACAGGTAGGGGCATTGATCCAGCTTGCGCCGTCCGAACGTATCCGCATAGGGGCGGATGACTCCCAGCGCCAGGGCATAGGGCGCCATATTGAAGAAGTAATCCGGATCATTTTGCAGCAGGCGGTTGATATTCTCCCGGGGCAGATGCTTCAGATAGCTCCGCAGGCCCAGAACCTGTCCCGCGTCATGGCGGCCCAGGTCGCTGCGGCGTCCGCCGTAGGCGGCAAAGAAGCCCAGCACCCACTGTCCCAGCGTGCAGCACAGAGGAATCCAGACCTGACCGCTGAGCAGCCCCAGCAAAGTCCACAGCACCAGCACAATCAGTCCGATCAGCACCGGAACCTTGCCCCGCAGGTGGGTACAGTAGGCAACGTCCTGCATGAGCCAGCCGGAAACCAGACCCACAAGTCCGAGGATAACCGCCATCACCACTGCCAGCGCCAGCACACCGCTCATATTCATAGCAACGCACACGCCGCACAGACCCTGTGCGATGCAGGCCAGTCCCCGGAAAATCTTCATGTTGCCGGAATTACCCCGGTACATATTCCGCTCCATGGGCACCATGCCCGCAACCTTGCGACACAGAACGGCGTACTGGTTCCCGGTGGCGTCCACCACCCGGCGGGAACCGAAAAGGAGCTTGTAAACTTTGTTTTCAAAGGCGCTGCGCTCATTGCCCATGTCCATACGCTTGTGCAGCAGCACCCGGCTGCCGTCCAGAGAAATGAGAAGATATCCCAGCTGCGCCCAGGAAAACACCATCATGGTCAGGTCACCGCCGCTTAGCGTCAGACGGCAGCCCAGCTCTCCGGCGGTAATGCCCTCCGGTGCAGTGGACGCCCGGCTCCGGTGAACGGGCCAGGTGCGCAGGGTCAGCAGCCAGTACAGCAGAGCCGCGCCAAAAAAGCCCAGTATGTACGGAAGCTCCGGATTGCCCTCCCGAAAATAGGTGCTCACCGTGGGGAACATGGTTTTGGGTACCACCATGGTCATGGTAACGCCTTCCCGGTCGTTCATCACAGCCTTAGTGGAGCCAATGATCTGGCTGCCGGTAATGGGCAGAATATTCAAATCCGACTCAATGCTCTCCTGCCGGTAAATGCTGGTAAACATGGGATTCAGACCCACGCAGTTGTTGGGCATGGTAATGGTGAAGTTCATGGCTTCCACCGGATACTCAAAGCCGGACAGCAGAGGAACGGTGAGCACCAGTTCCCGCTGGGGGTCTTCCTTGCCGCTGGCAACGGCAGCTTCGTTAATGGTTTTGATCTGCACCGCCTTGGGCAGAGTATAGGCAATCCGCACCGACGCGTCACCCACATAGCCCTTGCTGATGCGGCTCAAATCCACCTGAAGGGCGGAAGCGGATCGGCTGGCACTCGCGTCGGAACCGTTTACGGTGATATTTTTTGCGTTCAGCGGCACCGGATATGTCAGCTGATCCAGCGCGGCCTCCAGCCGCAGATTCACCGTCGCGGTAACGATGCAGTCGCCTTCAGAGGTGACGGTGCACTGCAAGTCCACCTTTGTGGCAGCGCTCTCCGCCGATACCGGCAGACACAGGGTTACCACCAGCAGAACGCACAGTGGAAAAAGTAACAGCAGACGCTTCAATCCGTCTCCTCCCTTCCGTAAGGTGTTTTTGGGTATTTTACCATGGAGAAGGGGAAAATGCAAGATAAAACCTTATTCGGCGCAGAGCACATCCCCAAAAGAACAAAAAAAGCCAGACTTTTGAAGTCTGACAATAATTATCTTATAACATAACGACACCGGGCAGTGCCCAAGGGCGTAGCGATTACCGCCCAGCCTGTGTACGCACGGTTTGCGGCACTGCCGCAGGAAAATACACATACATTTTCTTGTACCGGGAGCGATACCGAGCAGAACCCAATGGCGTAACGATTACCGCCCAGCCTGTGCACGCTTTGTCCGGCGGCACTGCCGCCTGAAAAAACGTACTCTATCTTGTACCGGGAGCGATACCGAGCAGTGCCCAATAGCGCTGCGAATACAGACCCATCACGCACGCAATGTCAGCGGCGACTCGCCGCCAAAAGAAATGACCCTTGACTACCGCACCTTGTGATCAGTACGTTTTTGTGTAGTCAAGGGTCATTTCTGTTCACTCTTATTATCTAACATCTTGGTTACCTCCGCATTCTGCAGATTGACGATTTCACCGATCGTGCTTTTCATCCCAAAATCCCATTTTTTATCACTTTTTATCCCTTTCTGCGGGATGCTCTTACAGGTTGGAATTCTATTCTGATCGATAAACCGCCTTACCGTTCCTTCTACTGCACTGGGGAATCCTAATCTCTTATTACTTCCTACACGACCAACTTCTCAGCTACTTCGACTGGCATTTGAAAGAACGGTGGAAGGAAATTCTTTCTTTTGGAAAGGTGTTTTCCTTTTGTGACTATAAGATATCACATATTTTTCCCGTTTTCAAGACGTAATATTGTACAAATTCACAATATTGTATTTGTATAAAGAACAGATTTCCGCGGTAAGCGAACGCTTTCCTATTGACCTGCGTCAAGGATTGTGCTAAAATAAACATGTTGAGCGGCTCATCTGAGCCGCTCATTTTTATTGCTGTTCCAGATAAATCAGCAGCACGGCGATATCCGCCGGGCTGACACCGGAGATCCTCCCCGCCTGTCCGATGGACACCGGACGGATGGCACTGAGCTTTTCCTGGGCCTCCAGCCGCAGACCGGTAATGGCACAGTAGTCGATTCCTTCCGGAATCCGGCGGGATTCTTCTTTCTTGAACTCCGCCACCTGCTTTTCCTGCCGGGCAAGATATCCCGCATATTTGATCTGAATCTCCACTTCCTCCGTCACACCCTCCGGCAGAGCGGGACGCTCCGGGTCAAAGGGCGCGATATCTCCGTAGCTCACCTGCGGGCGGCGCAAAAGATCGGCAAGCCGCGCAGAATTGGCAACAGGGGCAGACCCTTTTTCTTCCAGCATGGCGTTCAGGGCATCGGAAGCAGCCACACCACTGCTTTCCAGGCGGTTAACCTCCCGGCGCACCTGTTCGTACTTTTCTTCCACCGCCTGTAGCCGTTCCGGCGGAACCAGCCCGATCTCCGCTCCGATGTGGGTCAGACGCTGGTCAGCGTTGTCCTGCCGGTGCAGCAGCCGGTACTCCGACCGGCTGGTCATAATTCGGTAGGGTTCTTCCGTGCCCTTGGTCACCAGATCGTCAATCAGCGTGCCAATGTAGCTGGTATCCCGGGTGAGAATCAGAGGCGGTTTTTTCAGCAGCTTCAGCGCGGCGTTGACGCCCGCCACCAGCCCCTGGGCGGCGGCCTCCTCATAGCCGGAGGTACCGTTGAACTGCCCCGCGCCATACAGGCCGGATACCGCCTTGGTCTCCAGGGTGGGCAGCAGCCCGGTGGGATCGATGCACTCGTATTCAATGGCATAGGCCGGGCGCATCATTTCCGCATGCTCCAGACCGGGAATGGTGCGGAGCATGGCAAGCTGCACATCCTCCGGCAGGCTGCTGGAAAAGCCCTGGATGTACATTTCCTCCGTGTCCAGCCCACAGGGCTCAATAAACAGCTGATGCCGGGGCTTGTCGGCAAAGCGGACGATCTTTGTCTCGATGCTGGGGCAGTACCGGGGACCTACGCCGGAAATGGTGCCGTCGTACATGGGGCTGCGGTGGAGGTTGTCCCGGATAATTTTATGGGTTTCTTCGTTGGTGTAGGTCAGGTAGCAAACAGCCTCATTGCAGGGCTTGTGGGTGGTACGGAAGGAGAACGGCTCCACGGTTTCGTCCCCCGGCTGCAGCTCCATTTTGGAAAAATCGATGCTGCGGCGGTTGACCCGGGGAGGTGTGCCGGTTTTGAACCGGCGCAGAGAAAGCCCCAACGTACGCAGATTGTCCGCCAGTCCCACGCTGGGGTGCGTTCCGTCAGGGCCGGAGGGAATCACGCTTTCTCCCGTAATCACCGTGCTGTCCAGATAGGTGCCTGTGGCGATGACCACGGCTTTGGCAGAATACTCCGCCCCCAGCTGGGTGCGCACGCCGGACACCGCGCCGTTTTCCGTGAGCACTTCCACGATCTGCGCCTGCTTCAGTTCCAGATGCTCCTGCAATTCCAGAACGTGCTTCATATATTTCTGGTATTCCCGGCGGTCGGCCTGGGCCCGGAGGGAATGGACGGCGGGGCCTTTGCCTTTATTTAACATCCGGTACTGGATGCAGCAGTGATCTGCCGCCACGCCCATTTCCCCGCCCAGTGCATCCAGCTCCCGCACGAGATGCCCCTTGCCGGTGCCGCCGATGGCGGGATTGCAGGGCATATTGCCCACCGCATCCAGATTGATGGTAAAGAGGATGGTGTGCAGCCCCAGCCGGGCGGCGGCCAGCGCGGCTTCAATGCCCGCGTGCCCCGCGCCGATGACGGCCACATCACAGCTTCCTCCATAATAGCTTGTCATAACGGTTTCCTCTTCTGATTATTCTGCCTGCCAGTCCTTCACCATTTCCGTGCAGGAGCGGCTCATTTCCACGCTAAAGTCGCTGTTCCATTTCCGTTTGCAGAATCTGCGGATATAGTCCGCCAGCTCTTCGCCGGATTTTCCCTGCTGCTGTGCCAGCATCCGGGGCATTTGGGCTGCCTTTTCCAAATCGTAGCCGTTCTCATGCACCAGATCTTCCACCGAATGCCGGGGCGGCTTGGGACGGCGCAGCTGCTGCTCTGTAGGATATCCGAAGCATACCAGCGCCGCGGGAACCACATATTTGGGCAGGTTCAGCAGTTTCTTGTGATATTCGTAGTTTTCTGTAATATCTCCGATATAGCAGCTGCCAAGGCCCAGAGAATGGGCAGCCACCACCGCATTCTGGGCAGCAATCAGGGCGTCCGCCTCCGCAAGGAACAAATCTCCCATATCCGGCTTGCGCACCTGCTCCACATACGCACAGAACACATCGTACCACCGGCGATAGTCGGCACAGAAAATCAGCACCATAGGCGCAGTTGCGATAAAGGGCTGATTGTCACAGCTTTTCGCCAGCGAAGCCTTCTTTTCCGGGTCGGTAATGTCCAGAATGGTATAAAGCGCCATATTGCCAGCCGTCGGCGCCTGAATGGCGGCTTCCAGAACCGCCCGTTTCACTTCCGGCTCCACAGGGCGGTCTTCATAGACCCGGGCGGACTTCCGCTCGTGAAGCTGCTGCAATACTTCGTTCATTCCGCTTCCTCCTGGGGTTTTTTCTTTTCCTCCGGGGGCAGAACGAAGGGCTTGCAGACTACCTCACAGCGGTTGATGGGAGTGCCAAGGCCGTGGAATTTTTCCTCATAGCCGGTCATAATGCCCACGATGCCGTCCTTATGCAAATCCCGGGTCAGGTTCTTCACTTCCAGACCGCAGGCCGCAAACTCCTCCAGAGAGAACTCGAACAAAGGCGCATTGTCGGTCTTGAAGTGGAACTCGCCGCCCTCCCGGACAACCCGGCAATACTTGTCCAGGAAGCCCCGGTGGGTCAAGCGGCGCTTGGCGTTCTTCTTCCGGGGCCAGGGGTCGGGGAAATTGATGAACAGCCGGTCGATTTCTCCGGGGGCGAAGATTTCTTCGATGTTCGCCACGTCCATATCAATGTAAAATACGTTGGTCAGTCCCATGTCCCGGGCCTTCTCCATGGCAACCACCATGGCCTCCCGGCAGCGTTCCACGGCAATCAGCAGCACATCGGGGTTGGCCTGCGCGGTTTCGGCGGTGAATTTTCCCTTGCCGCAGCCCACCTCCACCCACAGCGCGGTGCAGTCCGGCTTCAGTTCCCGCCAGTGCCCCTTCCGGGCGGCTGGCTCAACAATCCGGTAGGCAGCGCACTTTTCCGTCCGGGGCTCTAAGTTGCGCATTCTTCTCATTCTCATTTGATTTCCTCCAAAAGGGCAGAAAAGCCCGCATTTTTCAGCCATATATTATAGCAGAAGGTGCCCATGTAGTCAAATAAAATCCCTGCTTTCTTGCAGAAAGCAGGGATTTTCCGTATCATTTCAGATTCCTGGTAAAAATCAGGGCAGCCACCGCCCCGAAAAGTCCCCCCAGCAGCTTCGCCGCCAACAGTGCGGAAACCATATCCGGCTGCACGCTCAGGGTAAAGCCAATGTGTGCAGCGAATGCGGACGCGCCGCAAACCACAAACGCGCCGCACACCACCTTCCCCCGGCGATCCATCCTCGGGATCATGGCCAGGGCCGGCATGACGCTGACCATGCCGATGAGAATGCCTGTTGTGCTCACGGCGTTCAGTCCGGTGTGTCTGCCAAACCAGGCGAAGGGCTTTTTCATCACTTTCTGAATCAGCTCAGCCAGGGGCATACTGCCCAGCATGACGATGGCGATGGAGCAGGCGATTTCCATGGCGTCCATCAACGGCGTCATCCCCGGAATCCAGCTTCGCCCCGTCATATACTCCGCCGCACCGATTGCCAATCCCGCCGTTGCCAGCAGGCCGATTCCGGCGGCAAATCGCTGGAACAGGCGCAGCATGCCCTCCGGCTTTTTCAGCAGGCCCAGAATCAGTAGTGCCGACACCAGCAGCACCGGCAGGCAATTCCAGATCAGTCCCGTCACCGGCAGCTTCAGCATCAGGCCGCCGATGAGGATGCCGACGGGCATTGTGCCCACTCCAATCAGAATACCCCGGGTGAAATAGGGGCGGTCGTTTTGTTCAATGGCGCCCAGTCCCACCGGGATGGTGAACACCACAGTGCAGCCGAAAATCGCGGACAGGATAATTCCGGCGAAGCGTCCCATCTCCGGATCCTCCGCCAGATCCATTGCCATCTGGTAGCCCCCCATGTCAATGGCGAGGATGCTGCCCAGAACTGCCGGGTCCATATGCACGGCGCGGAAAACCGGCGTTGCCAGTGTGCCCAGTATCCCGGACAGCAGCGGCGCAAGGCACACGATTCCCACCATGGACAGGGCAATGGAGCCCAGCAGCCGGAAGGCTTCCTCAAACCGCTGACCCAGGCCGAACCGGTTTCCCAGCATCCGGTCTGCACCGCCGAGAATCGCCCCTGCCGCCATAATGTACATCAGAATCTGGTTCATTTTGCCATCACCGCTTCGATGTCCTCCACCGTTCTAGGGATAGCAGCGGACAGGTTCTCACAGCCGTCCTCCGTCACCAGGCAGTTATCCTCCAGGCGGAAGCCGATGCCCCATGCTTCGTGGTAAATGCCCACGTCCACACAGAACACCATGCCGGGCGCAATGATTTCCGGTTTTTCAACCGCATCGTGAACGTCGTAGCCGATGTGGTGTGCGCCGCCGTGCCACATATAGGTGCCCACTTCCTCCACGGAGTCCATGACCCCGGCTTCCACCAGCAGCCGGGCGTTATAACTGCGGATGGTGGCGTCCACATCCGCCATCTTCATACCGGGGCGGATGATGGAGAACATGTAATTGGAAGTTTTCAGGGCGCATTCATACAGAAGTCTCTGCTTTTCGGAAAATTTTCCGTTGCAGGGCCAGCTCCGGGACACATCGGTGGTCAGGTTATCCCACTGGGCGCCCACGTCGTTGAGCACCATGTCCCCATCCCGGGCCTGACCGGTATAGGAATCGTAATGGATGAAGAAATTGTTGGTTCCGGCGGAAATAATAGACGTAAATCCCGGCTCGCTGGGAGAAAACTGCCCCAGCGCCCGGTCGAATTCCGCTTTGTACTGGTATTCGTACATCCCGGGGCGGGAAGCGCGCATCATAGCAAGAATGCCCGCTTTGGTAATCTCCTCCGCTTTACGCAGCGCCGCAATCTCACAGGGCTGCTTAATGGTACGCAGTCTGCGGACAAAGGGATTCAGGTTTCCAATGGTGAGATAGGGGCACTCCCGCTGCACGGTATGGGCAAACCTGTGGGCAGCGTGGTCAGCATCCTCCGGCGACTGCCGGTGCAAATCCAGCCAGACCTTGCTGCATTGGGATGCCAGCCCGTGGAACTGGTCAGAAAACAGGGCGAGATCCCGCACATCCGCAATCCCGGACAGAGCCTCCGCCTCTCCGGCATTCAGCCGCTTTCCCGTCCAACGCTCCGCCATGGCATCCTTGGGCAGCAGATACAGCCACTCCTGTACAGCGCCGTCAGCAGCTTTATGCGCCACGAGAATGGATTTCTTCTGGGAAATCCCCGTCAGATACAGGAAATTCCGGTCCGCGTGAAAGGGATAAAACGCGTCAGCAGACTTACGGATTTCCTCCCCGGCAAAAACCACCAGCAGTTCTCCCGGTGCCAGGTTGGCATACAACCGCCACCGGTTTCCTGCGTGAAATTCTTTGTTCATCTTGGTCACACCCTCTCTTTTTGTGCGGGATTCATTATACGCCCGTTTTTGCCCAGCGTCAAGACAGAGCTACCGCTCCAGCGCTGCGCGAAGCTTCCCCAACGCCCGTTTTTCAATCCGGGATACATAACTGCGGCTGATGCCAGTGACCTGAGCAACCTCCCGCTGGCGTTTGGGCGACTGGCCATCCAGCCCATAGCGCAGGATAATCACCTGTTTTTCCTGGGGTGTCAGGCAGCCTTCAATGGCGCGGCGAAGCTGCCCTGCCATTTCCCGGCTGCAAATCTGCTCCAGAAGATCGCAGTCCTCCGCCACCACATCCATCAGCGCCAGCGGCGCGCCATCCGCCCCGGTTTCAATGTAGTCAGACAAGGAGACGTCCTGCGCACTCTTCCTCTGGGAACGAAAGTACATCAGGATTTCATTTTCCACGCACCGGGCGGCATAGGTTGCCAGCCGCGCCCCTTTGGACGGGTCAAAGGTGGTGATCCCCTTGATCAGACCAATGGTACCAATGGAAATCAGGTCCTCCTGGTCGGCAGTTTGGGCGTAATATTTCTTGCACGGTTGATGCTCGTGGGTAGGTTCTGAGGCGAGTAAATCGCCTCATATTGCTGTCCCAATTTTGAGAATACATCCAGATGGATTTCATCCTTTGTACTTCCCTTTTTTACAACTATTTTATCTAAAATCGTCGTTAGCAGTGCAGAATTCAGCTCCTCTTCAAAGCTCAGTTCCTTATCAAGAACTCGCCTGATTTCGGCTTCATTCAGCTTGCCGTCACCGGCACGGGTTTCTTCCTGACGGATAGCTTCCAGCTGAGTTTCGCATTGGCGGAGCTGGACGTTCAGGGCATCGTTTCGCTGTTTGAATTCGTCCACCGTCAGGGCACCGGCGATACTCAAATCCAGCAGGCGGTCTTTTTTCAGGTTGATTCCCTCAATCTGCTCCTGCACCCGGCTGCGCAGTTTTCCATAGTCCACTTCCTTAGGGACATTGGTTAATACTGTCACCAGGGAGTCGATGATCGCATCCTTATCTTTCATCAGCTCGGTAAAAATCTGACTGAGAATCAAGTCCAGTTCGCTGCTGCGAATCTGGGGAGCAGAACAGGCAGCCCGGCCGTGACTGCGGTATACCTTGCACTGCCAGACCTCCTGTTTTCCTTTTTTGTTTTCCAGCACCTGCCGGTGGAAGGTGGTGTTGTGCTCCTCACAGATGATCTTTGCGCTGTAGGGATACCGATTTTGGAAGCTCTCACCGCTGCTGTGACTCATGGTTTCTTCTCTCCTTTTCTTGTACAGGGCATTTGCACGATCCCATAATTCCTCAGATACAATAGCTGGAATAGCAGGATCGGGATACATGACCCACTCACTTTCATCCAGAAATGCTTTTTTCTTGGTGCGGTAGTCAAGGCTGGAGGTCTTGTTGCCGCAGTACCACCCCTTGTATTTGGGATTCTCCAAAATGTGACGAATGGTCAGGGTGTTAAAGGCATTCCCCTCCCGGCTGGTGTAGCCCATCTCCGTCAGCTTCTTGGAGATGCTCCGGGTGCCCAGCTTCTGGTTGGCGTAGAGGTCGAAGATAATGCGGATGATCTCCGCTTCCTCCTCATTTGTGGTCAGCACGCAGTCCTTTTTGTCGTAGCCGTAGAGCTTATCGTTGCCCAGCACATGGCCGTTTTTGATGGCCTGCCGGAAACCGAATTTCAGTCGTTCGGACAGCTTGCGAATTTCATCCTGTGCAACACCTGCCATGATGACCAGCCGGAACTCGCTGTCCGTATCCAGGGTGTTGATATTGTCGTTCTGGAACAGCACACCTACGTTGTTCTCCAACAATTCCTGCGTAAATTTGATGCTGTCCAGGGTGGAGCGAGAAAACCGGGAGATTTCCTTTGTGATGATGAAATCAAACATCCCGGCTTTCGCGTCCCGAATCATGCGGTTGAAATCATCCCGCTTTTTTGTGGTGCCGCCGGAAATGCCCTCGTCAATATATCCCGGTACAAAGCGCCAGTTGGGCTTGCTCTGAATCAACTCCGTATAATACTGCACCTGGTTTTCCAGGCTGTTGATCTGTTCATCCTGGTCTGTGGAAACTCTGGCGTAGAATGTTACCCGGAGGGGAAGGTCGTAAATCGACCTTCCCGCCCGCAGCTCTGCACGGATTCTTCGTACTTCCATTAAGAATCCACCTTTCCATCCTCAGTATCGCAGAAGAATTCGGGGAAGTCCAATGTACCAAGGATTTTGTTCCGGGACTTGTCGTAGACTTCCTGTGTGATCAGTTCCTTATCCAAAAGCGTCTGCAATAAGACGCACAGAATATCCTGCTGTACCTCATTCATCTGCACTCACCTCGTATTACCATATGATTTTCATATCCCATCATGCCGCACATTATCTTTCCTGTGCGCGCTGACGCTTGCTCTGGTAATCGCTGAGCAGCTTCAGAATGGGCTCCAGCAGGTCCTGCCGTTCCTGTTTTGTCAGATAAGACAGCTCCGCCACCAGAGTCAGAGCGATTTTTCCTGCATCCACCATGCAGAGAATTTCGGGAATCGACTCGGTCAAACAGATGTAACGCAGGACTTGGTTCTTGCTGTCGCCGCAAGCAAGACCGATCTCCTCCTCAGTCAGCAATTTCTCCCCAACTCGGGAAGAAGTCTTGCCTTGATGGTTCAGCGCATTTCTTTTCAGTTTATAGGCAAATGCTTTTTCACTGGGCCAAATCTTCTCCCGGGGGAGATTGCTGTCCACCAGGGCAATGACGGCGGCATCCCGGTCAAGGGCATAAATTAAGGCAGGAACCGTATCGATTCCTGCCTTTTGGCACACGAGCAATCTCCGGTGCCCGGAGATTACTTCATATTCATCATTTCCCAGAGGACGGACGACCAGTGGGGTCAGAACGCCCTGTGTGAGAATGCTCCACACCAACTGATTCATTTCATCATCGTCCTTCACCTGGAAGGGGTGATTTTCAAAGGGGCGCAGCTTCAATTCTGTTAGGTGACTGGTTGTCTCTCTTTTCAGACTCTCAAAGGATTTCGGCTTCGTAGCCATGCCAGAGCTTTGCACCCGCCTTGATTCACTGGATCTCAGCGCCGAAGAAGTGGCAGCGCTCTGGTATCATTCCGTCAGAAACGGCTTCAGTTTCTCAGCCAGCTGCTGGGAGTTCTCCCCGTAAATCACAACCTGCAACGGCTTTCGCAAATCGAGGCTGTAGATACCAAGCAGAGATTTTGCATCCACGGTGTATCGTCCGGATACCAAATCCACTTCATTCGGATATTGGATGGTCAGATTCACAAACTCCTGAACCTGGCTGATCTGCGTAAAAACAACGTTCAATACATTCATACAAAATCCTCCTTTTTCTTCTGCCGGCAGCTACGGATTTCCTCCATGGACGGCAATGCAGGAATCGCGCCGCCCTTTGTTGTGGTGAGACTTCCCGCGGCATTGGCGAAATCCACCATCCGGCTCAGATCACTATGGGATATTTCCTCCACAGGCAGGTCTTTCAGACACCAGAGCATGGCACCAACAAACGCGTCTCCCGCTCCTGTCGTGTCCACCGCTTTTACCGGATATGTGGGAATTAATTGTGCGTGGATTCGATTACGGTAGAATGCGCCCTTTTCTCCCATCGTTACCAGCACCAGAGATGGCCCCATTTCCAGCAGAATTCTGGAGCCTTTCTCCAGATCGTCTGTGCCGGTGATCAGCTGCATTTCTTCCTCAGATACCTTCAGAATATCCGCCAGAGCAATGCCCCGCATGATCTGCTCCCGGGCTTCCACTTCTGAATCCCAAAGCAGCGGTCTGTAGTTGGGATCGAAGCTGATCCGCTTGCCCTGCTGTTTTGCATAGGCAGCGGCCTCAAGGCAGGCGCTGCGGCATGGTTCCCCGGTCAAGGATACGGAACCGAAATGAAAGATCTTACACCGGTCAATCAAGTCCCTGCGAATCTCCGATGCCGTCAGCATTAAATCCGCCCCCGGTTTTCTGTAGAAGGAGAACGACCGGTCGCCCTGTTCGTTCAGCTGCACAAACGCCAGTGTCGTCGGAATGGAAGTATCTTCCACCAGGCCGGAGTCATCAATACCGCACCCTGTCAGCGTCTGCCGCAGATACCGTCCGAACCCGTCTGCGCCAACTTTTCCAATAAATGCGGAGGTTCCTCCCAGCCGATTGTTCATGGCCAGAACATTGGCTGGCGCGCCGCCGGGGTTCCGGGCGAACAGGGCAATGCCCTGTTCATTCACCCCGCTGGGTGTAAAATCAATCAGAATCTCTCCCAGCGCAACGAGGTCGATCATACGCTTTTCTCCTTGTTGGCACTCAGTTCCGCGATGATACGGTTATAGGAACTCTTGTTGATCTGATAGAAGAACAATACCGCTGCCGTAATGATCCAGAGGACACCGGGAATGGTGGAAAAGGCGTGGTGAATCGCAGTCTGGACAGCCTGACTCTGTACCTGATTGGCAACAAAGCCCAGATTCCCCAGCACCCCTGCCAGGGCTGCGGTTCCGACAGCCATGCCAATCTTATTTCCCAGCGACACAAAGGCGTACTGAAAACCGTCATTGCGGATGCCGGTTTTCCACTCGCCGTATTCCACGCAGTCCGGGATGATGGCATAGATGGCGGTATTAAAACCGCAGAAGAAGAACTGTGCCAGAGCGGCAAAGGTGTAGAAGGGAATCGGACTCATTGTGGCGCTGAAAAAGTACATACAGAACATGGCAACGCCGGTTCCGGCGGCAAAGACAGAAGCCGTGCGGCCCTTATTGCCAAGCCAGCGGAATACCAGAGGGAATGCGCCCGCACCGATGATGGAAGGAATCATCAGAATCATGGAGTAGATTGTAAAGAGCCCTTCATCCCCTTCCACATACTTGAAGTAGTACAGAAGGTCTGCGTTTCTGCCATACAGTGTAACGCCGAACAGAAGCTGACCCGCCAGCGCAATCAGATAGGGCTTATTCTGCAGGGCTGCTTTCAGCTGAACGCCCAGGGGAATTTTCTCTTTCGCCGGAGCGTACACCACCTCTTTGGTCTTGGCAAAGCAGAACCAATGACAGGCAGTGAAGATTGCGCCATAGAGGATTGTCACCATCAGGTAGCCCTTGGATGCATTCCCGCCGCCGAAATAGGCAATCAGGGGCAGGGTAACCATGTTGATAATATTGATGGCAATCATCGCGCAAACCGATCTGGATGTATTGATCTGTGCCCGCTCCTCGATATTCTGAGTCAGCGCGCCGCAGAGGGTGCCATAAGGGATATTCACACAGGTGTAGCCCAGAACCAGAATGCAATAGGTTATGTACATATACACAGTCTTGGCGCTGTCAGACCAGCCGGGATGCGCCCAGAAGGTCAGCACAAGGACAAATGCAGTCAACGGCGCGCCAATCAGCAGCCAGGGACGGTATCTGCCCCAACGGGTTTTTGTCCGGTCGCTGAGCGAGCCGATGACCGGGTCATTAATGGCATCCCAAACCCGGGAAATCAGCATCAGCAGGGATACCGCAGCCATGGGAATGCCGCATACATCCGTGTAGAAGATCATCAGGAAGTTACCGACGAACATCCAGCTGAAGTTACAGCCCACGTCGCCAAAACCATAGGCAAGCTTGCTGATAAAGGGAACCTTGATATTGGTATCCTGACTGGAGGACTGGGTGGTCATGTCAACACTCCTTTCCGATCTTTACAACCGCTTTTACAATGTTCGCCTTGTCTGCAATGCTCTTATCCATGGCATTCTGAATGTCATCAAAGTCAAACAGATCGGTGACGATGCCCTTCAAATTGACCTTTCCCGCAGCGACTGCCTCAATGGCCATGGGATAAATATGGCGGTAACGGAAAACGGTTTTGAAGGTCAGTTCCTTGTCCAGCGCAAGGCTCATGGGCAGTGTCATCTCACCGGTCTTGGAATAGCCTACCAGAACGATGGTCGCGCCCTTCTTGGTCATGCGGATGCACTGACGGGTGGTGAACTCTGTACCGGCAGTCTCAATCACCAGATCACACCCGGCGCCGCCTGTCAGCGCCAGCACTGCTTCCACGGCATCCTGATCCTTGCCGTTGATGACGCCGTCCGCGCCCAGATCGAGGGCTTTTTCCAGCCGCTTGGGCATGATGTCCACCACATAGACCTTGCTGACACCCTCTGCCTTCAGAGCCATCATGGACACCAGACCGATGCAGCCCGCGCCCATGACAACCGCTGTCTGACCGGCGTGGGCGCCGCCCTGATTTGCCGCGTGGAAGCCCACCGCCAGAGGCTCAATCAGTGCACCCTCCAGCGTGGATACGTTCTCAGGGAGCTTGAAGCACAGATCCGCGTCGTGGGCGACATACTCCTGAAACACACCGTCTACGGGAGGCGTGGCAAAGAACACCACGTCCGGGCAGAGATTATAGCGTCCGGTTTTGCAGAATTCGCAGTGCCCGCAGGTCTTACCCGGTTCCAGTGCCACCCGGTCACCCACCTTCAGATGCTTCACATCCGCGCCAACTTCCACAACCACGCCGCCGGGTTCGTGCCCCAGAACGAAGGGAGGTTCCACCACATAGTCACCGATTGCGCCGGTTTCGTAGTAGTGCATGTCACTGCCGCAGATGCCGACGTACTCCAGCTTCACCAGCACTTCCCTGGCTGTGGGCTTCAGAATCGGCCGCTGGGTGTAACCCATCTTTCCGATCCCTTCCATTACTGCTACTGTCATGTTGCCTTCCATATTGTTTTCCTCCTATATTACTTTTATAAAGTGTTTTATTAAGTATCTATATTAAAGCACAGGAGTTTTAGTCTGTCAATAGGCAATTCCAAAATCATCGTTTTCCACAAAAAAAGTCCGTTGGATTTATGTAAAAAGGAAGGGCGCGTTGCCGCTAACGCTCTTATACAAGCCTTTGCCTGTGCTTTGGGGCAAACGGGATCTGACTTACCTGCATCTTGTGCCTATCGTTGACAATACCTTCCTGCTCCTATATAATGTCGTCATTGTTTGATACCCCGCAATTCCGCTGGGTATAACCAGTAATTAACAGCACTCCTAATGGGTGAAATTCGTCATAATAAACATGTATAATATTAATATCAATAGAAAATAAGTAATTTTAACAATAACCAGCACAACACAGCGAGGAGTACCGCTATGAAACTGAATGTGGATATTCTATATGATGCACTGAGCGCTACCCTCCAGCTTCGGCGCATGGGGGATGGAAAGAAAGAACTGTGCTTGGGGCGGCCGGAATTCTATGATGGAAGCAGTAATACATTCCGGGCGGATCGGTTATACATTTGTCTGACGGACCAGCTACCGTCCAAGCCTGTGATGGAAAATGGCTCGGCACTGATCTGCGTCGGGGGTCGACCCGGCACAAAGTATACGGCAGGGCATCATCAGACCTGCTGTATGTGGCTTACCGATTCCACGGATCTATTCTCTTTATTCAATCAAATTCAGAGGATATTTGACCGGTATGATGCCTGGAGTGCCCAGATGCAGCAAATCCTGACGACCAGCGCCAGTATACAAGAGCTGATTGACTGCTGCTTTCCCATTTTTGAAAATCCTTTGCTGGTTATGGATCGGGATTTCCACATTCTCGCATATAGCGACGTGATCGATCAGCAGGAAAGCCTGGCTTTCATGCGGCCGGATGAGGATAATAAATACGCGCATACACTGGTGTCAGAAAGCCTTCTGAACACAGCTTACAACCGGGCACAGCAAAAAGCCTTTACTGTTACAGAACCGGAGCGCAATATCATCCATTTCAGTACAAATTTATACGTCAACGAAAAATTCGTGGGCAATATGAAAATTTCCTTTATTCTGCGGCCCCACCGGGAAAGCGACAATGCCCTGGCCTGTTACCTGGCAAGGGTGCTGGAAAAGGCGTTTCTGTTCAATCCCAGACTGATAGATAGCTGTGTAAACCCCCTCAGCGGTATCCTGCGGGATTTACTCAACGGCGTCCCCATAGAATTGAGCCGAAAGCAGCATCATTTTTCCGGTTCGATGGATGGCTGGTATATTTGTGCCAAAATCGTTCCCAGCAGTCTGACCTCATCCAAGGTTACTTCATCCTATATTCTGCAGCACATTGAAACCACTTTTCCCGGCAGTAATGCCTTTGAGACCGATGGGTATCTGGTTGCACTAATCGACCTGATCAAAGTAGGCTGCGACGAAAAGACAACCCTTTATAGCCTTCGCAGATTGCTGAAGGAAATGGGTCTGAGGGCAGGAGTAAGCTGCCCTTTCCAAAATCTTTTATCGGTGCGGCTCTACTTCCGCCAGGCAGTATTGGCTTTGGAATTGGGTGGAAACAAGGACGCAAAACACTGCTGCTATTGCTTCTCTGACTATAAATTGTCTTACATGTGTATCAGCAGTTTGGGAGAATTCTCTGTAGAAAACATGATGTCAGCAGGATTTGCCCGGTTGGTCCGCCATGATGCCGCTTCCCAGACAAACTATGTCCAGACGCTGCGCGTCTACTTGAACAACAACATGAACAGCTCCAAAACCGCCCAGGAGCTATTCATCCACCGCAGCACATTCCAGGAAAGACTCCAGCGAATCGAGTCTATGCTGGATTTGAACTTGGAGGATCCTGCGCAGCGGCTGTATCTGATGCTCATGCTTCAGATACTGGAAGAACAAGGTAAAGAAAACACGACGAGTGAAACACTGACCCGGCTTGCAGAATTACCGGAGCCAAAATCAACCAGCTTGGTTCGAATATTGTATGAGTATTGACCAATATTTCTATCCTGTTCCCATGCGCGGAAACGCGCCTGGGAACAGATTTTTTTATACAATCCTGCGGGTAAGAAAAAATGGGGTATCTCCTCCGATTTCCATGAAATCTGTCGGGTTTACAGATAGTTGTCCACATGTTAATCTTGTTAAAGATAAACAATCTCGCCATCTTATGCACGCGATTGTTAATGCAATAATACCAAAAAGGAGCGAATCAATATGAGCAACAAAATTGACGACCGTCTGCCCAAAGAGGTAGGCGCTGGTGCGCTGCCTCCCTATCCCGCCGTACAAACCCCCTGGAATAAGCTCATCTCCTACTTCGACGCATATAAATATGCCTGCCGCCACCACGCCGGCATGGGTGCCGTGTATCAGGAAGTACTTCGCATCCTGATCCCGGATTATGAAAAGCGTGTGGACCTGATGTGCAAGGTGGACGTTGGCAACAAGACTTATGTGTTCAATAAGATGGAAGTCGCCCCCGGTGTACTGTACAAAGATATCCATGCCGCCAACCATTTCCTCCACCCCTTCTTCTGTGGTACCGATAATACCGGCGGTTTCCGGGCTGGCTGCTTCGGTGACTCCGGCGATGAGCGCCTGTTTATGCAGGGCCGCGTCAATGACTTCGGCACCTACCGTGTTGAAAAAGAGCTGGATGCATGTCCCTGGGACATCATGGGCTCCGAAATCTGCCGTGTTTCAACAGCTTCTCTGGAAGAGATTGGCCGAGCCTACGGAGAACACTGTGAATACTCCATGGTGGAAGCCAGAGGCTGCGGTGACCTGCACTGCCGGGTCATCTGTGAGAACCGCGACAAATATCCTGCACCTCCCCGTAAGGGTGTTTGGGACAATTTCGGCCCCTGCATGACCGAGGACCAGATTAAGTTCACCCCCAGAGAGGAGATGTATGACCGTCCCCAGCATCTGCGTGGCGAGTGCGACTACAAGTACCGCAACGGTCTATGCATGGAGCTGGACTCCACCCAGGAATATGTGGGCGGTGCAGTCGACTATCCTCTGGGCTCCGACTACAGCCTGAACCCCCTCAACTTGATGATCAAGCAGGGTCTGACCACCCAGGAAGAGGCGGATCAGCTGATCACCTGCCTGTTCAGGGCCTGCGGCAAGATGATGTTCCTGGACAGCTTCGCTGTCAAGGGTCTGCGGGACTGGCTGGGTGTTCCTGAGGGCGTCAACGACGGTCGTGTGCTGGGCGGCTACATTGAAGTGCTGCTGCAGTCCATCCGCTGCCCCTACACCATCGTGGCCTTCAACAAAGACGAGGTCATCTATGACATCGATCGCAAGTATTTCAACCGCAAGATGCCCATCCCCATGACCACTGCCTACAATGCCATGTGGTACGGCATGGTTAAGACCCTGATTAGCCCCGAGTGGTTTGTCTGGGAAGAGACCGAGGGTGTTGACGAGGGCATCTACCGTGTGAAGATTGCCATGAAGATCGACAAGTTCTGCCTCTGATGATTCGAATCTGGAACTTACAGGGAAAGGATGAAGCATAATGTTCAAAAATGTATATAAAAATGATGCCATGAAGCGTGAGGAGCATATGGCTGTCCGCAATACCGCAGGCTGGTATCTTTGGACACACGAGCTGGTGGAAGTAGAAGGTCCCGATGCCGCTGCCCTGCTGGAATACCTGTTCACCGGCAGCATCGGCAACCTGGCGCCCTCCCGCGCAAGATATACCACCATGCTCAACGAAAACGGCCAGATCATCGATGATGTGGTCATCTGGTGCATGGGCGAAAACAAGTACTGGGTATCCACCCTGTACGCAAAGCGCATGATCCCCTGGTTCACCAAGCACAAGGGTGAAAAGGAAGTGGAATTCAAGAACATTACCAAACAGTGGGATATGTACGCTGTTCAGGGTCCCAAGTCCAAGGATATCCTCAACGAGCTGCTGGATACCCCTGTGGATGATCAGAAGTTCTTCCAGATCCTGGACAATGCCATCGGCGGCGTTCCTGTGAAGGTCAACCGAGGCGGCTTCACCGGTGAAAAGTGGGGCTACGAGGTCTATATCGCTCCCGAAAACACCAAGCTGGTGGTGGAGAAACTCAGGCAGATCGCACCCAAGTATGATGCCAAGCAAGTTACAGACATTCAGGTCATGGTCTGGACGCTGCCCGTGGAAAAGGGCTTCTGCACCATGTGCGACCTCCACTGGTATAACCCCCTGGAAGTCGGTCTGGACCGGGGCATCAAGTGGGATAAGGAATTCCTGGGCAAGGAAGCGCTTCTGAAGGTCAAGGAAGAAGGCCCCAAGCGCACCCTGCTGGGCTGGACCACCGAGGAAGAGGATATCAACATCCACGGCAAGCACCTGGGCGGTCCCGGCTGCATCGTGGAGCTGAACGGCGAAGAGGTCGGTCGTGTCACTAAGACCACCTACAGCTATGTTCTGGACAAGAACGTGGGCTACGCCATCGTGGACAACGGCAAGGTAAAAGTGGGCGACAAGGTCATCATGCACGGTCATGAATGCACCCTGTGCGACAAGATCTTCTTCTGATTGTATTTCTCAATAAAATAGGGCTGAGGCGGACTTCCGCCTCAGCACAATCAATTTACAGAATCGGAAAAGGAGGGTATACAATGGCAATTACCTATAAAGCAGCACTGTATTTCGATGATGGCGACAAGGGACACATCGAAATTGTCGATAAGATCCTGCCGGAGTGCGGCGATGACGATGTGATCGTCAAGAATCTGATTGCAGGCATCTGTGGTGCGGATTATCTTGCCTATGCCCACGGCGACGGCCCATCCCATATGCTTTACTCCGGCGAAGAATTTGGCCATGAAATGGTCAGTGAAGTGATTGCCGTTGGCAAGAATGTCAAAGGCGTGGAAGTTGGCGACTGGATTTTCCCCAATATGGGTTATGCCTACCATGACCGCAGACGTATGGCAACCGTCGGAGGTTTCTCTGAGTATTTGTACCTGCCGAAGTTCACCCTGGAAGGCAACTTTACCATTCCTTCCGTCGATGTTCAGCCCAGCGCCATCAAACTGGATAAAAGTCTGGGGCTTGAAAATCTGGTTCTGCTGGAACCCTTTGCCGTCGGCGGCAAGGCAGCCAAGCAAATGGAAGGCAGGGGTACCACAGCTGTGGTCATCGGTGCCGGAATCATTGGTATGTCCGCTGCGCTGATGTTGACGCACTATGGCTACGATAAGGTAATGATCATCGATTTCTCTGATTTCCGCCTTGAAAATGCAAGATCCTTTGGCCTTCTGACCTGCAACCCCAAGACAGAGGATGTGGAAAAGGTCCTGTTTGATACCTTTGGCTCCCGCCCTGCCTACGGCGGAATGAAGTGCATGGCGCAGGTATATATCGACTGCATTGGTGTCCAGGGAAGTATTGATTATTTCAACAAGTACGCAGGTGTCGGCGCAACATTGAGCATTGTTGGCACCCACAACAAGCCGCCTACGATCAACGCCCTGAGCATTTGCTTCAATCAGCAGCATATTATGGGCTGCGGCAGCTATCCTTACAACAAAAGCTTTGAAGATACCTGCAATCTGATCCGCAGCGGTGTGGATCTGAGCAAGCTGGTCACCCATAAATTACCTCTGGAAAAAATCGACGAGGGCATGGCAATCCATGGCGATGCAAATTCCGCGCAGAAGGTTGCAATCGTATATCCATAATCTGATTTCTTGATAAAACCCTTTTACGACATCGAGAAAGCCCCCGCTTGCAACGCTGCCGTTTTCGCGATTTGCCGAATGATACTGATATTCAATATTTCTGATTCCGATACGGAGGTGCATATATGAAAGGATTCATTTATAACGGGGCAAAAAATATCGAATTGAAGGAAATTCCCCTAGAACCATGCGGCGACAAGGATATCATCGTCAAGAATCTGTATTCCGGCATCTGCGGCTCTGATATTTCTGCCTACAAGACCAGCGGCGATTTTATGCGGCTGTATCCCGGTATGGAGTTCGGCCATGAAATGATCAGCGAAGTGGTGGAAGTTGGCAAGGATGTAGAAGGAATCTCTGTTGGCGACCGGGTATTTCCCTACCCGCTGTATGCCAAGGACGACACCAAGCGCTCCGGTTCCCTGGGCGGCTTCTCCGAATATGTCCACATCCCCAATTGCCGGCTTGACCACAGTGTCTATAAAGTCAGCGATTCCATATCCAATCCTGTGGCCGCCATGATAGAGCCCTTCGCCGTTGGCGGACAGGCCGCCATCTTATCCCAACCGAAACCCGGTCAGAATGCAATCGTATATGGAGCCGGTGTCATCGGCATGGCAGCAGCCATTACTCTGAAATATCTGGGCTGTGACAAAGTGATGCTGGTCAACCGTTCAACCTACCGGCTGGAGATTGCAAAGGAAATGGGCTTTTATACATGCAGCCCGGTGCAGCAGGATCTGAAAGAGACCGCTCTGGATGTATTTGGTACCGGGTACGGTATCATGGGTCCCACCTTCAATGCAGATATCTTTGTGGATGCAACCAGCGCAAATGACGCCTTTACGGATTTCCAAAAATTCGGAAAGCTGAAAGCAGTATTCACCATTGTCGGCACCCATCAGAAACCCATGACTTTCAATCCCCAGATGCTGATGTATGCATCCCAGCGGGTTCAGGGCAGCGGTGGATATACCGATCAATCGGTACGGCTGGCCATGGAGATTATGGCTTCCGGCAAATTTGATCTGGAGAAGCTGATTACGCAGGAGTATCCCTTTGAGCAGCTGGAAGAGGCCATCCTGAAAGCTGCCGCCACCAGGGAATCCCTAAAGGTCATGATCCGTTACGAATAGGAATATGTAGCATCAGGGAGATATTCCATACCACGATGCTGTTCCTGTTTTGACGGATAATCGTGCCCATACCCTTACCCAGCCACAAGGAATGGATAAATCGAAAAAGAGGTGATATTCCATGGATCTAAAGAATCTGTTTGGCCTTGAAGGAAAAAATGTTGTAATCACAGGCGCGGGATCCGGCATGGGCTATGCTGCCACAAAGCTTCTGACAGCTCTCGGTGCTAAGGTTTACGCCACTGTACGCAGAAAGCCGCTGGATTTTCCGGTAACAAAGGAAATCAAATGCGATCTTGGTACTCAAGAAGGACTGGATTCAGTAATCACGCAGTTTCCTGACACGATTGATGCGTTGTTCGTTTGCCACGGTATCTCCAATACCCTTGGAAAAACCAATGCGCTGCAGGTGCAGCTGACTAATTTCTATAGCTTCCAGTATCTGACGGAGCGGCTGCTGCCCCGGATCAGCGACAACGGCTCTGTTACCTTCATCTCCTCCGATGGGGGCAAGGCGTGGAGGGAATCGATTCCGCAGTGTCTGGAACTGATCTCCATCAAGGACTGGGATGAGGCCCTTGCCTGGTATAACACACATCCCGAGTGTACCAGTGACGGCTACGTCTTCGCCAAAAAGTGCCAGAATGCATATGTAATGTCCCAATGTCATGCCCCGGCATTTATTGAGCGGAAGATTCGCTTAAACGCAATCGCCCCCGGTATGACCAAAACCGGTCTGACGGAGGATTTCAACAAGTCCGTTACCGGCGATGCTGCCCAGGGACAAGCCATTTTGGAGAAATTCAGTCTGGACTTCTGGAATGGCCGCTGGGCTTCTCCTGAAGAAATGGGCTATCCTCTGGTCGCCGTAGGCAGCCAGCTGTTCAGCTATATGAGCGGACAGATCCTGTACATCGACTATGGCACTACCAGTCTCTGGGAAATGAAAGAACTCTGCAAGAAATAAACCCATTTTTCTGCAACACAAAACCCCGTGATCGGACAATTCCATTCCCGGGGAATCAAAGAGCAAAGCATAGGAGGATATCATTATGAGCGACATTACTCAGGAAAAGAACTCTGCCATAAAACAATGGATGCTGATTGCTGCGGTGCTGCTGCTGACAGTCACCTCCCAAGCTGCGAACTATGCCAACAATATTGTGCTCCCCGCAAAGCTGGGCGCTTTTAACGCTATGGGTTACTATGCCCTGTTTGCCACCCTGTCCGGTATGGGCATGATGATCTCTCTGCCGATGGTTGGCGCATTTACCTCCAAATTCGGCGTAAAATATGTCACACTATTTGGTCTTGTAGCTCACTTTTTTGTCCGCTTCTGCCTGATGTTTGCCGGCAATGCCGTTGTCTTTGCCGCAGGCTGGATCCTCATGGGATTTGCCGCCGGTCTTTACATGTCCGCGCCCTACAGCATCATGGCAGACATCGTTCCTGCCAAAGATCGTCCCAAATTCTATGGCTATATTGCGACAGCATCCGCCGTTGGCGCATTGATCGGTCCGGCTCTGACCGGTGCCGTTGCCGATGCCTTCTCCGCAAACTCTGCACTGCTGGTCTACGGCATCTTTGGCATTTTCCCGCTGTTCTCCCTCGCGTTCCTGTATCCCAATAAGAAGCGGGCGGCCCGTGGCAAGTTCGATTTCGTGGGCATTGCGCTGATCTCCGTATTCGTCTGCTGCACAGTGCTGTGGCTGAGCATGGTCAGCAAATTCTTTGCGCTGGTCAGCCTGCCTGGCATTGGCCTGCCCATCCTGGCGATCGTATCCATGGCTTTGCTGATCAAGGTGGAAATGAAAGCGGAGAATCCCTCCGTCCCCATCCAAATGTTTAAGAAGAAGCGCTTTGCCTACACCTTCTGCGTTCAGATGCTGATGGTAGCCTACAGCACTTGTATTACCGCGTATGTGGTGGTGTATGTGCAAAGTGTGATGCATGGTTCTGCCCTGGCCAGCTCCACCGTTACCATGCCCCAAACCATTGTGCAGGCAATTCTTGGCTTCTTTGTTGGCGGCCTGATCGGCAAAAACTTTAAGAAACGGTTCCGTCCAGCCGCATTGCTGGCATTGAGCTTGTATATTCTGGCATTGCTGATTCTGTCCACCTTGCGGCCCACCTCTTCCATGCTGGTCATCTACGTTGCTGTGGCCATTGGCGGTGTCAGCCAGGCTATCACCCAGTCTATCCACGCGCCCTTCTTCCAGAGCGAGCTGAGTCCTGAAGAGATTGCGCCTGCTCAAGGCATGTTCCAGTTCAGCAGTACCGGCGGTGCGAGTATTTTCGGCGCTCTCTGCGGCGCAGCTATGAACATGGGCGCAAATTTCAATCAGGTGTTCCTGATCGGCGCAGCCTTCGTTGGAGCAGCCCTTGTCATCGCCTTCATCGGTTTCCGCTTCCCCAAGGAAGAAATGGAAACTGCCTAATCATTAATTCCCCTCCATGTGCATTCAATTTCCTCGTAAAAACCAACCGCCGTGCATACATCTGTCAAACAAAAGCAGGCAAGAAAAACCATAGTCTCAAAAGCCCAGTTCGGTCTTGTACTGAACTGGGCTTTCATAGTCCAAAAAACAAGCGACTCTGTACCTGACAGAGCCGCTTAGCCTCTATTCTACCTCAAATTTGATGGATAAATGCCTCAATCTGCATCAAAGCCGCGCCTACAGCTGACGCTTCCAGCTTAAATGTGCAGCATTTCAGATAGCTTCCATCCTGCTGGAAGGTATTTCTCTGCGCAAGCATTTCCCGCAGCGGCGCACCGAACTCTTCCAGAAATGCGCCCACATACCCGCCTGCAATCACGTCACAGTCAAAGGTCATACGCAGGTTATTGATTGCTACGGAAAGGTATTCCAGATATCCCCTCCAGGCCTGCCGCATTTCTTCCTCCCCGTCCCTGAGCCGGTCAAAGAACTGGGCAAGATTTCCGCCGGTGTGTCCAGACAGCACCTTGGCAGAGACATAAGCATCCAGACAGCCCTCTTTGCCGCAGTAGCACTTTCTCCCGCCGGGAACCAGTGTGTTATGACCGAACTCACCGGCTCGGAGATTCGTGCCCGTATAGAGTCTGCCTCCGGAGATAATCGCGCCGCCCACACTGTTGCTTAGGGAGAGATACACCAGATTTCCTGCATCGGGCTTTCCCCATACCTCCGCCAAACCGGCGGCATTGGCATCATTCAGGAACGAACAGGGAAATGGAATATACCTGCTGAAGTTAGCAGTATCTACATCATAAATATTCAGCGCATGGGAATACAGCAGCCTGTCTCCGGCTTCGCTGACAATACCCGGCAGGGAAATCCCAACGCCCAGAATTCTGTCCGTATCCTCTGCTCCCAAAAAACCGTTCAGCAGCTGTCCCAGATTCTGAAAGTATTCCTCATTGAGCGCAAAAACCCGTTTTTTTCTGGTATAGCGCACAACTTTACCGCTCAGATCGACTAACACCAGTCCCACATGATTCTGGGTGATATCCAGCCCAACCGCAAGTTTGGCATCCACTACGGGCGCATAAGCCTTTGCCTTGCGGCCACCAGTGGATGCATAAGCACCCACCTCCCGGACAAGGCCGAGGGCTGCTAATTCCTTCACATTCTGTAAGACGGTGGGCCAGCTCAAATTCAGCTTTTGTGACAGCTCCGGCTGGGAAATCCGTTCGCAGCTAAGCAGACAGCGCAGGGTATTCTCGCGGTTCAGTCGTTTCACATCCATATTGCTGGCTGGGTTGTTAGTCATAGTTGCATCATTCCTCAGAAGTTTTATAAAGTAGTTATCTTTAGAATAACGGTTCCCGCATCAAATTGCAAGTCTTTTTTTGATTCTCCCAGGTTCAACCAGATAGATTTTCTGATTTAGTATGCCGGCTAGATCAAGTTGCAAAGGATTTGCTAGAGAGGAAACATCTCCTGGCTCAAGGAGTGAGCTGGAGCATCGTATAGTTTGTGACATTCATGTAATAAACTTTGTTTTTTCAGGACTTTATTACATTGCTTCCACCATCCACACATAGAACAAGCCCGTCAGGTGTTGACTCCTGCCGGGCTTGTCCAAACACTACACGAATACCGCGTTCCAGCAGATTTTGACCTTTCGATTATATTCCGAGGACAAAATCTCGCTGATTGTCCGCCGCAGAAAACTTCCGCGCGCATCATCCCTTATTCATTATGTGCGCCACCAGGCGCAGGTTTCGTTCAATCAGGACGTTTCTTGCATCCAGATCCCCCTGCTGGGCGAGGGTCAGGTAGTGTCGTTCCTCCTCCTCGGTCAGGGGTTTTGGGAAAGACCCCGTGCTTAACTGCAGGGAATACAGCAGCGTGCTGAGCATCAACCATACGGCGGCCAGCATACGCATCACCTCCAAGGCTACTGTATTCGCCATTGCCCGTCCTTTTTCCGGCATCGCCCCGCTGCCGAACGCAAAATCCCACAGGCATCCGAAGATGCCTGTGGGATTTTTTGAACGATCCGCTTATTTGCACAGTTCCACCGCAGTCTCCACGATGCGCTCCGCGCTCAGGCCAAAAGCCTTCAGCAGGGCACCGGCAGGGCCGGAGTGGCCAAACTCGTCGTTAACGCCAATGCGAACCACCTTGGTGGGCAGCTTCTCGCTGAGCAGTCCGCAGACTGCCTCGCCCAGGCCGCCGATGACGGAGTGCTCTTCGCAGGTGATGACCTTGCCGCACTTGCCCGCAGCAGCCAGAACCAGTTCCTCGTCCAGAGGCTTGATGGTGGCCATGTTGATGACCATGGCGCTGATGCCCTTGGCAGCCAGCTCTTCCGCTGCCACGATGGCTTCATAAACCATCAGACCGTTGGCGATGATGGCAACATCGGTGCCGTCCCGCAGAACTTCGCCCTTGCCGATCTGGAAGTTGAAGCCTTCCTCGTGGACAACGGGCACAGCGGCACGACCAAAGCGCATGTAGACGGGGCCAACGTATTCGTAGGCGGCCTTCACCATAGCCTTGGCTTCCACATCGTCGGCGGGGCTCATGACCACCATGCCGGGGATGGAACGCATCAGGGCGAAGTCCTCGCAGCACTGATGGCTGGCGCCGTCCTCGCCCACGGAGATGCCGCCGTGGGTAGCGCCGATCTTCACGTTCAGGTGGGGATAGCCGATGGAGTTACGCACCTGCTCAAAGGCACGGCCCGCTGCAAACATGGCGAAGGAGGAAGCGAAGGGTACCAGTCCAGTGGTGGCCATGCCGGCTGCCACGCAGATCATGTCCGCCTCTGCAATGCCGCAGTCGAAGTGACGGTCAGGGAACGCCTTCTTGAAAACGCCGGTTTTGGTGGCACCCGCCAGGTCGGCGTCCAGAACCACCAGATTCTCATGCTCCGCACCCAGAGCCGCCAGAGCGTTGCCGTAGCTGTCCCGGGTTGCAATCTTCTTTACGTCTGCCATATTATTTGCCCTCCAGTTCCGCCAGAATCGCCTTCAGTTCCCCGATGGCCTGCTCGTACTCGGCATCGTTGGGCGCCTTGCCATGCCAACCCGCGTTGTTCTCCATAAAGGACACATTCTTGCCCTTCACCGTCTTCATGACGATGGCGGTGGGCTGTCCCTTGGTCTCCCGGGCGGTGTTCATGGCAGACTCGATCTGGTCAAAGTCGTGTCCGTCGATGGCAACTACCTTGAAGCCGAAGGCTTCCAGCTTGTCCACGATGGGATAGGGGCTCATAACGTCGGCAACATTGCCGTCAATCTGCAGGCCGTTGTTGTCAACGATCACGCAGAAGTTATCCAGCTTATAGTGGGCAGCCAGCATGCAGGCTTCCCATACCTGGCCTTCCTGGATTTCGCCGTCGCCCAGCAGGGTATACACCCGGGCGGGATTGCCCTGATGCTTCAGGCCCAGCGCCATACCGGCGGCGCAGGAAATGCCCTGACCCAGAGAGCCGGTGGACATATCCACGCCGGGAACGGTGTTCATGTTGGGATGGCCCTGCAGATAGGAATCGATATGCCGCAGGGTCACCAAATCCTCCACAGGGAAGAAACCACGCAGTGCCAGCGTGGAATACAGGCCGGGGGCAGTGTGGCCCTTGCTCAGCACGAACCGGTCACGGTTCTCCCACTTGGGATTGGCTGGGTCGACGTTCATTTCCTTGAAATACAGATAGGTAAACATGTCCGCTGCAGACAGGCTGCCGCCGGGGTGTCCCGACTTAGCGCCGTGAGTGGCATCGATAACGCCCATGCGTACCTTGCAGGCAGTCATTTGCAGCTGCTTTTTTTCATTCGGTGTCAACACAATCACTTCCTCATTTTTTGATTTTTTACGCGAAGGGGTTCTCAGTAGGATAGGGCAGGCTCTTGGGCTGGTTGTAGGCGATATCAGCAACGCCGAAGTACTTCAGCACCTCGAACAGCGCCTTGCCGCAGTGAGCGAAGGCAACTGCACCGTGATGGGGATACCGCTTCTGGATCAGTACATGGCGGTAGAAACGGCCCATTTCGGGGATGCCGAAGATGCCGATGCCTCCAAAGGAACGGGTGGCAACAGGCAGGACCTCACCTTCCGCAATGTAGGAACGCAGAGACCCCTCGCTGTCACACTGCAGGCGGTAGAAGGTGATCTCGCCGGGGGCAATGTCGCCTTCCAGGGTGCCGCGGGTGAAATCGGGCGTTCCGCCGTTCTCCAGCAGACGGTTCTGAATCAGCTGATACTTGACGCCGCAGCCGCCACACATCTTGCAACTGGGAGTGTTTCCACAGTGGAAGCCCATGAAGGTCTCCTTGATGTCGTAGGGGAACTTGCCGGCGATATCCTCGTCGTAAATGTATTTGGGCACGGAATTGTTGATGTCCAGCAGGGTCACAGCATCGCCGGTGAGGCAGGCGCCGATGTACTCGGACAACGCACCGTAGATATCCACCTCGCAGGCCACGGGGATGCCCCGGGAAGCCAGACGGGAGTTGACATAACAGGGTTCAAAGCCGAACTGCTCCGGGAAAGCAGGCCAGCACTTGTCAGCGAAGGCAACGTACTTCCGGGCGCCCTTATGGGTTTCCGCCCAATCCAGCAGAGTCAGCTCGAACTGCGCCATACGCTCTAAGAGGTCGGGATAGATCTTGCCGTCCATCTCCCTCTGCATGTCCTCCACCACCGCGGGAATCCGGGCGTCACCGGCGTGGGCCTTGTAGGCAACCAGCAGATCCAGCTCGGAGTTCTCCTCAATCTCCACACCCAGCTCGTACAGGCCCTTGATGGGGGCGTTACAGGCGAAGAAGTCCTGAGGACGGGGGCCGAAAGTGATGATTTTCAGGTTCTTCACGCCGATGATGGCACGGGCGATGGGAACGAATTCCTTGATCATCTGGGCGCACTCTTCAGCGGTGCCCACAGGGTACTCGGGGATGTAGGCCTTCAGGTGGCGCATACCCAGATTATAAGAACAGTTCAGCACGCCGCAGTAGGCATCGCCCCGGCCGTTGATCAGGTCGCCGTCGCCCTCTGCAGCCGCCACATACATGACGGGGCCGTGGAACTTCTGGCACAGCAGGGTCTCAGGGGTCTCAGGGCCGAAGTTGCCCAGGAAAACCACCAAGGCGTTGACACCGTTGGCGCGGACGTCCGCCAGAGCGGCCAGCGCGTCCTTCTCGTTTTCCACGGTGATGGGGCACTCGTAGATGCCTTCCCCGTAGGCGGCAACAATGTTCTTCCGGCGCTGGGTAGACAGGGCAATGGGGAAGCAGTCACGGGAGACGGCAATGATTCCCAATTTTACTTCAGGAATGTTCATTTGTATCTTCTCCTTTACAATAAACTTGCGAGATCGAAGGTTTACTCACTCCTTCGCAAAGTCCGCAAACAGCTGCTTGCAGGCAGGATAGATTTTTTTGAACTGCTGGTAGCGCTTCTCATACTTGGCAACCAGCGCAGGCTCGGGGGTCACCTTGGAGGTCACCCGGACGATTTTGTCACAGGCGGCCTGAACATCGGGGTACTCGCCGCAGGCAACCATCGCCAGCATGGCGCCGCCCATGCCGGGGCCCTGCTCGGATTCCAGACACTGAAGCTCCGCGTTCAGAATATTGGCGATCATCTTTTTCCACAGGGGGCTCTTTGCGCCGCCGCCGCAGATTTTGGCGGAACGGATATCGATGCCCAGGCTTCTTGCCACTTCCACGCTGTCCCGGATGGCGTAGGCCACGCCCTCCAGCACCGCCTGCACAAGATCTGCGCGAGTGGTGTCCATGGTCATACCGATAAAGGTACCACGGGCATTGGTATCGTTAATAGGGCTGCGCTCGCCCATGAGGTAGGGCAGGAAATACACATGATTTTCGCCCAGCTTATCCTCGGTGATAGGAGCCTGCTCGGCGGCGTAATCGGCGGTCTGGAAAATATCGTCCATGAGCCACTTGTTGCAGGAGGCGGCGGACAGCATACAGCCCATGAGATGATAGCCGCCGTCGGCATGGGCAAAAGCGTGGAGGGCGTTGTTCTTATCCACGCCGAAGGACTTTGAGGAAATAAACACGGTGCCGGAGGTGCCCAGGGAAATGTTGCAGCCGCCCTCGCCCACCACGCCGGTGCCAATGGCAGCGGCGGCGTTGTCGCCCGCGCCGGCGGCGACTTTCACATCCGCGCCGATACCCAGCGCCTTGGCAATCTCGGGCTTCACGGTGCCGATGCAATGGAAGCTCTCAAACAATTTGGGCATCTGATTTTCGCTTACACCGCAGATATCCAGCATTTTCTTCGACCAGCGCTTGTGCTCCACGTCCAGCAGCAGCATGCCGGAGGCGTCGGAGTAGTCGCAGGCGTGGACGCCGGTGAGGATGTAGTTTACATAATCCTTCGGCAGCAGGATCTTTGCGATTCTCGCGTAATTTTCCGGCTCGTTCTCCCGCATCCACAGGATCTTGGGAGCGGTAAAGCCCGCAAAGGCGATGTTTGCCGTCCATTTCGACAGGTTTTCCTTGCCAATCACATGATTCAGGTAGTCCACCTGCTTGGCGGTTCTGCCGTCGTTCCACAGGATGGCAGGACGGGTCACATTATCATCCTTGTCCAGCACCACCAGACCGTGCATCTGACCGCCGCAGCCGATACCGGCAACCTGAGCCCCGTCAAAGCCCTTGAGCAGCTCCGGAATGCCCTCCATGACGGCCTTGCGCCAGTCCTCAGGATTTTGCTGGCTCCAGCCGGGCTGTGGAAACTCCAAAGGATATTCCCTGGATACTACGTTCTTTATTTCACCGCTGCCGTCCATCAGCAGCAGCTTAACTGCGGAGGTGCCCAAATCCACACCAATATACAGTTTCATGTTTTCACCCCTAATGGGATACCGTTTGCAGTTTCCCTCAGAATTTGTTATGACAGCGGTGAGCTCAGCCAGAGGAGGATCGCTATGGAAGGGCTGGAAATCATACCGCAGCATCAAATCGATGGAATGCGGGTCTTTGTGAACAAAGTCGAATACCGTTCTCCCCATTTCCACCCGGAATGGGAATTGATCAGGGAATTTCAGAGCCGTTTCTAACCTTGTCTGACCGGGTCAATGGCGTGGTCAGTTTTTTACGCATCCAGCACACTTGCGCAGATCTTTCCGGAAACCGGCATGAAAACCTGCGCGGCAGGCCCAACCACAAAGGCACAGATCACCGTCCCAAGGCCAACCGTGCCGCCCAAGAGGAAACCGATGAGCGCAAAGCACACGTCCACCGCAATCCGGACTCCGCCAAATTTCCAGTGGGTCTTGTCACTGATGACCACCGCCACCAGGTCATTGGGGCCTGTCCCTGCCTGAGAGTTGATGACCATGGTCATGCCGAAGGCGAGAATAACGCAGCCAGCTACCAGCGCGCCCAGACGCAGCGTCATGGGAGACTGCCCGTTCACCACGCCGCCCAGCAACGCTGTGAACACGTCAATGATGGGGCCGCCCAGAATCATGCACAGCAGGGTTCCCACCCGGATGTAGCTCCGATCCACAGCCAGCAGCACCAGAATAATCCCGAAGGAAACACCCATATGCACATAGCCGTGTGTCATAAATGCCGGCCAGGAGAAGAAACGAAACAGCCCCTGAATCAGTACATTGAACGGATCGGATCCAAGATCCGCCAATAGGAATAGTGTAACACCCAAATGGGCAATGGTCAAGCCCATCATTAGCAAAACAACGCGTCTCATCCAAATCCGGAGTTTCATGAAAGTTCCTCCTATTCGTTTTCCGCCGCAGCTTTTTTGTGCCCCGCCACAGGCGGATAGCCCAAGCCGCGGTTCCGGCCCACTCAGCTCCAGAAATGCCGCACAGGCAAAAGAAGCCGTCACGAACATCGAGTCACACCGTTGGCAATGTCCCGCAGCACCTCATACGCGTTGATCGTTCCAGGGCAGGGCTTTGCGAAGCAGGTCTTTCAGGTGATCTGCCAGGAATTTTTATCTCTGAAAAGGGAGCTGCCGCATGGCGGCAGCCCCTGTCTTTTTGGGCTCATTTTCATGTTCTAATTAGACAATCGTCCGATTGGGAATTGCCTCATAGCCATGCCTATCATACAATGTGCCGTATAAATCTGTCAATTCCCTTTTCCTCTGTCCATTGCTTTTTCGTGCGCTTCCACAAATTTCTACGGCTCAGAATAGCGATTTCGGCTAATGGAATTTGTCTTTCGATTAGACAGTCTTGCTGCCTCTATGTTTTAGGAAGCCTTTCGACAGAAAAAAACGGAGGGAAGCGGCGTTCCCTGCTTCCCTCCGTTCTGCCGCATTTATCGCTTCCCGGCGCCCTTTTTCAGCGCTTTATACAATTCCTGCTGCACCGGCATTCTGTCCCGGCGGGGATACAGTTCGTCAAACAAATCCCGCAGCGCGGCGCACCCATCTGCATCCAGATGCTTCACCAGCTCCCGGCACCAGCCCTGGGCGGCGTACATCATCCAATAGGTTTCCTTCCCGGAACATTCCACCGGCGCCCCAATGAGAAACCGCGCCGCCTCAAAGCTGGCCTGCGCGTCCGGCTGGGTCGCCAGAAATGCCTGCACCCACTTGCCAACGTCATCGTAGAACATGACATGGCAGGGATGGTTCTTCGGGTCATTTCCAAATCCAAATAAACCGTCCGCGGGAGAACTGTTCTTGCGCACCTGGGTTGCTTCTTCGTCATACTGCCGGTAACGGTCCTTCAGCTGCTGCAGCATCTGCTCGCACTCCTTTACATCCATGCCCCTGGGGCAGGGGCGCTCTGAAAAACATCTCATATCTCCCGGGGGATCACCACTGATAGCAGAAGGTATGGCTTCCGATGGTGCCCCAGACATTCTTATTCACCGCAAAGGTCGCAAAGAACACCACGTCCTTCTCAACCACATACGGGCCGTTCAGCGCCCGGCGAATGGCCTCATACTGAATGTGGGTCGGCTTTGCGGCGTACAGCTGGCTCACGGCCTTGAACTGATCCGGCGCGTACACGACCCCCCGGACAGTGTCCGGGAAATTCTCCGCCGCCACCCGGTTCAGCACCACCTCGGCGATGGCCTGCTGCCCATCAAAGGGCTCACTCTGGGCCTCCGCCCAGATAAGCTTTGCCAGAAGCTCCGTATCCTGGTCACTCAGCTCCAGATCCGGATACCGGCACTCCACCTGAGGCGTGGGATCCTGATAGAGGAATGGCTCCTCGGGAACGGCAGCCGGGTCGTAAATCCATGCACCGCTGTAGCCGCAGAGGATATCCCCCTCCCGGAAGCCCTCCTGGAACGCCCGCTCCAGATTCCACTGGCTGTAATTGTTCCGGTTGGGGTCGTTGACCATGATCTTCCCATCCTCATTGATCCCGGTCAGGACGATGAAATGCTGCGCCGTGGTAAAAATGGAATTCTGATTCATCAGGGCAATCACCACTTTTCCCTCTCGCAGCGCCTGCACCGCCACATGGAAATTGGCTGCCGACTTCCAGGGAAGCTGAAGCTCATCGGAAATATACTCCAGAATCTGAATCTGATTGCCAATATAATTGGAAAACCACCCGGCCAGCTGATCCGGACGGTACTCATACCCGGTCAGGTAGGTGGCAACCATCGCCACGCTGGTCACGCCGCTGCCATAGTCGGCAAAGGAACCGTTGCCGAACCGGATGTCCGGATAATCGGTTTCATAGTAATTGGGGACGGTTTCATAGGCTTTTCTGGCCACTTCCGGGGTTGTCTCCGGGACAGTTTCCGGAATTGTCTCCACTGTCTGCTCAGGAGCCGTTTCCGGCGGCACCGTTGGCGGCAGGGTCGTCTCCTCAGGCAGTTCCGTCGTCTGGGGCTCCAGAGGTGCGTAATACACCGTCTCCGTGCGCGTTTGCTCCGGCTCTGTTATTTCCCAGGAAATCGCATCCCGGAAAATCCGCAAAAATCCGGACACGATTCCGCACATCACCGCAATTGCCAGCAGCGCGATGATAATTTTCTTTGTTCTGTTCACGAAGCGTCTCCTTTTCCGAAGGGTTCCATGTTTTCTTTACAGCCCCAGCTCTCCACGAACAGACAGCATCAATCCCCGGATATTCAGCTTCTGGGGGCAAATTTCTTCACATTTTCCGCAGCGCAGACAGTCGCCGGGCTTACCGCCGCCGATTTCGCCGGTATTCGCAGAGCCGGTGCGCCATTTTTCGTTCAGGCAGGCGAACAGATCCGGAATGGGGATCTCCATGGGGCACACCTCCGTGCAGTAGCGGCAGCCGGTACAGGGAATCAGTCCCTGCCCCTGCAGCACCCCGCGCACCTGCGCAATCGCCTCCTGCTCCCGCTGGCTCAGCGGCTGGAAATCCCTCATAAACGCCACATTTTCCTGCACCTGCTCCAGCGTGCTCATGCCGGAAAGCACCACCCGGATTCCCGGGAAGCCTGCCGCAAAGCGGATGGCATAGCTGGCGTTGGAGCCGCCGTGGAGTTCCTCCAGAATCTGCTGCGCCGGCAGGGGCAGTTTCACCAGGGAACCACCCTTCACAGGTTCCATGACGAAAACCGGTTTGCCGTGGCGCTGGCAGACCTCATAGCAGCGCCGGGACTGCACCTTGGGGTCATCATAGTCCAGATAGTTGAACTGAAGCTGCACCGCCTCGATCTGGGGATACTCCGTAAGAATTTGCTCCAGCACCTCTGGCGAATCGTGGAAGGAAATGCCCAGATGCCGGATTCTCCCTTCCGCCTTCAGTTCCAGCGCGGTTTCGTAGGCCCGCGTCCGCTTATATTTTTCAAATCGCTCTGCACTCTGGGCGTGCATCAGGTAAAAATCAAAATACGCCACGCCGCAGGCTTCCAGCTGCTGTTGAAACAGGGGGCGGATATCCTCCTGCGTCTCGAAAAAGTTATTGGAAAGCTTATTGGTCAGAATATAGCGGTCCCGGGGATAGCGGGAAGTCAGGCATTCCCGGATTGCCAGCTCGCTTTGTCCATTGAGATAGCCGTGGGCGGTATCGAAGTAGTTGAAGCCGTTTTCCAGAAAGGTATCCACCATTTGCTTCGTCTGGGGGATATCCACCTGCTCGCCGATCATCGGCAGACGCATAAAGCCGAAGCCGAATTGCTTCTGAATATCCGCAAACCCGTTATCCATAAGCCGTATCTCCTTTTGCATGAATTCGTTGGAGAAATTATATCAGCCGGAAGGCAGAACGTCAACCGGTTTGCCGCTTTCCGCCGGAGATTCCCCCAATATTTTTACGACAGACGCGCCCCGCCTGGCTACAATGGAGCTTGCCGAAACCCGGCGGAACCCGCTTATTTTTCGGTTTTCATTATCATACAGGAGGTTACATTTATGCAGGCACAATCCCAGATCCGCGTTGACCTGAGCCATTCCGGTACGCAGGAGGTAAAGGCAATGCAGCACGACATCAACACACGGGTGGTGGACATTCAGCTGTTCAACGCCGACGTTCCCTGGCAGCCGCCGGAGGGCGTCACCGCCGCCATTGGCTACGAAAAGCCGGATCACACCCGGGGGCTGTACGACAAGCTCCCCGACGGCACCAGCGCCATTACCCTCGACGGCAATGTAGCCACCGTGATTCTGGCGCAGCAGATGCTGAGCGCTCCGGGCACCGTCCGCGCCTGCGTCGTCTTTAACGACGCGCAGCTCAATCAGCTGTCTACCTTCCCCTTTCTGGTGCAGGTTCAGGTCAATCCGGCAGTGGACGCGCCCCAGTCGGAAAACTATTGCCGGCTGCAGTGGCTGGAGGACAAGCTGGACGAATACCTGACCCTGGCAAAGGAAAGCGGCGAATTCACCGGCCCCACTGGCCCTGCACCGGTGCTGTTGGGGCAGGAAGTGGTTTTTCAGGTAAGCACCGACTACCAACAGATTCCCACCGGGGAGTGGAGTACTCAGGTGCCCGCCATGGCACCCAAGGAATACCTGTGGAGCCGAACCACCGCCCACTATGACTCCGGCGACGTGATTTCCTACAGCGTCAGCCGCAACGGCGCCGACGGTACCGGCTCGGTGGTCACCGTGTGCGGCAGGGCGCCCGACGACACCGGCAATGTTGCGCTCACCGCCGAAGATGTGGGAGCACTGCCCTGCGTAGGCGGCAGCGTACAGGGGGAAATCAATATGAACGGTCAGACGATCACCGGTCTGCCCACCCCCACCGCCGACACCGACGCCGCCAGCAAGAGTTTCGTAGAAGTGCAAGCGGACGCTGCCACTGCCGCTGCCAAGGAGTATACCGAGCAGTATGCCAAAACCCAAATCGTTTCTTTTCTGCTGAACGCCGCCGACTGGGTTGGGGACAGCGCCCCCTATACCCTTTTTACTGCCATTTCCAACCTGGGCACAAACCTGCGGCTTCGGGCCTATCCGCTGTACAGCAGCGATCACGAACGGAATCTGGCAGTGAAGGAAGCCTGCGCCGCGGTAAGTTTCGCCACCCGCAGTTCCGACGGCATCACCTTCACCTGTCTGGAGGAAAAGCCCTCGGTCAATATTCCCGTTTCCGTGGAACTGTACGTTTGATACGCAGCACAAAAAGAAGCGCCCTCCTTGCGGAGGGCGCTTAGCGTATGTGCTGTCAGGGCTTTCCCACGGGAATTGTGGTATTCTCCCGGAAAGCATCCAGCAGGGCGTTCAGGTTTTCCTCGTGGGTAAACCGGCAAACCTTCTGCTTGCCATCGTAGCAGATCACCAGATAGCACAGGGTGCCGTAAATCTTGCCTTTTTCAAAGAAACCCTTGGTCACGCCCAGGCGTTTATACACCCGCTGGATCGCAGACAGGGGAATATAGCCCACACGGCTGAAGCCGAACATTCCCACATACAGCGCTTTGTCCCCCAGACCGAAGTCCTCGTAGTGGGTGCAGCACACCTTATCCGGCCGGAGCACCTCCGGGGGCAGGGTTTTTTCAGACAGCGCTTTCGGTGGAATGTACATAGGAATTATCCTTTCTACTGAGAAATTGCGCCTTACTTAGCAGCCTTCTGACCCTTGGGAGCCTTGACGATGAACAGAACCAGCAGCACAACAGCGATGCCGATACCCAGGATCTTGGAGATGGGCGGGAAGATGGGGATGCCGCCCAGGTACAGCTTGCTGTTGAACACGAAGGACAGAGTAACAGCAGTCATGAACGCGGCGGGCAGAGCGCAGACGTAAGCATTCTTGCCCTCATGAGCCAGATACATAGCGGCAGTCCACAGAACGATAGCAGCCAGAATCTGGTTGGTGGAAGCGAAGTAGTTCCAGATGGAGGTATAGTCCAGCTGAGAAACCAGAACGCCCAGAGCCAGCAGGGGGATGGTCAGGATCAGACGGTTCTTGTAGCTCTTCTGATCCAGCTTCAGAGCGTCAGCAACGGTCAGACGAGCGCTGCGGAACGCGGTGTCGCCGGAGGAGATGGGGCAGGCGATAACGCCCAGCATGGCAATGACAGCACCGAAGCCGCCCATGGTGGTAGCACAAATGTTATACACGCAGCCGGACTGGCCAACAGCCATAGCTTCCTTCAGGCCGGTCATCAGGCCGCCCTCGATGGGGAACAGAGCGCAGGAGGCAGCAGCCCAAACCAGGGCAATCGCGCCTTCGCAGACCATGGCGCCGTAGAAGACCATGCGAGACATTTTCTCACTCTTGCAGCAGCGGGCCATGATGGGGGACTGGGTGGAATGGAAGCCGGAGCAGGCGCCGCAGGCCACGGAGATGAACATGGCGGGGAAGATGGAGGTTCCGGCGGGATGCATATTGCGCAGGGGGAAGATCTCGGGGATGGTGTAGCCCTTGGCGATGGTGCCGATGCCGACACCGATGGCCATGACGATCAGGCAGATGCCGAACACGGGGTACAGCTTGCCGATGATCTTGTCAACGGACAGGAAGGTGGCGATGAAGAAGTAAACAAATACGATGGTCAGCCAGAAGTACTTGTTGGTGAGGATACCAGCAGAGCCGCCCTGACCGCACAGGTAAGCCAGCAGGCCGGCAGGACCCACGGCGAACACGACGCCAACCATAAACAGCAGCACGGTGGAGAACACACGCATAACCTGCTTCATCACGTTGCCCATGTACATACCGGTCAGCTCAGGAACGCTGAGACCCTCATGCCGCATGGACATGAAGCCGGAAGCGAAGTCGTGAACACCGCCGCAGAAAATGGTACCAAAGGTGATCCACAGGAACACGCTGGGGCCCCACATTGCGCCGCCAACAGCACCCCAGATGGGGCCCAGGCCTGCAATGTTCAGCAGCTGAATCAGGAAGATTCGCCAGGTAGGCATGACCACATAGTCAACGCCGTCTTCCATGGTAACAGCGGGAGTTTCGCGGTCATCGGGGCCGAAAGTCTTGGATACAAATCCGCCATAGATGAAGTATCCGCCGATCAGAATTGCCAGACAAACGAAGAAACTAACCATAAAATACCCTCCTTACAGTATCGGCGCCTCCGGATTTTCCGGAGTGCGTCCGCAAACACGCAGCAAGAACGTTGGCGCATCCTTGCTGCTTATTTCCATTGTAGTCCTATTGTGAGTGAAAGTCAACAAAAAACTTTAACTCTTTTTCAATAAAATAGTAACAACTGTTGACATTGCACAGAAGTCCAGGCCTTGTCAGGAACGCGGCACAGCGGTACCCTGCGCCCCTCTTGAAGCTACAGAGCCCTGTGTCCCATGTGCAGCGGGGATATTTATTGGCCTCACCGGCAGAAGCTGCGGCATCAGGAGCGGCCGCAGCAGCGCTCGATGCAATCCGCCGCCGCTTTGGCACCGCCGCAGGCTCGGAAGCTTTCTGCGATTTTTCCGGCATTTTCCCGGTAGGACGGCTCATCCAGCGCCATGTTCACGGCACTTCGGATGCCGTCCGGGGTAATATGCTGCAAATAAAGCCCTGCGCCCAGCTGGGCGATCCGGGCTGCCACGCCGCCCTGCTCGGCAGTCTTGGGAAGCATTACCAGCGGAACACCGAAGTACAGCCCCTCGCTGGCGCTGTTCATTCCGCAGTGGGTCAGGAACACATCTGCCTTTTCCAGAACGGCAATCTGGTCAACGGAAGCATAAACGGAAACGTTTTCAGGCAAAGCACCCAACGCACCCATGTCCACCTGATCTCCCACAGACAGGATAATTTGCCAGGGCGTATCCTTCAACCCGGCAATGCATGCGCGATACAGCGGCAGCATATCGTTGTTTACCGTGCCCATGGAAATGTACACCAGCTTCTGCCGGGTCTTTTCCACCTGGGATACCGCCGGACGGATAGACGGCCCCACAAAGGCGAAGTGCTCCGGGAAGGTATCTGCGCAGGGCTGGAACAGCGATGAGGTATACACCACAGTTGGAACGCTTTCGTCGCTGCCGATCAGCTCCAGCACGCTTTTCACCGGATAGCCGTGTTCCTGAAGCCGGCGAATCTGGGCGTTTACCTTTCCCATGGACAGCACCATGGATACCAGTTCTTTCACGCCGTGACGCATGATTTTAGAGGATTCCCGGTTGAAGGCGAAGGTCGTGTTGGAGCAGACAAAGGGAATTCCCAGCTTCTTCGCCACGGCCTTGCCCCACACCGCCATGGAATCCGCCACGATGCAGTCCGGCTTCAGCGTCTCCATTGCCCGGCACACCGGCCCGTCCAGCGACAGGGTGGTGTCCACCAGCACCCGGGTGGACAAGACCAGATCGGAACCGATTTTCGCGCCCTCTTCCTTCGTCAGGTGCAGCTCTGCGTCGCAGCCGTTGCAGGAAACGAATTCCGCTCCCGCAGACTGGATCTGCTCCCGGAAATCGTCATAGGAATAGTATACCACCCGGTGCCCCCGGGCCGTCAGCTCCCGAACCACATTCAATGTGGGGTTTGTATGCCCGTGGGCGGGAATGCAGAAAAAGACGATGGTTGCCATAGTCATTCCTCCTTTTCCAGTTCGTCGATAATCTGGTGGAAGATACGTTCACAGTCGGCCTTGGTCGGAATGGCAATGCCCTTTTTCTCGTCCGCCAGCACCAGAATGGTCTGCCCTGGCTGGAACCCGAACAGATCCCGTGCCTCCTTGGGGATGACGAGCTGCCCCTTTTCTCCAATTTTCACCATCCATGCGTGCTTGCCCTGCGGAACCTCCATAGGTACCATCCTTTCTATTGTAGGGAGGGTCACAGCCCCCTACAGCTTTATTAGTATGATCAATCATACTAATCATACTCGTAAAAGTCAACACCTTTTGGAACCTCCCGGCATATTTTACCTGGAGGTGATTTTTTGGCTATTGTGCAGACCGACGTTCCCATGACCTCCGCCCTGTGCAATCAAACCATGGCGGAGCTGGCACGGCGATATCCCGCTTTTCGCTTGGAAACCCTGACCACCACCGCCTTTGGCCGGCCGGTGCTGGCTCTTGTCATCGGCGAGGGAGACAGAAAGGTACTCTACTCCGCCGCCCATCACGCCAACGAATGGATTACCACCCCCGTCCTGCTGAAATTCCTGGAGGAGCTGGCACAGGCGGCGGAAGCGGATACCACCCTCTTCGGCGTGCCAGCGAGAAACATTCTGAAAGCCGCCACCATCTATGCCGTTCCCATGGTGGATCCCGATGGGGTGGATCTGGTAACCGGCGCCATCGAAACGGGTACACTGGAATACGAAACCGCCCGCTCGCTGGCGGACAATTATCCCGATATTCCCTTCCCTGACGGCTGGAAGGCCAACCTGCTGGGGGTTGACCTGAACCTCCAGTATCCCGCCGGATGGCTGCGGGCCCGGGAAATCAAATTCTCTCAGGGCTTTATCAAACCCGGCCCCCGGGACTATGTGGGCCGGGCACCCCTGAACCAGCGGGAGTCCATCGCCCTGGCGCAGTACACGGAAGAAGTGGATCCCGCGCTGGTTATCGCTTTCCATACCCAGGGTCAGGTGATCTACTGGCAGTTCCAGAATTATGTGGTGCCCGGCGCCCGGGCGCTGGCGGAGGAATTCGCCCGGCTCAGCGGTTACGCCCTGGAAGATACTCCCTACGAATCCAGCTTCGCCGGGTACAAGGACTGGTTCATTCAGAACTGGCGGCGGCCCGGCTTCACCATCGAGTCCGGCGTGGGAGAAAGCCCTCTGCCCCTGAGCCAGTTCGGGGAAATCTACAACGCAAATCTGGGAATCCTGGTCACCGGGGCTACGGGTCTGCCCGGCGGCGCGTAAAAATTCCCACAGTGCATTGCAATTCCAAAACGAATGGGATATAATGGCAAAAAACACAAAGGGAGGGGACCTATCATGACGGAACAGTTGTCCGTTCAGGTTCTGGAAATCATCCGCAAAATGCAGCAAAATGAGCTGACCGAAAGCGTGATCTACGAAAAGATCGCCGCATTCGCCAAGGGCGAGGAAAACAAGAAAACCCTGCTGCGCCTGTCCCGGGAGGAACGGGCCCACTATGAGATTTGGAAAAAGTACACCGGCATTGAAATGAAGCCTCAGACCCGGAAGGTGCTGAAATACACGATGCTTGCCCGGGTTCTGGGCTTCACGTTCGCTGTGAAGCTGATGGAACGGGGCGAGGAAAACGCCCAGGAGGAATATGCGCTGCTGGCCGAAGCGGTTCCCGAAAGCGTCCAGATCCGCGCCCAGGAGGAAGAGCACGAGCAAGCCCTGCTGGGCATGCTGGACGAGGAGCAGCTGCAATATGTGGGCAGTATGGTGCTGGGTCTGAATGACGCACTGGTGGAACTGACCGGTTCCCTGGCCGGCTTTGTCTTTGCCCTGCAGAACAACCGCCTGATCGCCCTGTCCGGTCTGATCGTGGGCATCTCCGCCACCTTCTCCATGGCCTCCAGTGAATTTCTGTCCGCCCGCAGTGAAGGCCGCAGCGATGCGCTGAAATCCTGCTCCTACACCGGCGTCGCCTACCTGATTACGGTGGTGCTGCTCATCGCACCCTATCTGTTCTTCGGCGCGACCCAGTACATCCCGGCGCTGATCTGCATGCTGGTGATGGTGGTGCTGATCATTGCCGGCTTTACCTACTACACCAGCGTCGCACAGGACCAGACCTTCAAAGACCGGTTCCTGGAAATGGCGCTGATCAGCATCGGCGTGGCCGTAATGTCCTTCTTTGTGGGCATTCTGGCTAAGAGATTCCTGGGTGTTGACCTGTAACAGCAAACGGGGCTGTCGGAAAATCCTGGTAATGCCAGGATGCTCTGACAGTCCCATTTTCCATTCATACCGGGTATTTCCCTTTTTTTGCTATTGACGGAATAAGCATAAGCTTATATAATAAACTTATGCTTATTCAAAGGAGGCCACGCTATGACACAGCGGGAGCGGCAGGTTTTGCAGCTCATTGAAGCGGATCCCATGATTTCCCAGCAGGGAATCGCGGACAAGCTGGGGATTACCCGGTCCTCCGCCGCGGTACACATCTCCAATCTGATGAAAAAGGGCTATATCGCCGGAAAAGGCTATGTCCTGCGCAGCGGCAGCTATGCCGTGGTAGTGGGCGGCGTCAACGTGGATATCGGCGGCCGTTCCTTTGCCCCGCTGGTGGCGGCAGATTCCAATCCCGGCAGCGTCAGCGTGAGTTTGGGCGGCGTGGGACGGAACATCGCCCACAATATGAGCCTGATGGGACTGGATGTTCGGCTTCTGACGGCTTACGGCGACGACCTCCACGGCGAACGGGTGGCAGCTTCCTGCTCGGAACTGGGCATCGATCTGAGTCATGCCCTGCGCATCTCCGGCGGCACCACCTCCACCTACCTGTACCTGACCGATCCGGCGGGGGAAATGGCGCTGGCAGTATCCGATATGTCCGTGTGCGAGAAAATCACTCCTGCCTATCTGGCGGGGAACCTGCCCATTTTGCAGAACGCCCAGGTGGTCGTCGCGGACGCCAACATTCCCGCCGAATCTTTGCGGTTTCTGGCGGAGAACTGCACTGCCCCCCTGTTCGTTGATCCAGTTTCCACCGCCAAGGCAGAAAAGCTTCGCCCCATTCTCAGCCGCATTCACACCCTGAAGCCCAACCGGCTGGAAGCCGCGCTGCTGTCCGGGGTAGAAATCACATCCCATGCGGACGTAGAAAAAGCTGCCGATGTTCTGACCGGTCTGGGTGTCCACCGTATGTTTATCTCCCTGGGCGCGGGCGGCGTATACGCCGCCATGGGGCAGCAGCGGCTGTGGCTGCCTAACATCCCCGGGCACATGGTCAATACCACCGGCTGCGGCGACGCTTTTATGGCAGCGCTGGTGTGGGCGTATCTGGAGGGCAGCGATCTGGAAACCACTGCAAAGGCAGGACTCGCCGCCGGCTCCATCGCCATGGAGTCCCCGGAGACCATCAATCCCCAGATGTCCGCCCAGGCGCTGAAAAATCGAATGTTCCTGTAGATCCCCGCATACAAGCGGTTTTCTTTACAAACAATTGTGAAAGGAGCGCACATACTATGACGCGGATTGAACGAATTCAAACCGTTATGTCCGGCGGAATTCCCGACAGAATCCCCGTTATGACCCACAATTTCCTGATGGCAGCCCGGGAAGCAGGGGTCACCATGGAGGAATACCGCAGCAGTCCGGATGTGATTGCAAAAACTCTGATTGACGCCTGTATCCGCTATGACACGGACGGAATCCTGCTGGACGTGGATACTGCCCTTCTGGCCAGCGCCTGCGGCGCCGATGTCATCTACCCCCGGGATATCGCCGCTGTGACCAAAGACATACAGCCCCGATCTATTGAACAGATCATAGACGATCTGGACAAAGTAAACCTGATGGACAGCGACCGCATTCAGATCTATCTGGAGGCAATCAACAAGCTTTCCGTGTGGTGCCGGGCCAACGATATGTTTCTCCGGGCAAACGCCGACCAGGGGCCGTTCTCCCTGGGCTGCCTGCTGGTGGGCATGAACGAGTTCCTGATGACCCTTCTGGACGAGGACGAAGAAGATCACCTGATGGCGCTGATGGAGCAGACTTCCCGGATTGCCCTGCAAATGCACCACCTTTGCTTTGAAGCCGGCGGACACTGCACCAGCTACGGCAACAGCTCTGAGGGCTGCTCCGTGGTATCGCCGGATGTTTTCCGGAAATTCGGCAAGCCCTTTGAGATTCGTCTCAATCAGCAGCTGAAAGCCGAGGGGATCCCCACGCTCTGCCACATCTGCGGCTGGGCGGATCCCATTCTAGAGGATCTGACGGAAACCGGATGCCCCATGTTTGAATTTGACGGACGTACGGATATTCATAAGGCCAAAGCGATTGGCAAGGGGCACTATGTCCTGTCCGGAAATCTGGACCCTGCCATGCTGTGCAGCGGCAGTCAGGAGCAGGTACGCGCCGCCGTCCGGGAGCTGCTGGATCTGTTCCGGGGGCAGGGCGGCCTGATGATCGGCCCCGGCTGTGCACTGGGACCGGATACCCCCAGCGAGAATATTCACGCGCTGGTGGAAATGACAAAGCAGTTTGGTTGAGCACGGCGGGTCATTTCCATTCGGTAACAAATCATATTAGGAAAAGGAACGTAACAAAATGAACATGAACAAATACCTGGACGTCAATCCCGAAGTCGCCACCGCCATTGCGGAAGGCAAGCCCGTTGTGGCACTGGAATCCACCATCATCTCCCACGGTATGCCCTATCCCCAGAATGTGGAAACCGCGCTGAACGTGGAGCGGATTATCCGGGAGAACGGTGCGGTGCCCGCGACCATCGCCATCATCGGCGGACGGCTGAAGGCCGGTCTGACCGCCGAGGAAATCGAGTATTTCGGCAAAAAGGGTCAGGCCATCCATAAGGCCTCCCGCCGGGATCTGGCAGTGCTGTGCGCCCGGGGCGAGGACGGCGCCACCACCGTCACCACCACTATGATCATTGCTCACATGGCGGGCATCAAGGTCTTTGCCACCGGCGGCATCGGCGGCGTACACCGGGGTGCGGAAACCACCATGGATATCTCCGCCGATCTGGAAGAGCTGGCTCAGACCCCGGTGATGGTGGTCTGCGCAGGCGCCAAGTCCATTCTGGATCTGGGGCTGACCCTGGAATACCTGGAAACCAAGGGCGTGCCTGTCATCGGCTACGGCACCGACGAACTGCCCGCCTTCTACACCCGCCAGTCCGGTTTCGGCGTGGACTACCGCATCGACACCCCCGAGGAGCTGGCGGCCGCGTTCAAAGCCAGTCACGACATGAATCTCAAAGGTGGTATGCTGGTGACCAACCCCATCCCCGAGGAATACGCCATGCCTCTGGACACCATCAACGCCGCCATTGATCAGGCGATTTCCGAGTGCAATGCCAAGGGCATCCACGGCAAGGAGACCACCCCCTTCCTGTTGGCGCGGGTGGCCGAACTCACCGGCGGTGACAGCCTGGCATCCAACATCCGTCTGGTGTACAACAACGCCAAAGTGGCAGCCCAAACCGCCGCTGCCTACTGCAAACTGTAAGTTCTGGCAGCTCAGGAGGAGAAGTATCCCTTCTCCTCCTGAAAAAAAGCTTGGCTTTCGCAAAAAAAGGATTGCCAAAACCGGAAATCCGTGTTATAATCCCCCGTGTGTCCGTTCAAAGGATGACGCTCCAACATTGGGATGTCGCCAAGCGGTAAGGCATCAGACTTTGACTCTGACATTCGTCGGTTCGAATCCGGCCATCCCAGCCATATATGATCCGCTAGCTCAGTCGGTAGAGCAACTGCCTTTTAAGCAGTGGGTCCGGGGTTCGAATCCCCGGCGGGTCACCAAAACCCTGAAAGCTCTAGGGCTTTCAGGGTTTTTGTTATGTTCTCGCACCATCACCAGACCCACTGCCTAAACCTCAATTTTTGAGAAAGGCAGTGGGTCTGATTTATGGCAAAAAAGCGAATGCAAATGGCTCAAAAAAGTTGGAAAATTGAGGAAATCTTTCCTCGCTTTGTGAATGCGCAAATGGCAAAGGGCGTGAGTGACAAAACGGTTCTGACCTACAATCGTCACTTCCGCAGTCTGGGGTATCATCTGGACATGACAATGACCTTTGACGAACTGACAAAGGAAGCCTTGGATTCCATGCTGGTGTCTTTGCGTAAGAGCGGCGTGTCACCCAATACGATCAGCAGCTACGCAAGGGTGTTCCGCACATTTCTGAAATGGTGCAGAGCGGAGGGCTATACAGATTTAAGCCTTCCCAACATTCAGGACAAGGAAACTGTGAAAGGTTCGTACACGGACGAAGAACTCATCGCCCTTTTGAGGAAGCCCGCAAAAGACTGTGATTTCTGTGAGTATCGGAATTGGGTCATTGTGAACTTCCTAATCAATTCTGGCTGCCGTGCGGGCACAATCCGCAACATTCAAAACAGGGATGTTTCTTTATCTGACAAGCGTGTAATCTACCGCCATACCAAAACAGGCAAATTGCAGTCGGTTCCTCTGTGCAGCCAAATGGTAAAGATTTTGTCGGAATACATGGGCATTCGTGGTGGCGTACCCGAAGATTATTTGTTCTGTACGGTTTATGGAGAAATGATGTCTGAAAATGCGCTTTCCTGCGCAATCAAAAAATATAATCACAAGCGTGGGGTAAGCCGAACAAGCATTCACCTTTTCCGACATACATTTGCCCGAAAGTTCCTTGTGGATTGCGGTGGAGATGCGTTGATTCTCCAAAAGCTGTTGGGACACAGTACCCTTGCTATGACAAAACACTATTGCGCAATTTATGATACAGATATCTCAGACAATTTTGATTCTTTCTCACCGTTGGCCCAGTTGACAAAAGAGAAGACGAGGATTCACAAATGATGAAGATGTAAACATAAAAGGAGTAAGAAGCATTCAAGTTTCTTACTCCTTTTTAACATCTTTTACACACAATATTTCTATCAAGTCTTATCTGGGGAATGATAATCATTTAACACATGCCTCTCAACTTTCTTTTTTATAGTTTTCTGTTTGTTAAGGCGAAAGAGAATTTGGTTTAGTACTGCGTGGAAGAACAAATTTTACATAGAACAGCTCAATGCAATGTAAAAAAACAGAGCACCTCAGCAACACTCAACAACACTCAGCAACGCTCAACAGAACTCAGTAACACTCAACGAAACTCAGTAACACTCAACGACACTCAATGACACTCAGCAAAACTCAGGAGCACTCAGGGCAACTCATGAATTCTCAGAGAGACTCGAGAAATCAGAACACACAAAATTACAGAAATATTTTGTAGCAGCTGAAGCGAAGAAAAAGAACAGCATGTAAAACGGAGTCTGAACGCAAATAAATTTTTTCGAAGCATTTTTTGGGGAAAAGGGCTTGCGCACAGCGGAAGTATGTGTTATAATCAAGTGCAGATAAGCAGGAAGGAGTTTTTGCCAATGGCTCTTCAGAATTTTATCCCCTTTGATTTTACGGAAGGTGCTGCGTATGTATCCGTAACAAAGAACGGACTCACATTTAACAAAGCAGTTATGTCGAAGTTGAACTTCCCCCGTTATACGGTTTTGCTTATCAACAAAGCAGAGTGTAAGATTGCAATCCAAGGATATGATGTTGAAACACCAAGGGCTGTACCGTTTTACAAAGGAACAGATGGGAAAGCCGTTTCGGTAAGATGGAATGGCAAGGACCTTTTGAATACCATTGCAGAAATGATGAATTGGGACCTCAATAAGAACGCCTTCCGAATTGATGGAAAACTTCTTCCTGAGGAACGAGCAATTTTGTTCGATCTCACACAAGCCAGAAACCTTGACACCTAGCAACCCTTTGTTGTCTCTCAGCTATTGCTGTGTGACATAACAAGAGCCTACCCGAGGCTCAATTCGGATAGGCTCTTATTGAAGAAGGTACGTGCAAAACCGCCTGTACCGACTCAAGATCAGATTCAGTATACATCATGCACGCCCCTTTTTCAAGTGAGTTTTAGATTTGCATCTGAAACATCTCAAAAGAAAGGGGGTCTGCGTAATGGCAAGCAATAATTCTTCTGTACAGTATATTTTCCGTCCGTACATCACGCTCAAGAACGGTCGTCGGATTTATGCTTGGCAGTACGGCTTAAAGGCATTCCCTATTCCCGTTAAGGAAAAGTAAGCAACGGGACAGAGGACGTTGGCGGTTTCGTCCTCTGCTTTCTAAAACTGTTCGTGCAAGGGTTTAACCCTTGCATTTTTTGCATCTTGGATTTGCGTGGAAAAATATTTCTGGATTCTCCTTCTAATCCTCATACATCTCCCGAATTTTATCCATGTAACCCCTGAATTGGTCAATCACATCATCGGGGTACAACAGCTTCGCCTTCTTACCAAAACCCAAAATCCAGCCGAAGAACTGGTCGCTGATCTCCACCTTGGCGGTGACGCTGAAATGGGTATCGTCCACCTTAGCATACTGAACATCCTTTGTGCCGAAGCGGTCAACGACTGCATCCAGAAGCGGATTGATGAAACGAATTTCCACAAGCCGCTGTTCGCCGCCGTACATGGAGAAAACCCGCTTGGTGTATGTTTTCAGGTCGATCTGTTTGAATACTTCCTCGCCGTCCCTCGGCTCCTCTGTGAAGCGAATATCCTTCATTCGGTCGACTCTGTATGTTCTCATATCCTGAAAACGGTCATCAAATGCCAGAAGATAATAGTTGCCGTCGTTAATGAGAAGCTGGAAAGGGCTGACTGTGTACCTTGCCCCCTTGCGGCGTTCCACCTGTTTGCTCATATCCGTAATGGAATACTTGAGATACTGGAAGCTGATTTTCTCCGGCGTGTGCGGCTCGCCATCCAGATGGTGACTCATAGCGTCGTTGATGGCAGCGATGTTGTTCATCACGCTTCGATTGTCCGTCTTTACTCTATCCGTCAGAAATGCGTTATGCTTGATTCTGGTAGCCTGTTCCTCGCTGACAAAATCACAAATCACATCCACCAGCCTTTTGGCTTGTCCTTCGGCAATGAACTTGGCAGCATAGACGCACTCAGCCAGAAGCCGCATATCGGAAACCTCAAACTTCCGCTGCCGCACATAAAACCCCTTCTTGTTCTTATCGTACAGGACAGTTTTCAGTTCATTCAGTTCTTCTTCATCGCCCGACTCTTCCGCTTCCGCAAACATCATGTCCACTTCATCAAGGTCAATGTCCTCTTGGAGCATGAGCATGATTCTGTTGATGTCTTCGATGTCACGATAGATGGAACGGCGTTCCGCAGCGATACCGCAGCCCTCCAAATAGCCGATGATGTCGTAAGCGGATTTGGTGTTGTTTTCGTCGGAATACTTCAGAAGGTACTCCAACACCACATAGGGCTTCAGCTTTTGGTTGGTCTGCTTGCCGTGCTTGGCAACAACCTTTCCCTCCAAGCCTTTGTCAGCCTTTCGGGTCATTTTCTTATAAACAACTTCATCAGCCATGTGCGGCAACCCCTTTTTGAAAGTTCATTTTCAAATAGTATAGCATACCAAAAGTAAAGAAAAAAGGGCGGATTTTCCCGCCCTTTATATATTTTGGGCAGAAAGCCATGTCAAAAAGCTTTTTGCCAAACTAAGTTTCGTGGGATTCATGTTGCGCAGCATTTCTGCAACATCCCGCCATTGGTCACTTGCATAGCGAACACTCCCTGTCAAAAACTCATCAGGGGTTGTATCCAGTGCCAGAGCGAGGCGCATAACGACCTCTAAGGAAGGGATCGAGGTTGCCCGTTCGATGCAGGACAGATATTTATCATTGATACCGGCACGCTCGCATACTTCTGTCTGCTTCAAACCAAGTTCTTTTCTCCGCCGTGCGATTCGTTTGCCGATTTCAGAATAATCCAATTCCAAAACATTCGCCCCCTTTGCGAACATTCTACAGAATTATTGTTGCAACCAGAACAATCTAAAAGCTGATAATACGACTTGACATAGGAATAATGCTCAATTATAATTGGATTATCCACTTTTAGACAGAATCCGCTGCCTTGAGTAAAATTAGTGTGGAAAAAGAAAGAGAGGCCTATTATGAAAAAACTGATTACAGGAATACTTGCGTTTGTTATGGTAATTTCTTTGGCTGGTTGTGACAGCAGTAATTACAAGAAGGCGACATCTCTGTATGAAGAAGGCAAGTATGGAGAAGCTGCCGCAATGTTTGCAGAGTTAGGTGACTATGAAAATAGTGCCGAAATGGTCAATGTGTGTAAATATACACAGGCAGCAAAACTGCTTGAGGCAAAAGAATATGAAGCTGCTAAGGCCATTTTTGTGGAATTGGGCGATTATGCGGACAGTGTTAATTTTGCAAAAGAATGTAGCTACCAGCAAGCGGAAACTCTGTTTTCCCAGGGTAAATATGAGGAAGCTGTTACAATTTATGAAACCATTCCGGATTACCTGGATGCGACGGATAAAACCACTGCATGCAAAAAAGAAATCATGTTCACAAAGTATGGTGAAGTGATTCAGCTAATGACAGAAGGTACTTGGTTTTATGAGAGCGATGCTGAGTTGTCTGTAAATAGAATCTCGTTTACGCAGGATGCTGCTGTTATCAGCCAGATTTCCTATACCGGAAACGGCAAAAGCATCAGCGAAGAAACCAGCTTTTCTTATATAGTGGATGCATCCAACATCATAGTATACCTTGCAGACGGAAGTGAGCATGTCATACCTTATGCTGTGGATAACGGCATTTTGAAGCTGGGACACAATGATTATTATACCATTGAGGAAGTTGACGCAGGACTTCAGGGGTATTGGACTTCCAGAGAGTCTGAAAAGATTCTCGGTATGTCAACCAGCAACGAATACAACATCTCCATTGATAATGGTATTATAAGGTATGAAAATGCATCAAAGGCATTTGGCGGACGAAATGGCGAATACTATTACTATGGACCTTATGAAGGAACATATACAATAACGGCCTATGGCCTTAATGCAGATGTCCGTAACGGTATGTTCTTTGGATTCAGTATTGTCGATGGCAAGGTTACATTAATTCGTGCTACCAATGTTTGCAAGCCCGGCAGTGGCTTTAAGGGAGAGAAGGGTTATTCCTTCTGACATGACAAAAATCCATGCATATTGTACCCAATATGCATGGATTTTCTAATAAGGAGATTCTATATGTACAAAAAAATGATTTCAATACTGTTGCTCTGTGTAGTGAGTATCGGTATATTTAGTGGATGCGGCAGCTCCCAGGAACCTACTACGCCTACACTTCCTGTATTACAGTCCGGCAGTTCTACGACCACAATTGCTGATGGATATGATGTTTTGGGTGGATCATGGGTAGTTGGGGGTTTCTACTATAAGCCAAATAACAAACAATACCTAATTGACTTGAGCGACAATGAAGCGCTGATGGATATTTATGATTCGACTTACCTGACCTTCTATGAGGGTGGAACTTTCGTTTACATGAATATGTACAATAGTCGCGGTAAATATATCCGACAGGATGACGGCAGCTTTATTTTAAAAACGGACACCGTATTCACCTATGATTTTGCAGAAGAAGGTCTTACAGAAAAAGTAATAGAAAAGTCTGAAAAAACTTCCTATATTGTTTCTATTTTAGATGAGAATACCCTGCTTTGGGGTGTTCTTGATCCCAGCACAGGAAAAATGAAATTCGATTATGATCCATTGGTTTTTGAAAGAGAAGATACGGAAAGCGAGTACATCAGGAACAATAAAACGGAACTGAATAATTCTTCCAGCTCGAATGGTTCTTCTATGCAGAAGACAGAGAGCAAAACGCCCTCCGTGGATTATAATACTCCCGAACCTTCGCCTTCCTCCAACAAGAGTGAGAAACCGAACAATATATCCTCCGGTATGCGTAATGCGCTGCAAAGTGCAAAGAATTACCTGTCTGTTATGCCGTTCTCTTATAGTGGGTTAATAGAGCAGTTAAAGTTCGAGGGGTATAGTACCACAGAAGCTACCTATGCAGCGGATAATTGTGGGGTAGATTGGTATGAACAGGCAGTCAAATCCGCAAAGAAATACCTCGACATTATGGCTTTTTCCCGCAGCGGACTTGTGGAACAACTGGAATTTGAGGGGTACACCCACGATCAGGCAGTGTATGGCGTGGATAAAGCATATTAACATAGAAACAGCAGCACTGGTTCACTTATTTTCCAAAAGGATAATTAACGCAAAATGGAGTGGGAAGCAAATCCCACTCCGTTTTTATATCAACTGCGCATGATTTTGAATTGCTTGTTCAATTTTTTGTGGCTCAATACCGATATACCGCTGTGTGGTGCTTGCGCTGCTATGTTGCAGCAGCCGTTGAACCAACGCAATATCAAAGCCATTGGCATTATAAATCTCCGTAGCATACCATTTGCGGAAGCTGTGGGTACTGATACCCTCATAGCCCAAATAGTCGCATACAATCCGAAGTTGCTTCTGTACTGCCCGTTCTGTGATTGGGAAAATCAGGTCATTGCGCCGGATGCCGCAGCGCAAGCAGTAATTCTCCATGTACTGCTGAATCACCAGCGGGACAGTAAAGATACGCCGCTTGCCTGTCTTCTGCTCCACCACTTCCAGCCGGAAGCGGTCACCATCCCGAACCACATCACTAAGCCGCAGTTTCAGTATGTCGCTGATACGCAAGCCAAGATTTCCTTCCAGCACAAGGGCAGTGGCAATGCGCTCATTGGGTCGGCAGCCGCAGAAGCCCTCCCGCATGGTCTGGATGATTTCCTTGTATTGCTCTGTGGTCAGAGCCTTGGTTTTCTTGTTCATGGATGTCCCTCCAATAGCCAAAGTTCGTATTTTGAGCCGCCATAGTTCGCCTCTTGCGGGTGGCTGACGGCTTTTGTTGGGATTTCCTGATTTTGGTGTTCGTATTTCTATGATTATAAGAACTTTTGCGGCGGCGGGGTCATTGCCCCGCCAAGTCAGTCCGAAACTGCCCACAATGGTCTCCCATAATGTCCAGCATGAGCCTTGCGCCTAACTGGAAGCCGTAGATAAAGGTATCTTCCTCAGAAAGCATTGTCATATCACATTTTAAGGTTTCCACCACTTCCAGCTGCTCTTTTGCTTCTGGCGAAAGCATTTCCAAAAGCCGCTTCGATTCTGCGTTGCGCTGGGTGGAAATCTTTTGATAGTCGCTGCCGGGGCGAACCAGTCTTTCGCTGGGCGAGATTTCACCTCGCCACAGCTTATCCAGAACATACATTCTCTTTCCCTCCCATCATCCAACCAGAAGCAACTGTTCGTCACAGTCCAGGCAAGCCACATTCACATTGCGGGTGGCTCTGACAATCATACCGCAGCAAGGGCAAACATACTTGCGGCTGCTGGACTTGCGGGGTTCCTCGCCGCCAAAAGAGGAAGAACCGCTGTGCGTTCCCGTGCCGGTAATGCGGAAGCCCCCAAACTCGTTGCGGTTAATCAGAATGTCAGTCAACTCGTATTTCAGAACCACTTCCAAAAGGGAATCATTGGGAGAAGTGTGTGACCAGCCGTAGCGGTCAGAGTGGGCGACAATCAGGTCGTGGGCTTCAGCGGCTTCCTTGAAGCGGCGGTTGTGGTAGGTGTTGCCCCGGCTGCAATCCTGAATGCCCATCTGATAGTTGTAGTAGTGAACCATCTCATGGAGAAGGGTTGCGGCAACCTCTTCAATGGGTCGGGACAGCGTTCCGGCTCCGATGTTGATTTCGTGGGTGCCGCCCAGCGTGGAAACCCATGTATCTTCCCGCAAGGAAAAGTGTCCGTAAGCCTTGGGGGTAGACTGGATGGTGATGGTGGGTCTTGAAAGTTCACTTTCAAAGAACTCTGCGTTCAGAAGGTCGAAAACCTTGTTGAGATACCCTGCGACACGATTGTAACTGGTGAGCTGCTTCATGGTGTTTTCCTCCTTGATTTTGGAGGGGCAGAGGCTTATAATAAGCGTACCCCTGAATGACTTGGTGAGTTTTTCTTGGGCTGCCCTTGCCGGAGTTGCCGCTCTGACAAGGGCTTTTTTATTATGCGATGGAGAAGCGGCGGCTGCTGACCTGCTTGGTGAAGCTCTTGTAAATGTCGGGCATGACCTTCTTAAAAGCCGTGCTGTCGAACCTCTGGGAGAGAACGGGCGTCCAGCGAACGATGTACTGTCCAGCCTCCATTTCCTCGGTGTTGCGGTTCAGCATTTCAGTCTTGATTTCATCCCGAAGGGTTTCGGCCTCTGCCTTGGCTTCTTCAATCAGGGCTTCCAGTTCCTTCAGAGCTTCGATTTTGGATGTGATTTCGATGGTAGACATAGTGGTTATCTCCTTTGTGTTTTGTTTGGTGGGATTGCCAACCCTCAAGTCATCTTCAAGTCATGTCAACGGGGCTTCCGTCTCACTAGTATATGGGCTTGAGTTTGTGAGCGCTTTCGGCTGATTGCTACCCTACTCCCGCGTAGTTTCTCTCGGTTGGCTTTCCCTTACCTTCTGATAGTATTATACACCAAGTTTTGTGCATATTCAAGTTGGGATTATACACAAAGTTAGGTGCATTTATTTGGTGACTATTATGCACTTGACTTGGTGCATATCGTGTGCTATAATACGGATAGTGGAGAAGGAGGTTTTCTACGATGCCAATCGTCTATACCAAACTGTTTGAATTGCTCAAAGCCAAGGGTTACACAACCTATAGAATCCGCCAAGAGAAGCTAATCGGTCAGGGAACATTGACTGCCATTAAAAACGGAACTGGCGGGTTGGATGCTAAAACCATCGCCCGTCTGTGTGAAGTCCTTGAATGTCAGCCCGGCGATTTAATGGAGTATGTAAAAGAGGCGGATGTTCAGAAAACGGTGTGATTTCTTCCGTGAACAAAATCAGCCTTTGATTGAACAAAAACTCCCCACTTCTGGAAGCTCCAAAAGCGGGAAGGAAATGAATTGCTTTATTGAACAGGCAAAAGGGGGAGGGGTTGCCATTGCTGCCCCACCCCTGTATCTTTCTAACATCTTTTATTCAACTTTCCCATATCTCTATCTCAACAATCAAGCATGATTCTTTTGACTGTGAAACATCTTTCATTGATTGCGTAGGTTGGGGGTAGTATACGGGATAAAAATTTTTCGTTTCTCCAATAGGGGTATTATGTGGCTCACACTCCCACCAAGGGTGATTTTTATTTTGGAAGACGGTTTTCACGCCTGTTCCCGCAAACACGCACCCAAGGCCGGGAGGCGAACAGCAACGGAGAATCACAGGAACTGCTTCAGCACTTCTCTGGCATCCACCGCATTCACATCCCACTTGCGCCAATTCTCTGCTTTTGGAATCTGCGTATTCAGCACGGGGCGGTACTATCGGATGTATTCGCCCTCTTTGCTGCCGATTTCTTCCTCAACTTCCGCATACCCTCTGCTTTTGGCCTCGTAAAGTACATCAAAATCAATGCGGTGTCCCTTGCGCTGGGCTTCTGCCAGAAGACGGTATTTCTTCTCGGAGCCGGTGCGGATGCCGACATAATGCTACGCTACACGCACCAGCATATTTTCGCTCTTGCCTATGTATACAATCTGCCCGTCCAGCTTGATGCAGTAAATGCCCGGATGCTCATACTTGGGGGAAAGCCCCCTGCGGCGCAGCATGGTGCATACATTCTTTTCATAGATATTTGGCATTTCTTCACCCCCTTTGAAAGTGAACTTTCAAAAGGTCAGATTGCTCGATAGATTTCAAATAACTCTGCTGTTCCAGAACTGATGCTCTCATCAATTTGCTGAATAAGCCACTGCTTAATGTACTCATGCAGGACATCTTTTCTGTAATCGTTACAGTCGGGGTCTACATCAATTTCACGAGAACGAAGCCACCAATTCATATCCTGAATCTCGTTTTCGTCCATCTGCTCTACCAGTTCATCAAAGTCCTTCTTGTTCCAGTTCATAATCTTTTCGTCAAAAGAATTTGTAAACATTTTCTTCTCCTTTTTTTATTCCTTGATTTATTTTACATATATATTATACAATATTTTTTAATTAAAATCAAAATAGACCGTTTATCTGGCATTTTCAGAACTTTTCCAGAAGAAAACAGAAAAAGCGGCAGTCCGCTTCACGATGCCCCTTGCTGGGTTACATAATCGTGTAGCGGGCTGCCGCCTCTTTTATTTCCAGTCCTTAAACAAATCTTTCATCGCCGCATCCAGCGCAGCTTTCATACTCTGCTCCATCATCTTGAAAATCATAGCCTCAAGCTGAGACTTCTGCTTTTTCTGCTTCTTCTTGCGCTCTTGGTTCATTTGATTTTCACCGTGGTAGTGAAATGGATGGTGGGGATGATGGCTTCCTCTTGGCGTTCCAGATGGTCGTTATACATCTTGCGGGAAGTAGCCTGTAGTATCTCATAGGGAGTATACCCATCCAGATACATACTTGGGTAAGGGTCTGGAATATTTCTCTAAAACTGTTCAAATAATGTCATTTTTGTGCTATCCTTCATCTTAATAATACAAATAAATTAGTCGTTTTTCCATGAGCATAGCCGACGAAGGAGGCGTATGCGGTTAATGGAAACAACGACTAATCATCTGTTCATTATTACTTGAAGAAGATAGAGGGAAGATTGATTTGATTTGCTTAAAATATAAACTCAGCACGATTTATATTTTTATCTATCAAATTATCTGTATTATTATATATTTCTTTATTGCCTTGCGAAGTTACCAGACTGCCTCGCAAATCATCGTTTCCGTGCGGCAAACTTTTCAGTTCGCAAGGCGAAACCGCCTCCTTATCTTCTTTTCTCTTGGGGACTTCGTAGAAGTCGTAAATATTGCTGTTCTCTTTGCGGGGAACAAGATAGCCCTTCTCAATCAACACCTTCACATACTTGTGGAAGGTTGTTTTCGTGATTCCGGCATCTCGTTCCGCTGCCTCTTGGGACAGAGCAAAATCAAAGCCATCCCTGTTTCCGGCAATGTAGAGATAAAGTTGTAATCCGTAAGGCTCCAAATCCTTGTTTGCGGCATACCAGTTTTCTTTCTTGATAAGGAGAAAGTTTCCTTCCTTCTTATTCTTATCGGGCATATCCCGATGAACATGAACCACTTTCTGGTTCGGCACGGTCTTCGGCATAATCAGACATCCTCTCTATCATATAGACTCTCAGGGAGGGCATGGACTGCCTGAGCGGTCAATCCATGCCCGACCATCAGCTTCTCACCCGTCGCCACTCTTAGGCCCCTTCTTTGAGCTCGTTGGCCTCTGCCTCATAACCGTTTCCCTCGGCATTATAGGGAATCACCTTCTGCTCTTGGGTTTCGGCATCATCTTCCACTGCCTCAGGCTCTACCCCGAACTGAGCGACTTCGGGGTACTTGGCAAGGAACCACTTCTTGATGGTGGGGTAGCGGAGCCGCCTACCGTGACATTGAGAGATGAGAACCAACTCATCGAACTCATGAAGCACAGCTTCCAACGTCTCCTTGGGTTCGTGCGTGGAAATATAGCTTCTCATGTAGGAGTAGGTCAAACCCTTGTAAGTGTCCTTCTTGGGATTCGTCTTAATTCTGCGGTGGCGAACCAGGAAGGTGGGATTCTCCATCTTGAGCTTCTGGAGAAGCGCATACTCATCGGAGAGGGGATTCTCCATCATGCGGGCGAATGTGGTGTTGTACTCAATAACACCCTCAGCATACTTAACCTTAACCAGACTCTTGGCATTCATAATGTTACCTCCATAATATATAAGATGATTTGTATACGAAATATTGTTGCGGGGGAAAGAACCAGGGTCAAGCAGGTTCTCTTTATGCGGCATCCAGGATTTCACGAACCCGTCTGTCATGGCCTTCCTTATGCTCCCTGATCTCAGGGAACTTCTTCAAGAACCAGTCACGCACATCCAGATACCCGGCGGCTTCCAGATGCTCGGAGCCTTCCTTACCGTCCTTCTTGTCCTGAGCGGTCAGGATGTTGAACTCAGCCATAATGGACTGCTGCTCATCATCATGCTTCAGGATGTACGCTCTCATGTAGGCGTAGGTCAAACCCTTGAACTCAACCTTCCTCTTGGCAGGAGCCTTGATCTCAACGGTATAGCCGGGGTACACTGCCAGATACGTCTGAAGCTCCTTGAACTTCTCAGAGTTCAGCTTGCCAGCTTCCTTTGCTTCGCTCTTGGTCATCTCAATAACCTTCTTCTCCAGATTAGCGTTCATAGTAATTCTCCTTCTCGTGGTAGGCCACGACCCGATTTTATTTTGTGGGGCTTTGTGGTTCCCCTTGTTTATGAACCTATTATATCAGCCGGATTTCAAAACCAGTCGTTTTTATGGTACTTGTTTTCTTTATATACCAAAGGTGTAATCCCTGCTGTATTCAGGCAGAAGCAATAGATTGATGCTTCCTTTTTGATTTGGGGGAGGTGTTGTGTTCCTCTCTCTTTGTGCCCTTATTATATAATACTTTTTTGTGGGTCTGTCATTTTCAGATGACTGGTTATCGGAGAAAGGCAAAGAAAAAACGAGCCAAAACAGGCTCGTTTCCCGACCGGGTGGCGGCGCTCACACTCGCCTCAAGGCAAGGCTTCCGCAGTTGTTAGAAAGATGTTAGTTTCTAGTAATAGAGTTTTACAGAACATTTTATCATCTCTATTGAAAATAGTTTTTGAATTGTTAATTTCAACAACTTTATAACTGATTATTGACAAAAAAAGTTTGACGAATACAGTTTTTTCAATTATAATGGGAAATAGGATAGGCAGTAGGTCTAGTTACATACACGCAAAACACACTAGATCGAAAAGTGCTAGAGCAGCAACAGGTTTTCGGCTCCCCCCAGCCCTGAGAATCAGGGCTTTGCCTTTTAAGCAGTGGGTCCGGAGTTCGAATCTCCGGCGGGTCACCAAAAGCAGCAAATCCGAACTTTTTCCGAATTGGGGAAGGGTTCGGATTTGTTGTTTACACGCCAACACGGAAACAGAGCAAAGAATAAAGAGAGGCGGTGCCGGTTGTGATGCCGGTGCCGCCTCTTTCTGCTCGAGTGCTTCTGTCTGCCTGCTTAATTGCAATCTGCCTTCTTCGCTTTCAAAATACTGCTGCATCAGCGGCAGCATGGCCTGAGCAATGCGCGCGATGGCATCGTCCGGGATCTGCATGCCGCTGTTTTGGAGTTTCTGTTTCTGTGCCATATTTTGCCCTTTCCGTAGTTCTGACGCAGGCAGCAGCCCGAGATGGACTTGCTTCTTTGTCATATGTACGGCAGCAGCAACAGGCAGCTGCATCCTTACCGGAGACATAAAACAACTCGTAAAGCATTCTGATATTCTATTGGTGCGGGGGTGAGAATCCCTCTTTCTTTTGTATATCTGTTATTATTTCAATCTATATTGATTTCTTTCTATACTATATTCCGTGCAATTTCCCTACATAAGCTTTCCTTATGCAGGCAGATCCTCCGCAGGCAAATCCTCCCCAGGTTTTTCCTGGTCAGGTTTTTCCGTACATGGAATTTCATAAAAGGAGTATTCGCTGCTTTCCAGTCTGCCATCCTCCGAGCGGAGGCGTCTCCGGGTCAGATATCCGCAAGTTTCAAGCTCGTTCAGAGCAGCCCGGACAGTGGCAATCCCATCCTTTGTTATGGTGGCAAGTCCCGCAATGGTGAAGGTCCAGTCAGGCGGGAGGCTCAAAATGATAGAAAACAAGCCGATGGCTTTCAGCGACAACCGTCTATCTCGGAGATGATGGGTACTCATAACCGTGAAATTTTTGTCCTTCGGCGCGCGGATCACAGCCACTTCATGCCACCTCCTACCGGAAGGGTGTCGCGTTTCGCGACACCCTTTGCTGTTCCGCTCAGGCAAAAATCAGCTCTGAAAAGATGATTTCCTCCGCCTGTGCTCTCAGGCAGTTCCTATGCTGTACCCAGCCAAGCTGGTCAGCTGCTTTGTCCGGGCCCGGATTCTGCGCCAGTAATCCATCCATGATCTGCTCCAATCGGCGCTCCGCGGCTTCCTGAACCTCCCACAGATGGGGGAATAGCTTCTGCTGCATCACCAGAATGCTGTATTGTATGAGGTTGTGCTTCCGCAGGAAGGTCCGGCGCATCCGCCCATACTTGTTCAGGGGACGCTCTTCGGTGCTTTCCAGTTTGAGATTGGGAATCCAGTAGTCCCCACTTCGCATATAGGATAATTGAGGTTTCATTGCCAGTCCCCCTTCTGAGTCGATTTGATTTTGTTATGTTCTTACTGCTATACAACATAAGAACATTTGTTTGCTATTATATACGAGGATTATACGTTTGTCAAGTACGAATTCAGTCTATGTAATTAGCAACCTGTCTGTATTACGCATGCAAACCTAAGAATAGTCGATAATGGATAATGATTGCTAACCTCAAAAGGCAAGGGTGTCGCGAAACGCGACACCCTTGCAGTTGCCTATACCTGTTGGAAGTGCACTCTGATCGAATTACGCCGCATCTACCGACACTTCTACTTCAAAGTCGCAGTTCTCGTCAATTCTTTCGTAAAAGGCATTTCAGAATTGAAATTGGCAAAAAGTGAAGAAAACTGGTTTAGCAGTAATAAGGAACGGATTGCGCATCAACTGTTTTCTGACAGTTTCCGGAACACGCACAGACAAATCCCACCTGATTTCTAAGGAATAGAGGATAAACGTGTTTGCCGGTGTATCGTGAATTGCTGAGATTACATGGAATTATGCATCCACATCCCGCTTTGTCAGCAGAACATTGGCAATCAGGAGAAACACTGTCAAAAAAACAACGCAGCTCAGGAAGAATCCCCAGATTCCGCCTGCCATCACATCCTCGGTACGGTTGGAGTTCATGCCCATAATCATCAGGGAGTAGGGCCAGTACAGCCCGGCTTCCTCACTGGCGGCCAGCAGACCTGCCACGCTCCCGCCCAGCGCGATCAGCACCGGCAGGGCAAAATTCCGAATGACCATGGAAAGCAGAAGCTGTAACGCGATGATGGCCAGACCGCCAATGACACCCCGCAGCAGCCAGAGAAGAATATTCGGTGGCGGGAAGCCTGCCAGCCCTGCTCCCAATTTTCCGCCGATGATAAACAGCGCCAGCAGCCAAACTTGCGTCAGCACTGCCATTTTTGTCACGACGCAGAATTTGGCAAAGTACAGGCAGAACGGACGCACCGGGGCAGTCATAATGAGGTTCCAGTTGTGTCCCCGGTGCTCCAGCCGCCACAGGTAGGCGGCATATATGCCAATCAGCGGTGCGAAAAAGAAAATGGCATAAAACAGGGTATATTGTGTCCAAAGATCATACCACCCGTGGGTGAGAATCTCCAGATTCATTTTGTAGTTAAAGGTTCCGTACACCGCCGAGATGGCGGGGACGGCCAAAAAAAGCAGCCAGATGGGACTGCGACGGAGCTTGCGATTCTCCGCCCGGACACAGCGCATCAGCATGGTCATACCTCCTTGTATTTCAGCGCTTCCCACGCCATCGCCGCGAACAGCACCCCAAAAGCGGCGGTGAGGGCCAGCAGCCAGATGGGATAGGGTGTGGGATAATAACGGACGATCCGGGTTTCCGGGTTCCAGTCCATGCGGATGGTGCTCAAGGGAATGTAGTATCCCCAGGGCATAAAGTAGCTCACCATCGGTGGCATGAAAGCGGCGAACAGCCCAGATAGGCTCCCTACCATGCCTGCTGCCAGTGTGGGTACCTGATTGTCAAAACGGATGCTCAGCAGCAGCCAGAGGAAAAACAGCATAACATTCACGGCAAAGGTGCTGATTGCCAGCCACCGGAACTGTCCCCAGTCAAGTAGCTCTGTATACCCCGAATGCTTACCCAGAGGCAGAATGCCCGCACTTTCGATGACGCCGATCAGCAGAATTTGCAGCAGGGCAACCACTGTTTTTCCCAGAAACAGCGCCCTCCGGCTTTGCAGGGTCAGCAGCATCCGGCAGGATTTTTCCTTGCTTTCCAAATCCCACAGGCGGCTGGCAAGCACCGCCATACCCAGGGGCATGACCACCGTGTTCATCACCGGCACGGCGTAAAACAGAGCGGAATAGCCCTGTTCCAGCCGCCCTTCCCCGGTGCCGCCGGTCTGGGTTGCCCACAGCAGGACGAACAGGGAAATGCACACCGCAACCAGAGTATTGTGCCTGCGCCGGGACTTTTTCAGTTCTGCACAAAGGGTTCTCATTTTGCTTCCTCCCCCGTCAAGCTCAGGAAGATCTCTTCCAGCGATTTGGTGTGGCGGTTCAGTTCCACCACCCCTGCCTGTCCCACAGATAAGCGACGCACCAGCTCCGCCAGCAAATCCTCCCGCAGGTTGGGCAGGCGGAAAACGCCCGGCTCCCGGTCAGGCTTGGCTAACTCGCCAAGGATGGGCAGCGCCTTTTCCGGATGCAGCACCCGCAGGGAAATGTCCCCCTGACTGTGCTGCCGCAGGGCGGTAAGCTTCCCTTGAAACAGCAGCTGCCCGTGGTTGATGATGCCCACCTGATCCACCATCTGCTCCATTTCGCTGAGGAGATGGCTGGAAATCAGCACGGTTGCGCCGCATCGGTTGGGCATATCCCGAATCAGGCTTCGCATCTGCTGAATGCCGGAGGGGTCAAGACCGTTGGTTGGCTCGTCCAGAATCAGCAGCTTGGGATTTCCCAGCAGCGCCTGGGCGATGCCCAGGCGCTGGCGCATACCCAGAGAATACTGCTTCACCTGCCGCTTTCGGCTGTCAGTCAGCTCCACGATTTCCAGCACCCGGTCAATGTCCTTCTTCGGCACATTTTTCAGCTCCGCCACGATTTGTAGGTTTTCCTCCCCGGTCAGATGACCGTAGCAGGAGGGTGACTCGATGAGGGAGCCGGTCTGCCGCAGCAGTTCCAGTCGATTTCGTTCATTCATCTGCTTTCCCAGAAGATGAATTTCGCCGCCGCTGGGCTTCACCAGTCCCAGCAGCATTTTCATAGTTGTGGACTTCCCCGCACCGTTGGGGCCAATGAAGCCGTAGACGCTGCCCTCCGGCACAGACAGGGATACCTGATTCACAACCGTATTTGCGCCGTACCGCTTGGTTAAATTTGTGGTTTCGACAATTTGCATTGCTTTGCTCCTTTCCTTGCGCTGGAAACAGCATACATCCGCAACCTTATGACAGCCTGTTGCTCCCCTTAAATTTGCCTTAATTTTCCGGGTAAAATATGGAAAAAACATCTCTTGCCCGGTATAATGGGCGCAAAGGAAGGTGACGGTATGCAGACCATACAGGACGCGAAAATCCTCATTGTGGACGACAGCCGGGAACTGCGGGACCTATTAACAGAAGAACTGAACAGTGCGGGATATCATCATCTGAAAAGCGCCGACAGTGTAAAAACTGCCCGGCAGGCAATCGGGGAGGAAATGCCGGAACTGGTGATTCTGGATATCAATTTGCCGGACGGGGATGGCTTTTCCCTGTTCCGGGAGATTCGCGCCCATTCCGATGTGCCGATTCTATTTCTGTCCGCCCGGGACGCGGACAGCGACCGGCTGTTCGGTCTGGGGCTGGGGGCGGACGACTACATGACCAAGCCCTTTCTGATGCAGGAGCTTCTGCTGCGGGTTTCCGGGATTCTGAGAAGGTTCTACCGGGGACAACTTCGGCGGGAGACAGTGATTCGACTGGGGCAATGCACCGTGGATTTTGGTGACGCCACCGTAACCAATCCCGGCGGCACGGTTTCCCTGACGGCGACGGAGCGAACCATTCTGCAAAAGCTGCTGGACAACCGTGGGCACATCGTCACCTATGACGCCCTGTGCGAGGCGGTCTGGGGCGGCGATTACTACGGCTACGAAAACAGCCTGAACGTCCACATCCGGCACCTGCGGGAAAAGGTGGAGGCCCAGCCTTCTCAGCCCAAGTGGATTCTCACTGCCCGGGGGCTGGGCTATCGACTTTCCAAGGAGGCATCCCAATGAAAACGATCTCCCGTTTGATTCGCCGGTATATTCTTGCGGCTTTCGCCATTGTTCTGCTGGTACTTACGGTCAATGCTGCCTTGTTCGCTGGCATTGTCATTCACTATGGATCGCAGAGTATGCAGGAGGGCTTCTTCCCGGTTGGAAAATTTGCGGAGTCTTTTGCCCGGACAGAGGATGGCTATGCCCCTGATCCGAGCCTTGAATGGCAGCAGCATTTTGCATGGGCAATGCTGCTCAGTGACAGCGGGGAAATTCTGTGGTCGGAGAATTTGCCCTCGGAGCTGAACCACCCCTATACCGTGCCGGAGGTTGCCGCCTTTTCCCGGTGGTACTTAAAAGACTACCCGGTGATGGTCTACCGCAATGACTATGGTCTGCTGGTGGCGGGCAAGCCCAAGGGCAGCATGACCCGGTTCGATTTTTACATGGACAACGATATTCTGTACGCCCTGCTGTCCACCTTTGGACCGCTACTTTTGCTGGATTTAGGGCTGGTTCTGGCAATTTGCCTGTGGCTGGGCTGGCGGGGCGCGAATCCACTGCGGGCACTGGCAGAGGGCATTGGGCTTCTTGCCGAAGGAAAAGAAGTCCATCTGAAAGAATCCGGCGCAACAGCAGAGCTGGCGGAAAAACTGAACCAGACCAGCCGTCACCTCCAGCAGCAGAGTGAACTGATTCAGCGTCGGGACATGACCCGGGCCAACTGGATTGCCGGGGTTTCCCACGACATCCGCACCCCACTGGCGCTGATTATGGGCTACGGGGAGCAGCTTGCCCAGCAGTTTCCGCCCCAGTCAGAGCCGCGAAAAAAGGTAGACGCCATCTGCACCCAGAGCAAAAAAATAAAGGCCCTCATTGAGGATCTGAATCTGACCTTCAAGCTGCAATACAACGCCCAGCCCCTGCGGCGTGCCCAAATCCAGATGGGCGCGTGGCTCCGCCGGTGTGTGGCGGATTTCTGCGATTCGCTGGAAGAAACCTACAGCGTTGACCTGCTGATCCGGGAACCGGCGGGACAGGTGATACTGGAAGCGGACGGAGAACTACTGACGAGAGCCATGGATAATCTCCTAAACAACAGCGTCCGACACAACCCCTCCGGCTGCGACATTACGGTACTGGCAGAAATTGTGGACGGACAGTTCGTGCTGGAAGTCCGGGACAACGGCGCTGGCTACCCCGAACCGGTTCTGAGGAATCTCTCCGATCCCAGCCCGGATTCCAACGCACCCCATATTCTGGGGCTGCATCTGGTGCGGCAAATCGTCGAAGCTCACGGCGGACAAGCAGTATTCTATAACGATGGTGGTGCCGCTGCCGTTCTTCACCTGCCCATAAACGATTAAGATGTGGGGTGCCTCCATACGGTGGCACCCCGTTTCTTTATTCACTTTCCCGCAGACGTTCCACAACGCTCTGCTTCGCGGCATGGCGGTACATAATTGCTGGAATGACATAGCCCAGCAGGGCGAAAACGGGAAGCGCCAGCAGGACGGGGATGATCGTAAAGTGTGCGCTGAAGAACCAGAACATGGTTTCCAGAAGACTGCCCGCCAAGGGATTGAGCAGAACGGAAAGAATCAATGCAATTCCGGCAGCGCCCAGGGCATAGAACAGGCCTTCGCAGACCAGCATGGTTTTTAACTG
>JBJDYL010000037.1:0-1963 GCA_051867285.1 Faecousia sp. | reverse complement strand
CCAGTACCGTGAGGGAAAGGTGAAAAGAACCCCGGGAGGGGAGTGAAAGAGAACCAGAAACCATATGCCTACAAGAAGTCAGAGCCCGTCAAAGGGTGATGGCGTGCCTTTTGTAGAATGAGCCGGCGAGTTGCTTTTTCAGGCAAGGCTAAGCAGGATATGCGGAGCCGAAGCGAAAGCGAGTCTTAAGAGGGCGAGAGTCTGAAGGAGCAGACCCGAAACCGGGTGATCTAGCCATGGACAGGTTGAAGTCGGGGTAAGACCCGATGGAGGACCGAACCGACCCCCGTTGAAACGTTGGCGGATGATCTGTGGCTAGGGGTGAAATTCCAAACGAACCCGGAGATAGCTGGTTCTCCCCGAAATAGCTTTAGGGCTAGCGTCTGCGAAGAGAGTGATGCGAAGGTAGAGCACTGAATATGTGATGGCCTCATCCCGAGGTACTGAGCATAATCAAACTCCGAATGTCGCATAAGACATGGCAGGCAGTCAGACCGCGGGTGATAAGGTCCGTGGTCAAGAGGGAAACAGCCCAGACCATCAGCTAAGGTCCCAAAATATATGCTAAGTGGAAAAGGATGTGGAGATGTACAGACAACTAGGAGGTTGGCTCAGAAGCAGCCATCCTTTAAAGAGTGCGTAACAGCTCACTAGTCGAATGACTCTGCGCCGAAAATATACCGGGGCTAAGCATAATACCGAAGCTATGGATTAGAGATAATGGTAGGGGAGCGTTCCAGACAGCGGAGAAGCATGACCGGAAGGACATGTGGAGCGTGTGGAAGAGAGAATGCCGGTGTGAGTAGCGGCACGTGGGTGAGAATCCCACGCACCGAAGACCCAAGGTTTCCAGAGGAAGGTTCGTCCGCTCTGGGTAAGTCGGGACCTAAGGCGAGGCCGAGAGGCGTAGTCGATGGACAACAGGTTGAGATTCCTGTACTACGGTATGACAGAACTGTGGGGACGCAGAAAGAGAGCACAAGCCGGGAATGGAGAGACCGGTGCAAGCGAGGTAGGAGATGCATAGGCAAATCCGTGCATCAATCCGAAGACGTGATGCGGAGCGAAATAAAAGTAGTGAAGTGTGTGAGCTGGCTGCCAAGAAAAGCCGCTATTGTTCATATCGTACCCGTACCGTAAACCGACACAGGTGGATGAGGAGAGAATCCTAAGGCCGACGGAAGAAGCATTGTTAAGGAACTCGGCAAAATGACCCCGTAACTTCGGGAGAAGGGGTGCCTCGAAAGAGGCCGCAGAGAATAGTCACAAGCGACTGTTTAGCAAAAACACAGGTATCTGCGAAAGCGAGAGCTGACGTATAGGTGCTGACGCCTGCCCGGTGCTGGAAGGTTAAGGGGAAGTGTTAGGGGAAACCCGAAGCAGAGAACCGAAGCCCCAGTAAACGGCGGCCGTAACTATAACGGTCCTAAGGTAGCGAAATTCCTTGTCAGGTAAGTTCTGACCCGCACGAAAGGCGTAACGATTTGGGCGCTGTCTCGGCTGCAGACTCGGTGAAGTCTTAGTACCTGTGAAGATGCAGGTTGCCCGCGACTAGACGGAAAGACCCCATGGAGCTTCACTGCAGGCCGACATTGGGCCTGGGTGCATGACGTACAGGATAGGTGGGAGGCTTTGAGACGGGTTCGCCAGGATCCGAGGAGCCGCTGTTGGGATACCACCCCTCGTGCACTTAGGTTCTAACCGGGACGCGTAAGCCGCGTACGGGACAGTGTCAGCCGGGCAGTTTGACTGGGGCGGTCGCCTCCCAAAGAGTAACGGAGGCGCCCAAAGATACCCTCAGCGTGGATGGAAACCACGCATCGAGTGCAAAGGCATAAGGGTGTCTGACTGCAAGACAAACAGGTCGAGCAGGGACGAAAGTCGGGCTTAGTGATCCGGCGGTACCGCATGGAAGGGCCGTCGCTCAACGGATAAAAGCTACCCTGGGGATAACAGGCTGATC
>JBJDYL010000036.1:0-8776 GCA_051867285.1 Faecousia sp. | reverse complement strand
GGCTCTTCATGCGGCTTTCAAACTGCCCGCGGAACTGGGTACCGGCTACCAGCGCCGTCAAATCCAGCAGGAATACTTCCTTGTCCCGCAGTTTATAGGGAACGTTGCCGGAGGCAATTCGCTGAGCCAGACCCTCCGCGATGGCGGTTTTACCTACGCCGGGCTCACCGATCAGGCAGGGATTGTTCTTCTGGCGGCGGTTGAGAATCTGAATGACACGCTCCGTCTCCACATCCCGGCCGATGACCTTATCCAGCTTGCCGCTGCGGGCACGGCAGGTCAGATCCATGCAGTAGCTGTCCAGGAATTTATGCTTCTTATTCTTCTTTTTTCCTTTCCCCTCTTCTGCCTGCTCCTCGTTTTTCGCAGGACGCTGGGGCAGCGCGGGGGGATTGGGACTGCTGCCAAAAAGCTGGTTCAGCAGCGGGAAGGTTGCGGTCTGGCTGTCGATTTCATCATCGTCGGCATCATTGCTGTTGTCCCGCTGACCGAACATGCTGCTCATTTCATCGGTGAGCATATCCAGGTCTTCCTCGGAAATGCCCATTTGCTTCACCGCCTGGTCGATCTGGGGGATTCCCAGACTCCGGGCACATTTCAGGCAGTAGCCTTCGTTCATGGTAACGCCGTTTTCCACTTTCGTGATAAATACCACGGCGATATTCTTTTTACATTTGCTGCACATTCTCGGTTGCATACGCACTCACTCCTTTTATCAAGGATTCCTTTCCTTTCGATGCAGTATAGCATAGAACCGCAGAAAAAGGAAAAACAAATTATGAACGTTGGGGATACGACTACCTGACTGAAAGCTTTCGATCAGGAATTCGTATCACTTCGTCCAGTCGCTTCCCACCTCAAATTTTTCAATACCGTCATCGTACCACAGGTGGGTCATGTAAAGGCCGCCCGGGGGCACGGTAGGCCCTGCGGCGGTACGGTTTCCGGATTCCAGAATGGCGCCGATTTCCTCAGGGCGAATTTTGCCTTCCGCCGCGTAGACCACCGTGCCTGCCATCGCCCGGGCCATGTTGTACAAAAAGCCGTTGGCACAGACCTTCAGTTGGATCACATTCCCCTGCCGCTCCACATTGTAGTAGTAGACTGTCCGGACAGTGGATTTTACATCGGTGCCGACGCTTCGCACCGCAGCAAAATCATGGGTGCCCACAAACTGGCTGGCTGCCGCCTGCATAATGCCTTCGTCCAGATGCCGGGGATAAAACCAGGCGCGGTTTACATAAAACGGATCCTTCAGCCGGGAATTGTAGATCTGATAGGTATATTCCTTCCGGGCGCAGGAGCCGATGGCGTTGAATTTTTCCTGCACCTCTACGGCTTTTGTCACCACAATATCACAGGGCAAATGGGTATTTAAGGCATAAGGAAGCCGCTCCACGGGAATGGTGGAACTGGTGCGGAAATTTGCCACATAGCACCGGGCGTGAACGCCGGCGTCCGTACGTCCGCAGCCGGTCATATGTACCGGATGCCCTACGATCATAGCAGCGGCTTTTTCCAGGGTTTCTGCGACGGTTGGCAGGTTCTTCTGAACCTGCCAACCGTGATAGTTTGTACCAAGATATGTTAAGAATAAAGCGATATTCCGCATAACGCTCCTCACAGGCCAAAGGTTTTCAGCACGATTATCGCTGCCAAAAGCATCGCTCCCACACCATAGGACAGGAAATCCTCCCGGTGGTAGCGCAGCAGCTTCATTTTGGTTCTGCCCTCGCCACCCTGATAGCAGCGGCATTCCATGGCGGTTGCCAGTTCGTCCGCCCGGCGGAAGGCGCTGATAAACAAGGGCACCAGAATGGGAATCAGCGCTTTTGCCCGCTCCATCAGAGAGCCGGTTTCAAAATCTGCGCCCCTGGCCTTCTGGGCGGACATGATTTTATCGGTCTCTTCAATCAGCGTGGGGATAAACCGCAGAGCAATACACATCATCATGGACAGCTCGTGAACCGGGACGCCCACCTTCTTCAGTGGGTTCATCAGAGATTCCAGACCGTCTGTCAGAGCAATGGGCGAGGTAGTATAGGTCAGCAGAAAGGTGCCGGTAATCAGCATCAGAATCCGGGCTACCATCATAACCGCTCTGGACAGGCCGCCGGTGGTAATGGTGACAATCCAGAACTTCACCAGCACTTCCCCATCCTGGGTAAAGAACAGGTTCAGAATGCCGGTGAAAATCAGAATGAAAACCAGCGGCTTCATGCCCCGGAGAATGGATTTCAGCGGGATCGTGGAGAGCCATATCACCGTGACCAGAAACACAAACATCAGCCCATAGGAAACCCAACTCTCCGCCAGAAACAGCGCCACAATGTAGACCACCAGCATGGTGAGCTTGGTTCTGGGATCCAGCCGGTGAATTACGGATTTCCCGGGAAAATACTGGCCCAGCGTGATATCCTTAAGCATTCGCGCCACCTCCTCTGAGCCGTTTGATCTCGGAGACAGCCTGCTCTATGGTATAAACGCTGCTCACATCCAGCCCCAGCTTCCGCAAATGCAGGAAAACCTGAGTAACCTGGGGAATGTTCAGACCCATCTGCACCAGTTCCTCCGCATGGCGGAATACTTCCGCAGGCGCCGCATCCATGGCCAGTTTGGAACCATTCATTACCAACAGCCGGTCTGTCAGCCGCGCCACATCCTCCATGGAGTGGGATACCATCATAATCGTGGCGTTTTTTGCCTGCCGGTAGGCCTCAATATTCCCTAAAATGTCCGCCCGTCCCACAGGATCCAGGCCAGCCGTCGGCTCGTCCAAAATCAAAACCTCCGGCTCCATGGCGATCACGCCGGCGATGGCCACACGGCGCTTCTGTCCGCCGGACAGGTCAAAGGGCGATACCTCCAGCTGCGCGGGAGTAAGACCCACAAATCCAGCGGCTTCCCGCACCCGGCGGTCAATTTCGTCCTCAGACAGTCCCATATTCTTTGGGCCAAAGGCGATATCCCGGTAGACGGTTTCTTCAAAGAGCTGATATTCCGGGTACTGAAACACCAGTCCCACCCGAAACCGCGCCTGGCGGGTGAGCTTCTTATCCGACCAGATATCCACACCGTCCAGCAAAACTTCGCCGGAGGTGGGCTTCAGCAAACCATTCAGCTGCTGCATCAGCGTGGATTTGCCGGAACCGGTATGTCCGATAATGCCGATAAACTCTCCCGGCTGAACGGAAAACGACACATTATCCAGCGCCTTGTGCTCGAAGGGTGTGCCGGCGCTGTAGATATAATTCAAATTTTTAACTTCCAGAATTGGTTTCAATCACGATTCCTCCCAGCGGTCAGGCCTTTACCAGATTATAAAGTGCCTGCGCGCATTCTTCGGGGTCAAGCGCGTCCAGCGGCAGGTCGAAGCCCTGTTGGTTCAGTTCCCAGCACAGTTCCACCGTCTCCGGAGATGCCAGACCGATGCTGTGCAGCAGCTCCACCTGAGAAAACACCTGCTGGGGCGTTCCGTCAGCGGCAACCCTTCCCTTGTCCAGAACCACCACCCGGTCCGCCTTGGCGGCTTCGTCCATATGGTGGGTAATCAGTACCACGGTAATTCCCTTTTCCCGGTTCAGCCGTCCGATGGTGTCAATGACCTCCCGGCGGCCTCTGGGATCCAGCATGGCGGTAGGCTCGTCCAGCACAATGCACTTGGGCTCCATGGCGATGATACCGGCGATGGCAATACGCTGCTTCTGTCCGCCGGACAGAAGATGGGGGGCGTGCTCCCGATATTCATACATACCCACCTGCTTCAGCGCGTTATCTACCCGGTACCGGATCTCGGGGCTGGCAATTCCCAGATTCTCCGGCCCAAAAGCCACATCCTCCTCCACGACGTTGGCGACGATTTGGTTGTCGGGATTCTGAAATACCATGCCCACATTGTGCCGCACGGTCATAATCCGCTCTTCGTTGGAAGTATCGATTCCGCATACATAAACCTTGCCCCCGGTGGGCAGGAGAATGGAATTGAAATGCTTTGCCAGCGTGGACTTGCCGCAGCCGTTGGTTCCAAGAACGGCAACAAAGCTGCCCTCCTGGATTTCCAGATTCATATCCTCAAAAACCGGTACGCCGGGGGTTTCGTCCACACCGGGGTAGGTGTATGCCAAATGCTCTACAGAAATAATTTCGCTCAATGTGTTTCCTCCATTACGGCGTCCAGCGTCCGGTTGCGCCGCAGGGCAGAACCAGCCCGGATTCTTTTACCATCAGTCCCAGCTCCCCCGCCTGGGTTTTGCCGCCGTGGATTTTGCCAAATACAACGTCAGACGCATAGGCCACCGCAGACGGCGCCAGTCCTGTGGTATAGGAATTGATGATGACAAACAGCGGATCGTCGGACAGCACCTTGGCTACCTCCTGCAGGAAGGGATAAAAACTGGTTTCCATCTTCCAGATTTCACCGCCGGGTCCCCTGCCGTAGCTGGGTGGATCCATGATAATACCGTCATACCGCCTTCCCCGGCGGATTTCCCGCTGGATAAATTTGGCGCAGTCGTCCACCATCCAGTGAATCGGACGGTCTGCCAGCCCGGAAGCTGCAGCATTCTCCTTCGCCCAGGCCACCATGCCCTTGGAGGCATCCACATGGAACACTTCCGCGCCGCCGGCAGCGGCGGCCAGAGTGGCGCCGCCGGAATAGGCAAACAGGTTCAGCACCCGCACCGGGCGGCCGGCAGACGCCACCTTCTGCCGGATAAAATCCCAGTTTGCCGCCTGCTCCGGAAACACACCGGTGTGCTTGAAATTCATGGGCTTTACGTTGAAAGTCAGATAGTCCTTATAACGAATTTGCCAGCGCTCCGGCAGTTTGTGTTCTGTCCAATGCCCACCGCCGGTGTTGGAGCGCACATAACGGGCGTCAAACCGCCTCCACTCCGGAGCGGTGCGGGGGGTATTCCAAATCACCTGGGGGTCGGGACGTACCAGAACATAGTTCCCCCAGCGTTCCAGACGCTCGCCGTTAGAAGCGTCCAGAACTTCGTAGTCTCTCCATTCATTGGAAATCCATAGCATACTCTTCCCTCTTCTCTGTCATGTTTCAGCCATCCCAACCATTTCCGCCATGATCGTAGTAATCGTCATCCCCACCGTAATCCGGTTCCTGAATGATGCTGTCCTGGTAATCCTGCCAGCTGTCCGGGCCATGCAGGCTGCACTCGATATATGGCCCTCCGCTGGGATTATTCACATTGTTTCGGAATCCAAACCAGCCGCCCTCTCCATCGTAGTAAATGGCCATGTCATTCAGATAGGCGTTATTCAGGCCCACACCAGCTGCATCCCGGATCTCCTGCACTTCCGCCTCGGTCAGCTTCACCAGAGCTACACTCCGGACATCGGCTTCCGGGAACATGGAGCAGTAGTCCGTTGCCACACCGCCGCCAATGGCGCAGTAGTTCACCATAATGTGCTTGTCGCAGGTTTCCGTCGGTTCATCACCGGGGTAGACATTCACATAAACCACACGGTCAATTCCGCGGGCGTCATGCTGGCAGGCCTCCGTTGCAATTTTGCCGGAATCCAGACAAATTGCAACAGTGCGGAAAGCGTTTCCATTATACAACGCATTGTTGGAAAGTCCGGAATGAATGGGCTGCATGACTTTCCGCCACAGGACGGCTGCCGGGTTGGCAGTAGAAATGTTAATCTGCTCCGGCTGGTCGTAGCCCACCCAGACCGCAGCGGTATAGTGGCTGGTGTAACCGCAGAACCAGCGATCCCGGTTGGAGGATGTGGTGCCCGTTTTACCCGCAATGGACTGTCCGCCGAAAATTGCCGCGCCGCCGGTGCCGTGATTGGCAGCATTATACAGGCAATAATTCATATAGTTAACTGTTTTCTCGCTGAGAATCTTGCGGGAATCCTGGGTATTGTCCACCACCAGCTCGCCGTCGCTGTTGTAAACCTTGGTGTAAAGCCTGGATTCCCGGTAAACACCGTCATTGGCGAAGGTGGCGTAGGCGGTAGCCATTTCCTGCACAGTAGAGCCAACGGTCAGTGCGCCCAGCGCCAGCGGCGCCAGTCCTACGTCCGATTTGATCTCATATTCCGTGGGATACTGCTCCACCAGATTTTTCTGGCCGAAATTGTACTTGGCAAAGCTGTAACCATATTCCAGTCCGATGTTGTCCAGCGTGCGGACGGAAATGGTGTTGACAGAGGACACAATTCCCTGATATACCGTTCGGGCATACTGATACTGGCGGTTGTCGTTTTTTGGCCAGTTGCCGTCCGTGTAGGAAATAGGCAGATCCTTGAACACCGTGGCAGGGGTCACTTTCCCGGACTCAAACGCCGGTGCATAAACAGAAATGGGTTTCTGGGAAGAACCGGTCTGGAGCTTTGCCTGGGTTGCCCGGTTATAGCCCATGAAGGTGGTTTTTTCGCCAACGCCGCCAGCCAGCGCCACCACGTCGCCGGTACTGTTATCAATTACAACAATGGCAGACTGGAGCTGCTGGTTGCTTCTAGTGGTGGGGATATTGCTCAGGTCGGTATAAATAGCGTCCACCTGCTTCTGAACGTCCATATCCAAAGTGGTATAAATATGGTAACCACCCTTCTGAATACGATCCAGATAGACGTTCCTGGCGTTTTCATCCATGGTGTCCCAGGATTTTCCATCCTGCTCTGCGAAGTAGGATGCCAGGTCGATAATGACCGCATCCACATACCAGGAATAAATGTGCTGGGAAGCGCTGGTGGTCACACTGGTAAGGGTACCGCAGACAGGACAATAGCAGGTGTCGCCTTCTCCAGTGAAGGTGCTCCGGATTCCGGCATAGCCGCATTCCGGATTGTCGCACACTGTCCAGCGATCCTCGTCAGCAATGCCCTCCTTAAAGACCATCTCCTGATTCACGGCTTCTTCGTACGCTTCGTCCGTCAGGTAACCCTGATTGTGCATTTCACTCAAGACGTTAAGCTGACGGTAGCGGTTTCTGCCTGCGCCGTCCCGCTCCTCTCCCTTGTACATATACACGCTCTGGGAATAGGGATTGAACAGAGAAGGGTTGTTGGTAATACTGATCAGGCTGGCACATTCAGCAGGGGTCAGGCTTTGCAGTTCCTTACCAAAATACTCTGCTGCCGCGCTCTTGACGCCGTAGCAGCCCCTGCCGAGGTAGATCTCATTGAGGTAGTACTCCATAATCAGATCCTTGTCGTACTGCCGCTCAAATAACTGGGCACGGAAAATTTCCATCACTTTCCGCTGCACGGTAATACTCTTTTCCTGGGTCAGGTTTTTCACCAGCTGCTGGGTAATGGTGGAGCCGCCAAATTGTTCGTCTCCGCCGAAGAACATATTCAGACAGGCCTTGACAGTGGTAATCCAGTCGACGCCCTGATGCTCGTAAAAACGCTTGTCCTCAATGGCCACTGCCGCGTGCACCATGGCTTCCGGGATCTCGTCCAGGGTCGCCCACTGACGGTCGGTGGTGGTATAAATCTGCTGAAGCTGCTGAATATCTCCGTTGCTGTCAACATAATAAATAAAGGAGGTTTGCTCCAGGTCGTAGTCCTCCATGGACCAGTTTCCGGCTTCCTTCAGAATGTCATCCTGAAGGTAATCGCCCAGCGTGCCCACGAAAACCGCGCCGCAGATCAGCAGAATCAGCAGCACCGTTGCCGCGGCGCCAATGGCGATTTTCACCAGGGACAGCGCCACAGAAGCAGCGGTATACACCAGTTTGATCAGCCAGTGGGGATCCCACTCCTGCCGGGGCTTCTTTCTTCTCCTTTTGAAAAACTTATCTTCTGCCATAGGGGTACCTCCAAAAATGCGGCCACCGCCGCACGGTAAGCGCAAAATATCTGTCATCAGCACATGACAATACGCGTATCATTATAGCATACCCAAACACAAAACGAAAGCCCCAATTTTTTAATAAAGATTGAATTTCAGGGAAACACTAGCATCAAAGGAGCGTGAGCAGAATATGAACAGAAACAAGCTGTTTTCCGCCGTTTTGCTGCTGTATGTGGTTGTTGGAACCTGGAAAGGATATGTGGCGCTGTTTGACAAGGGCAGCCAGGAACCAAAGCAGATATTCCCCTGCCCGGTGGCTGCCCTGCCGGAATGTGACCAAGAGGCCCTGGAAAAGGGCATTATCGTTCGGAATCAGCGGGATTTGCAGCAGCTGCTGGAAGATTATCTGTCCTGAACCGGTTAATTTTTTCTTCTCTAAATTTCTCCATGAGAATCTGTACAATTTTCCCTCTTGATTTTACAGGCATCAGGCTGTAGAATAAAGCCATCCAAGGTGAGAGGAGCAAATCCATGGATCAGTACGGTTCCGATTTTATTACCATCGTGGACGACGACGGAAAGGAATATGAGCTGGAAGTCCTCAGTACGCTGGAATACAATGGCTGCACTTATATGGCGGTCATTCCCGCGGAAGAAAGCCAGCAGATGCTGGAGCTGGAAGTCAGTATTCTCAAATCCGTTGAGGAAGACGGCGAACCGATTCTGTGCACCATCGATGATGAGCAGGAGCTGGAGGCTGTTTACAGTCTGATTATGGACGCGCTTTACGAAGAAGATTCCGAGGATTCGGAATAACCGGATTGTTTTCCTGCTTGGTGCGTGGTATGTCCTTTTGGACCCACATTTTTAACTAGGGAAGTTAGACTTCCTGTTCTGTTTGCAGACCTCCCGCCCCCGCTTTGACGGAGGGTGGACGCTGGGAGCAGTGATGATCAGGAGCGGCAACCCACCTGCCTTTTCGTGCAGGTCATAATCGGATGTGCTACG
>JBJDYL010000035.1:0-2026 GCA_051867285.1 Faecousia sp. | reverse complement strand
GCCGTGGAGGACTGCGGTTTCTTTGAGAGTATCCCGCTGTGGGCGGTGACGCTCATCGGCGGACTGTTCATTACGGTGCTGTCTTTCATTATGATCATGACGGTCTATGGCCGTTTCTTTAAGCTGTACCTTTATACGGCGATAGCGCCCATTCCCCTCTCCAGCTTTGCCGGAGAGCCGAGCCAGAATGTGGGCAAGAGCTTTATCAAGTCCTATGCTGCCGTGTGTCTGGAGGGCGCGATTATCGTGCTGGCCTGCATCATCTTCTCGCTGTTTGCGGCATCCCCGCCAACCATCGACCCCAATGCGGCGGCAGTTTCGATGGTATGGAGCTATATCGGAGAGCTGGTCTTTAATATGCTTGTCCTCGTGGGCGCTGTGAAGATGGCTGACCGCGTGGTGCGGGAAATGATGGGCCTGTAATTTAGGAAAGGAGCGATTACAAATGGAGGTTAAAATCAACCGTGAAATCCGTAACTATACGGAATCTATGTTTTTCGGACTGACCATGCGGCAGTTCGTTTTTTCTTTGCTGGCAGTCGGTGTTGCTGTGGGGCTGTACTTTCTGCTTCGGCCCTATGTGGGAACAGAAACTGTGTCCTGGATGTGTGTGCTGGGGGCGGCCCCCTTTGCGGCGCTGGGCTTTGTGTCCTACCATGGCATGACCGCCGAGCAGTTTTTGTGGGCGTGGTTCCGATCTGAAATGCTGGAGCCGAGAGAGATCAGATTCGAGCCGGTCAACTACTATTACGAAGCCCTCAAAAGCACAATGGAAGCCCATGAAAAGGAGGTATTGAAAGCCCATGATTAAGACCCTGAGCAATCTGTTGAAACAGGATAAGGAGAAATACAAGGTTCCCCGCAAGGTGCAGGATGTGATCCCCATCCGGCGTATGTGGAGTGACGGTATTTTTCAGGTGGGGAGCAAGTTCTCCAAAAGCTATCAGTTTTCGGACATCAACTACCAGGTAGCAAGTCTGGAGGACAAAAAGGTCATGTTCCTGGACTATTCGGAGCTGCTGAACAGTCTGGACTCCGGGGCCACCACCAAAATCACCATTAACAACCGCCGTCTGAACCGGGCTAACTTTGAGCAGTCCATCCTCATGCCCCTGCGCGGCGACAGCCGGGATGTGTACCGCAGGGAGTATAACCAGATGCTGCTGGATAAGGCCACCGGTGCCAATGGCATTATGCAGGAGAAATATATCACCATTACGGTGGGGAAAAAGAACATCGAGGACGCGCGAACCTACTTTGCCCGTGTGGGAGCCGATCTGACGGCCCACTTTGCGGCCCTCGGCTCCAAGTGCGTGGAGCTGGACGCGACGGAACGACTGCGGATTCTCCATGACTTCTACCGTCAGGGAGAGGAAGCGGATTTCCATTTTAATGCGCGGGATATGATGAAGAAAGGCCATGACTTCCGGGATTACATCTGCCCGGACGGGATTGAAAAGCACAGCGATTACCTGGTACTCGGCGGAACCTTCTGCCGGGTTCTTTTTTTGAAGGACTACGCCAACTATATCAAGGACAGCTTTGTGACGGAGCTGACCGATATGAACCGGAACCTGATGCTGTCTATTGATGTGGTTCCGATCCCCATGGACGAGGCTGTGCGCGAGGTGGAAAACCGTCTGCTGGGTGTGGAAACGAACATCACCAACTGGCAGCGCCGCCAGAACGCCAACAACAATTTCTCTGCCACCATTCCCTATGACATGGAACAGCAGAGGAAAGAGAGTAAGGAATTTCTGGACGATCTGACTGCCCGTGACCAGCGCATGATGATGGCCGTGCTGACGATGGTTCTCACCGCCGATACCAAGGAACAGCTTGACGCCGATACCGACGCCGTGCTTTCCCTGTCACGCCAGAAAATGTGTCAGATGGCGGTGCTGAAATTCCAGCAGCTTGACGGCCTGAATACGGTGCTGCCCATCGGCACCCGAAAGATCAATGCGTTCCGTACCCTGACTACGGAGAGCCTTGCGGTGTTCATGCCCTTTAAGGTGCAGGAGAT
>JBJDYL010000034.1:0-2044 GCA_051867285.1 Faecousia sp. | reverse complement strand
TTGAGCAATGGCACCGCCCAGATTGAGCAGTGCCACCGCTCGGATTGAATATTGACAGACTATGCTGTACTTGGTATCATAAATTTGCTTTTAGCCATATCGGAGGATAGTGCAACGCTGAGGAGCGACATGAGCGCCGTGTATGGGGTTTGGCAGGAGAGTGATGTCGTCAGCATCGCTCTCTTTTTTCGTTGCACCACGCCAATCACTCTCCTGGAAAACCGGAATGCGTTAAACCTCGGGTTCGGGCAGAGCCCGGTGAGCCGCAGGCTCTTACCTCAGGTTTCCTGCAAGCCTTTCCGCTTCCGCATGGACTCCTTGCCGCCAATGACAATGGTGTAGGCGTCATGGACAATGCGGTCACAGATCGCATCTGCCAGAATCGGATCGGAGAGCTTCTCTCTCCAGCCCGGAATGTCAAACTGGGAACACAGGATCGTAGAAGCCCTCTTGTACCTGGCCTCCATAATCTCCAGAAGGTCTCTGGCTTCCGTTTCCTTCAAGGGGTAGAGAAGCCATTCGTCAATAATCAGGAGCGAGTACTTCTTGTATTGGGCCAGGAGCTTTCGGATGCTTCCGTTGCCTCTGGCAATGTTAAAGTCTACCAGCAAGTCAGGAAGACGGATGTACTTTACTGTCAGGAACTGCCTGACCGCCGCCATTCCCAGCGCACATGCCAGATAGGTCTTTCCACTGCCGGTGGCCCCCAACAGCAGAATATTGTGGTGTTCCTGAATATAGCCGCAGGTGCCAAACCGCAGCAGATCTTCCCGCTTCAGATTTCTGTCTGGAAGGTATTCCACATTTTCCAGGCAAGCGCCGGGTTCGGAGAAGGTGGCCTGGCGGATCAGCTTCTGCAGATGGTTATTTTTGCGGGCATTCCATTCCGCATCCACCAACAGCCCCAGCCTGTCCTCAAAGGCCATATTCTGGAATTGAGGGTCTGCCATCTGGTCTTTCAGAGCATTGGCCATGACACTCAGGCGCATTTCCCGCAGCTTTGTAATCGTTGTCTCTGTCAGCATTTCTTCTTCCCCCTGTCATAATAGTCAGCGCCGCGGGTGAAACCGTATTGGGAGGAAGACGTGGGCTCCGGCTCCGTGGGGAGTTTGTCCTGCCCGGAGGCAAGAATGGCCTGGATATTTTTCAAAGAGGGCCTTGGCGTATATTCCAATGCCCGCTTGCAGGCATTCTCCAGCCGTTCCGCAGAATATTTGTCAGCCAGCTTCAGCAGTCCCAAGCAGGATTTATACCCCTGCTGCTCCACCTTGTAGCTGCTGAGGATGGCACGGACAGCACATTCCGTGCTGCTGCCAATCTTACCGGCCCAGCGGATAAACCTTTCCCCGTTCCACTGCACATATTTCTGGTGGTCAGGCGGCATGTGCTCCTGAATGGTGCTGTACTGGTTGAATTTGCCGTACAGCCTGGGATGGGAACAAATCCGGCTCCCGTTGTAGAACACCTCCACGGTGGCCCTGGTCAAACGCACATCCACCTTCTGGCGGATATACTCAAAGGGAACCGAGTAGTTCATCCGTTCCACCGAAATATGGTAGTTGGGACCGACGGTTGCCTTTTTCCAGGTGGCAAGTTCGAAAGGATACTGCGGTAAAGGTCGCAGGAACGGCTTTTCCTCCGCAAAGAGACTGGCTCTGCTTCCGTTTTTCTTCTGGAAAGGTTTGTTGTTGAACGCTTCAAGACGCTCCCAAATCGCTTCGTTCAGCTCCGGCAAGGACAGGAACTGGCGGTTCCGCAGAGCCGCCAGAATAAAGGTGGAGATGATCCCTACGGTTCCTTCCACAGCGGCCTTATCCTTTGGCGCTCTGACTCTGGCGGGAACAATGGCAGTGGCATAATGCTCTGCCAGCTCCTGGTAGGATTTGTTCAGAACCACCTCATCTTTTCCGTGCTTTTCCACGCCGGTTTTCAGATTGTCACATTGAATCATCCGCGTGACGCCGCCAAAATACCGGTAGGCGTTGACATGGGCGGCAGTCCAGCACTCCTGGTTCATGGAGAAGAAAGCCTCCACATAGCTGTA
>JBJDYL010000033.1:0-9164 GCA_051867285.1 Faecousia sp. | reverse complement strand
AAATGGCGGAGGATCTGACGGTCTACCTGCAAAAGGCGGGCATTAAGGTGCGCTACATGCACTCTGACATCGGCGCCATGGAACGCATGGAGATCATCCGGGATCTGCGCATGGCAAAATTCGACGTGCTCATTGGCATCAACCTGCTGCGGGAAGGTCTGGACTTGCCGGAGGTCAGCCTGGTGGCGATCCTGGATGCGGATAAGGAAGGCTTCCTGCGCAGCGAGACCAGCCTGATTCAGACCATCGGCCGCGCGGCACGAAACGCCGAGGGCAAGGTCATCCTGTACGCGGATACAGTGACACCCTCCATGCGGGTCGCCATGGACGAAACCGCCCGCCGGCGGGAAATTCAGGACGCCTACAACAAGGCCCACGGCATTGTGCCCAAGACGGTGATCAAGTCTGTCCGGGATCTCATCGAGATTTCCTCGCCCACCGCCGAACGCAAAGGCAGAAACGGCGTGAAGATGACGAAGGTGGAAAAGGAGAAGGAAATCGCTCGTCTGGAAAAGCAGATGAAGGAAGCCGCCCGGATGATGGAGTACGAGTACGCCGCAGTCCTGCGGGATCAGATCATCGAACTGCGGGGCAACGGAACCTGAGGAAAAGAAAGAAGCTGCCATTGCATATTGCAATGGCAGCTATTTTATTCCCCGATATACTGAAACCTTGGGCCGTGGTAGCCGTCCCGGTCAATGGTTTCCGTCCACATGGCGGCGGGGCGAACCCACAGTCCATACTCGCCGTACAGCGCGCGATACACGACCATTGGCTCCAGGGTTTCCGAATGGCTGGCAACGCCGATTACCTCATACAGGTTTCCCTTGAAATGCCGGTACTTTCCGGGTTTGATTTCCATAGTAATTCCTCCTGAAACGAAAGCGCCGGGGTGTTGCCCCGGCGCTTATTTTGGATTTGGGAAGGATGGAGCCAGAGGCGCCTTAGCTGGTGGGCACGCTGCCGCGGGTGGACAGCTCCAGCACCGCATTGGTGTCAAACAGACCCGTAAACATGCTGGACTTATGCTGCATATTCTCGCCGGTGACCATCAGCCGGTTCTGACGGACGTAGGTATCGTTGATTTCCGTCAGCGGAGAGGTGTCGTTGGAGATGAAGTAACGGAAGCCGCTGGTGTACATCACCTGGAAGGCGTTACTGCCGCTGCCGTACTCCGTCAGACGGCTGGTTCTGGCAAATACGAAGGTATCCACAGGACCAATGACATTGACAACCTGAGAGGTCCAACTCTGCATATCCGCCTGGATCTGCGCCACACTGAGCTTGCCGTAGGCATCGTTCTTGTAAGTGAAGCAGGCGATGGTGTAGCCCTTTTCCCGCAGGGCATTGGTGATCTCCTTGGCCCCGGCCACCTGCTCATCGTAATACTGCTGGCTGATAAGGCTGATGTAGGAGGTGTTGCAGCGGTAGCCGAATACACCCTCATGGCCGGTAACGGCCAGAACGGCACGGGCGCCCTGATAGCAGAAGTCGGGGTGCTCCGCGATGAAATCCTCCAGAATGGGCACAAAGTCGTAGTTGCCCACCAGACTCTGCCCGGAAGCGTCGATGTATTCCGCCTTGATATCGCCGTTGGCATCCAGCACCAGCTTGTTGGCAAAGCCGTCGCCCTTGGCGTCCGCATAGTGGTCACCGTCACCGTCTACCATGTACTCAAAGTAGTTGACCATGGTTTCGGTGAGCATGACAGGCTTTTTACCCTCCGGGAGCATAATGGACTTGACCATGTACTTCTCGTTGCCGTCCAGATCGGTCTGGGCGGAGACAAAGCTGTTGAAGTCCACCAGCACATAGCCGTTGTTATAAAGCTGGGTCAGAATTTTGGAGAATTCTCCCGTGGTTACGAAATTCTTGTTGTAGCTGCCGCCCAGCTCCGCATCCTGCTTGGCCCGGGTCATGTCCTCAATCAGCACATGGAAGCTCAGGTTGGGGATCAGGGTGGGATCCTTATATTCCACCAGAGCATTCTTGGCGGTTTCATACTCGGAGCGCTTTGCTGCAATGTCGGGGTGCTGGGTCAGATCGCCGATGGATTCCAGCTTCTCAATGGCCTTGTCGTAATCATAACCGGCGGCCAGCACCTCGGCTTCTTCCACAATCCGCTCGCTCTGGGCGGCCAGCTGTTCTGCCTGGCTGATGGAGGCGTCCAGCTGACTTTGGTGATTCTGCTTGTCGATCCGGCGCCGGTCGATGACATTGGACAGAGAGCCGATCACGAAAGTCAGTACCAGAATCAGGCACACACAGGTCAGCAGGGGAGGCAGGTAGACCTCCTTGAAGATCTGGGAGCGGCTCTTTCTGCGGCGGCGGCGGGGATTATCCGGATCCGCCGGCTCTTCCCGCAATTCCTTGTGGATTACGGGGCCAAAGTACAGATCAAAGAATTTTGTGAAAATATTGGGCATTTTCAGCTTTGGCAGCTTGATGGGCTTGCGGGGTTTGCGCTGGCGCTGTGTGCCGGGATCCGTATCGGACATATCCTCCTCCTGGTCGGAAGCTTCGTCGTATTCAGAAGGCTCCGATTCTTCTTCGCTGTATTCTGTCTGGTCGTCGTAGGATTCCTCTCCGTCCTCAAACAGGGTGGGATCCTCCTCGGACACTTCTTCCGGATAGCCCTCTTCCGGCGACCAGTCGTCCTCCTCCGGTTCGGGCTGCACATCCGGCGCGTCAGGCTGAGGCTCCGGCTCCAGGCCCATGTTCAGAAAGTCCTCCAAATCACCGTCCAGATCAAAATCGCCGCTTTCCTCTGCATCGTGCGGGGAGGTGAGTCCCAGATCTATATCGGAAAAATCACCCGGATTGGCTGTATCGTCATACGCCTCATCGCCCAGGAAGGACTTGGCGTCAAAGCCGTAGGCTTCATCGAAGTCAAAGTCGATATCAAAATCGTTCTTACCCATTGGTGCATCCCTACCTTCATGGTATAGTCATTGATATTCTACCATTGCGGATGGAAAAAAGCAAGAACATTTGGTGCAAATGCAAAAAAAAGCGGAGGAGGATCCTGCCGGATTTTCCGCCGCATTCCTTTGTGTGCAGCGAATGGAAAACCCTGAAGAGGTTTGGGCGGTGTTCTGACCGTATTATTCTTGCAAAACCCCCTGCGTTATGCTATGATTTTCCCTAAGGAGGCGAGACAATGCAGCTGTATATCAAACAGAGAATCTTTTCCTGGACGGACAGTTATGATGTCTATGACGAGACCGGGCAGGCGCGCTATGAGGTGCGGGCGGAGCTTCTTGCCCTGGGACATCAGATTCACGTCTACGACAAACGCACCGGCAGGGAGACTGGTTCCATTCACCAGAAGCTGCTTGCGCTCCTGCCCCGGTTTGAGATCGTCATCGACGGCAGAGTACAGGGTACCATCCGCCGGGAATTCACGTTCTTCCGCCCCCGCTATCAGGTGGACTTCCGGGGTTGGACGGTGGAAGGGGATCTGATGGGCTGGGACTACCGGGTGACCCGGGGAAACGAGAAAATCATGTCCATTTCCAAGGAAATCTTTCATTGGAGCGACACCTATGTGCTGCGCTATGACAATCCTGCCAATGAAATGCCCGGACTGCTGCTGGTGCTGGCTATTGATGCAGCGAACTGCACAGATGAATGAAAAAAGGAGATACTATGGAAAAAATCACAAGTTTTACGATTGACCATATCAAGCTGCAGCCGGGGCTGTATGTCTCCCGGAAGGACAAGGTGGGCGAGCAGACCGTCACAACCTTTGATCTGCGGCTGACCAAACCCAACGAGGAGCCGGTGATGAACACGGCCGAGGTGCACACCATTGAGCATCTGGGCGCTACCTATCTGCGCAATGAGCCGAACTGGAAGAACCGGGTGCTGTATTTTGGTCCCATGGGCTGCCGCACCGGGTTTTATCTGCTGCTGTCCGGGGATTATGAATCCAGGGATATTGTCGGTCTGGTGCGGGATTGCTTCCGGTTTATCCGGGATTACCGGGGCGAGGTGCCCGGAGCCAGCGCTAAGGACTGCGGCAACTATCTGGATATGAATCTGCCCATGGCAAACTACTGGGGGGCAAAGTACGCAGCCCTGCTGGAAACCATTGACGAATCCCGGCTTGTTTACCCGGAATAAGGAGGAAACCATGACAAAACTTGGCATTATCGGCGCCATGCAGGTGGAAGTGGAAATCCTGCTGGGAGAAATGGAGCATAAGAGCAGCCGCACCGTGGCGGGCAGCAGCTTCTGCGAAGGTACGCTGGCAGGTTTGCCGGCGGTGGTGGTTCAGTGCGGCGTGGGCAAGGTCAACGCGGCGCTGTGCGCCCAGATTCTGTGCGACTGCTTTGGTGTTACCCATCTGGTGAACACCGGCATTGCCGGTTCTCTCTGCGCTGAGTTGGATATCGGCGATCTGGTGGTAAGCCGGGACGCTATGTACCATGATTTTGACTGCGTGCATTTCGGCTACCCCTTCGGAAGGGTCCCCGGCATGGAGGTCACGGCCTTCCCGGCGGATGAAACCCTGATGGAATATGCCTTCGCCGCAGCGGAGACGGTTCACCCGGGGCACACCAGAATCGGCAGAATCGCCAGCGGCGACCGGTTTGTGGCGGAAAAGAGCGTGAAAGAGGGAATTATCGCCGCGACTCAGGGACTGTGCACCGAAATGGAGGGAGCAGCCATTGCCCAAACCGCTTACCGCAATGGCATTCCCTTTGTAATTCTCCGGGCAATTTCTGACAAGGCGGACGACAGTGCGCAGATGGATTATCCCACCTTCGAGCGCATCGCCGCCCACCGGTGTGCGGAGGTCACCCGACTGCTGGCACAGCGGCTGCAATCTGCGGACAAAAAATAAAAGTTTCCGGATGAACGAAGTTCATCCGGAATGTTTTTATTTCTGCTCCTCCCAGAAAGGTTCCGGCTTGGTGCAGTTTTTGCAGTTTCCTTCGCAGTTGCGGGGCCGGTACTGCAGCTCCTGGCTTTTGACGCTGACGGTGGTGCAGGCAGGAATGGAGTGGGTGATAAACACGTTGGAGCCGATCACGCTGTCCCGACCGATGACGGTTCCGCCGCCCAGAATGGATGCGCCGGCATAAATGGTGACGTTGTCCTCAATGGTGGGGTGGCGTTTTTTGCCCCGCAGATTCTGACCGCCCCGGGTGGTCAGGGCGCCCAGGGTTACGCCCTGATAGACCTTTACATGGTCGCCGATCACCGTGGTTTCGCCCACCACGATGCCCGTGCCATGGTCGATGAAGAAATAGTTGCCGATGGTTGCGCCGGGGTTGATGTCGATGCCGGTGACGGAGTGGGCGTGCTCCGTCATAATCCGGGGCAGCAGGGGAACGCCCAGCGTATACAGGACGTGGGCCAGCCGGTACACGGTAATGGCGAACAGCCCGGGATAGCAGAAGATGATTTCATCCATGCTGAAGGCGGCGGGATCGCCGTCAAAGAACGCTTCCACATCGGTTTGCGCAATGGCCCGGACGGAAGGAATGGCCCGGAAAAACGCAATGCTCAATTCCTGCGCCTTGTCGGCGGCGGCCTGTTCACCCAGTTCACCCTTGAATACCAGGGTAAGCTGCTTGTTCAGATTGTACATCACATCTTCGATCAGCATGGACAGGTTGTACCGGGCGTTATAAATCCGGTAGGTTTTTTCCCGGGTCGCGCCGGGGTAAACGATCCGCACCAGCTTGCCAATCATATCAATGACAATATCCTTATCCGGATGACAGAAGTGATCCATCTTATCAATCGCGCGTCCGTTGCGGTAGTCCTCCAGGATAGTGTCTACGATGCCTTCAATCTGGGTTTCAATGGGGGTCATATGCCAATCCCTCCTTACAATATGAATCCAGTCTAGCATATTCCAGCGGCAAAGTCAATTCATACCGGGTAGCGGAGGTACGAATTGGCGGCTGTGGAAATCCCCACAGCCGCTTTGGTTTCAGTCCTCGAAAGTCAGCACATCCTTGAATTTTTCCTTGAAGATACCGTAAACCGCGTCCAGCACGGCTTCGTCCTCCACAGCCAGGTAGTTTTCATTTTCCTCATCCACCGGCTCAATTTCCATGATGACGATCTCGTCCTCGCCCTCCGGCATCAATACCAGATATTCGGTGCCCTGATATTCCAGGCAGTCCAGATACTCAAAATTTACGTCCTGGCCATTTTCGTCCGTCAGCGTAAGGATGCTGGCTTCTTCCTCGGGAATGTTGGTTTCCTGTTCCATGGGGATTCCTCCTGCAAGCATTGGATTTCGGTACCATTATAGCGTAGGGTGCAGAGAAAAGCAATAAGGAAAAATCGCGGCGGGATGATTGCAAAGACGGGAAGATTGTGGTAAACTGTAGCAGTATGTTTTGGAGCAAAGGGGGAGTCGGTGTGAGACGAATCTGTGCGGCATTGCTGTGTGCATTGCTGCTGTGCGGCTGCGCAAGAACCGGAGGCGGCGCCGTGGAAACGGAGGATGGCGTGGTCGCTGAGGAAACTACGGTTCCTGCCACTGTACCGCCTGACGGAAATCCGGAGGATGTGACCTGTAAGGGCAGCTATACCCGGGATGGGACGGCGGATGCCGTGATTGCCAGAACGGGGGACGAGACGCTGACCAACGGCCAGCTGGCAGTGTGGTACTGGGCGGAGGTGGCGCAGTACCGTCGATCCGGTCAGGAGAACGCGCCGGATTTTGACAGACCGCTGGATCAGCAGCCCTGTAGCGTGGATGACAGCGTGGCAAACTGGCAGCAGTATTTCCTGAGGCAGGCGCTGAATGCCTGGCACAGTGCCGTGGCCCTGAACCGGCAGAGCCGGGAGGTGCCGCTTCCCACCGAGGAAGCCTACCAGCCCAATCTGGATAACTATGCGGAATATATGGAAGGTATGCCTGCTACAAAATATCTGTACGGCTACAATGCCTATTTCAGCCCCAATTCCATGCACCAGGCCTATCTGGATGCGCTTCCCGAAACTCTGGAGACGCTGGCGCAGGGGCATGACTGCGCGGATACTGCCGCTCTGGCTAAGCGTGCCTTCGGTGCGTCGGCATCGGATCTGACAGCCATGGTAGAGAGTATGAACCGCGCCTATATGTATTTCACCACGCTGACCTATTCTCTTGACGCATCCGAGACGCAGACGGAGGAGACGGCAGGGGAGTACTGTGTCAATTTCCGGCATATCCTGCTGGTGCCGGGGGAGGAATCTGAGGAGGAAACCATGTCCCAATTCCGGGCCCAGGCAAAGAAGCGCCTGCAGCCTCTGACGAAGCAGGAAAAGTACACGGAAAGCGTGTTTGCGGATCTGGCGCACACCTTCTCCCAGGATACCGGAACGGCTGTGGACGGCGGCGCGTACTACCGCATCCAGAAGGGACAGCTGCCCGGGGAACTGGACGCGTGGTGCTTTGATCCGGAACGCCAGCCGGGAGACACCACAATCCTCACCGATGCTGACGGCATTCATATTCTGTATTTTTCCGGTAAGGAATTCATCGCCCAGGCAGACGAAGCTGAAACTGCCCTCGGGGATCAGCAAGCGGCGCTGATAGAGGCGGCCCGGAAGGACTGCCCCATGAAGGTCACCTATTCCGACATTGCGCTGCCGGAAGCTGATGGCAGCGTTTCCGCAGGGGATCTGCTGTATCCCGACATTGCCCACGAGCGCTTCCCGGAGGTGCCTCTGTATTTGCAGCAGGATTATCCGACCACCATGTATGGCGGCTGGCCCATCCGCACCAATGGCTGCGGCATCACTTCCATGGCGATGCTGGCCTCTTATCTGGCGGATGACGAGCTGACACCCCCGGAGATGTGCGCCCGGTATGGAGGCTACAGCCACCGCAACGGCACGGACGGCATGATCTTTGTCAAAGAACCGCCGGTGATGGGCTTCTATCTGGTGGAAAAAACCTATGACCCCAATGTCGCCTGGCAAGCGCTGGAGGAGGGGCATGTGGTTATCTCCATTCAGCACAATGGCTACTGGACCCGGGGAGGACATTACATCGTCCTTCAGGAGATTACCGAAAATGGCCTGGTGCGGGTTCGGGATTCCAATATCTATAATTACAGAAGAGTCAACGCCCATGTGAATGATGAGCACACCTGGGGCAGCATTACCAGCGCCGGTTCCGGCTATTGGATCTTCGATTATAAGATCACCCGGATTCCCGCCTGTTCCCGCTGCGGAAATCCCCAGGAGACGGAGGGGCAGCTGGTGGAGGACTACAGCTGCCAAAAGTGCGGCGTGGCTCTGCTCCGGCGCAATACCTACCTGACTGCCGGTGCGCAGTAATTTGATACATAGATTCCTGCCATTCTCTAAAATTATCCCCGTATCCTATATTATGCAGGATACGGGGAATTTTTGAGCAGATATAGCGAAAAATCCCGGATTCCTTCTGGAATCCGGGATTTTGAATTGGAAGAAATAGTATCAGAACTGGGAGGGCTTGATGTGCCAGATTTCCTCAGCGTACTGACGGATGGTACGGTCAGAGGAGAACTTGGCGGCGAAAGCCACGTTTATCAGGCACTTGCGGCCAAAGGCCATGCGGTCGGCATAGTCCCGGTTCGCCTGCAGTTTGGCATTGACATAGGACTCATAGTCCAGCAGCAGACGGTACTGGTCGGAGTTGTTGCCCCAGTCCAGCAAGGCATGGAACAGGTTGCGCAGGCCGTCGTCGGTGGGCACAGTGCCGTCCACCAGGGTGTTGATGGCCCGGCGCAGGTCGGCGTTGCTGTCGTAGATACCCCGGGGATAGTAGGAGCCCCGACCGGCGTTGATCTGCTCCACGGTGTGACCGAAGATATACTCGTTCTCCTTGCCGGCTTCCTGGGCGATCTCCACGTTGGCGCCGTCCAGGGTGCCCAGGGTCACTGCGCCGTTGAGCATCAGCTTCATGTTGCCGGTGCCGGATGCCTCGGTTCCGGCGGGAGAGATCTGCTCGGACACGTCAGCGGCAGGGATGATATGCTCGGCGTAGGAGCAGTTGTAGTTCTGAACAAAGACCACCTTCATCTTGTCGGCGACGGCGGGGTCGTTGTTGATCATCCGGGCAACCCGGTTGATGTAGCGGATAACCGCCTTGGCGTCCATGTAACCGGGGGCGGACTTGGCGCCGAAGATGAACACGGTGGGATAGAAGTCGGGCAGACGGCCCT
>JBJDYL010000032.1:0-2062 GCA_051867285.1 Faecousia sp. | reverse complement strand
ATTTCGCTACCTTAGGACCGTTATAGTTACGGCCGCCGTTTACCGGGGCTTCGATCAAGAGCTTCGCGTTACCGCTAACCCCATCAATTAACCTTCCGGCACCGGGCAGGCGTCACACCGTATACGTCCACTTTCGTGTTTGCACAGTGCTGTGTTTTTAATAAACAGTTGCAGCCAGCTGGTATCTTCGACTGATTTCAGCTCCACGAGCAAGTCGCTTCACCTACATATCAGCGTGCCTTCTCCCGAAGTTACGGCACCATTTTGCCTAGTTCCTTCACCCGAGTTCTCTCAAGCGCCTTGGTATTCTCTACCTGACCACCTGTGTCGGTTTGGGGTACGATTTGATGTTACCTGATGCTTAGAGGCTTTTCCTGGAAGCAGGGCATTTGTTGCTTCAGCACCGTAGTGCCTCGTCATCACGCCTCAGCCTTGATTTTCCGGATTTGCCTGGAAAACCAGCCTACACGCTTAAACCGGGACAACCGTCGCCCGGCCAACATAGCCTTCTCCGTCCCCCCTTCGCAGTAACACCAAGTACAGGAATATTAACCTGTTTCCCATCGACTACGCCTTTCGGCCTCGCCTTAGGGGTCGACTCACCCTGCCCCGATTAACGTTGGACAGGAACCCTTGGTCTTCCGGCGAGCGGGCTTTTCACCCGCTTTATCGTTACTTATGTCAGCATTCGCACTTCTGATACCTCCAGCATACCTCACAGTACACCTTCACAGGCTTACAGAACGCTCCCCTACCCAACAACACATAGTGTCGCTGCCGCAGCTTCGGTGCATGGTTTAGCCCCGTTACATCTTCCGCGCAGGCCGACTCGACCAGTGAGCTATTACGCTTTCTTTAAATGATGGCTGCTTCTAAGCCAACATCCTGGCTGTCTGGGCCTTCCCACATCGTTTCCCACTTAACCATGACTTTGGGACCTTAGCTGGCGGTCTGGGTTGTTTCCCTCTTCACGACGGACGTTAGCACCCGCCGTGTGTCTCCCGTGATAACATTCTCCGGTATTCGCAGTTTGCATCGGGTTGGTAAGTCGGGATGACCCCCTTGCCGAAACAGTGCTCTACCCCCGGAGATGAATTCACGAGGCGCTACCTAAATAGCTTTCGGGGAGAACCAGCTATCTCCCGGTTTGATTGGCCTTTCACCCCCAGCCACAAGTCATCCGCTAATTTTTCAACATTAGTCGGTTCGGTCCTCCAGTTAGTGTTACCCAACCTTCAACCTGCCCATGGCTAGATCACCGGGTTTCGGGTCTATACCCTGCAACTTAACGCCCAGTTAAGACTCGGTTTCCCTTCGGCTCCCCTATTCGGTTAACCTTGCTACAGAATATAAGTCGCTGACCCATTATACAAAAGGTACGCAGTCACACGCCGAAGCGTGCTCCCACTGCTTGTACGTACACGGTTTCAGGTTCTTTTTCACTCCCCTCGCCGGGGTTCTTTTCGCCTTTCCCTCACGGTACTGGTTCACTATCGGTCAGTCAGGAGTATTTAGCCTTGGAGGATGGTCCCCCCATATTCAGACAGGATACCACGTGTCCCGCCCTACTCATCGAGCTCACAGTATGTGCATTTTTGTGTACGGGGCTGTCACCCTGTATCGCGCGCCTTTCCAGACGCTTCCACTAACACACACACTGATTCAGGCTCTGGGCTCCTCCCCGTTCGCTCGCCGCTACTGGGGGAATCTCGGTTGATTTCTTTTCCTCGGGGTACTTAGATGTTTCAGTTCCCCCGGTTCGCCTCATTAACCTATGGATTCAGTTAATGATAGTGTGTCGAAACACACTGGGTTTCCCCATTCGGAAATCGCCGGTTATAACGGTTCATATCACCTTACCGACGCTTATCGCAGATTAGCACGTCCTTCATCGCCTCTGACTGCCAGGGCATCCACCGTGTACGCTTAGTCGCTTAACCTCACAACCCGAAGATGTTTCTTTCGACTCATCATCGTGTTGCGAAAATTTGAGAGACTCACGAACAACTTTCGTTGTTCAGTGTTTCAATTTTCAGCTTGATCCAGATTTTTAAAGAGCAAA
>JBJDYL010000031.1:0-2076 GCA_051867285.1 Faecousia sp. | reverse complement strand
CCTTCTGAGCGGATGCCCACTGGTTCATTTTCATCAGGCCATCCTTGCTTCCTACCAAAAACAGAATATCGTTCTGTCGGAAGGTGTAATCCGGGTGGATGGCTTCTATAACCATGCCATTATTTTCAATAGCAATGATGTTCAGACTGAATTTTGAACGCAGATTGGCACTAAGCACGGTTTTTCCGATGATCTGCTCTGGTACCTGCATTTTAGAGATATTGATTTTCTCGCTGAGCTGAATAATGTCCAACTCTCTGGCGGTTTCTAAGCGGCTGGCCAAACGGACAGCCATATCCCGCTCCGGGTAGACAACTTCTGCACCAAGCTTTTCCAGAATAATGCCATGCTCAACACTGGTGGCCTTGGCAATTACCTTGGGAATCCCCAGAGAAACCAAGTTCAATGCTGTCAGAATGGAAGTGTCCATCTGCTCTCCGATGCAGACCACGGCCACATCACAGTTCTGAATACCGGTCTCCTGCAAGGATTTCTTATTCAGACTTTTCACCACATAGGCATTGTCTGTTAGTTCCCGCATTTCACGGACTTTATCTTCATCTCGATCCAGAACGATCAGCCCTGAGCCAGATGCTGCCAGTGCCTCCGCCAGTGCCAAACCAAATCGGCCAATACCGACAATACCGTACATTGTTTTTTTGTTTTGCATTTTTCCAAACATAATCATTCTCCAATCAACCAATCGCAATATATCCTTCCGGGAAGTTGACCCGTTCACCACGACTGAAATACCAAAGCGAAGCAACGGTCAGCGGTCCCAGTCTGCCAATATACATAATCAAAATCGACAACAGTTTAGCACCAATGCCAAGACTCGGGGTGATTCCTGTGGAAAGACCGACCGTTCCAAAAGCGCTGGTGACCTCAAAAAGTGCATCCATCAGTGCGATCTCTGACTCCATGATCATTATTAGCCATGTTCCCAAAATCACCACGGTCAAAGCCAGCAGCGTGATCACACAGGCCTTACGGAATGCATCCTTGGGTATTGCATAGCGGAATGCTTTTTCCGACTTGTTGGTAGCCGCCGATTTAATGCCCTGAATCAGTACAAGGAAAGTACTGGTTTTGATACCACCTCCGGTAGAGCCGGGCGAAGCACCGATAAACATCAGCACTACCAGCACTAAAAGCCCTGCATCAGAAAATGTTCCCAGAGGGTAAGTGGAAAAACCTGCAGTTCGGGCAGACACGCTATGGAAAAAGGCTCCCAACCACGTAATATCTTCTGTCAGTTTCAAGAGAAGCGTACCAACGATCAGGAGCGCAGCACTGACAGACAAAACCACCTTTGCGTGCAAGGAATATTTCCCCCAATGCAGCTTATATGTCCACATTTCCCGGATGACCAGAAAGCCGATGCCACCAAAGAAGATCAAACCACAGGTGATCAGATTCAACGCCACATTATCTCGATAGGGAATCAGATTTTGCTGATTGCCCAGAATGTCAAAACCGGAATTGTTAAAGGCTGCTACTGAGTGAAATAGGCTGATTCCAAGAGCTTTCAGCGGTGGGTAATCCTGTACAAACACCAGGAAACTCAATGCCGCACCCAACAGCTCGATGATCAATGTAGTAATCATAACGCTTTTTACAAAACGGATGGCTCCCCGGCCGGAGTCCAGATTTGAGGCTTCTCGAATGAGATTTCGCCCTTTCAAATCAACCTTTTTGCCTATTGCCAGAATGATACCGGCTCCTACGGAGGTAACACCCAGACCTCCCACCTGAATCAAAGCCGCCAGAAAGAACTGTCCCAAGGGGGTAAAGGTATCTCCTACATCTACAGCGATTAGCCCTGTGACACAAACAGCACTGGTAGAAGTGTATAACGAATCTATGTAACGCAGCTCCACGCCCTCCTGCACACTGCATGGCAGAATCAACAGAAAAGATCCCAGCAGAATTACAAACGCAAAACTCAGCGATATGAGTCTTGCCGGAGATTGTTTTTGAAATAATCCTTTCATTCCTCTTTCACCCCATTCATGCGGTAGCCGACTCCCAATTCATTGGTGATATACCAGCTTTCTCCCGGCCTTCATCTCAAGT
>JBJDYL010000030.1:0-9344 GCA_051867285.1 Faecousia sp. | reverse complement strand
GTCGCCGCAGCGGGTCACAGAGCTGCCCATAGCGCCCAAAATATCCTTGCAGCGGTCAAAAATCTCCTGCTTGCCGCCCACCATGAAGCTCAGGGTGCCGTCGATGGCCTTGGGCTCGCCGCCGGACACGGGCGCGTCCAGCATCTCAATGCCCTTTTCCGCCAGAGCGGCAGCGATTTCCTTGCTGGCAACGGGGCTGACAGAGCTGGCATCCACGAAGATCTGACCGGCGTGCATATACTGCGCCACGCCGTCGCTGCCCAGCATGACCTCCTTGACCTGAGGGCCGTTGGGGAGCATGGTGATGATCACGTCACAGTTCTCCGCCAGCTCCTGACGGGTGCCGGGATGGGCGCCGCAGGCGGCCAGCTCGTCCATGGGGGCACGGCTGCGGTTGTTAACCCACACTTCGTAACCCGCTTTCACAAGATTCTTTGCCATGGGCTTACCCATGATGCCAAGTCCAATCATACCAATTTTCATATCATAATCACTCCTGTAATAAAGATTTCATGTAAACGGCCTTATCGGGCCGCGACATTTTTTGTAATGATCACATTGCTGCCCAGTCCGCAGACATTTTCGATCAGGACCTGACCGATGGAAACGGGGGCGGCAACGGTGTGCCGGTTAATTTCCGCCATGACCCGGAAGATTTCTTCCTTGGGGATGGGCGCGTCCACCCGGACGCTGACCAGCGGTAGCTCACCGCCGGTAACGGCAACGGAGGTGGCAATGGTGCGTTTGGGCGCCGTCAGCTCCTGCCGGACATATTCCTCTCCTTTGGAGCAGGTTGCGCCGGTGACGCTGAGAATATTGCTGCCTTCGTACTCTGCGGTGATTTCGCAGCCGTTGGGGCACACAATGCAGGTAAAGGTTCTTTTCATTCCACCGTCACCTCCAGATCTCCGGAATCGGAGAGTTTGCTTTCTTTGACCTTCAGCTGGATCATTTCCGCCGGGAGCAGCCGGCGCAGCTTCCTGCGCAGCACCTCCTGCCCATTCTGCCGGACGATCACCGTCTTATCCGTCATGGGCTGGCGCACCCGCAGGGACAGGGTAAAGTCCCGGTGACCACTGCAGGTCTGGGGAATCACATGACCTACGTTCTGACCGGCATGAATGGTCAGCGGACAGGGCTCCAGTGCGCCGTTTTGCAGATATTCCGCCGCGCTGTCTGCCAGAGCTTCGGCTTCCAGCGAGACAAAATCCACCAGATCATGAACATGCAGCACATTTCCCGCGGCAAACACACCGGGAATGCTGGTCTGGAAGTGCTCGTCCACAAACGCGCCGCTGGTGTGGCTGTCCAGTTCCACGCCTGCGCCCAGGGACAGCTCGTTTTCCGGGATCAGACCCACAGAGAGAATCAGCGTGTCGCAGGGGACATATTCCTCACTGCCGGGAATGGGGCGGCGGTTTTCGTCCATTTTGGACACCACCACGCCTTCCAGCCGTTCCCGTCCCCGGATGTCCGTGACGGTGTGGCTCAGGTACAGAGGGATGTTATAGTCGTTCAGGCACTGCTCAATATTTCTGGGCAGGCCGGAGGGATAGGGCTGAATCTCGTACACAGCCTTGACATGGGCGCCTTCCAGTGTCAGCCGCCGGGCCATAATCAGCCCGATGTCGCCGCTGCCCAGAATCACCACTTCTTTTCCCACCATGATGTTCTGCAAATTGATGTAGCTCTGGGCCACACCCGCGTTAATCACGCCGGAGGGACGGGAACCGGGAATTGCCAGCGCGCCCCGGGTGCGCTCCCGGCAGCCCATGGCCAGAATTACGGCGTCTGCCTGAATCTGGATCAGTCCCTTGGGGGAATGGGCGGTAATGACCCGGTCCTGGGACAGGTCAACCACCGTGGTGTCCGTGAGACAAGGAATCTGTAATGCTTCTGCTTTGCTGACGAACCGCTGGGCGTATTCCGGGCCGGACAGGGTCTCCCCGAACCGGGTCAGGCCAAAGCCGTCATGGATGCACTGGCGCAGGATGCCGCCGGGGCGGTGCTCCCGTTCCAGAATCACAATGTCCTCAATGCCCTTTTGGCGCAGCCGGATTGCTGCGGCAAGACCGGCGGGGCCGCCGCCGATGACAACTGCCTGATGATGCATCATTCTGACGCGCCCCCTTTCACATTGCCGGTAAACATCCAGCTTTCGCCGTTGCCCAGCCGGATATCCTCCGGCCGGCAGTCCAGCTCCTCCTGAAGCATGCGGGTAATGCGGGTTTCACAGTAGCCGCCCTGGCAGCGTCCCATGGTGGCGCGGGTGCGCACCTTGATGCCGTTGACGGTGTGAACCCCCAGCGGGTTGTGAATCGCCTGCAAAATTTCGGCGCGGCTGATCTGCTCGCAGCGGCAGACCACTTCGCCGTAGTCGGGATTTTCCGCGATGAGCTTTGCCTGGGTTTCGGTGTCCAGTTCATTGAAGCGCCGGATGCCCTTACGAACAGGGTTAAAATCCGGGTTGGGAATCAGGGCTTCCCGCTGGGCAATCAGCGCCACGGCCCGCCGGGCCAGCGGCAGCGCGGAGGTGATGCCGGGGGACTCGATGCCCACCAGATTCACCACGCCGGGAACCTCGTCCCGGCATTCCAGCAGGAAATCCTGCACCTCGCCGGTTTCGGGATCCACCCGCTTGGGGCGGATGCCTGCGAAATTGCGGATAAAGGCGCTGCGGGTCATGGGCTTGAACATTTTCGCGCCGCTGGCAAACAGGCCGTCCATGGAAATTTGGGTGGCTTCGTAGTCCGCAAAATCCTCGGTCAGCCTGCTGTCCGGGCCAACCAGGACGTTACCGTCCACCGTGGGCGTAGCGTGGGTGCCGAAGGTATTGTCGGGGTTTGGCGCAGGGTACACGGGAATGGAGGCGAATTTGCCCACCCGCTTGTCCAGCACATAGTATTCACCCTTAAAGCCCCGGATAACATAGCCGGGAATGCCCAGCTTTTCGCTGACCTCGGCGCTGTGCAGACCCGCGCTGTTGACCACCCAGCGGGTGTGGAAATCACCCCGGGAGGTGTGCAGGACGTGGCTTCCGTCTGCCTGACGGGTTTCGCTGAGGAAGGCGCAGTTCAGGAAGTACTCCGCGCCGTTGGCAGCGGCGTTTTCCGCCAGGGCGATGGTGTAGGTAAAGGGATCCAGAATGCCGCTGGTAGGCGCCCACATGGCGAAGTTGCCGCCGGCGTTGGGATCCAGCGCGTCCATTCTTTCCCGGTCGATGATCTCCAGACCGGGTACGCCGTTGGCTTCACCCCGGGCCTTAAAAGCCTCCAGACGGCGGCGGTCCTCCTCGGTGAAGCCGACAATCAGCTTGCCGGTGCGCTTGAAGGGAACGTCCAGTTCCTTCGCCACCTGGTCGAATTCCGCATTTCCCTCTACGGCGCAGATGGCCTTCAGGGAACCGGTTTTATACAGGAAGCCTGCGTGAAGCATACCGGTATTGCGTCCGCTGGTCTGGGTGCATACGTCGCTTTCCTTTTCCAGTACGGCGATTTTCAGCCGGTAGCGGCTCAGCTCCCGGGCGATGGCGCTGCCGACCACGCCGCCGCCGATGACGATTACATCGTATTGTGTCTGCACGGTAATCCCCTTTCTTTTTTCAGATGAACAGCGTAAGAACCGGAACGGTTACCAAAGATGTCAGGGTGGAAATAAAGACGCATTTGGAAGCAAACTGGGCATCCGCGCCGTATTTCTGGGCCAGGATGGCGGTGGTGGAGCCAATGGGCATGCCGGACAGGGCAACGCTTACGCCGATGGTCAGCGTGTCCATATGCAGCCCCTTCAGCGCCAGCAGGCACAGCACAGGCAGGATAATCTGGCGAATCAGCACCAGATACAGCGCCTTCGGCTCCCACACGCCCCGCAGGGGAACGTCTGCCAAGATGGCACCCACCAGCGCCATGGCCAGCGGGGAGGTGCAGTCTCCCATGTGATCAATGGCGGTATCCAGGAAGCCGGGCATGGGCAGCTGGAAGATCATCCAGGGCAGGCCCAGAAAGACAGCAATGATGGCGGGGTTGGTCATGACCTTTTTTGTTCGCTCCCAGCGGGTACCGCCGGTGGTAAACAGGGAAATGCCCGCGCTCCACATAAGAATCCGGGTGGGGATGATAAACAGGGAGGCCAGGAACAGTCCTTCGTCTCCGAACGCGCCGCTGACAATGGGAAGCCCGGCAAAGCCGGAGTTGGTCACCAGAGTGCCGTACTGCATGATGCACTTTTCCTGGGGCGCAAAGCCGTTGTACAGGAGCTTACCGGCAACCAGCGCGAGGACTGCCATAACCGTGGCAATCAGCAGCGCCATGCCGCCCTGAATCAGTGCTTCAATGCTGCATTCCATGCGGAAGGGACTAAAAACCATACAGGGAAGTGTAACCAGCACAACGAAATCCGTAAGCTTATCCCGGGTTTCATCGGTGAAAATATTCTTTTTCCGGCAGTAGTAGCCTACGGCCAGATAGAGAAACAGAACAGATTGGGTGTTTACCATTTTCAGAAAACTGTCCATGACGGTCCCTCCCAAACCGGAATCAGGAACCTGCCGCCGCACTGCGGGTTTTGCAGCCCGCAGCGGAAACAAAGAAGCAGCCCGCCGCCAGCACTTTATGGCATCTAATGCGCCATCTTTCCTGATTTCCGTATTTTTTTCTTCGCTTTATGATATTTTTTTGCCGATCAGGCGAATTTGCGCCACATTCAGCGGCTTCATCAGCCATCCTATACACCGCCTATTTTAGCAAGGAAGGGAAAAAAGTCTATCTGCGAATTGTATTAAACTGAGGCCTGTTTTCTGTTGGAATTGGCCATCCTTTCAAGAATTGGAAAAAAAGTTTCATATTATCCGCTAATAATTTCTTCAGAAATTGACATAGGAACAAAATATATGCTATACTGGGCATATTCCAAGAATGGAGGGTTACCGCAAATGGCAAAGGTTGCAATTCTGGTTCCGCGGGAGGAGATGTGCGCACTGGTGACACCCCTGTTGCCGGAATATCCGAATATTTCTCTGGTGTGCCTGGACTATGTGGAGACGCGGCTTGCCGTATCCCGGGCGCTGGAAGTAGAGAGGGACTGCGACCTGATCATCGCCCGGGGCGTGCAGTCCCAGCTCATCAAGTGCAACACCTCCCGGCCGGTGGTGGAAATCAAGATTACCACTCAGGAACTGGGTATGGTTATGCTGGAGCTGCGCCGGGATTTGGGTCTGGAATGTCCCCGGCTGGGGCTGATCTGCTTTGAAAACATGATCGGCGATACCTCCCATTTCAACGAGCTGTTCCAGATTGATCTGAAGTGCTACCTGGTAAAAAACCATAAGGATCTGACCAACGCGGTCAGTCAGGCGGTGGAGGACGGATGTCAGGCGGTAATCGGCGGTCAGATCGTCTGCGAATGTGCCAGAGCGCTGAGCCTGCCCCACCATTTCCTTCCCATCGGCTCCGAAAGCCTGCGCAACGCACTGGCGACCGCCTCCCGGGTGTGCTACGCCATCGATCAGGAAAAGCAGAACCTGTCGGAAATGGACGCCATGCTGAACAATACCTTCAGCGGTATCATGCAGGTGGATCGTGACGGCGCCATCCAGCGAATTAACCGCGCTGCCTCAGTGCTGCTGGGCAAAAGCACCGGAGAGATCGTGGGGCGCAAAGCAGTGGAGGCTATCCCCAATCTGAACAGCAAGCTGCTGGATGACGCGCTCCAGTTTGGCATCGAGTCCTACGCGCGGGTAATGAACATCCGAAAAAAAGCTGTCGTGATCAACATCGCGCCCATTCGGATTGAAGAGGAAATCCGGGGTGCGATCCTCACATTCCAGGAGGATCGCCAGATCATCGAGATGAACAGCGAGCTGCGCCGGGAGCTGTACCAGCGGGGATATGTGGCAAAATATGACTTCGACAGCATTGTCTGTCAGAGCGCGCGGATGCAGCAGACGGTGAAAACAGCGAGACAAATGGCAAAATTCAATGCACCCATTTTCCTGAAAGGCGAAACCGGCTGCGGAAAATCCGTAATCGCCCAGTGCATTCACAAGGACAGCCTGAACGCCAACAGCGCCTTTATTTCGGTGGATTGCAGCGCATGGATGCCGGAGACGCTGGACGGAATGCTCTTCGGCAACTATTCCACGCGAAAGGATTCCCCCATGTGCATTGCGGAAATGGCACAGAACGGCACTTTGTATTTCAGCAATGTGGAATGCCTGATGCTGGAGACTCAGTACAAGCTGCTGAATCTGATCCAGGGAAAATTCTACCATAACGGCGCCGCAAGCCCCGTCGCCGCCAACGTCCGGATCATCGTTTCCTCAGAGCACAATTTGCTGGAGCATGTGGAGCGGGGAGAGTTCCGCCGGGATCTATACTACGCGCTGAATGTGCTGAGTCTGGATATTCCTGCCCTGCGGGAACGCAAAGAGGACATTCCCGGGTGGCTGGACTATTATCTGGAAGAATACCAAGAGCGGTATAAGCGCTACCTGCACCTGACCAACGGCGCACGGCAGTTTGCCCAGGACTATGACTGGCCGGGCAACCTGGACCAGCTGCGGAGTGTATGCGAGCGGATTGTCATGCTGACGGAGAAGCGGAATGTGGACGAGATATTCCTGCGCAGGCAGCTGGAGGAGGTCACGCCCCTGATGACCGCAAAGGCGGAAAAGGTTGTCCTGGTACAGGATCCCAAAGCGCTGAAAATCTCCCAGCTTCTGTCGGAGCACGGCGGAAACCGGGAGAAAGTGGCGGCGGAGCTGGGCATCAGCAAAACCACCCTGTGGCGCTATATGAAAAAATACGGCATCGAGCCGAACTACAAATGATAAAGAACATTATCGTATTATTTATATAGTATGTATAGTAAGAAAACCGCAGGAAACGGGCAGCCGTTTCCTGCGGTTTCTGTTCTGTATCAGGTAATGGGAGCGGGGTTGAAGATGCACATATCGTTGTGGAAGCCATACTGATCGCTGTAGGGCTGCTTCACACCGCTGGCCACGTCCAGAATCATGTTGAAGATTTCCGTGCCGATCTCGGCGATGGTGGCTTCTCCGGTGGCCACATTGCCGGCGGAAATGTCAATCATATCAAACCAGTGATTCTTCATTTCATTCCGGCTGCAAACCTTGATAACCGGAGCGATATCCAGACCGTAGGGCGTTCCCCGGCCGGTCATGAATACCTGAAGGCCGATGCCGCTGGCAACCTGGCTGGGGCCGCAGACGATGTCACTGGCGGGGGTTGCCGCATAAATCAGGCCATGCTTGCTGGGCTTCTGGGCGGGGGACAGCACCTCCACAATGGGGCTGGTGCCGCTCTTGGCAATGGAGCCCATGGCCTTTTCCACGATGTTTGCCAGGCCGCCCTTCTTGTTGCCCGGGGTGGGGTTGGCGTCCCGATCCACGCCGCCGGCGGCAAGATAATCGTCGTACCACTTCATTTCCTCAGCCAAACGGTCCCGAACCTCAGCATTGACGCACCGGGCGGCCAGCATCTGCACGCCGTCCCGAACCTCCGTAACCTCGCTGAACATGACGGTGCCGCCGCCGCGAACAATCATGTCCGCCGCATAGCCGGCGCTGGGGTTGGCGGTGATGCCGCTGAAGGCGTCGCTGCCGCCGCACTGCATGCCGATGAGCAGCTCGCTCAGAGGCAGCTCCTCACGATGACGCTGATTCAGCTTCTGCAGCTTCTTGTCTGCCATTTCCAGAATGGCGTTCATCATGGCGTCGTGACCTGCCCAATCCTGCAGAGTCAGAACGTTTTCCGGAGTGATGTCCTCAGGAGGCAGCACCCGGTCGTAGGTCAGCTTTTCACAGCCCAGACCCACCACCATGATTTCCCCGCCGAAGTTGGGATGGCGGATCACATTGGTAATGGCACGGATGGGGATGTGCGCCAGAGGGGCGTTAATGGCAACGCCGCAGCCATAGGGATGGGTCACGGCCACAACGCCATCCACGTTGGGATACTTGGGCAGCAGCTCCTTCTTAATGCGCTCCACAGCCACCTTCAGAACACCGGCGGCGCACTGCACGGTGGTAACGATGCCCAGCAGGTTCCGGGTGCCGGCGGGGCCGACCTTATTGCGGTAGCCCATCCAGGTGGTGCGCGGCGGCACGGGCAGCTGCTCGGTGGGGACAATGTTGGTGCCGAAGGGCAGATTCTCCACGGAGGGGCTTTCCGGCAGATTCAGCATATGCTCGTTGATCCATGCGCCTGCGGGGATCTCCTTTTTGGCGTAGCCCAGGGTTACGCCGTAACGGATGATGTCACCGCCGGCAGGGATATCCACCAGCGCAATTTTGTGCGCCTGGGGAATCGGCTCCAGGGTACGCAGGCCGGGCTGAATTTCCACGCCTGCGTCCAGATCCTGAACCGCAACGGCAACGTTGTCAATATCGCGGATTTTAATGGTGAGACGGCTCATTACAATCACCTCATGTGTTTTTGTTTCAACCATAAAGTAACAAAAATCCGGCGGGAGTACAATTCACAAAATGAATAAAAAACGGGATTCATTTTAGACACAGTGCAAATCTTTTCAAACAGTGAAAAGAAAGTTTCATCCAAGAAACCGTTTGAACGGCGGCGGAGTTCGGGGATATGTCCTTCTGCTCCAAAGAAAATGGCGTCTCGCCGAACCGGCGGATGTCTGAATGATATCATGGAAAGTTCATTTCAAATTTTGAAAGTATTTGCATTTTTGATAAATTTTGGCATTCGGATTGAGTCACTCCGTGAATAGACAAAAGATGGTCCATTTTGTAGAATGCAGACAGAGCAAAACAAGGCATGATTCCAACCGGCTCAACAGCAAAAGAAAAAAACTATATTATCTTGGAGGTAATTATTATGAAAATCGGTCTGATTGGTCTGGGCATCATGGGCAAGCCCATGGCAAAGAACATTCTGAAGGGCGGCTACACCGACCTGCTGGTCAGCGACCTGAACAAGGCTGCTGTGGAAGAAGTCGTGGCCTGCGGCGCCAAGGCTGCCACCAACAAGGAAATCGGCGAGAGCTGCGACGTGGTTCTGACCATGCTGCCCAACTCCCCCCATGTTAAGAGCGTTATGCTGGGCGAGAACGGCGTTGCTTCCTACATGAAGCCCAACACCGTCTTTATCGACATGAGCTCCATCAACCCCGTGGCTTCCAAGGAGATCTGCGCGGTTCTGGCTGAGAAGAACATCGAGATGCTGGATGCTCCCGTGTCCGGCGGCGAGCCCAAGGCCATTGACGGCACCCTGAGCTTCATGGTCGGCGGCAAGCAGGAAGTCTTTGACGCTTACAAGCCCCTGCTGCAGACCATGGGCGCATCCGTGGTTCGCTGCGGCGAT
>JBJDYL010000029.1:0-9705 GCA_051867285.1 Faecousia sp. | reverse complement strand
TACACGATTTCCAATCGTGCGCGCTCGGCCAGCTACGCGACTTCTCCATGCGCTGTAGGCTTTCGTGCCGACTCAGGTATCATACACGAAGTACGTCAAAAAGTCAAGAATTTTTTTCTATTTCGGGGTATTTTTTTCATTCCAGAATTTGGCCTGTTCCCAAACAGTTACAAATATGTTACAATCGCGGTGCATATATGCAAGAAATGCACTGCGAGGTGGTTATTATCCGAAGATTTTTGCCTATTTTTTTCCTGACGATTCTGCTGCTGGCGCTGGCGCCCCAAGCAGGCGCGGCAACTGCTGTAAAAGCAGGTACTGTTTCAACGTCCAGCGGCTCGCTGAATGTTCGCACCCAGCCCTCCACCGGGGCCAGTGTTGCGGCATCCCTGCAAAAGGGAAGCTATGTAACGCTGATTTCCCGCAGCGGCGACTGGTGGAAGGTGGAGTATGGGAAAGGGAAGTACGGCTACTGCCACGGCAATTATATCACTGTGGTACAGGGATCGGGAGCGACGGTGAATATCCGTTCCGGAAGCCTGAATGTCCGCAGCGGCCCGGGAACGGGCTATGACAAGATAGCATCGCTGTATGCCGGGGATCCGGTTGTGCTGCTCAGCAGCAGTGGCGGCTGGAGCCGCATCCTGTATCACGGAACGAAAACCGGCTACGTCAGTTCCCAGTACCTTTCCGGTTATTATGCCCCGATTTCCCTTTCCGTGCCGGATTTCAAACAGACAGACAAGCGCTGGGCGGACAAGCCCGTGGGTAACTCCGGGAAACCCTTTTCCCAGATCGGCTGCGCAACCACAGCGGTTGCCATGATGGAGTCGGCACGCCGGGGCACCACGATTTATCCGGACGCCATGTCTCAGGAGCTGCGCTATACCCCTTCCGGAGACCTGTATTGGCCTAGCCACTATTCCGTCAGCACGGAGCCTTCCGGCTATCTGGAACGGATTTACACCAAACTGGGGCAGGGCAAACCGGTGCTTCTGGGCATGCGCAGCGCCAACGGTTCCCAGCATTGGGTGGTGGTCACCGGCTATTCCGGAGGCAGCACGCTTACGGCGGCAGGATTTTCCATTCACGATCCCGGAACCTACGCCCGCACCAATTTGCAGCAGCTGCTGAATACCTATCCTACATTCTATAAATTCTTTACCTATTAAAAAGCAGGGCTGGTTTTACCAGCCCTGTTTGTTTTGTTACAGCAGCCGGATTCCGGCCTGTTCGCAGGCTTCCACGGTGGCCTGATCCCAGACGCTGGACTGTACCTCACCGATATGGGCACAGCCCATCATCAGCATGGCAAGCCGGGACTGACCGATGCCGCCGCCGATGGTCAGAGGCAGCTCGTCCTTCAGCAGCATCTGGTGGAAGGGCAGGGCCCGGCGGTTGTCACATCCCGCCTCCGTCAGCTGACGGTCCAGAGATTCCGCGTCCACGCGGATGCCCATGGAGGAAATTTCAAGGGCCCGGTCCAGAACCTCGTCCCAGAAGAAGATGTCGCAGTTTAAGTCCCAGTCGTCGTAGTCCGGCGCCCGTCCGTCGTGGGGCTTCCCGGAGCGCAGCTTTCGGCCGATCTGCATAATGCAGGCTGTTTTGTGCTCTTTTACATAGGCGTTTTCCCGTTGGGAGCTGCTTTCCAGTTCCGGATACTGGTCTTCCAGTTCCTGAGAGGTGATGAAGGAAACCTCCCGGTTCAGCACTGTACGCAGCTGGGGGAAGCGGACGTGCAGCCGGTCATTGGTGTCGCAGACTGCCCGGACAATGGCGCAGACGATCAGCTTCAAAAAATCCAGATTCCGATTTTCCCGGGTAATGACCTTTTCCCAGTCCCACTGGTCAACATAGATGGAGTGTACATTGTCCAGCTCTTCATCCCGGCGGATGGCGTTCATATCCGTGTACAGGCCGTTGCCCACGGTGAAATGATACCGCTTCAGCGCCAGACGCTTCCATTTTGCCAGAGAATGCACCACCTGGGCATCCGCACCCACGGCGGGGATATCGAAGGATACCGGGCGCTCATAGCCGTTCAGATTATCGTTCAAACCGGAGTTTTCCGTGACGAACAGGGGAGCGGAGACGCGCTTTAAGTTCAGCGCCTTGGAAAACTCCTCCTGAAAGGTATCCTTGATGTAAGCAATGGCGCGCTGGGTGTCGTAGGCATCCAGCTTGGGGCTGTAACCCTCGGGAATGTAGACCTTGTTCATAAGACCCGCAACCTTTCTGATTAAAATACAGGCTCTATTGTATGCTTTCTTTTTCCCAAAATCAAGTGCGTTGTGAAAATTTTGGAAACGTGCTATAGTTGTCTCAATCAATTATTTCAAAAACAGTGAAATCAAACCATCCCTCCTGACTGTATTATTTGTGAAAAGCTTTTCAAGGAGACAACGATATGCTGACCAACGAGCAATTCACACGCTATGCGGAAGCGTACATCGATACCGTATTTCGGGTAGCTTTCAACTACATAAAATCGGCGGCGGACGCGGAGGATATCACCCAGAACGTATTCCTGAAGCTTCTGAAGGAGGAAAAGTCCTTTGAAAGCGATGAGCACGTCAAGCGCTGGCTCATCCGGGTCGCCATTAACGAATGCAAAAATCTGGTGCAGGCGCGGTGGTGGCGGCAGGAATCCTACGAGGACTACGCGGCAACGCTGCAATTTGACAATCCGGCGCACTCTGACCTGTTTTACGCTGTGATGGCGCTGCCAAAGAAATACCGCCTGCCGATTTACCTGCATTACTATGAGGAATATTCCACACAGGAGATTGCAGAGATCCTGAAAGTGTCGAAGAATACGGTGTGTACCCAACTGAAGCGGGGCAGGGAATTGCTCCGGAAATCCTTGCAGGAGGTGGACGCGAATGTTTAAGGACGATTATCAAGCCGCTTTTTCCAAAGTGACCGCCTCCGAGGAAACCCACAGGAGGATACTGAACATGACAAACGAAAATAAAAAACGCCGTCTCCCCGGCGGCTGGGCTTCAAAGCTGCTCATTGCGGCAGTGCTGGTGTCCCTGACGGTGGTGACAGCAAGTGCATCGGAATATGTGCGCGGATGGTTTACAATGTTTTTTTCAGATAACGGGGAAACGCCGCTGTCTGACGGACAGGTAAAGTATATTGATGAGAATGAACAGCACATCGACGAGAGTCAGACCCGGAACGGGTGGACGATTGCGCTGCGTTCTGCCATCAGCGACGGCATGAAGGGCTATATTATGCTGGGCGTAACAGCTCCCGAAGGCGTTAATCTGGAGGAAATCCCGGAAAAATCCAAGCAGGAATACTATGGCCCGCGAAATGAGTATTTACCGAAAGATCCGGATGCCGTTCTCAGCTGCTCAGCCTATCCGGACGTTTCGGTGATTGCCAATATCGGAAGCAGCTGGATGGAAGATGGCGACGGCCTGAAGAATACGCTGAACTATGTGATCAACGTAAGCCCGGATGTGGAGTTTGCTGACTTCGACCCTTTCAGCAGCGAAGCGTTGTGGCATATCCATATTGTTGACCTTGTTCATGGCTTCCCGGAACAGGAGCTTCTGGCAGAGGGAATCTGGGACTTTGACTTTACTTTTGAAAATGACGATACGGAAATTCAGCTGCTCACAAAGCCAATGAAAACGATGGCTTTGGCATTGCCTGGGGACGGAACGTAAAAAGACGCACAAGTGACCATGACATCCGTAGCTCTGCGTCCTTTTGGCATCACCATATACTACGGGGATCCCAGTGACGGATTGGATTATGAAAGGACAAACGTTGCTTTTGCAGAGCTTGTATCCGGGCGCAGTCCGTGGTTTGTGGTGATGAAAGACGGAAGCAGAATGCATCTGCTCTACGCGGGAGGCAACCCTGTTGTGCGGTACAGTTTCCTGGAAGCGCAATCGCCCATTGTGCTGGAGAATGTAGATTACATTCTATTGTCTGACGGAACCAAACTGCCCATGCCGGAGCTTCCTGAGACATAATAATTCACGCGCGACGTACATTCCAAAAATCCCACCGGGATCATTTCACAGAAAAAGCACCCTTTGCCCACTGGACAAAGGGTGCTTTTGGCGGAGAGAGTGGGATTCGAACCCACGGTGGGTTGCCCCATCACCAGTTTTCAAGACTGGCTCCTTAAACCGCTCGGACATCTCTCCGTATGCCCTAAACTATACCATTTGCCCTCAAAAAAGTCAAGTGTGGCATCTGAGGCAATTTCGTACTTGACAAAAGGAAAGGTCTATGCTAAACTATCTTGGCAATCAGTTGAATAATCTTTGATTCGGAGTGATACCCAAGAGGCCGAAGGGGCTCCCCTGCTAAGGGAGTAGGCGGTCAAAAGCCGCGCGAGGGTTCAAATCCCTCTCACTCCGCCAAATGTCTTGGTCTTTTTAAGATCAGGACATTTCATTTTTGTCTGAAAAGACGAATTCGATCCCAATTCCATTTTCATTGACAAATGTCCCTCCGGGGGTTACAATATATGGTATCTTTCAACAAAAATATGAGGTGATTCCCTATGGAGAAACTGCGCACCGAAACCCTGTGCATTCAGGCTGGCTATACCCCCGGCAACGGCGAACCCCGCCAGCTGCCGATTATCCAGAGTACGACCTTCAAATATGCCACGTCCGAGGATATGGGCAAGCTGTTTGACCTGGAGGCCGAAGGCTATTTCTATTCCCGTCTGGCAAATCCCACCTGCGACGCGGTGGCTGCCAAGATCTGCGCTCTGGAGGGCGGCACCGCTGCCATGCTGACCAGTTCCGGTCAGTCTGCCAATTTCATGGCGGTGTTCAATATCGCCGGCTGCGGTGACCACATCGTCGCCAGCTCCGCCATTTATGGCGGCAGCTTCAATCTGTTCTCCGTGACCATGAAGAAAATGGGTCTGGAAACCACCTTTATCGATCCCGACTGCACGGAAGAGGAGCTGAACGCCGCCTTCCGTCCCAATACCAAGGCCGTGTTCGGCGAAACCATCGCCAATCCCGCCCTGACGGTGCTGGACATTGAGAAGTTCGCCAAAGCTGCCCACGCCCACGGCGTGCCGCTGATCGTGGATAACACCTTCGCCACCCCCGTCAACTGCCGTCCCATCCAGTGGGGCGCGGATATCGTCACCCACTCCACCACCAAGTACATGGACGGTCACGCCTCTGCCGTGGGCGGCTGCATTGTGGACGGCGGCAAGTTCGACTGGACGGCCCACGCCGACAAGTTCCCGGGCCTGACCACCCCTGACGACAGCTATCACGGCGTCACCTATACCGAACGGTTCGGCCTTGGCGGCGCGTTCATTACCAAGTGCACCGCTCAGCTCATGCGGGACTTTGGCTGCGTCCAGTCTCCTCAGGTGGCCTATATCCTGAATCTGGGTCTGGAAAGTCTGCCTTTCCGCATGAAGCAGCACTGTGCCAACGCCCAGGCCATTGCCGAATACCTGAAGGGTCATGAGAAGGTCAAGTGGGTCAAGTACTGTGGCCTGCCTGGAGACAAGTACTATGATCTGGCGAAGAAGTATATGCCAAACGGTTCCTGCGGCGTCATTTCCTTCGGCCTGATCGGCGGCCGCAAGGCGGCGGAGACTTTCATGAAGCACCTGAAGCTGGGCTCCATCGAAACTCATGTGGCAGATTCCCGCACCTGCTGCCTGCACCCGGCTTCTTCTACGCATCGTCAGATGACCGATGCGGAGCTGGATGCGGCTGGTGTAGGCGCCGACCTGATCCGCCTGAGCTGCGGCCTGGAAAATGCCCAGGATCTGATCGAGGATATTGCGCAGGCGCTGGAAAACGTATAAATTTCGTCAGGAGGACATAGCGTGCCCATTCAGATACCCAACGACCTCCCTGCTGCGGAGACCCTGAAAAACGAGAATATCTTCGTAATGAACCAGACCCGGGCGCAGACCCAGCACATCCGTCCGCTGGAAATTGTGCTGCTGAATCTGATGCCCACCAAGATCGTTACCGAAACCCAGCTCAGCCGGGTTCTGGGCAATACGCCTTTGCAGGTGCATCTGGAACTGATGATGATTTCCACCCACAAGTCCAAAAACACCCCGGAGGAGCACCTTCTGTCCTTCTACAAAACCTTTGATGAGCTGAAGGATCGTAAATTTGACGGCATGGTGATTACCGGCGCGCCGGTGGAAAACATGGCGTTTGAGCAGGTGGACTACTGGTCGGAGCTTTGCCGGATTATGGAATGGAGCAAAAGCCATGTCCATTCCACCTTCCACATCTGTTGGGCTGCGCAGGCGGGGCTTTATTACCACTATGGGGTTCAGAAACGGCAGCTCCCGGAAAAACTGTTCGGCGTCTATCCCCATCATGCGGACTACAAGCGGGCGATTCTGCTGCGGGGGTTTGATGATGAATTCTGGGCGCCCCATTCCCGGCATACCACCATTGCCCGGGAGGATATTGAGCAGATCCCCGGACTGAAAATTCTGGCTTCCTCCGAAGAAGCCGGCGTTTATATTATCATGAATAAGGAAGGCCGCCAGATTTTTGTCACCGGTCATTCGGAATATGACCCGGACACGCTGGAAAAAGAGTACCTGCGGGACAAAAATCAGGGCCTGCCCATCCATGTTCCGGTAAACTATTACCCACAGGATGACGATACCAAACCGCCCATTGTCCGCTGGCGCGGGCACGGTAATTTACTCTACAGCAACTGGCTGAACTATTTTGTCTATCAGACCACGCCCTACGATATCATGGCCGTGGGCGAGGAAGCCACCTTTGAGTAACAGAAAGTTTTCAATTATCCGCCGTCCCGGACTTGAAACGGGGCGGCGGCTTTTGTATAATGTGTGCAGATAATTTTCGAGGTGAACTATGATTACAACTGTTTTTTTTGATCTGGACGGCACCCTGCTCCCTATGGATCAGGAGGTGTTCGTCAAGGACTATCTGGGCCGTATGGCACAGTATATGGCGCCTTACGGGTACGACCCTTCGCTGCTGGTAAAAGCCCTCTGGGCAGGCACCGGAGCCATGGTGCAAAACGATGGAAGCGCGAACAACGAAGATGTGTTCTGGAAGGTTTTTAATGGCATTCTCGGAAAGGATGCCCGGAAGGATGAACCTCTGTTCGACGCATTTTACCGTGGGGAGTTCCAGAAGTCGAAAGGTAGCTGCGGTTTCAATCCCAAAGCTGCCGAAGCAGTCCGGCAGATCAAGGCCATGGGTTACCGGGTGGCGCTGGCAACGAATCCGCTGTTTCCTGCCGTGGCAACCTTAAGCCGCATCCAATGGGCGGGCCTGAATCCGGAGGACTTTGAACTGGTAACTACCTATGAAAACTCCCGGTTCTGCAAGCCGAATCCGGACTATTACCGGGAGATTCTGGGCAAACTGAAGCTGGACGGCGAGGAATGCCTGATGGTTGGCAATGACGTTGGCGAGGATATGGTTGCCCGGACGCTGGGCATGAAGGTGTTCCTGCTGACAGACTGCCTGATCAACAAGGACAACGCGGATATTTCCCAGTTCCCCAGCGGCAGTTTCCCGGAGCTGTTACACTATATTCGGAGTTTGTAACATGATTGTACTGCTGATTATGTGCCTGCTGCTGGCGGTTTTGCTGGGCGGGGGACTTTACGCCTACCGATATGCCTTTTATGCTCCCAAAGCGGGACGGGAGGAGATACCGGTTCACAAGGGAAAGCAGTACGAGCCTTATCTTGCGGAAATATCCAGAGTCTTTCAGCAGCTGTATGACCGCCCCTGCGAGCTGGTCACCACCTGTTCTCAGGAAGGTCTGACGCTGTCGGGACGATATTATCATGTAGCGGACGGGGCGCCGCTGGATATTTGCTTCCACGGCTACCGCAGCTCCTGCCTGACGGATTTTTGCGGCGGCGCGGAGATCAGCCTCCAGCTGGGTCACAACCTGCTGCTGGTGGATCAGCGTGCCCACGGGAAAAGCCAGGGCCGTACCATCACTTTCGGCATTAAGGAACGCTGGGACGTGCTGAGTTGGGTGGAGTACGCGGTGGAGCGTTTTGGCAGTGACACGAAAATCCTGCTTTATGGGATCTCCATGGGCGCTTCCACCGTGCTTATGGCATCGGAACTGCCGCTGCCGGAAAATGTTAAGGGAATTCTCGCGGATTGTCCCTATTCTTCGCCGGCGAAGATTATCCGCTGCGTGGCCAGGAAGATGCGAATTCCTGCCGGTCTTGCGCATATGTTTGCCTGGGTGGGTGCGAAGGTTTACGGTGGCTTTGATTTGGGGGAAACCGACGCGGTTCGTGCGGTGAAAAAAGCCCGGGTTCCCATCCTGCTGATCCATGGAGAGTCTGATGGCTTTGTTCCCTGCGACATGAGTGCGGAAATCCAGCGGGCGAATCCTCAAAAGGTGCACCGATGCACCTTTCCGGGGGCGGATCACGGCATCAGCTTTCTGGTGGATACCCAGCGTTACCGGCAGATTGTGTCGGAGTTTTCCGAAAGGATGCTGAAGGCATAGGAAATAACATAATAGGAGGTACTGTAATGGCAGTGCGGTTAAACGAAGACGCGGAAATGGTGAAAACCATCCGGGATGGCTTAAAGCGCACAGGCGGCTACTGTCCCTGCCGTCTGGAGCGGACTGAGGAGAATAAGTGCATCTGCAAGGAGTTTCGGGAACAGATTGCGGATCCGAATTATCAGGGATACTGCCACTGCATGTTGTACTATAAAGATTGAACACCGCCGGCTCCCGTTTCCTTGCGGAAAAGGGAGCCGGTGAAATAGAAATAATTGTCAGATTCCTAAAAAAGTTGTTGACAAATCGTACTGCCTGTGATATGATACTGGGGCGCTGAGGGAAACCCCTTCAGAAAGTGAATATGGGCGAGTGGTGGAATTGGTAGACTCGCTAGATTCAGGTTCTAGTGTTCACTGCGGACGTGCGGGTTCAAGTCCCGCCTCGCCCACCAAAGAAAAGAGACACACGTTTGTGTGTCTTTTTTTGCGCAGGAAAAAGGGACTTGAACCCATCTAAATGCAGATGTCCGGTGGACATCTGCTTGCCGCCGGCTGGACGGCGGCAATTCCTCGATTTTTACTAAGAGTAAAAATGCAGTCAAGTCCCGCCTCGCCCACCAAAAGATAAAGGACATCCGGTTGGATGTCCTTTATCTTTTGGTATGTGAGATGAGACTTGAAAGGGCGGCAGCAGCGAAAACTGCCGTAAAAACAGTCCGGTGGACTGTTTTTAGCCCGTGGGAAAGTCCTTTCATTTCAGAGCGCAGTCCGTAGGACTGTGAACGGAAATGAAAAATGATTCTTTGAAACGGTTTCAGGAAGAAATCAATACGTTTGTAGCACATATATTTCAAAGTGATAAGTGCGCCCCATAATTATAGGGGAGATATTCCAAAACAAAAGGACATCCGATGGATGTCCTTTTGTTTTTGCTTGCAGAGCTCATTCCAGTTTTTTTTGGTATTTTCGCTTGGTTGCCATGCCGCCCCGAATGTGCCGCTCCTGCTTATTCCGATCCAGAACCTTGCGAACCTGGGTATAGAGCGGATAGTTGCACATTCGCAGACGCTGGGTCAGGGCTTTGTGAACGGTGGATTTGGAAATGCCGAAATGCTGAGCCGTAGCCCGCACGGTGGCACCTGTTTCGATCATGTACACAGCCAATTCACAGGCTCGCTCCTCCAGATTTTGTTTCATAGGCTCCCCT
>JBJDYL010000028.1:0-32941 GCA_051867285.1 Faecousia sp. | reverse complement strand
TTCCCCTTCATGAAGGAGTTCATCCATCACCTCACCGAGCGGAACTACCAGAACCGCACCATCGCACTGATGGAGAACGGTTCCTGGGCGCCTCTGGCCGCGAAAGTCATGCGCAAAATGTTCGAGGGCAGCAAGAACCTGACCTTTACTGACACCACCGTGCGCATTCTGTCCGCTCTGAGCGATGACAGCAAAGCTCAGATCGAGGCCATGACCGACGAGCTGTGCATGGATTATCTGGCCCAGCAGGATTCCACCGCCAACAAGAATGACCTGACTGCTCTGTTCAACATCGGCTACGGCCTGTATGTGGTCACCTCCAATGATGGCAACAGGGACAACGGCCTTATCGTCAACACCGTGTCTCAGGTCACCAACACCCCCAACCGGGTGGCCGTTACCATCAACAAGGCCAACTACTCCTACCATGTCATCCAGCAGACCGGCGTGATGAACGTCAACTGTCTGGACGTGTCCGCCCCCTTCTCTGTGTTCCAGAACTACGGTTTCCAGAGCGGACGCACCGCCGACAAGTTCGCCGGCGTGGAGGAGCTGCGCTCCGACAACGGCCTGCGGTTCCTGCCCCGGTACATCAACTCCTTCATGAGCCTGAAGGTGGAGTCCTTTGTGGATCTGGACACCCACGGTATGTTCATCTGCTCCGTCACCGAGGCACGGGTCATGTCCGACAAGGAGACCATGACCTACACCTACTACCAGAACAACGTCAAGCCCAAGCCAGAAACCGAAGGTAAGAAGGGCTATGTCTGCAAGGTGTGCGGCTGGGTCTACGAGGGCGACACCCTGCCCGACGACATCGTGTGCCCCCTGTGCAAGCATGGCGCCGCGGACTTTGAGCCGATTGCGTAAGCATCCCAAACATATTCCCAGAACCGGCATGACGATCGTCATGCCGGTTCTTCGTTTTTCTTTTCCTACATTGCGCCCTGCATGACAGAAAAGAGAGTCCGGACGATGGTACGCCGGACTCTCCAATCAATATTTCATTTTGTTGCAGCAGCGCAGGCGTTAAAAGTCACTTTCCCAGAAGGCGCTCAAGAGCCGCAATCTGCGCGGTTTCTTCAATCTGCTCTGCCATATGCTCAGCGGCCACAGCCGTCTTACCCAGGGCAACCATACCGTGCCCCTTCAGAATAAAGCCGCACAGATCCGGTGTCTTTTCAAACAGCTTCAGGATCTCCGGCATGTACTCCGCCGGCACAACCGCTGCGGGAACATCCACAACGGGGATTTCATACTTCATCTTCAGCTCGCTGTGCCAGGTCACCAGCGGGATGCTGTCATGGGAGTCAGCCCAGGCGATGGACCAGGGGCTGTGGAAGTGGACAACAGCCTGATACTGGGGCAGGGCGCTCAGCAGCGTGGCATGCAGCAGCCACTCACGGGTGGGCTTGCCGCTTTCCCCCTCCAGCAAGGTACCGTCATAATTCATGGCCAGCCAGCCGGTGCCTGTCTCGGTGCAGTCACCGAAGGAACCGCCGGAGTTCTTAACGACCATTGCGTTGGTTCCGGGAATCCGTGCCGCCATGTTGCCGCCGGAGCCCGTCTGAATGCCTCTGGTATAGGCACGGTGTGCGGCAAGCGTCAGATCTTCATAGATTTTCGTATAGCTCATAGTATACAGTCCCTCTGTTTTCAAAAGAATCCGGGAAGTGCGGAAGCCCGGAGCAAAAAGCCTCCGCCCTTCCCGTTGTGAAATATCCGCCCGACCAGGCGGTTATTTGTTGGCTTTCAGCTTGCCCTTACGGCTGGACACATCGATCCAGACCATCAGAAGGATTGCCAGGCCAATGACAAGGTTCTGCCAGTTGGAGTCAATCAGCATGATGTTCATAATATTGGTAATCATGCACAGCACAACCGCACCGATTACGGTTCCGAAGATGCCGCCTTCGCCACCCAGCATGGAGGTGCCGCCAACGACAACCGCCGCCACCGTGGTCAGAACATAGGCATTCGCAATCGTGGAGTCCGCAGCATTCGCACGGGCTACCAGAACGATGCCGCCGATGGAAGCGCAGACGCTGGAAAGAACGAATGCAAGAATCAGGATCAGCAGCGTGTTGGAGCCGGAATACTTTGCAGCGTTTGCATTGGAACCATACATATACAGCTGTCTGCCAAAGGTTGTCTTATTGAACAAAATGGCAAGCAGGGCGACAAACACTGCGGTGATGATCAGAATCACGGAAATGGGACCCACATAACCGGTGGCAATCTTCTGGAAGTTTTCATTCAGTCCGTAGATAACGCCGCCGTTCATGACGATGATGGCCAGACCGCTCAGCATCATTCTGGTACCGTAGCTTGCGATAAAGGAAGGCAAATTCAGGACACCCACCAGGACGCCGTTCAACAGGCCTGTCAGCGCACCGACCAGCAGACCGGCAACGATACCGATCACAATGGGTTGACCGTTCGCAATCAGGCTTGCGGTGATACAGCCGGACAACGCCGCACAGGATGCAACAGACAGATCGATATTGCCCGTGATAACCACCGCAGTCAAGCCCATGCTCAGCAGGATCAGAATGCCTGCCTGGCGCAGGATGGTGAGGACGTTATCCACGGTGCGGAACGAGGGGCTCAGGAAAGACGCGATTACAAACAGCGCCAGTGCGGCAAGCAGTGTGTAGAAAAAGCTGAGACCAGTAATTCTGGAAATGACGGATTTCATTTTTTCAGATGCTTTCATATCAGCCACCTCCTTAGATATTACGGGACTTCTTGATGATGGCATCGATCACCAGGGCAACGATCACGACTGCACCAATCAGGAAAGTCTGGTAAAGCGAGGAGACACCGGCGATCTGCAGACCGCTCTTGAACATCTGAAGCATCAGAACGCCAAACAGAGTACCGACAACATCGCCGTTGCCTTCCCGCAGGGAAGAGCCACCCAGCAGTACCGCTGCAACGGCATTGAATTCATAACCGTCGCCGCCCAGCGGGTTGCCGGAGGAAACACGGCAGGTCAGAATAATACCGGCAATGGCGGACATAAAGCCCACATAGGCGAAGGTCTTAATGATGTGAACCGCCGTATTGCTGCCTGCCAGGTGCAGGGCTTCCGCATTGCCGCCCAGGGCTTTGACGCGGATGCCAAGCTTGGTTCTTCGCAGGACAAACAATGTCAGCAAAAAGCCGAGTATGCCAACCCATGTGGCGATGGGCAGTCCCAGATAAGGCACAGACTTGACATGGGCAAACACCTTGGTGGAGTAAGTCAGAGAGAAGCCGCCGGACAGCAGCAGCGCTACAGACCGGTAAATATTGGACATAGCCAGCGTCACGATGAAAATGGGAATGTTCAGTTTGGCAACGAACAGACCGTTAATCATACCCATCAGAACGCCGCTGAGAATTGCCATCAGGAGCGCGACCGGCATGGAAATGCCGTGATTCATCAGGAAGATCCAGAGCACGGAAACCACGCTCATCTGGAAGCCCAGGGACAGGTCAGTACCCTGAAGCATAACCACCAGCGTCTGGCCGCAGGCCAGCAGCAGGAGTGTGGAGGATTGGTTCAGGATATTCTGGAAAGTGGAAAGCGTGAAGAAACCATCTGACATCGAAGAGAAAACGATTGCCAGAATGATCATAATGTATATCGCGGGGGGCAGAGAAGTCAGGCGACTTTTAACCTTATTCATTCCGCTACCTCCGTTTCCTGCATAAACATTTTCTTACCGATGCGCTCATTGGAGAACTCCGCCCGGGGAATTTCATCGACAATATGACCGTCGCTCATCACATAGATCCGGTCGCTCATACCGAGAACCTCCTGCATTTCCGAGGAGATCATCAGAATGGCTTTTCCTTCTGCCGCCAGATGATCCATCAGCGCATAGATTTCAAACTTAGCGCCGACATCAATGCCGCGGGTGGGTTCGTCAAAAATAATCACATCCGGATCTGCGGACAGCCACTTTGCGATTACAACCTTCTGCTGGTTGCCGCCGGAGAGGAACGTAACATGCTTATCCACACCGGTTGTGGCGATGTTCAGTTCCTTCGTGTAGCGCTCAGCGACCTCATCATTCTTTTTCTTGGAAGTAAAGAACTTCGGGAACACCTGTTTCAGACTGACTGCAACGGTATTCCATGCGATAGACGCTTTCAGCGTAACGCCATAGCGTTTACGGTCTTCCGGAAGAAGTCCCAGTCCTTCATGAACCAGCTGGTAAGGCTTTCTTCCAGTAATATCCTGACCTTTGAGGTAAACTTTACCGGATTTGGTTTTATCGATACCAAAGATCAGGCGGGCAAGCTCAGTACGGCCTGCACCAACCAGGCCTGCCAGGCCAACAATTTCACCTTTTCGGACATAAATCGAGCAGTCCTGGACACGGCCTACGGTATCGCAGAGGTTTTCCGTGCGCAGGGCATCCTCGCCCAACTCCACGGCGGTTCTGTTGAATACCTGGGAAATTTCCCGGCCAACCATTGCCTTGACGATACCATCGTCGGAAATGTCCTCTTTATTCTGGGTCGTGATCAGCTTGCCGTCACGCAGAACCGTGATGCGGTCACCGATCTCGCGCAGCTCCTGCATTCTGTGGGAGACATAGATAATACCAACGCCCTGCTTTTTCAACTCGCGAATCTTTTCAAACAGAGATTCCACCTCGCGGCTGGAAAGAGGCGCCGTAGGTTCGTCCAAAATCAGAATCTTCGGATGGAACGAAAGGGCTTTTGCGATTTCGATCATCTGATGATCCGCAACATCCAGGAATTTTACAGGGACGGTGGTATCAATGTGCTCACATCTCAGTTCCGACAGATATGCCTTCGCATCGCTTTGCATCTTCTTGAAGTTCACAACGCCGGTGCCTTTGTACATCGGCTCACGATTCAGGTAGATGTTCTGCGCTGCGTTCAGGTAGGGCACCATCGTCAATTCCTGATAAACTGCAACAATATTGTTATCCAGTGCATCGCGAGGTGTGTTAAAGTGGACTTCTTTGCCTTCAAAAAAGATTTTGCCTTCATTCGGCTGATAAACACCCAAAATGCACTTCAGAAGGGTGCTCTTTCCGGCACCGTTTTCGCCAATCAAAACGTGAACTTCACCTGCGCGTACATCGAAGCTCACATTATCCAGTGCTTTCATTCCAAGGAAGCTCTTGGAAATGCCTTCAACCCGTAGGAGTTCTTCCAATTGTTATGCTCCTTTCCCCACTGCGTATGCCGTATTTTCGGGTATCCACAGCGTTTTCTTCTGTTTGGGGTAGTCTGTAAGAAATGGTATAGGTGAAGTTTCCTTCACCTATACCAACGTTTGAATCAGGATTGACGCAAATTACTTGCTGTTGTCAAACCAGGCGAAAGAGGAGATGTAGGTGTCAATGTTCTCGGCAGTGATGAAGGGATCATCTCTGGAAGCGGGGAACGGGATGAAGTACTCTTCGGGCAGCGTGCCGTCGTTCAGATACTGAACAATGTAAACAAAGCCCAGATAGGTGGAACCGAAGGGATCCGTGTTGTAGGTCATGGCCATGTCGCCATTCTGAATCGCAGTGGAAGCGTCCTTGTTGCCGTCAGCGCCGCCCACCAGAACACCGGAAACGCCGGAGGCCTTCAGAACCTGAATCGCGCCCAGAGCCATTTCGTCGTTTGCAGCGTAGATAACATTCAGGTTGTCCTTAACGCCAGCGCCCTGCAGCAGGTTCTCCATAACGTTGATGGCCTCAGCGCGCTTGAAGTTCGCAGACTGGGATGCCAGCAGCTTCATGTTGGGGAACTCTTCCAGCGCGTCCAGAGCGCCCTGCTGACGTTCCTGAGCATTCTGCGCACCGGCAGGACCTTCCAGAATGATAACGCCGCCTTCGCCGCCGGCCTGCTCGCACAGAGCCTTCATGGTGGCGTAACCGGTCTCATAGTAGTCAACGCCGGATCTCAGGAAGCAGCCGGTGTTGGAAGCCGTACCGATGGCGACCACAGGGATGCCAGCTTCGTTTGCCAGATCAACAGCGGGCTGGATGCCATTAGAGTCGGAGGGAGAAATGACGAAGCCGTCAACACCCTGCGCAATGTAAGTCTCCATGATGGAAACCTGCTCTTCGATGGAGTCGTCCACAGCAGGAGCCGCAACGACCACATTGATGTTCATGTCCTCACCGGCCTGCTTAGCGCCATCCCACATACCAACCATGTAGGGGTTGGTGCTGTTCTTGGTCATACAAACAATGGTGTATTCCTTGTTTGCCTTCACATCCGTGGAGATTGCTCTGCCGATGCCGGTAACCGGTCTTTCAAGAGATTCCTTGGCATAATCCGATGCACGCGCCACGTTGACATTCTGACTGAAGTCAGCCTTAGGAGCCTCAGCGGCTGCAGGTGCTTCAGCGGGGGATTCCGCAGGAGCTGCGGCAGTAGCTGCGGGTGTCGCTGCGGGCTGTTCCTTTGCGCATGCGCACAGTGCAAAGATCATGCACAGCGCCAAAGCGATTGCCAGAACTTTTTTCATTTTTGTTTGCCTCCTTGTTTTTTGTATCCAATGTATTGGATATTGGATATTATTTATATACCACCTTTTTCATGCAATGTCAAAAACATTTTTGATACCTGTCGCATTTTTGGATAATGTATACAATTATCGGCGTTCAGTTTGATGATTATGCCAATTTTCATTTCTGAATTGCCCATTGGTTTGCGGAACTATGGGCAGTTGTAAAACTTAAGCCGCCGGCACAGCCGGCGGCTTAAACAAAGCATGAGAATATCAGGATCGCGCTCCCCGCACAAATGCGTCCAGGTTTTCTGCCGTAACGTTCTGGTTGATCTCACAGCCAGAGCCCAGCAGCAGACGGCCGCTGCCAGCATCCCTTGCCAGCAGATCCCTGACGGCCTGCTCCACCTCTTCGGGCTTACCGTTGCTGAACAGCGCAGGCGAAATATTTCCACGGAACACACGCTCGCCGTTGGTCTTTTCGATCAGCACGCGAATGTCATTTGTGGAGTCAAAGTCGATAATATCAGACCCGTTCTCGTAGATTTTATCGACAATGGGCTCAATTCTGCCGCAGATGTGCGTGATGGCAATGCCTCCCTCTTCATGGATGGCATCCACAATCCGCTTTTCATAGGGCAAACCGAACTCAATATACGTCTGTCTGGATACCACGTTGGAGGAAACGGTGGCATGGCCAAAGGCAACCGCGTCGGCGCCTGCCTTGATCAGCTCTCTGGAGTGCCAGATGGCCGCCTGGGTGCACAGCTCCAGCAGCTCATGAACCGCCTCCGGTTCACAGATGGTATCCACCAGCAGCTCCTGAAGATTATACAGCTGGGAGGCGACATTCATGGGTCCATTGCACCAGGACTGGATAAACAGCCTGTCGCCGGCAATTTTCACAGCGTGCTCCGTCGCGCGCAGCAGCGTGCTATAGCCCGGACAATCCCAGGGATTCCGGACTTTTACCCGATCGATATCCTCAATGGAATCCATCAGATATTTTTTCAGCACATAGGGAGAATCCTCACCCAGGGTGTACTCCGAGCCCAGCGCCATGCCATCCAAGCTGATATCGGTATGGAGCGGAACCGCGTCCCATCCAAACCGATCCGCAGCCGCGACAGCGCATTCCGCCAGTACCACAGGATCCGTCATATACTCCGACACGGTATGTCCGGAGAATTTTGCTGTGGTAAACGCCAGTTTCGGAAAAATAGGGATTTTATCCGCAGGCTGCTTATTCAGCACTGCATAGATTCTTTCTTTGCCTGTCATACAATTACTCCTATCTCAACAAATTAGGACTGAAGTCCGGCGCTGGGCCGGACTTCCTTTCGTTTCGTATCCAGATGCAACCCGAAAACTCAATGCCCGGTGATATCCCCCGTAAATACGGCGGCAATGCGCAGGAGGCCTTTACAGGCCCTCCGCAGAAAACCGAAAATTGTACAGGAAGCCGCTGTCAACAAAGCCAAGACGCCGGTATAGCGGATACCCACGGGCAGACGCCTGCAGAACGGCCGTAGTGCAGCCGCGTTCCCGGGCATCCCACAGCGCCTTGCGCACCAGTTTTGTGGCCTGTCCCTGACCGCGGTTTTCTGCCCGTGTGGCAACCTCATGCAGTCCTGCCAACGTGTCCACGTTATTCAGCATCAGGGTAGCAGTGATACTGCCGTCCACCTGGTACCCATAGAACGTACAATGCTCTGACAGCGCTTCAAAGCAGGGATACTCGTCTTTCTTGGGGAATGCTGCCGCACAGCAGGCCGACCACTCCCTCAGACGGCCGCTGGGAATCACCGACACCCCGGAATCCTCGCATTCCGAAAGTGTACGCAAATCCAGCTGCATAGCGGTCTGGGGATTGACAATGGGATAATGGTGCGCTTCCAGAAAAATGCGCAGCGCGTCATCCCGTTCCGGGCGGTAGACGCTGCACAGCACCGGTTCTCCCTCCGGGGCCATCTGTCTGACGGCATCCATAGCAGCCTGAATGCCATGCGACTCCAGAAATCCGGCACGAATTTGAATCCGATGGTACCAGGAACCGGGCGCAGCGCCGCGGTAGTACACACCGGCTTCATTTTCTGTTGTGCCGCCATGCTGAACGCTGAGAAAACCGGCAATATCCAGCAAAGTACGAATTGTCAAATGTTCCATGGCAATTGTCCTCTCAGGAATCAACGACCTGCGCAGGGGACGGCATCCGGGAACTTCGGGAAAAAAGTTGAAAAAGGAGTAAATGATTCAATCGCCATATGCACCGCACAGCGCTCCGTTCGTCTCAGAAAAGTGAACAGCAGCACTGCCGGATACAGTTACCATTTCCGTTCAATCGTCCTTGCCGTCATGCAAAATGGCATAAACCGCCTTGGGAACATCGATGGTGTGATAGCTCAGGTCCTTCTTCAGAAGATCCCGAATGCCCATATAATCCCGACTCCGAAGCATATCGATAATCGCACCGTGCGTCTCGATCATATCATCCGCTGCTTCCTTATTGGTAATATAGCTTTTGCTGTAAATCAGCTTGTAGAAGGACAGACTGTTCCACAGGGACGCGATGGTGTCGTAAAGCCTGTCCACCTTTGCGTATTGGTAAAGGGTAAAATGGAAATCCCGATTCAGCGTATGCAGCGTACGGGGATCCGGTTTCTCCTTTGTGAACTCCTGCTGAATGGCTTTATGAATGGATTCCAGCTCTTCAATCCCGTCCTCATCAATGTTCTGCGCTGCAATGGCAGCCAGTTCCGGCTCCAAAAGCTGGCGCATCAAATAGATTTCCAGGACATCGTTCTTGTCCAACTGAATCAGCTTAAAGCCCACATAGGGGATTGCCTCCGCAAGGCCCAATTGCTCCAGCATGGTAAACGCTTCCCGCACCGGCATGCGGCTGACACCAAGCTGCTGCGCAATTTTTTCCGCGTTCAAACGGTCGCCCATAGACAGAGTTCCATCCATGATCCAGTCCAGCAGTCTCTCCAAAACCTGCTCATTCATCTTTTGTCTGCGAAGCTTTGAATATTCTTCACCCACAAGATTACCCCCAATACACATATTTCTGGTAATTTTTTCCTATGTAAGGATACCACAGAAATAAAGTGTTGTAAAGGATTTCAACCCCACATTTCCATTGCTTTTTTCAATGCTGCGCATGCTTTTTCGGCATTCTCCAGGGGAATACCTGCGGCAGTTGCCGCCACAGCGGCCATAGCCGCTTCCGCGCCTGCGGTCGCTCCCATGGGGTGACCCTGAATTGCGCCGCCGATGCCAATGATAACATCATTGCCCAGTTCTCTCTGGATCCACTCCTGGTTGATGGGGGTAATACCGCCGCCAACCGTTGTCAAAACCGGGTTGACCATTCCGCAGGCGGCATGCTGCATGCGGACAGTTTTGCGGAAGTCCGCCATAGCCGCCGCATTGGCGGGGTTGGGGCACATGGTCATAACGGAATGGGCGCCGGCCAGACGGGCCAGGGTGCCAAGAAACACCCCGTTGGACAGGCCGTATTCCATTACGCTCAGACCTGCGTAATGGGCCAGAATGAACAGTTCATCGCCGAATTTCTCGTTCAGTTCCAGAAGTGTGTCCAGGCCGCCGAACACATAGTTCACCAGGCATGCCTTTGCCCCCGCATCGATAACCCGGCGGGCATTGTCCAGAATCTGCGAAGGTCTCCCGGAGATATTCGGCACATAAATGGTCTTGTGTCCGGTTTGCTCATAGACTTCCTGGGCAGCACGGGTATAAAGCCGGGTCCGGTCCTCTACATGGTTATACACGGGAGAACCCAGCAGCTCGTCATCCTTGACAAGGTCTACGCCGCCCAACGCCACTTCCCGGAACAGCTTTGCGCCTTCCTCAGGGGTATAGCCGGCGCAGGGCTTGATCATGTTCAGCACCAGAGGTCTGTCCTGCACACCGGTCAGCGCCCGCAGTTGGGCAATTCCCTGCTTGGGGGTACTGAAGTCCGCTTCTCCCCTGTTCCAGACGGTCAGGTCCACCAGCTTGGACTGCATGGAGGTGGACACATCATTTCCAACAAGCGCCGTCATCATCTGGGTCAGACTGCCGCCAAAGTTTGCGGTGGGAAAAGCAATTTTGATAGAATAGTGGGCATCTGAGCCTTCCTCGGCAAACTTTTCAACGGAGAGGACGCTTCCCTGATAGGCATTGATCATCTCCTCCGTAATACCGGGAACGGGAATCCAGGTGCCAATGGTCTGCCCAACCGCGAAATTCGCAACCCGGCGAAGAATATCTGTGTCTTTGGGTGCTTTGGTCTCGTAGGTTGCCAGAACGCAGGGGTAGGTAACCTGATCCAACTGTGCAAAAGGCTTCTTGCTTGTATCCATATACCCTGTTATCCTCCGTCAGAATGAAATCCCGCGCTGTTTCAGTTCGTCTGCCATGATGTGCGCAATGCGCCGGCCCCAGTCCTTATCGTTCAGGTTTCCTTCCAGTTCGATGATTTCAATCTGATCGCTGCACTTGCTGCGGATGGTATTCAGCAGCGCGTCATCGGTTTCCTTGCTGTACATGTTTTCCCCTTTGCGGGTATTCTTACGCATACCTTCGGTGGGGAATACCAGCTTCAGCGGACGCCGGGTCCGGTTCAGACGCTCGGCGAAAATACTGCCCACCTCAACCGCTTCATCGGGCAGAATTTTGATATGCGCCAGAGACGCGTTGTGCATATTATAGACGCGCTCGTCCATACGGGGCGGGAAATGGTCCTTATCAAAGTCCACAAAGTCCAGGCCGCCAACGGAGACAACCATGGGAATCTGTGCTTCAACCGTTTTGACCAGACGGTCCTTGGCTCCATAGGAGAAACCGCCGCCGAAATATTCCGCGGTGATCTCATGGGGGGTCATATCCAGAATGCCGTCCAACAGTCCGTCCAGCGCCAGCTTTTCCAGAATGGTTCCGCCAACACCGGTGGTGTGGAAGCCGACACATTCAATTCCCAGCTTGTCCAGCTCGTCAATGGCGGCGCAGCAGCCTTCGTTGGTAATGCCCATCAGAGAAACACCAACAACCGGCCGATCCGGCTTTGCCAGCTCCCGGCCAGCAAACCGGGCCATCCCCGCGGCACAGGCGCAGGCATTGGACAGGATGGTCTTGGTCATCATGTTCAGACCCGTAAAGTCAGAAATCGACGGAATCACCGTGATATCGCTTGTACCGACAACAAGGCCAAAAGGCTTCTGGCCGCAGGCGACCGTGGAAGCAATCACCTTGGGGAAACCAATCGGCAGTGCCTGCATGGCAGTCATGGCTACGGTGGTATTTTGGACGCCACCGGCAGAAACAACACCGTCGATGCGCTTTTCCTTATACAGCTTCCATATCATGGCGCTCATGGCATCCATCATAAGCTCCATCAGCTGGCCCTTGGTCTTTTCCTTAATGACGTTCCACTCCAAGCCAACGTTTGCAAAAACCGCTTCCCTGGTAATGTCTGCGTTTTTCGGCTCCCCAAGGCCAATGGACATATCCACAATCAGTGCGTTCACACCGTTGCGAATCAGCTGCTCCTTCATAAAGGCAGCTTCCTGATGCTTGGTATCGCAGCTTGAAATAATCGCAATTGTCTTCATAAAGACACTCCTGTATCCTGATATTATGAAAACAGAACTGCCGCTGGCCGCAATATGGCAACCAGCGGCAGTCTTTGCCTGTTTTAAGGATTCACTTACAGTTCAATGCCGCCGATCTCTTTGGCGCGCTCTGCCCAGGGCTTGGAATCCGCCTTGGCGCCGAAGTACTTTTTCTCAACAGCGGCAGGATCGGTTCCCTTCAGCTTGGACTCCTTTGCGACGATCGCCTTGGAATACTTCTCGAAATCAAAGTCGCTGTCCTTGGTGCCGATGACGGGCAGCTTGTTGTCATGATCTGCCTCATAGGCTTCGCAGGCGGCAGACAGGATGACATCATGAGCCAGCAGCAGGTGCTTGTAGGGGTCAACACCGCGGCGGGCGCAGCGACGCAGGAATTCACGAATGGTTTCCCATGCGGCGACCATGTCAACATAACGGCCGGGAGGGCAGATATCGTAATGCAGCTTGTCGACCATGTCCTGAGGCGCATCGATGTTGCCCATGACGAAAACCGCGTCGCCCACACAGAAGTAGGGGCCATCCTCGGTCTCTACCATGACGGACATGGATCCGGGGCTATGACCGAAGGTCTCGAACACGAAAACGCCGGGTGCCACTTCCACTTCTCCTCTGACAGTCTCAAAGCGGGCGGGAACATTGAGGCCGGCTTCCTCGTCGACGATGTCGTAAGGTGCGACAAACTGATCCTTGTAAGTCACATCGCCATCCTTGCAGATGATGGGACGGCAGTAGCTCTTGTAATGCAGGGATACCGGATTGTGCGCATAGTTCCACTCAACCTCATTGACAATGAAGCGAGCGTTGACGAACTTTTCGATGTAGAACACATGATCCCAGTGCAGATGGGTAAACAGAACGATGCCCACATCCTCAGGCTTATAGCCGCACTGTGCCAGGCGGGACTCAATGTCGTCAATGCCGGGGCGCTGGGTGGAGGGACCGTGATGGTACTTGTCCGCGTGCTCGTCCCAGGACATACCGGTGTCAACCAGAATCAGCTGTTCGCCGCCCTCAATCAGGAAGGTGAAGTCCGGCAGCTGATCCAGCTCATTGGTCAGGCCATACTTCTCAATGTACTTGCTGCAGGAGAAATGATACCAATACTCCAGCGGCTTGGTGGGAATGTAGCCACTACACAGGGGACGGATGGTTAAGTTAGACATAGTGTATCTCCTTTACTATATTGTAAACGTTTTTACCTGCTGCAGGAATTCCTTGAAAATCCGGCAGCCTGTCCAAAGTCAGTCCAGCCTCAGGGGGAAGCGGGACGCTCCCTGCAAACTGTGGATTATCCCCAGGATATCCATGGTTTTCAGGTCTCTCTTTGGATATTGGATACGATTAAATAGTACCCCGCGCAGGTTCTTTTGTCAACTAAAAAAAATGGCAAATTGAAAAAAACGCAAGTTGACCAATTTTACAGTTGATTTTTTTTACAATCTTCACAGCGAACCGCCAGAAACAAGGAAATCCGCAGGACTGTCCATACCTTGCTTCCGTATTTGCATGTGCAGTCCCCGCCATGGCAGCAGTCCATCCATTCAGAAAAAGCACAATGATCCGAATTCCAAGCGCCGTTTTCCATGTTTCCCGGGAAGATGGGGATTGACATTTTCCAGACTTGTGTTATTCTTTAACTGTGGTTTGGATATTTTATCCAATATCTGATATCCACATTGCAGCTAAGAAAATCCCAGTCAATTTACAAAGGAGAATGTTTCTATGAAAGTAATTTTCGGTTGTGACCCCAACGCATCTGATCTGAAAATCGTCCTGATGAAAACCGCTGAACAGCTGGGCTGTGAGGTTGTGGATCTGGGAAGCACTGACCCCATCTATGCAAACACGGCCATTGCTGTTGCAGAAGCCGTCGCCGCCGGTCAGGGTGACCGTGGCGTTCTGCTGTGCGGTACCGGCATCGGCATGTCCCTGGCTGCAAACAAAGTCAAAGGCGCTTACGCGGCACTTCTGACCGATGTTTACTCCGCTCAGCGAGCCGTCCTCAGCAACAATGCCAACATTGCCTGCATCGGCGCCTTCACCATCGGTGAAAAGCTGGCAATTGAACTGCTGAAAACCTGGCTGAGCCTGGAGTTTGATCCCAATTGCTCTTCCGCGCCCAAGGTTGCCCGTTACAAGCAGTACGATGAGGCCCGGGGATAATGAAAAAGCAGAGCAAGCTGTATCTTGGCACCAACACCAAGATGTATAAAACCATCCGGCAGACCGAGGAATTCCTGACCGGCCTGCGGGACCGTACCGCGGATATCTCCCGGGAGCAGCTGGAGCTGTTTGTGATTCCCTCCTTCACCACCCTGTTCCATGCCCGCCAGTGTGTCACTCCAGAGCAGATCCACCTGGGCGCCCAGAACATGGGCTGGGAAGATGAGGGACAGTTCAGCGGTGAGATTTCCCCGCTGATGCTGAAAGAGGTCGGCACGGAAATCGTTATGATCGGCCATTCTGAGCGCCGCCACGTTCTGATGGAAACCGACATTATGGAAAACAAGAAGGTTCTCTGTGCCCTCCGCCACGGTTTTACGCCCCTGCTGTGCATCGGCGAAACCGGAGAAGAAAAGGCGCTGGGTCTTTCCGATGAAGTGCTGCGCACCCAGATCAAGGTTGGTTTGCAGGGTGTGACGCCTGAGCAGGCTGACAAGGTATGGATTGCCTACGAGCCCGTCTGGGCCATCGGCGTCAACGGCACCCCCGCCAGCAAAGAGTACGCCGAAGAAAAACACGGCGTGATCCGTGAGTGCGTGCAGGAGCTGTTCGGTACGGAGATCGGCGAGCGGATTCCCCTGCTCTACGGCGGCAGCGTGAATCCTCAGAATGCTCCCGGGCTGATCCAGATGGAGAACATCGATGGCCTGTTCATCGGCCGCAGCGCCTGGCAGGCGGACAATTTCAACGCCATCATCCGGGATGTCATGCCCTTGTGGCAGAATAAATAAGTCTGTTCTGTTTTCCAAACAATAAATCGGTCAGCTCCTTCTGGAGCTGACCGATTTCCATTTTTCAAACAGGATTCAGGAATCCCCAAACCCGAACAGGCGGTTCCACAGGTTCCAGATGCCGCTGGGTTTCAATTCTTCCACATGACCGGCGTAGAGGTAGCAGCGCTGTCCGCCGTACTGAGCTTCATACCACAGATTCCCTTTGGAATTAAACAGACTGCCGTAAACCATCAGCGTCTGTCCCTGGCTCAGCGTCTCCAGAGGCAGCGAACGGGCATCGCTTCCGTTGCTGCACGGGAGCGTCATCAGTTGGGTATCCATCAAAACCCGCAGAATCTTCCCCTCCGGGTAGGTTTCCTCATGTCCGCATGCTTTCAGATAGGCCTGCGGCTGAATTTCCAGAGTCCCCGCGAGAATGGCATCTACCGCGTCGGGATTTTTATAGAGGGTGTACATTTCCGTGCGCAGCGCCTGCCGGTCGATGGTCAGCGTCCCCACAAAGTTTCCGGTTTCAAAGGTATCGTAACTCTGATGGTAGGTAGCTTCCATCAGCTTCCAGTATTCCCAGCTGTCCCCGTCTCCCACCAGCGGGCAGCCGGCAGACCACATTCCCCTTCCGCTGGTGTGGTTGCTGGTACGGGTGTGGATGTTGATTTCATTGGCACGGTAGGGAGCGTACCCCTCCGGCGTCATGTACACCGCGTCCAGCGTCTCGTCCCGGTAGTCGCTGCGCACATGAAGCGCCTCGTACTGCCCTTTGTGGTACACGGAATAGAGCTGATATGTCCCGTCCAGAATGGTTGCTGGCCCCACTGCGCCCACCCCCGGAATCTGCCACGCGCCGTATTCCAGCGGGCGGTCCGGAATGGTGCTGGCATTATCGTTGAAATACACCATCTGCACTTCCCCATCATCATCCAGCCGCAGCACCACGCAGATACCGGACACCCGGTAGTAAGTCAGATCCGACAGCTCCGGGTCGTCCATATGATCTGAGCAGCCGTCGAACAAAAACACCGCTGAGAAGCCGCCCTGCAGGGCATTTTGCACCTCTCTGTTGTTTCGCACATGGTAGTCCAGCATCATTTCCACATAGCAGCGGCGTTCGTCGTTCTGAATCCAGGTGCGCAGCTCCTTCTGATACGGCGCACCCGGCTTGTAAGCAGTGGCAGCCGCTGTTAGGGGCAGCACCAGCGTCACGCACAGCAGCACGGATGCAAGGCGCAGGAAAAACTTCTTCATGGGCATATACCTTTCCAAATTCATAACGCCAGTTTACCACCTTTCCCGCCGGGAGTCAATCCCGGGAGGGTTGACAAAGCTGCTCTAATGTGTTAGAGTAATTGTACTCTAACACATTAGAGTGAAAGGAGGATATGCCATGACTACACCAAAGGTATACGACAGTGAATACCGCTTTTGCCAGATTCTCTGGGAGCATGAGCCGGTAAAAAGCCGGGAGCTGGTGCGCCTGTGCCAGGAGCAGCTGGGCTGGAAGGCCACCACCACCTACACCGTCATCAAGCGGCTGTCCCAACGGGGCGTTCTGAAAAACGAGGACACGATCGTCACCTCGCTGGTATCCAAAGAGGACGTGCAGGCGGCGGAATTGGAGGAACTGGTGGACAAAACCTTTGACGGTTCCCTGCCCGCCTTTGTCGCCGCCTTCACCCGGCATCAGAAAATCACCGAGAAGGAAATCGACGCGGTACAGGAAATGATCGACCGCTACCGGAAGGAGCATTCCCATGGCTGAAGCATTCCTGACCGTTGTCAACCGGGGGCTTTCCGCCGGGTGGCTGGTGCTGGCGGTGATTGCGGCGCGGTTTGCGCTGAAGAAAGCGCCCCGGTGGAGCATTCTTCTGCTGTGGGGGCTGGTTGCTCTGCGGCTGGTGTGCCCGTTTACCCCGGAAAGCCCTCTGAGTCTGATTCCCGACGCCCAGCCGGTGTCCCCGGAACAGGTTTGGAACACCGTCCCGGCAGTGGCGATAACCCCCGATGCATCGGAACCCGCCGTCTCTCCCATTCTGGAAGCGGTGCTTCCCGACACGCTCCCCGTCTCCCCCACCCCGGCGCAAAGGAGCGTGGCGGTGGCTTCCATTCTCTGGTGCATCGGCATGGGGCTGATGGGGCTGTACGCATTTTCCAGCTATCTGCACCTAACTCGTCGGGTGAAAACCGCAGTTCGGCTGGACGGGAATCTTTTTCAATGCGACACCATACCCACGCCCTTTGTGCTGGGCATCATCCGTCCCCGGATTTATCTGCCCAAATCCATCGCCCGGGAGGATCTGCCCCATGTCATCGCCCATGAGCGCGCCCATATCCGCCGCCGGGATCACTGGTGGAAGCCGCTGGGCTTTCTGCTTCTCAGCGTATATTGGTTTCATCCGCTGATATGGCTTGCCTACATTCTGCTGTGCCGGGATATGGAGCTGGCCTGCGACGAACGGGTCATTGCTTCCCTGAGCCGCCGGCAGCGGGCGGATTACGCCCAGGCGCTGCTGAATTGCAGCGTGGGACGCAGGGCTGTCACCGCCTGCCCCATTGCCTTCGGAGAAGTGGGCGTAAAAGAACGGGTAAAGCGGGTGCTTTCCTTCCGAAAGCCCGCCTTCTGGGCGATTCTTGCAGCCGTTCTCGTCTGCGTCATCGTTGCCGTGTGCTTTCTGACCAATCCCGTCATGCCGGAACCGCCAAAAGTGACAGTGGATCAAATGTCCATCACCGCAGAGGATGTAACCCCCACCGGCATGACGATCACCTACCATCCGGACAACGCTTTTCAGGATGTGGATGCCGTTACCGACAGCATTTACTGGCTGGAAACACAAAATGACAGGGGTGCGTGGCAGATCATGCAGCCAACTCAGTGGATCGAACCGGTGCTCCAGCCGGTGGAGGCTCCCGGACAGAGAACCATCCACGTTGTCGTGACCGATAATAACCATCAGACGCTGGATTGGCCCCTTCTGGGATATCTGGAGGCGGGACAGTACCGAGTGGGCATCCGCTTCTGGGAATCCGGGGTGGAACATACCCTCTATGCCCCATTTACAGTGGATACACCGCTGGTGACCCCCTATGCCATCACCAGCAGCCTGAAAAAAGCGGACAGCCACGCCCTGCTGAAAGGAGACAATGCTCGCGATTTGACACAGGCGCAGACAGAGGAACTGGTGGGAATTCTGAACAGCCTGACAGACGCGGATTTCTACGCCAGCGGCTTCATAAACACCCCGATCACTGTCGTGAGCCTTGTCAGCGTGGAGGTAACCATGAGACTGCGCTATGACGGCAACGAAGTGCAGCTGCAGCTGGACAGCCATTCCGCCGAAGCCCTCAGCGACACCAGATGGAGCATATATAACGATGCACTAAACGCCTTTTTTGAAAATCTGCAGCAGGAAGAAGCAGGCTGACTTTTTCCGGAATCCGCTTTACAGGTTGGGCTTTCTCATGGTATAATGCAATGCAGAAATCACGGCTTATACTAAAATCTGTTTGAAAGCTTTCATCGATTTCCGAGGATAAATTGTGCCAGAAAAGGCAGATGACGCCGCTGGGCTGACGCCCAGCAAGGAAGATAACGCATTCTGGTGCAATTTAGACCGGAAAGAATTAAAGATTTTAATCAGATTTTAGTATTAGGAAGAAGAGGTACGTCATCATGTCCAACGCTTACGATTCTGCGGAGTTTGAAGCCCAGTTCACCTATCCGGGGCGGGATCTGGGCACATTCTGGTCCCCGGAGAAAACGGCATTCCGGGTCTGGGCGCCCACCGCGCAGGAAGTCTCCATTCTCCTTTACCGGGAAGGCAGCGGCGGAATGCCCCTGACCTGCCAGCGGATGCACCCGGATGTGAACGGCACCTGGTACGCCCAGCGCGTCGGCAATTTAAACGGGCTGTACTACACCTATCTGGTGACTGTGGATGGACAGGTCTCCGAAACCTGCGATCCCTATGCCCGGGCGGTAGGCGTTAACGGGATGCGCGCCATGATTTTGGACTTGAAGCGTACCAATCCCGAGGGCTGGGAGGAAGATCACTGCCCTTTTACCGGAAAAGGCATCACAGACGCCGTACTGTACGAGCTGCACCTGCGGGATCTTTCCATGAACCGCTCCTCCCACATTCACAACAAGGGAAAGTTTCTGGGGCTGACGGAAACCGGGCGGAAAACCCGGGGCGGCAACCCCACCGGACTGGATCACATCCGGAATCTTGGTGTGACCCATATCCACCTGATGCCGGTATTTGACTACGGCTACACCGACGAAGCTGCATCCCATCCCCAGTTCAACTGGGGCTATGACCCCATGAACTTCAACGTCCCGGAAGGCTCCTATGCCACCGATCCCTATGACGGCGCCGTCCGGGTGCGGGAAATGAAACAAATGGTAAAGGCGGTGCACGACGCCGGCCTCAGCCTGGTCATGGATGTGGTGTACAACCATGTTTATGACGCCGGCAGCTTCTGCTTTAACCGGATTGTGCCGGGCTATTTCAGCCGGATGGATGAAGCCAGGCACTACAGCAACGGCTCCTGCTGCGGCAACGACACCGCCTCCGAACGCAGCATGGTGCGCAAATACATTGTGGACAGCGTAAACTACTGGGCGGACGAATACCACATCGACGGCTTCCGGTTTGATCTGGTGGGACTATTGGATGTGATGACCATCCAGGAAATTGTCCGCAGCGTCCGCAGTCGCCACCCCAACGTGATTTTCTATGGCGAAGGCTGGCAAATGAACACCCAGACCGTTCGTCCCAACGTGGAGCTGGCGGTGCAGGGAAATTCCGGGATGCTGCCGGGCTTCTCCTTTTTCAGCGATACTCTCCGGGATTTGATACGCGGCTCCACCTTCGACAGCCATGTCCCCGGTTTTGCCTCCGGTGCGGTCTGTTCCAAAGATGATCTCAACGCCTGCTTTCTGGGGATGCCCTACTGGGCATCCCAGCCGGAGCAGTGCGTCAACTACGTCTCCTGTCACGACAACAACACCCTGTTTGACCGGCTGACCCTTGCCTCCCCGAATGCCCCCCGGGAGACGCGGATCCGGCAGAACAATCTGGCAGCGGCCTTTACCATGCTGTCTCAGGGTGTGCCCTTTTTCCAGGCCGGTGAGGAAATGCTTCGCACCAAGCCCCGGCGGGGCGGACGCTTTGACGAAAACAGCTACCGTTCCCCCGACCGGGTCAACGCCCTGCGCTGGGATACCCTGGACAAGCCGGAGTACCGGCAGACGCTGCAATACTACCAGGGGCTGATTGCCTTCCGAAAGGCCCATGAGGGTCTGCGGCAAACCCGGCGGGAAGCCGTTCAGCAGAGCGTTTTCCCCATTCCCTTGGACAATCCCCGGGCGGTTGCCTACCGGATTGAGGACCGATATCACAGCATCGTGGCTGTGTTCAATGCCGACGCCCAGCCGGTGACCCTGCCCCTTCCTCCGGGGCGCTGGGAGGTAAATATCCACGACACCCATGCCGGTACGGAATGCCTGTTCTGTGCAGCAGGTCAGATCGAAGTCTGTCCCGTTTCCGCCACAGTGCTGACTCAGAAAAAACCGGTGGACGTGGTAGCCGCCCTGATCTGGGAAAAGGATAAGTTCCTGATCTGCCAGCGCCCCGCCAACAAGTCCCGGGGACTGCTGTGGGAATTCGTAGGCGGTAAGGTAGAACCAGGAGAAACCATGGAGCAGGCACTTGCCCGGGAGTGCGCCGAAGAGCTGGCAATCCATGTGAACGTAGGCAGCCAGTTCCTGCAGGAATCCCACGAATACCCGGATATGCGAATCCGCCTGACCCTGTTCCACTGTACCATCGCCAGCGGATATCCCCAGGCGCTGGAACACAATGCGCTGGCCTGGATTCACCCCAGTCAGATCCCGGATTACGAATTCTGTCCTGCTGACGTGGATTTTCTCCGGGAGATTCGCCGGGTATACGAAAACCGGGAACCCCTGTAACCTCCGCCAGTCCGGCACTTTTCCTAAAATCGATAACAAATTATTGACATCTGTCGTCATCTTTACTATAATACAGGTAAGAAGATGCCGTGGATTTTCATAAGGAGGTACCATTATGGAAAAGAAAATCATCACCATCAGCCGTGAATTCGGTTCCGGCGGACGCACCGTCGGTCACATGGTCGCGGAAAAGCTGGGAATTCCCTTCTATGATAAGGAACTTGTGGATCAGATTGCCCTGGAATCCGGCTTCGCCCCGAAATTCGTGGAGGAAAACGGGGAGCATTCTCCCGGCAGCAGCCTGTTTTCCTATGCCTTCGCCCCTCAGGGTGTCCCCGGCGTGATGAACGGCCTGTCCACTGCCGATTTCCTGTGGAACATTCAGTGCAGCGTGATTCTGCAGATTGCTGAGAAGGGTCCCTGCGTCATCGTGGGCCGGAACGCGGATTACATTTTGAAGGACCGCAAGGATGCCCTTCACGCCTTCATCTGCGCGGATACCCCCTACCGGGCAGAGCGGATCGTCCGCCGCTACGGTGAATCCGACAAGAGTCCGGAAGCCCGTCTGCACGAAAAGGACAAGCGCCGCCGGGTCAATTACCAGCACTACACCGGCCGCACCTGGGGTCAGGCACAGAACTACGATATCTGTCTGGATACCGGCACTTTGGGCATTGAGCAGTGCGCAGACATCATCTGCAGCATTGTAGAGAAGTCCAAAAAGTAACTGTACATACAAAACGCCCTGCGCCGGTTTGGCGCAGGGCGTTATTTGTCAGGAGACTGTGGCCGCTTCCTTTTCCCCGTCGGAAATGGTGATGTTTACGCCATTGACCTCCACCGCTTCGTCGGCGCAGATCATGATGTACTTGACACCGCCGATGATCCGGGTTTCCACCAGGTCGCTTCTGGTGGGATCCACTTTGATCACCACGTCCGGGGTTTTCACCTCAAAGTGCTTGTCGTCGATGATATTCTTGGGATGCAGGTCCGCTTCAAAGCCGAAAGCTTCGTCATAGTCCACGCTGAATTTGGACATGTGTTCTTCGCTGACGCCGCAGGCTGCCAGAACTTCCTTCACATCCGCTTTGGCAATCATCAGCGGCTCGGGAACCTTGGCCTCCTTATGCAGGGCAATGCGCTCCCGGAGCTGGTCGTGAACGGTCTGCACCACGTCCAGACTGCATTCCTCCCCCAGAGAGGTGGTCAGCAGCGCCTCAAAGGTCTTTTTCTGCTCTTCCGCCGGCTGGGGCACAGGGGTGTTGAACAGCGTTTCAATCAAAGCATCCTGGCTGGTTTTTACGTCGTGGGTATAGTACAGGGCGTTGTAAATATTGGTGGAGCGGTTGTCAAAGGCCGGGAACAAAAAGCCCAGCGCCGGGGCGGCCACCATCTGATTCATGGCGCCGTCGTGGAAGGTCTTTTCCTCCGGCACATAGTGCAGATTCGCCTTGGTCTGCTTGACAGGACAGATGCTGCAAAGAATATAGGAATAGGTTTCGTCAGAATTATCCTTCTGGAAGGCGTCATCCTTGGATTTGAAGGGCACGTCATAGGTATCGTAGCCCAGCAGAATCAGGTAATTACCTTCCATGACCACAGAATCCATAATTTTCTGATAAAAGCTCCGCCGCAGCTCGTCATCCTTCAGCTGGCTTGAGCGCAAGTCCATCAGCAGCTTGTGCTCCGGGGAAGACGCCACCTGACTGGTTTTGAAGGTGATGTCAATGAGGTTCCGGCCGATGGAACCGGACAGGGTGCGCCGCAGAATTGCAAAATACTTGTCCGACTCGTTTTCCGGCATAATGCCGGTGGACTGGCGGAATTCGGAGATCATCTCTTTGTTGTCGTTGACGTAGCAGCCGTAAATGGCAGTCATATTGCTGCGATCCCGGCGCAGATGCCGCCGGATTTCGCTGATTTCCTTATCAATCATGTTGTTACCTCGTGAAAAAATACAGATTTGGCTTAAGCAGCACCCCGGCAGCTCCGAAAAGGAGACCGGGGTGCGTTTTTTCAGGAACGACCGGCAAGGGCGTGGTCATTCAGCTGGCAAAGCTGGTAAACCGTCCCGATGGAATTGTATTCTTCTCTGGTAATGGGAATCAGGTTCTCTCCTTCCCGGCGGAACCAGGGTTCTTCTTCATTTTCAAGGGCGTTAAATTCCAGCGCCTCCACCAATTCCAGCGACCTGCCATTCCAGCGGTAGACGTTCACCAGACTGTTTGCCGCGCCATTTGCGCCGTAATTCAAAATGTAATATCCCGAATCGTCTGCTTTTTGCACCAAGCGATAGGAATTTCGCTCCCAACCCGTGAACATCAACCCGGGGCCGCAGTCCGTCAGCGTGTAAGCGTCCAGAATGGTGTCGCCGCAGCGGATCAGCAGCTCCAGATTGCCGTTGCCGTCCAGATCTGCCAGCGCATAGGTCAGTTCCTCTGCCATAGCTGTCATGTAGCTGATTTCCTTGTCAATACACTGCTGGGGATCCCATTTCTCCGCCAGCGCATCCCGATACAGCTCCAGCACCCAATCATACATGGCAAGAGCGGCTTCCTCCGGGTCAGCCTCCGTTTGAGCAGGAAGCGTGGTTTCCGGTTCAGGCAAAAGCGTCGTTTCCGGGACAGTCGTTGGCGGCACCGTCTGTTCCGGCACTTTTCCCGTGCAGCCGGTGAGCAGCAGCACCATGCACAGAAGAATCAAAAGTTTTCTCATTCCCACAGGCACTTCCAGTTCTGGACAAAATACTCAATGCCGGAATACAGGGTGGTGGCGACGATCACAAAAATCACGATATCGCTCAGCACAGCGATCCCCGGCAGCGCCATCATGACGCACAGACCCACCATGGTGCTGGCGGTCTTGACCTTGCCGCTCCAGCCGGCGGCGATTACCGTACCCTTCTGGACAGCAATCAGCCGCAGTCCTGTGACGGCAAACTCCCGGGTCAGCACGATCATCAGCGCCCACGCCGGGAACACGCCCCACTCGCAGAACATGCACATGGCGGCGATGGTCAGCAGCTTATCCGCCAGCGGATCCAGAAATTTACCAAAATCCGTGACCTGATTGTAATGCCGGGCAATGTAGCCGTCCACAAAATCCGTCAGACTGGCCACCACAAAAATCGCCAGAGACACATACATCCACAGGCCACTGCATCCATGGGATAAGTACATGGTCACCAGGTACACAGGAATCATCAGCACCCGGGACAGGGTGATCTTACTTGCAGTCGTCATCTTATTTCTTCCTCCACAACGAAGCCCGCCAGGTCACCGTCCCGGCAGCCATCGATTTTCACCATGACAAACTGTCCTTCCCGGACAGGCTCGTCGGACGCAATCCACACCCGGCCGTCAATGTCCGGGGAATCGGCATAGGTACGGCCGTAGAACTGCTCTGTTTCCTCGTCGTAGCCATCCACCAGAACCTCCAGGGTTTTGCCGATCTGCGCTGCGTTATATTCGTCCATAATTTCGGACTGGATCATCTCAATGATTTCCGCCCGCTGAGCGGCAACCTCGGCATCCACGAATTCCATTTTCGCGGCAGGCGTTCCCTCCTCCGGAGAGAAAGCGAAGGCACCGACCCGCTCCATTTTGGTTTCCCGCAGGAAATCGCACAGCTCCTGGAATTCTTCCTCCCCTTCCCCGGGCAGGCCGGTAATCAGGCTGGTACGAATGACCAGTCCGGGGATTCTTGCCCGGAGCTTTGCCAGCAGCTGCCGCAGGAATTCCCCATCGCCCCGGCGGTTCATCAGCTTCAGGATCTTATCGTTGCAGTGCTGGATAGGGATATCCAGATACTTCACGATTTTCGGCTGGGACGCCATCACGTCGATCAGCTCGTCGTCGATTTCGTCCGGGTAGACATAGTGCACCCGAATCCAGTGCAGTCCCTCGATTTCGCACAGCCGGCGCAGCAGCTCCGGCAGCAGACGCTTATGCTCCGGGAAATCCGTACCATAGCGGCTGGTGTCCTGGGCCACTACCATCAGCTCTTTCACGCCGCTGTCCGCCAGCAGCCTGGCCTCATAGAGAATGTCGTCCAGCTGGCGGCTGCGGTATCTGCCCCGGAGATAGGGAATGATGCAGTAAGCGCAGCGGTTGTCGCAGCCCTCAGCAATTTTAAGGAAGGCATAATGCTCCGGAGTGGTAACCACCCGGCCGGTTTCCTGCTCCGGCATGTCGATGGAAGCAAAGTCCACCACTTTTCTTTCTTCCAGCAGTGCTTCAATGGCAGGCACGATCTCCGTATAGCTGCCGGTACCAAGGATTCCATCCACCTCCGGCATTTCCTTCAGGATCTCCTCCTGATACCGCTGGGACAGGCAGCCGGTGACCAGGATTTTCCCCACCAGCCCCTGTTTTTTCAGTTCCGCAGTCTGCAAAATGTAGTCAATGGCCTCCGACTTGGCGGAATCAATGAAGCCGCAGGTGTTGATCACCACCACGTCGCTGCCAGCAACGTCCTCCTTGACGGTGTGACCGGCCTCCTGCACGCGGTACATCATCCGCTCGCAGTCCACCTGATTTTTCGCACACCCAAGGGAAATAAATCCGATATTTGCCATAAATTCAGTCCTCAAAAACGTCCTCACAGTCGAAGGACAGTTCTTCCAATGCTTTCTTTATTGTGCCATAGCTGTGCCCACGGCGGATCAGGGCATCGATGGCGCGCTTGACCTGCTTTTCGTCAGAATCCGCATCCAACCGGGAACGAAGAAACGCCTGAATCTTCTCTGTCTGGTCGGGATAATCCTCCAGGACATCCTCCCAGTATTCTTTGGGGATCCGCTTTTCATACAGCGCCTGCTTCGCCCGGGCGATACCGTAGCCCTTGGAGATGCACGAATGCACCACCTGCTCCGCCGTTGCCCGATCGTCCACCAGATTCAGATCGGACATCCACTGAACAGCCGCCTTCGCCTGCTCCGGGTCCTCCCCTTTTCGCACCAGCCGCTGCTCCAAATCCCGTTTCGATACGCTGGCAGCGGACACGATCCGCACCGCCCGCATTTTGGCGGACATTTGTCCCGCCGCGCTGCGCAGGGCTTCCAGTTCCGTATCCGGCAGTTCTTTGCCGGGATACAGTCCAAAATCCTCCACCGTCTGCCGGTACAGCCCCAAGCGGGAACCATCGGAAAAGGTAACCCAAAACCTGCCTGCCCGGTCCGGGGCATTTTTCAGTCCATCAATCCTCATCACTGAAATCGTCGGCGCTGACGGCGACTGCCTTATCCGCTGCCTGCGCAGGCGCCTTGGGCGCGCTGGCGTTCAGCTTCCACAGATTTTCCCGCACCTGGGCTTCCACCTGAGCGGCAATATCGGGATTGTTGATCAGATACTCCTTCACGGAATTGGCGCCCTGACCAATGCGCTCGTCGCCCATGGAGAACCAGCTGCCGCTCTTCTGGATAATGTCCATCTGAACCGCCAGATCCACCAGTTCGCCCCACTTGGAGATGCCCTGACCATACAGGATCTCGAACACCGCTTCCCGGAAGGGAGGCGCCACCTTGTTCTTGACCACCTTGACCCGGGTCTTGTTGCCGATAACGTTGCCGCCTTCCTTGATGGCTTCAATCCGCCGCACGTCCAGACGGACAGAGGCATAGAACTTCAGGGCATTGCCGCCGGTGGTGGTTTCGGGGTTGCCGTACATCACGCCAATCTTCATACGCAGCTGGTTGATGAAGATAACCACGCAGTTGGTCTTGGCGATGGTGCCTGCCAGCTTGCGCAGCGCCTGAGACATAAGCCGTGCCTGCAGGCCCACAAAGGTATCGCCCATTTCGCCCTCGATTTCCTGCTTGGGCACCAGCGCCGCCACGGAGTCCACAACCACCGCGTCCACCGCGCCGGAACGCACCAGCGCGTCGGTGATTTCCAGCGCCTGCTCGCCGGTATCCGGCTGGGATACCAGCAGGTTGTCGGTATCCACGCCCAGAGCCGCCGCGTAGACAGGATCCAGCGCGTGCTCCGCGTCCACGAAGGCCACTTCGCCGCCCCGTTTCTGGGCTTCCGCCAGAATGTGCAGCGCCAGCGTGGTCTTACCGGAGGACTCGGGTCCGTAAATCTCAATAATTCTGCCTCTGGGCACGCCGCCGATGCCCAGCGCCGCATCCAGCGCCAGAGAGCCGGTGGGAATTGCCTCCACGTTCATTTCCGGGCGGTCGCCCAGACGCATCACCGTACCCTTGCCAAAATTCTTGTCAATCTGAGCCAGTGCGGTCTGCAAAGCCTTTTTCTTGTCGGAGGCGGGAGCCGGTGCTTCATACGCAGTCTTTTTCGTTGCCATAGTTTTCCTCTTCCTTCCTGCCGTACCGGGCAAGCACGGCGCGTTCTCTGTCATTATAGTCTCTGGTTCGCTCCAGAATGGTATACCCGTTTTCCGTCAGGATCCGGCACACATCGTCTCCCTGTCCCATGCCAAACTCAAAGCACAGGAAGCCTCCGGGCTTTAAGGCCGGGGCGAAATTTTTCACGATGGCGCGGTAAAAGTCCAGCCCGTCCTCGCCGCCGTACAGGGCAAGGCGGGGCTCATAGTCCTTCACGCTTACCGGCAATTCCTGCATTTCTCTACCGGTAATATAGGGGGGATTGGACACAATCAGGTCATATTTTCCCAAAAAGGGGAAAGCAGGCTTCAATGCGTCCGCCTGGACACAGCGCACCCGCCCGGTGAGCTTATTCAGGGCAGTGTTCTCCTTCGCCACCGCCAGCGCCTCCGGACTCACATCCGCCAGCGTCACCTTGGCGTCCTTCACCCGGCTGGCCACCGCCAGACCGATACAGCCGCTGCCGCAGCACAGATCCAGAATCCGGGGATCCTTCTCAAGAAACAGCGCCTGCCGGATGGCAAGCTCGGCCACCGCACAGGTATCGTCCCGGGGAATCAGCACATCCGGCGTCACATACATCGGCAGCCCGTAGAATTCCCACTGACCCAGAATATAGGCGATGGGTTCTCCTGACAGGAGCCGGCTGAGGCCTTCTTCCACACCCTCTACTATTTTTTCCGAGGCATACAGGTCACGATCCGCCAGAAACTGGGCCTGGCTCTTTCCGGACACATGGCAAATGAGCATCCGCGCCAGCACGCCGGCATCCTGCTGATCTTCCGTTTCCAGCAGCGCCCGGTGGGTGTCCTGATAAAGCTGCCCGTACTGCTTTACCATCGGTCGGCGCCCTCCTGCTCCGGCAGCACCGCCTGAACAGCAGCGATGCCCACCTCGATCATGGAGTCATCCGGCTCGTTGGTGGTGAAGTTTTGCAGCCACATACCGGGCGCAGTCAAAATCCTCGTAAAGCCATTGTCATGGCGGCCTGCCCAGCGGTTGATCTCATAGGTGATGCCCACCACCAGCGGCAGCAGCAGCAATTTGAAAACAATCATCAGCAGCCGGTAGCCGAAGCTCCCCCGGATGGCTTCCAGTGCGGGCACTACCGCCAGCAGCGCGGAGGACGCCACGGAGAACACCAGAATGGAAATCACCATGACCACCAGCAGAAAGCTGGTGCCGCACCGGGGGTGCAGACGGGTCTGGACGCGGACATTTTCCACCGTCAGCGGCATTCCCGCCTCATAGCAGCGGATGGTCTTGTGCTCCGCACCGTGATAGGAAAACACCCGCTTCATCTCCTGCATCCGGGAAATCAGCAGCATATAGGCAAGGAAAATCACCATACGGATGACGCCTTCCACCAGATTCAGGCCAAGGGTGCTGCCAATCCAGCGGTCGAAAAAGCCGCCGATGACCATAGGAAGCAGGAAAAACAGCACAATGGACAGCCCCAACCCCATGGTCACGGCAATGCCCACAATTGCCTGCTGGAACTTCTCGCTGTCCAGCTTTTCCTCCAGCCATTTGTCAAATTTGGACGGCTCCTCCTGCATTTCCTCCGGCGCCAGATCCGCAGAGCGCAGCAGTGCCTTGATGCCTACCACCTGAGAATCAAAAAAGTTGAACACACCCCGGAGAAAGGGGAGATTTTTCAGGGATTTGGGAGGATTTTTCTTCCGGGGCATGGTTTCCACGCTCAGGCCGTCTTTGCCCCGGACGACGATGGCGTCCTTGTCCGGCCCGCGCATCATAATGCCCTCGATCAGCGCCTGACCGCCGATCATGGTCTTGAATTTTTCGCAGCATTGGGGTTCTTTGTTTGCCATGGATTGCGTCTCCTTAATGGGCAGCGGGCAGGCGCACCGTCACCAGCGTACCGCCGCCTTCCGCGTTTTCCAGAGTCAGGGTGCCGCCGTGCATCTCCACGATCTCATCACAGACCGCCAGGCCGATGCCGGTACCCCGCACACTGGAGCTGCCCTTATAAAATTTCTTCTTCACCAGAGGAAGCTCGTCCTCCGGGATGCCGGGGCCAAAGTCCCGGATACGGACGACCACCTGATCGTCCTCATAATGAATCTCCGTTTCAATCCGCTTTCCTGCGCCGCCGTGCTTGGCGGCGTTGTCCAGAATGTTCAGAAACACCTGCCGCATACGCTGGGGATCGCAGGGGATCTCCGGGATATCTTCGTCATTTTCGTTGTAAATCAGCTGAATGCCGTCCTGGGCCAGACGGCTGCCATACATGAACACTGTATCCTCATACTCACTGCGCAGGTCGGTCATTTCCACTGCCAGGGTCATGCGCCCATCCTGCATCCGGGTAAAGTCCAGCAGATCCATAACCATTTCCGTCAGGCGCTTGGCCTCGCTGGAAATGATCTTCATGCCTTGCCGGGTCTCCGCGTCCATATTTTCGTCGGCAAGCAGCGTCTCGCTCCAGCCGTTGATTACCGTCAGGGGTGTGCGCAGCTCATGGGAAAGCTGGGAGATAAATTCCGCCTGCATTTTCTCATTCTGGGCAATTTTGCTGGACATTTCGTTGATGGTGTCCGCCAGGGTTCCGATTTCATCCCGATAAGGGGTTTTGATTTGAACGCCGTAGCTGCCCGCGGCAATGCGCTGGGCTTTCTCCGTGATTTCCGCCACGGGATTCATCACGGAGCGCAGGTAGTAGTTGCTGCTGACCAGCACCACCGCCATAATCATAATCAGTACCAGCATACTCACCAGCGCCACCTGAAAAATCTGCGCATCCACCTTCCGGGTGGAGGTCACATAGCGCAGCACGCCGATCACTTCGCCGTTGCTGTAAATCATGGGACTGGAAACTGCCATGATCCGCTCGCCGGTATTGGGATCCTTACCCAGATACGGCTCCGGATAACGGCTCTCCACCGCCCTGGCAATCTCCGGCGTTGCGGGGGATTTGCCCGCCCACTGGCCATAAGACGATGCCACCAGGCTGCCCTCCCGATTGATGAACTGCAGTTCAATGGTGTCTTTGTCGTCAAAGGTCTGGGCGTAGGTGATGCAGGACTGGTAATATTCGTGATAGGTCTGGTCGATATAGGCGGCAAAGAAATCCGTAGTGGACTTTGCCCGGTACTTCATATCCGACTCCATATTGGAATAATAGTACGCCGCAAAGGAAGCCGTCACCGCCAGAACGCAGACGATGCCCAGCGCCAGCACCACGCTTGCCGTATTCAGCAGCCAGCGTTTGCGCAAGCCGCCCACATTGATGATCGATTTCAGATCCTTCACCCGTTATGCGCCCCACTTATAGCCAAGACCCCAGACGGTGGTGATGTAAGTGGGGTTGGCAGTATCATCCTCAATTTTAATGCGCAGACGGCGGATGTTTACATCCACAATCTTCAGCTCGCCCTCGTAGTCCCGTCCCCACACGGCGGACAGGATATCCTCCCGGGACAGGGCCCGTCCGGGATTCTGCATGAACAGCTTCAAAATGGCGTACTCCACCTGGGTCAGGCGGATCCGGTTTCCGTTCTTCTCCAGCGTGTGATTCCGGGTATTCATCACAAAGGGGCCCTGGGTCAGCAGTTCCGAGCTGGCACTGCTGTCGCCGCCGATCCGGCGGTACAGGGCGTCGATCCGGGCAGTCAGCTCCGCGGGAGAGAAGGGCTTGGTCACATAGTCGTCCGCGCCGGTCATCAGGCCAGTGACCTTATCCATCTCCTGGGTTCTGGCAGTGAGCATGATAATGCCCATCTGCTTGTTGGTGGCCCGGATCCGGCGACAGACCTCAAAGCCGTCCATATCCCCGGGAACCATGATATCCAGAATGGCAACGCCTACGTCGGGATTGGCGGCGATGGCATCCAGCGCCTGCTGCCCGTCCCCGGCCTCAATGACATCGTAACCAGCCCGCTTCAGGTTAATCACCACAAAGCTGCGGATATTCAATTCATCTTCCATAATCAGAACTTTTTTCATATGCTACCTCTTTTCATACTTATCTTTGATGAAAAGTGCCCTTTTCCTCAAAGAAACATTGCCTGGCGGCACTGTTGCTTTTGTGATTTATAAGGAACGAAATCACAAAAGCCGTCTCATAGGAACTCTTTGCCCTTCAGGCAACTAAAATGTCTTTATAACATTTTAATTAGCGTTCCGTATCAAGTCTCACCCGTTTGCCAATCCTGGCGGATCAGGCGGAAGCTTTCCTGCAAACTATTCTCAGTAACGCCAAATTCCGGAGCGGCTGTTTCCAGCTGCGCCGCATAGGCCACACCTTCGGCGCGATACAGTGCAAACCGGCCGTCCCGCGCCGCCATTTCATCCCGGTCTACGCCGGTGAATACATACAGGGTAACCAGCGGTGTCGCCAGCTGATAGGACTCATCCCACACATAGAAATGGAAAATGCCGTGCTCCTGCTCTACCGTCAGCCGACTGGCCCAGGCGCTGTCCAACTGTAAGTACCAGCCTCCCAGATAGTTATGGAAGGTATACATTTTGTCGGTCTCCCAGCCGTCCACGTCCAAGGCATACCAGCGCAGCAGGAACTTCTGCTCGTCCTCCCGCCATTGGGTTACGGACTTCATGGTAATCAGGCTGGGCAGTTCCAGAATCCCGTCGGAATCGATATCCTCGGCATATACATAATAATTCAGCAGCGTACCGATACTGGTATCCGCTTCCGCGGAGAAGGAAATGTTGGTAAAATCCCCTTCCTTCACGGTGAAAATATCGGTAACAATGGTATTTTCATCGGAAGAGCTGGTGACAAACACCGCGTTTGTCTGATCCTGGAGTTTTCCGGTGGTAATCCGCCGGATCTGGGAGGTATTTTCGGACAGCTCCGTTTCTACGGAACGGGTAATCTGGCCGTCCCGGTAGCCATACAGCACCGCCATGCCCCGCTCTGTTTCCGCCTCACCGGGGCGCAGCACCATCAGGTCGGTTCCGCTGCCGCTTAAATTGCAGGGCAGCATCTTCGTGTAGCCGTTGAGCAGCAGCAGCTCCGCGCTGCCGCTGTGGAACGTATACACCGACACGCTGCGCAGCACCTGATCACTGACCTGAATGCCGACCACCAGCTCGAACCCCGGCTTGTCGTCGAATTCCACATACTCCACCTGCTCAAAGGCCTGTCCGTTGAAGCCGATGGTATCCATAGTTCTGCATTTTCCCGTCTCGTCCTGCTGGAAAATCAGCACCTGCAGGGGCTTTTCCGTAGCGCCCTTGGCAAAGACCAGATATTCGTCCACGCCGTCGCCGTTGAGATCTGCCATCTGCACAGTCTGCTGGTTTTCCCCGGACTGGGGCGAGGAAAAGGTCATGCCGTACATCGCCGTGTCAATGGCGGCCTGCAGCTCCCGGAATTCTTCGGAGCGTTTGGGCAGGGCATACATTTCCTCCACCGTGCGCATGGCGCAGCCGGTCAGGAGCATCGCCGTCAGCAGCGCAAGCATCAGCAATATTCGCTTTTTCACGGCATCAACTCCTTTCAATAGAGTATTGTATCACGTTTCTTTCAAAAAAGGAAGCTACTTTACCACAACATTTCCCTCGCCCAGGACATTTTTCAGC
>JBJDYL010000027.1:0-2194 GCA_051867285.1 Faecousia sp. | reverse complement strand
TGTCAACGCCGGAATGAAAATGCAGAAAACGCCGGACGAAAAATGACACCAACGCCGAGATAACAAACGCCGAATTCCCAGCGCCGGTTATTACTCCGCCGGAATCTTTGCAGGCGGAGCAGTCTGTGTGCCAGCTTTGAGCCGGTCTTTCAAACGGTAGGTCTGCCCCCGGATGTTAATCACATGGGCGTGGTGTAGCAGTCTGTCCAGTAGTGCTGTTGCAATTACGTTATCACTGAGAAGTTCGCCCCAGTCACTGAAATATTTGTTGCTGGTCAGGATGACACTGCCGTGTTCATAGCGCTCAGAAATAAGTCGGAACAGCAATTCTGCCTCTTGGCGATCCAACTGCGTATAGCCAATTTCATCAACGACCAACACTGCGGGACGAAGATAGACGCGCCAGCGCTTGTCTAGACGTCCCTGAACCTGAGCTTTCTTCAGGTCTTCAATCAGATGAGAAATCGTGGTGTAATAGACTACCATGCCTGCCTCAAGTGCTTTTAGTGCCAGTCCTACAGCCAGATGCGTTTTTCCAACACCCGGAGGTCCCAACAAAATCACATTTTCTGCTCTGGCTGCAAAGGCCAGGGTTGCCAGTTCATTTATCTGCCGTTTATCAATACTGGGTTGGAAACTGAAATCAAAATCTTCCAATTGTTTGTGGTGAGGCAGCTTTGCCAGTTTCATCCGGGTTTCCTGGCTCTTTCTGCTGCGTTCCATTTGTTCTGAGGAAAGCAGCGCATCCAGAAACTGTATGTAAGTCTGCTGTCCATGGGCAGCTTGCTCCAGATGGGCATCCAGAAGATCGCCAGCGGTGGTGAGCTTCATGCTGTACAGCAGCTCTCTGACGTGTTCCAACTCAACCATTGGCCACACCTCCCAGCAGTTGGTCATAGAAGTTCAAATCTCGTTCTTCTACGCACGGCTCACAGAGATGCGCCGCAGGATAAGGTGCTGCGATTCCATTTCGCTCAGCAAGACCTTTGTACTGCCCTTTGAGCCAGACAACATTGGTGCTGCTATGTACTGCTTCATGTTTCGCTAACATGACTTCGCCATAATAGATCTCTACGAAGCCCAAATGAAGCCGAACCTGTACCTCTTTGCCGCTGTATTGCCACGGAATACCATATTTGATTCCGTCAAAGCTAACCAGCCCTTCTCGGGTTACTTTCCGGTTTTCCCACTGGTAATGATCCAGGACAGATTGCGGCGGCAAATCCAGCAGTGGCTCATTGGGAAGCTCCTGGAGCGGAATTTTGCCCGTTGTGCTGTGCTTTTTGGAGTCTGCTGCTTTGCACCATTCCAATACCTGCCGATTCAGATCTTCCAGATTTTCAAACTGCCGTCCTGGGAAAAAGTTACCCTTTACATACTGGACAAGTCGCTCCACCTTGCCTTTCGTCTGTGGCTTTCGTACTTTGCATACTTTGGGAACAAACCCGATTTCAGCTGCAAAATCCTCAAATTGAGGATTCCAGATCACTTTTCCTGCTTCACGATGATCTACTACCGTTTTCATGTTGTCTGTGAGAATTTCCTTCGGTACGCCGCCAAAGTAGCGGAACGCATTTACCATACACCGCTCCATGCTCCGCAGGTCACAACGGCTGGTAAACTCCACATATTTCACTCTGGAGTGTCCCAAAACCATCACAAACGCAGGAACATGATGTCGTGCTCCGTCTGCATCCGTGTACTGGCAGATGCCCCAGTCCATTTGTGCCTGTTTGCCGGGCGGTGTTTCGTACCGTTGGACTGCTGGAGCCGATTTTGCCGGCCGAAATGGCTTCACATAATCCTTGAGGATTGTGATACTGCCGTCGTAGCCTTTCTCTTTCAGGCGTTCCAGTAGGACAACACAGTTGAAGATGCCCTGCCCCATAAGCTCCTGCAGATATGGCTTGTATGGATCCAGCTTGGAGGGTCTCTTCCTTCCCTTCAAGCCGTGCGGCTGTGCAGGCTGAGTTATATACTTACGGGCGGTGTTTTCCGCCACGCCTGTTTCCTTTGAAATTTCCCCTGCGTGCTTGCCTTTTCTTGCTAAATCCTTTATCATGAGTATTAGCCCACTCCTTATCATTTGGCCATCTCCCTTCCAGTATTCGACACACTGAAAGCATAGCCGATTTTAAGGCGTGGGTCAAATTTTGCCCGGCGATTTTACTTCAATTATACCCCGGCGTTGACA
>JBJDYL010000026.1:0-10002 GCA_051867285.1 Faecousia sp. | reverse complement strand
CCCGCGTATCCAGCTTGGAAGGCTGGTGTTCTACCATTGAACTACACCCGCAAGTCTCTGTCTTTAGCAGTTTCAGCCAGAGAATTTTACCATAAGTGCACCCGGTTGTCAACCGAAATTTTTCAGAATCTCAGGAATTTTTTCATAAATCACGTCAGCTACCGCCCCATCGCCGCAATTGCACACAGTGGGGAACCGGGAGGCGATGTGCCCGTCGGCGGGGGCAAAGGCGTAATCGGCATCCAGCATCATGGACAGATCGTTGTCCGCATCGCCTACGCACACCAGAATTTTCCGTCCCAGCTGCTGCTGCAATTCCCGGGCAGAGCGGGCCTTGCTGACCCCTTTGGCGTGAATGTCAATAATCCGGTCGCCGGCACGGAACACTTCGCAGCTGGCTCCGAAGGTTTCGCAAAGCAGGGCTTGCGCCTCATCCATGCGCCGCACTTCCTCCGGCGTCCCCTGGAACAGGCTGTTCACCGTGTCGTCCTTAAACTGCCCATACAGGGAGAATTTCAAAAACGTACCCAGATCCTCCCCTGGGTATGTAAACCGGCAGGCGCACTGCTGACGGCGGCAGAAGGCCTCCCAGGTGGGATTCTCCGGATAGGTATAGTGGGCGTCCAGTCCCTGCACCTCCACGACCAGGTCCGGCAGCAGCGCCCGGCAGGTATTTACGGTCTCCCACAGATCCAGGGGGATTTTGTGGCAGAATTCCAGCCGGTTTGTTTTTGTATCGTAGGCGGCAGAGCCGTTGTACAGCAGCAGCGGCGCGTTGACGGGGACGATATCCCGGAACGCTTTCGACATGGGCACGCTGCGCCCGGTGTTGACCGTGAAAGTACCGCCCTGGGCCATAAAAAAGCGAATGGCTTCCAGATTCCGCTGGGGGATGGTGGAATCCGGGGCGGTCAGGGTGCGGTCATAGTCAACGGAAAGTAAAATATCCGAATAATCCATAGTTCTCTCCTCGGGTCTATCCCATTTTCTCCAGCTTTTCCAGCACATCCCGGAAATACTGGGGCAGCTCGGCAAATACCATCACAGGATGTCCGTCCCGTGGGTGGGCGAAGCACAGCACCCCCGCATGGAGGCACTGGCTGGACTGCCCCAATTCCGGTTTTTTGTGCCCGTAAACTGTGTCCCCCAGAATGGGGTGGCCGATATAGGCCATGTGCACCCGAATCTGGTGGGTGCGTCCGGTTTCCAGCTTGCAGCGGATGTGGGTGTAGCCCCGGTAACGGCGGACAACCTCCCAATGGGTGACGGCGGGCTTGGAATTGCGCTGGGTGACACACATTTTCTTCCGGTCACTGGGGTGCCGCCCGATGGGGGCGTCCACAGTGCCGCTGTCCTCTTTCAGCACGCCGCAGACGATGGCCTCATAGGTGCGCGCCATGGAGTGATCCTTCAGCTGGCTGGCCAGCACCGTGTGGGCCAGGTCGTTTTTCGCCACTGCCAGCAATCCGGAGGTATCCTTGTCAATGCGGTGGACAATGCCGGGGCGCAGCTCGCCGTTGATGCCGGACAGGTCGTCCCCCAGGGCGTAGAGCAGCCCGTTGACCAGGGTGTCGTCCTGATGTCCGGCGGCGGGGTGCACCACCAGCCCCTTGGGCTTGTTGATGACCAGCAGGTCATCGTCCTCGTAGACAATATCCAGCGGCATCTCCCGGGGGGCGATGTCCACGGCCTTCGGCTCCGGAATGTCGTAATCCACGGCGTCACCCACATTCAATTTGTCGTTTTTCCTGCCGGGCTTTCCCCGCAGCAAAACCTGCCCGTCCTCGATGAGCTTCTGGGCGGCGCTGCGGCTTAAATCCGGCACGCTCCGGGCGAGAAAGGCGTCCAGCCGTTCCCCGGGGATATCGGCAAACAGTGTCATTTTTTCTCCTTCCAGAAATCCTTGTGAAACAGGAACAGGTGAACCATCAGCAAAATGCAGCCGCAGGTAATGAAGCAGTCTGCCACGTTGAACACGGGAAAGTCCATAAAGGTCGTCTCAATCATGTCCACCACATAGCCGAAACGCACCCGGTCGATCATGTTTCCCAGTCCACCGGCATAGATGGCGGCGATGCACCAGCGCTCAAAGGGCACAAAGTCCATGGGTTTTTTGAAGTATTCGTAAAGCACCAGCCCGGTGAACACCACAAAGATCAGCGCAAACAGCCACTGCTGCCCTTCAAAGGACGAAAAGGCGGCGCCGGTATTTTGCACATAGGTGATTTGCAGCAGCCCCGGGATCAGGGGCTGAACGCCGATGGCGGGGATATAAGCAACGGTCAGGTATTTTGTGATCTGGTCGGCGGCGACGATGCCGGCAACGAACAGAATGTAGTAAAAAAAGGACATGGCAGATTCCTCCTGTGTTTGACTCGGTTATGATACCATGAAGGGACGGGAAAGTCAATTTCGTAAAGAATTGACCGTTGACAATTGTCAATTATCATCCCTTTCCCAATTGTCCATTGTCAACGGTCAATTGAATAAAAAAACCCGCCCCGGGTATTCCCAGGACGGTGCTACTAGAGCCATATTTATTTGACCAGGAACCGCTGGGCATCGGCGCACAGGGCTTTCAGCTCCTCATCGGAGCACTGGGCAACTACCCGCAGCGGCTGGGTGAAATCCAGGCAGAACATTTCCATGAAACTGCCGCCGCGAATCTTGTTATGCGCGTCCCGGACAGTAATGGGAAAGGCACGGGAAGTAGCCAGATTTACGAATTCCTGGACATCCTCCATGCTGTTGAGCCGAATCCAAAATTCTTGCATTATTCTCGCCCTCCAACTGTACAAAGTTTGGTTTGTCGTGTATAATGGGGGGCAAAGATCCAGGAGGCACTCCGGATTGCCGCCAAAAGGTACTGTAGAATAGTATAGCATTTTTTTGGCAAAATGCAACTGGCGGTTTGGACGATTATTACAATTACTTATTCCTAATATTGGTGGTTTTGACAAATGAAATTCGCTTTCTACACCCTTGGCTGTAAAACAAACCAGTACGAAACCCAGGCCATGGAGCGGCTGCTTCTGGAGAAGGGACACGAAATCGGCAGCTTTGACGAAGTCTGCGACGGCTATGTAATCAACACCTGCTCCGTCACTGCCGTGGCAGACAAGAAAAACCGGGCGGTGATCCGCCGGTGCCGCCGGGACAATCCCAATGCGGTGATTGGAGTGTGCGGCTGCTATTCCCAGCACGACCCGGAGGCCGTCCGGGCGTTGGGCATCGATGTCATCGGCGGCAGCGGCCAGAGGCAGGAATTTGTGGAAATGCTCCTTGCCGCCGCCGGGGAGCACGCCCACCGGGAGCAGGTGGACAACGCCCTGCGCCGCCGGGAATTTGAGTGCCTGCCCGCAGGCGGTCTGGAGGAGCGCACCCGGGCCATGCTGAAGGTGCAGGACGGCTGCGTGAACTTCTGCACCTACTGCATCATTCCCTACACCCGGGGGCCCATCCGTTCCGCGCCGCTGGAGCTGGCGGTGGAGCAGGCGAAGGAGCTGGCCCGCCGGGGCTACCGGGAGATCGTGCTCACCGGCATTGAGATTGCCGGTTGGGGCGCGGATCTGCCGGGAAAGCCGGAGGTGACGGTGCTCATCGAGGCGATCTGCCGGGCTGTGCCGGAATTGCGGGTTCGGCTGGGTTCGCTGGAGCCCCGGGTGGTGACCGAGGACTTCTGTCGCCGCTTGGCGGTATACCCCAACCTGTGTCCTCAGTTCCATCTTTCCATGCAGTCCGGCAGCGATACGGTTTTGCAGCGGATGAAGCGGAAATATGACACTGCCCGGTATTGTGAGAGCGTGGAGCTTCTTCGGAAATACTTCCCGGAGTGTGCCGTGACCACGGACATGATTGTGGCCTTCCCCGGGGAGACGGAGGAAGAATTCGGAGAAAGTCTCGCGTTCATCCGCAAGTGTGCTTTTGCGGATATGCACATTTTCCCCTATTCCCGCCGTCCCGGCACCCCGGCGGACAAAATGCCCGGCCAGCATAACAACGCCACCAAGGAAGCCCGGAGCCGGGCAGCCATCGTCGTGGCGGAGGAAATGAGCAAAGCCTATCGGGAAAGCTGGGTGGGACGGACGCTGGAAGTGCTCTTTGAGGAAAGCGACGGGGAGTATTACACCGGACACGCCCCCAACTATGTAAAGGTCTACGCCAAAGGGGAGAAACTGCACAACGAAATCCGCACCGTTACCGTCACCGGCATTTACCGCGACGGCGTGACAGGTGAATTGACAGTTGACAATTGACAATTGTCAATGGAGGGCTGTTGCGATCGTTTTTATTTTGTGTTATAATGCCTTGATTTCCTGTTTTTTGGAGGCTTTTTATGAAAACCTTACTTCATATCTGCTGCGCCCCCTGCGCCAACCGTCCCATTGACATTCTGCGCACCGACGGTATGGAAGTGGTGGGCTTCTGGTATAATCCCAACATCCACCCCGTCACCGAGTACCGCGCCCGGCGAAACTGTTTACAGGAGTACGCCCAGCAAATCGAGCTGCCCCTGATCCTGAAAAACGACTACGGCCTGCGTCCCTTTGTCCGGGCCGTGGCGGAGGACATTCCCCACCGCTGCGTCAAGTGCTACGAAATGCGGCTGTTTGAAACTGCCCGGCAGGCCGCGGAGGGGGGCTTCGACAGCTTCACGTCCTCTCTGTTCATCAGCCCCTATCAGAATCACGAGCTGATGCGGGAAACCGCCGAACGGGCGGCGGCGGAGTACGGTGTGGAGTTTCTGTACCGTGATTTCCGCCCTTATTTCAAGGAGGGACAGGCCTTTGCCCGGGAGCACGGCTTCTATATGCAGAAATACTGCGGCTGCGTTTTCTCCGAAGAGGAGCGCTACATCAAGGCGAAGAAAATCATACCCTGATTGAAGATAGAAGATACAGGATATCCGGCTATGCTGTCTTGCGCCCCAAAAGTATCTTGTATCCAGTCTCTAAAAAAGTGGAGGTATTATGTCAACTTATGAATTTTCCGTCCCCACCCTGTTCGGGTTGGAGGGCATTGCCGGCGACGAGCTGCGGCGGCTGGGTCTGGAAAACGTCCGGGTGGAGAACGGGCGGGTGCTGTTCTCCGGGGATGCCCGGGCACTGGCGAAAGCCAATGTGTGCCTGCGCACCGGCGAGCGGGTGCTGCTGGTGCTGGCAGATTTCAAGGCCACAACCTTTGAGCAGCTGTTTCAGGGGGTCTACCGGGCCAATCTGGAGGAGTTTATCCCCAAGGACGGCGCTTTCCCCGTGAAAGGGCACTGCTTAAACAGCCAGCTCATGAGCGTGCCGGACTGTCAGGCCATCGTGAAAAAGGCCGCGTCCAAACGGCTGGGAGAAAAATACGGCGTTTCCTGGCTGCCGGAAACCGGGGCGAAATATCAGCTTCAGTTTTCCATCATGAACGACCGGGTGCAGCTGTATTTGGACACCTCCGGCCCGGGCCTGCACAAGCGGGGCTACCGCGCCCAGGGTAATGATGCGCCGCTGCGGGAGACGCTGGCGGCGGCCATGGTGCAGCTGACCCGTTACCGGGGCAGGGATTTCATCTGGGATCCCTTCTGCGGCTCCGGCACCATCCCCATTGAGGCGGCGCTGATCGCGCGAAATAAGGCACCCGGCATGTACCGCCGGTTTGCGGCGGAAGCCTTTGCCTGGATGGATCCCCAGGTTTGGGGGGACGTTCGGGCGGAAGCCAAGGATCAGGAGTATCACGGCAAATACCAGATCCTCGGCTCCGACAACGATCCCAAGTGCGTGTCCCTGTCCATCGCCAATGCCCGGAAAGCGGGCGTGGCGGACTGCATTTCCTTCCGGGACGGCGACGCCACCAAGATGGATTTACCCGCCCAGTCCGGCGTGATCATCTGCAATCCGCCCTACGGACAGCGGATGCTGGAGCAGCAGAGCGCCCAGCGACTGTACGCCGCCCTGGGACGGCACCTGAAGTATGCCGACGGCTGGAAGAAATACATCATCACTTCCGAGCCGGAATTTGAGCACTATTTCGGCAAACGCGCCGACAAAAAGCGCAAGCTCTACAACGGCATGATCAAGTGCGATTACTATATGTACACGGACGGCGGGAAAAAGAAGTAACTGCGCAGGGTTCAAAGAGGCTGGAAAGAACGGAGAAAGAAATATGAAGCACCTGTTTATCATCAACCCGGCGGCGGGCAGCCGGGACCGTACGGCGCAGTATACCGCCGAAATCCAACGCGCCTGCCGGGGACTGGATTACCGGATTGTGGTATCCGAAGCCCCGGGCGCCTGCCGCCGCTTAGCACGGGAAGCGGCGCAGACCGGCGAAGAAGTACGTATTTACGCCTGCGGCGGCGACGGCACTCTCAACGAAGTGGCTTCCGGCGCGGCTGGTTTCCCCAACGCAGCGGTCACGGTGCTGTCCGGGGGCAGCGGCAACGATTTTGTGAAGCTGTTCAGCCAGCCCAAGGCCTTTTCTGATTTGGAGCGGCTGCTGGACGCGGAGGAGGCGGAATTTGACCTGATCCGCTGCAACGAGGATCTGGCATTAAACATTTGCTCCGTGGGACTGGACGCCCGGATCGGCACGGATGTTGCCCGGTATAAGCGGCTGCCGTTTTTTCACGGCTTCAACGCCTACGCTCTGTCCACGCTGGTGAATCTGTTCCGGGGGATTTCGGAGCATTACATCGTGGAAGTGGGCGGCGAGCGCATTGACGCCGAGCAGACCTTTGTGTGCGTGTGCAACGGGCGCTACTATGGCGGCGGCTTTAATCCGGTGCCGGAGGCGGATCCGGCGGACGGGAAGCTGGAGGTACTGCTGGTGAAGAAGGTGTCTCTGATGCAGGTGCCGGGAATCATCGGCAAGTATAAGAACGGAAAATACCGGGAGCTGCCGGAATTTGTGCGGCATTTTACCACGGATTCCGTAACCGTCCTCTGCGACCAGCCCAGTGCGGTGAATCTGGACGGGGAACTGCGCATTGCCCAGACGGTGGAAATGTCCGTGGCGAAGGAAAAAGTACGTTTCTTCTACCCCCGGGGGCTGACCTGGGCGGCGGAAGTGCAAACAGCCGGAAAACCATAAGGTTTTCCGGCTGTTTGTTTTACCTTCCGTATTTTCCGGCGGGCTTCTTCCGAATCAGAAGCAGAACCAGCACGGCGGCTGCCGCGAGGATCACCACCACCAGCACGATCAGCACAATGCCAACGGGGAAGCCGTCGGAGGGGAGTTCCTCCACCCGTTCCGCGGCGCAGACGCTGCAGGTGTAGACCATGGAATGGGCGTCGCTTTCCACGCCGTCATCCCACATATGATCGGACTTTTCCAGAATCTCCCCGCAGTCACATTCCTTCCAGTGGCTGACTTCGTCAGACAGCCACGCTTCACCGCCTTCGTGGACGTGTTCCTCCGCGGGGGCGATTTCATAGCCGCATACGCTGCACAGCACCGCCTCTCCCGGGGCGGCATCGGGATCCGGGGTGTGTTCCGCCTGCCGGCAGATTTCTTCGCACACCGTGCATACGCTCCAGTGGGATTCCTCGTCGCTGAGCCAGGTGCCGTCCGTGGTGTGGGCGGTTTCCGTCCGGTAGCCGCAGAGATTGCAGTCCGGGTCACAGGCGTTATCATAGACGTGTTCCGCAAAATCCTTCTGTTCCTCGCAGCCCTCGCATGCGTACCAGTGACCGGTTTCGTCGCAGGACCAGACAGAGGCAAATTTGTGGACGTGGTTCAGCCGGGCGGTGAGAGTGTAGCCGCAGGTCAGGCATATCTGAGCCTTTTCCTCTGTGGCGGCAGGGCCGGGATAGTGGTTGCCCATGTCCTTTTTTTCACCGCATTTCGTGCAGGCGTGCCAATGTCCCTGGGCGTTCTTGGACCAGACAGTGCTGAAGCTGTGGGACGCCTCCCGGACAAAGCCGCAGACGTTGCAGTCCGGGTCGCACACATTGTCATAAGTATGGGTGGTCAGCTTGGGGATAATTTCATATTCAATCCGCCCGCAGGTGCTGCAGCCATAGGCGGCGACGCCTTCTTCCTTGCAGGTGGCGGGGGCGGTGGCGGTGACATCCCAGGTATGGGAGGCGGACTCACTCTTTCCGCAGCTGGAACAGGTGCGGCTATGGGAGCCTTCCTGCCCGGCGTTCCAGGCGCCGAAGGTGTGGGCGGAGGGATCGACGGGAACGGACTCCGATTTGGTAGTGTTGCAGCCGGAGCAGGTGTATACCCGGGTTCCCTCCCGGGAGCAGGTAGGCGCCGGGCTGAGGGTTCCGCCGTCCCAGGTGTGGACACCGGTGGCGGCAACGGATTCCGTATAGGTATTGCCGCATTTTGAGCAGGTGAAGGTCTTTACACCGGCCTGGGTGCAGGTGGGGGCGGTGGTCACAACGCCGCCATCATAAGTGTGGGAGCAGGCTGGGGGGGCAGGCTCCACAGGGGTATCGCCGGAGGGCGGCGCTTCCTCGGCGGAGGCGGAGATGAGCAATGCGCCAGCTGCCAGGGCGCACAGCAGCAGGCAGATCCGTTTTTTCATGGTGTTTTCCTCTCTATCCAAAGATATTTTTGCGCAGAAATATCTGCAAAGTCATACAGCAGGAATATTCTAACACATTTGTATTCAATTGACAACATATGTATTCAAAATATTTCAAAACCTACTTTACACTCTAAGCTGTAAAGGGGGAGCGGATATGCTGGATGCAATCACTGTGGGAAGGGTCATACAAAGATTCCGGGAGGATCGGAACCAGTCCCAGGAGCTGGTCAGCGGCCTGGCGGGCATCGGGAGGACGCATCTGAGCGCCATTGAGCGGGGGGAACGGAAGCCCACGCTGGAAACCTTTTTCCGCATTGCGTACGCGCTGGATATGCAGCCCAGCGCGCTGATGAAAGCCATTGAAGAGGAACTGGGAAAGCTGTAATTCCGACACATTTTCCTCGATTTTCATCCTGTTCCCGGGCGCGGATCTGTGGTACCATGGAGGCAGATCAAAGAGGAGGGATTTCCATGGATATTCAAAAAATTGTTTCGGTTGTGCTCCGGGCGCTGACGCTGGCCATGGGTGTGGCGGTGGTGGTGCTGTCCCGTCTAGGGACGCTGGAGGTGCAGTCCACCATGACCATGCTGGGCATCGGCCTTGCCTGTGCGGGAGCCGCCATGCTGGAGAAACACTGAGGGAGCGCACACTCCAGGGGTGGAAAATCCGCGCGCTGAACGATGCTCCGAACATTCCGGCACAGCCTTCTTCTGCGATATCCTGCACTTCGCCGGGGATCCAGGGGGAGGCTTTTTCCGTGAGCGCACAGGCGGAAAATCTCTGTGCGCCGCGTTGATGGCCTGTGCCGGCGGGCAGAAAAGCGCCGCTTCCAATAACCCATCCCCGGTTGGAAAACCGGGGATTTTTGCGCCCCGCAGGGGCAAAGCCGGCGTGCAGATTGCGATGCTGGCAGCGACGGCTCCATTCAGGGCGGAAACTGGGATTTTAGAAAAGCCCCCGGCAGATCCGGATGATCCAGCAAATCCATGGAACGGCTCCCTCTTCCGTGTACCTATGACTGTATTTTACCACGGTTTTTCAAAAAAGCAAACGATTTGACAACATCAGGAAACCTGATGCCGCAAACAGCTTTGTAGCAGTCCCTGTTTTCGCTCCGGGGGGAGCGTAATTGCGCCGATTCCTGTTTTTGGTACTTTCATTTCTGCCGATCCTGGGTTATAATGAAATATCATAACAGAAGCTTAAGGAGGTATTTTTATGGAATTGCACATCGTAAGTGAAGCGGGCCGCTGCTTAAACTGCAAAAAGCCCATGTGCCAGCAGGGCTGTCCCATTCATACGCCGATTCCCCAGGTGATTCAATTATTCAAGCAGGGAAAGCTCACCGAGGCTGGGCAGATCCTGTTTGAAAACAATCCCCTGTCCGCCATCTGCGCGCTGGTGTGCAACCATGAGCAGCAGTGCGCTGGGCATTGCGTGCTGGGGAAAAAGAGCACCCCGGTGCATTTTTCCAGCATTGAAA
>JBJDYL010000025.1:0-2254 GCA_051867285.1 Faecousia sp. | reverse complement strand
AAGGAGCTGACGACGATATGGCAGTATTCCGTGTGGAGAAGAACAAAGGCTATACGGTGATGTCCAACCACCACCTGCGGAACAAAGCCCTGTCCCTGAAAGCCAAGGGCCTGCTGTCACAAATGCTGTCCTTGCCGGAGGATTGGGACTACACCCTAAAGGGCCTGTCCCTTATCAACCGGGAAAGCATTGACGCCATCAGGACAGCGGTGTGGGAGCTGGAACGGGCCGGATATATCAGACGGGAACAGGGCCGCGACGCAAAGGGCAAAATGGCCGATATGGTCTATACCATTTACGAGCAGCCGATGTTGGATAAGCCGGTATTGGAAAACCCGGTGTTGGAAAATCCAACATCGGATAACCCGACATCGGATAGTCCGGCGTCGGGAAATCCAACGCAATTAAATAAAGAGATACAAAGAACTAACTTACCAAGAAAAGAAAAATTAAATACAGATGGACAAAGTACCGATTCCATTCCTTTCCCATCCCTGACCCCTGCCCCTGTGGAGAACGAGGCGGCGGCTGCACCGCCGGAACGGAAAGGAACAGGAAAGGATGCGGCAGTACAGATTTATCGGGAAATCCTTTTGGAGAATATCGAGTATGACTATCTCATTCAGGACAGTTCCATTGACCGGGAGCAGCTTGACGAGATCGTTGATCTGATGCTGGAAACCGTCTGTACTTCCCGTAAGAGCATCCGTATCGCCGGGGATGATTACCCCGCCGAGCTGGTGAAGTCCAAGTTTATGAAGCTGAACAGTGAACATATCCGCTTTGTCTTTGACTGCCTGCGGGAGAACACCACGAAAGTCCGTAACATCAAGCAGTATTTACGGGCTATGCTGTTCAATGCCCCCAGCACCATCAGCAACTACTACACGTCCCTTGTGGCGCATGATATGGCGCAGCCGGATTGGGGCAAACCAAAATCCGGCCTGCCGGACTATTCCTGTTCGCCGGATGAAAGCCTGTGAGGAAAAGGAGGCGCTTTGAACCGTTGTTACCTGCGGCGTCTGGTGGTTCCACCTTAGACGCCATTATTGACTTTCTGACAAGGAGGGATGCTTATTGCAGGAAGAAGTCGATCAGAAAACCATTGCCCTGTCCATGAAAACGGGCAAGCTCACGGCCCAAGTGCTGCAAGCGGCGCTGAAAAAGTATTTGCAGCACCGGGCCAAAGGCAAGACCACGCTGCACCACGGCCAGCAGAGCCTAAAGCAGCTCAAAAAGCATGGGGCGGCCCTCTCCAACATTGAGATCACCGAGGCCAACATTGGCGCGTTCAAGCCCTGTGCCAAGAAATACGGCGTGGATTTTGCCTTGCGAAAGGATAAGACCACCCAGCCGCCCCACTACGTTGTGATCTTCAAATCCAAGGATGCGGACAATCTGGAACAGGCGTTCCGGGAGTTTACGGCAAAGACGCTCTCCAAGGAGCAGCGGCCCTCCATCCGCAAGGTGTTGTCTGCCATGAAGCAAAAAACGGCGGAGCAGACCAAGCAGAAGGCCAAGGAGAAAATCAGAGAAAGGGGGCTGGAACGGTGAAGCCTGATGTGAAAAAGCTGGTGATCCTCAACCTCCCGTATCTGTTTTTTGTGTACCTGTTCGGAAAATGCGGGCAGGCGTACCGGCTGGCTGCCGGTGCTGACCTGTCGGGAAAGCTCCTGCATCTTGCGGACGGTTTTACGGCTGCCTTTGCAAATCCCCTCCCCAGCCTGCACCTGTTTGATTTCTGCGTCGGCGTCGCCGGTGCTTTGATCGTGCGGCTAGTGGTGTACTGCAAGGGAAAGAACGCCAAGAAGTACCGCAAGGGCGTGGAGTACGGCAGCGCCCGTTGGGGAACGGCCAAGGATATTGCCCCCTACATCGACCCAAAGTTTGAAAACAATATCCTGCTGACCCAAACAGAACGGCTTACCATGACCGGGCGTCCCAAAGACCCCAAGACCGCCCGGAACAAAAACGTGCTGGTGATCGGCGGCAGCGGTTCGGGCAAAACGAGATTTTTCGTGAAGCCCAACCTGATGCAATGCTTTCCGACCACGGACTACCCGACCTCATTTGTGGTCACTGACCCGAAAGGCACCCTTGTTCTGGAAACAGGAAAGATGTTTCAGCAGGCGGGCTACCGCATAAAAATTCTGAACACCATCAACTTTTCCAAGTCCATGAAATACAATCCGTTCGTCTACATCCACTCGGAAAAGGACGTGCTGAAGCTGGTAAATACCCTGATTGCCAACAC
>JBJDYL010000024.1:0-2327 GCA_051867285.1 Faecousia sp. | reverse complement strand
GCTACCTCGGTAAAAACGTTTTTCCGGATGTCTGTGATCAGGGACGGGATACCTCTCATGTTCTGCGTTCCTCCAACGTATATATTTTTTCTTATTGCTGCGCAATTATATCATAACTTTTTCAATTTTTCCACTGGAAAAGCAAAAAAGTCAAAAGTTTGGAAGTATTCGCCAAAAACCTTATGCTTTTGACCGTGCAGGACGGCAAATCATGGGGGAGCGGGGGTGATAGCCTCGCTTTTTCAAGCAGGCATAGTAGGCCGGGAACAGGAAAATGTCCGCCATGACCCACGCAGCCGGGCTGGCAAAGCATACGGCGGAGAAGCCAAGCCAAGGCACCAGACACAGACCAAATACGCCCCGGGCCACCATTTCAAACACACCCGCCACAACAGCCAGTTCGGAGTAGCCCAAGCCCTGAATGGTAAAGCGCAGCAGATTGACAAACAGCAGCGGCACATAGAAAGCCAGGTTTGCCAGCAGGAACTGGCGGCTCAAGGTGCCAATGGTCTCCACCGCTGCGGTGTCCGTGGTATCCAGGAACAGCAGGCTCAGGGCACTGCCTCCGAAATACATGGCAGCAAAAATCACTGCCGCATAGATCACACCCAGTACAGTGCAGTCCCGTACACCCTGGTGAATCCGCTCCGGCTTCCCCGCGCCCAGATTCTGCCCGGCAAAGGTCGCGGCGGTGGTGCCGATGGCATCGTAAGGGCAGGCGCAGAGCATATTCACCTTGCCGCCTGCGGTCACCGCCGCCATGGCGTTGGCCCCCAGGCCGTTAACGGCGGTTTGCAGCAGAATGCTGCCGATGGCGGTGATGGAATACTGCAGACCCATGGGCAGGCCCATGCTCAGCAGATGCCGGGCATAGATCCAACGAAGGCGCACATCATCCCGGCTCAGACGCAGCAGCGGGAACCGCTTCACCATATATACCAGGCACAGCACACCGGAAATCAGCTGGCTCAGCAGGGTTGCCCAGCCCGCACCGGCGACACCCATGTGGAAAGCCACGATGAACAGGACATCCAGCGCTACATTCATCAGGCTGGACAGGATCAGGAACACCAGCGGCGTTCTGGAATCTCCCAGGGAGCGGATAATGCCGGACAGGAGATTGTACAGCATCGTGGCAGGGATGCCAAGGAAAATCAGCCAAATGTAAGTATAGGCATAAGAGAATGTCTCCACCGGGGTGTCCATCCACTGCAAAATCTGACGGCACAGCGTGGTGGTAACCAGCGTAATGGTCAGAGCAATGATGGAACCCAGCCAGATCATATTGCCGACAACACGCCGCAGACCCTCAAAATCCTTCTGACCAAATTTCTGCGCCACAGGAATGGCAAATCCGGCGCATACGCCGTTGCACATACCCAGCACCAGAAAATTCACAGAGCTGGTGGAACCCACGCCTGCCAGCGCCTCCACGCCCAGAAATTTACCGACTACGACCGTGTCTACCATGCTGTAAAACTGCTGGAACAGCAGCCCAAACAGCAGCGGCAGCATAAAGGAAAGGATCAACTTCATCGGGGAACCCGTGGTCAAATCCCGCGTAGCGCTTTTCGCCATAAAAATCACCTCATATTTCGGGCGCATCCGAAAACTGCCAAAACGCCCAAACAGCGGCTCTTTTTCTCCTGTGCGGCCCCGTTTTTTCTTGCAGTACACCCAGTATTCCCGGGGCAAAACGGCTTGCACAGTGAAAAATCCCTCGCGGTTGGTCATATTGTCAGGTTTCAGATACGCCCTGGAATCAATGCCATCTGCATTGTTATTTTTCACAAAATATTACCACCTATTTTGTGCAATGTCAATGGGATTTCGGGATATTTTTCTGCTTATGTTCCGGATAGAATTCCCCCTATGCCGGGCATATTTTCCCTCCGCCGGACGTAGGTATAAGCAGAAGAACGAGGAGGGATCATTATGAAGCGGATACGATGGATACTGGCGGCAGCGCTGATGATCGGGCTGCTTCCGCTGCGCGCGGACGCGGCAACGCTGGCGGCGGCGGGAAAAAGCGCAGTGCTCATGGATGTGACCACCGGAACAGTGCTTTACGAGTCCAATTCCCATGAACCGCTGGCGCCCGCCAGTGTCACCAAGGTGATGACCATGCTGCTGATTATGGAAGCGGTGGACTCCGAAAAAATCAGCTTGCAGGACATGGTGACCGCTTCAGAAGCCGCCGCCGCCAAGGGCGGCAGCCAGATCTATCTGAAAGCTGGAGAGACCATGAGCGTATCCGATATGCTCAAATCCATCGCCGTGTCCTCTGCCAACGACTGCGCCTGCGCCATGGCGGAGCACATCGCCGG
>JBJDYL010000023.1:0-10428 GCA_051867285.1 Faecousia sp. | reverse complement strand
GTCTTTGCCTGCGGCGGCGGCATCTACACCTCCGCTGTGGAAGCTGCCAAGCTGCACGGCGGCAAGGTCATCGGTGTTGACGTTGACCAGTCCTACATTGACGAGTGCATCATCACTTCCGCTATGAAGCAGCTGCAGAACGTCACCGAAACCGTTCTGGAAGCTCTGAACACCGGCGACTGGGCTACCTACGGCGGCAAGGTTTCCAACTTCTCCCTGGCTGAGGGCGAGTACGTTGGCCTGCCCACCGATGCCGACTCCTGGAGACTCGGCACCTTCACCGTGGACGAGTACGAGGCGCTGAAGGCCAAGCTGGCTGACGGCTCCGTGGTCGTGGACAACAACTCCGACGACAGCGTCAAGCCCACTGTGTCTGACAAGACCTCCGTCAACTACATCGGATAATTGCTTTCCCAAATCCCCCGGATTCGTCCGGGGGATTTTTCCGTTTATGCTGACATTCTCCACCGCATCCAAGATCATTCGGGCGGTGTATGGTGGTGCGGCAATTCCAGACCGCTTGGGCGCGCATTGTCAGCGGCCACTGGCCACCGATACTGAGCGGTACCCAATGGCGTAACAAAAGCAAACCGCTGGGCGCGCATTGTCTGACGGCACTGCCGTCAAATTGTAAATTTTTCCGTTGTATTTTTCCGGAAGTTCCATTATAATAAAGCCATAGTTCGGCAGTTGCGTCTAATACTGCCGGGAAATGCTAAAATGGAATAGTAAGGGAGTGAGTCCATGGCAGATTATGTCATCGAAATGCTGAACATCACCAAGGAATTCCCCGGAATTAAGGCCAACGATGATGTGACCCTCCAGCTGAAGCGGGGAGAAATCCACGCCCTGCTGGGAGAGAACGGCGCGGGCAAGTCCACCCTGATGAGCGTCCTGTTTGGCCTGTACCAGCCGGAAAAAGGCATCATCAAGAAAGACGGCCAGGAGGTTAAAATCAACAACCCCAACGATGCCACCGCTCTGCACATCGGTATGGTACACCAGCATTTCAAGCTGGTGGAATGCTTCACGGTGCTGGACAACATCATTCTGGGCGCGGAGCCTATGAATGGCGTAGTTGTCAACCGTGCCGCCGCCCGGAAAAAGGTCATGGAGCTGTCCCAGCGATACGGCCTGAAGGTCGACCCGGACGCCCGGGTGGAGGACATCAGTGTTGGTATGCAGCAGCGGGTGGAAATCCTGAAAATGCTGTACCGGGACAACGAAATTCTGATTTTCGACGAGCCCACCGCCGTGCTGACCCCCCAGGAAATTGACGAGCTGATGGTCATTATGCAGGGCTTCAAGGCAGAGGGAAAATCCATCCTGTTCATCACCCACAAGCTGGCGGAAATCAAAGCTGTGGCTGACCGGTGCTCCGTGCTGCGCAAGGGCAAGTACATGGGTACCGTGGAAGTGGCCAACACCTCCGTAGAGGAGATGTCCCGGCTGATGGTCGGGCGGGATGTCCAGCTGGTGTCCACCAAGGGCGAAAGCCATCCCGGAGATGTAATTTTGCAGGTGGATAACCTGACGGTTCCCTCCAAAGTCTCCAAAAAGGACGCCGTCAAGCATGCATCGCTGCAGGTTCGCGCCGGTGAAATCGTGTGTCTCGCGGGCATCGAAGGCAACGGTCAGACAGAATTTGTCCACGCCGTTACCGGACTGGACAAGCCTTCTGCCGGCACCGTGACCCTGTGCGGCAAAGATATCACCCACACTCCCATCCGCCAGCGCAGCAAGATGGGCATGAGTCATATTCCCGAGGACCGGCACAAGCACGGTCTGGTGCTGGACTACCCGCTGGAATACAACATGGTGCTCCAGCGCTACTGGGAAAAGGGCTTCCAGCGCTGCGGCTTCCTGAAAAAGCGGGTGATCCGGGAGTATTCCGACCGGCTGATCGAACAGTACGACGTACGTTCCGGTCAAGGCTCTGTTACCATTGCCCGGAGCATGTCCGGCGGCAACCAGCAGAAGGCCATCGTCGCCCGGGAAATCGACAAGGATCCCCAGCTGCTCATTGCCGTGCAGCCCACCCGCGGTCTGGACGTGGGCGCCATTGAGTATATCCACAAGCAGATCATTGCCCAGCGGGACGCAGGCAAGGCAGTGCTGCTGATATCTCTGGAGCTGGATGAGGTGATGAACCTGTCCGACCGGATTCTGGTCATGTATGAGGGCGAAATCGTGGGCGAATTTGATCCCAGAACCACGGATGTGCAGACTTTGGGTCTGTACATGGCCGGCGCGAAACGAATGGATAAGGAGGGCTAACACCATGGCAGAAAAGAACAAAGCCCCCCGCCTGGGTAACACCGCTGACGGTGTCAGCTCCCTGCTGGCATCCCTGACCTGCATTCTGGTGGGTCTGGTTATCGGCTTCCTGGCCCTGCTGATTCTGGGCTGGATTACCCTGGCGCAGGATGGAAACACTGTCACCTTCGGCGAAATGCTGGGAAAAACCTGGAGCAGCGGCTTCAAGGCGATTTTAAGCGGCGGCTTCTACAAAACCGCCAACGCCATGGGCATGGGCGTGCGCACCGAGATTTTGCAGGCCGCCCCCCTGATTATGACGGGCCTCAGCGTAGCGTTTGCCTTTAAGACCGGTCTGTTCAACATCGGCGCAGCCGGTCAGTATACGCTGGGCGCCTATTTCGCCCTGTACAGCGCCATTGTGCTGAGACTGCCCTGGTGGGCGTGCCTGCTGGCTTCCGCCATTGGCGGCGCAATCTGGGGCGCAATTCCCGGCTTCTTCAAGGCGTACCTGAACGTCAACGAAGTGATCACCGCCATTATGTTCAACTGGATTGGCCTGTACGGCGTGAACACCCTGATCTATCAGGGCGGCAGCGGCGCCATGTACAATACCAACACCACCAAAACCTACACCATCAAACAGGTGTCCCCCGATTCCCTGCTGCCCACTTTCAACATTCCCATTGGGGAAAAGGGCTACTTCGGCAAAATGTTCCTGCCCACCATCGGTATTTTCATTGCCATTGCCGTAGCAGTGCTGATCTGGGTGGTGCTGAACAAGACCGTGTTCGGCTATGAGCTGAAGGCCTGCGGCTTCAATAAAAACGCCGCCAAATACGCCGGCATCAACGACCGGAAGAATATCATTCTGTCCATGACCATCGCCGGTGCGCTGGCAGGTCTGGGTGCCGGACTGTTCTACCTGTCCGGCAGCAAGGAGTGGGAGCCGCTGGTATCCACTTCCCTGCCCGCTACAGGTTTCAACGGAATCTCCGTTGCCCTGCTGGCTTCCTCCAATCCCATCGGTTGTATTTTCTCCGCAATTTTCATCTCCCATATCACCGTGGGCGGCGGATTTATGGACGCCAGTATCTTCCCCAGCGAGGTTTCCAGCATCATCTCCGGCGTGGTAATTTACCTGTGTGCCTTCAGCCTGCTGTTTAAGTCCGGTATCCGGAAGCTCTTTGCCCTGGAACCGAAGGCTGCAGGAAAGGGAAAGGAGAGTGACGCCTAATGTGGCTGCTGCTGAAATATACGCTTCTGTATGCCAGCGTTCTGGCGCTGGTGGCGCTGGGCGGAATGTTCTCCGAGCGCTCCGGCATTATTAACATCGCCCTGGAGGGAATTATGGTCATTGGCGGCCTGATGGGCGTTGTGGCCATCAATCTGTTCAACGCTGCCGGCGTTCCGGCGGCGCTGGGTGTGATCCTGACGATCCTGATTTCCGCACTGGCCGGTATGCTGTATTCCTCATTGCTTGCCTTCTCCGCTGTGAATCTGAAAGCGGATCAGACCATTGGCGGCACGGCGCTGAACCTGCTGGCAACCGCCCTTGCCGTGGTCATCGCCAAGCGGATTAACGGCACCGACTCCCCCAAAATCTCCTACAATTCCACCACCAATAAAGTGCTCAACAACCTGAATTTCTCCTTCCAGATCGGCCCGCTGACCCTGAACTGGTTCATTGTCATCGCGATCATCGCGCTGGTAGCTGCCTGGTTTGTACTGTACCGCACCCGGTTCGGAATGCGGCTCATGGCCTGCGGCGAGCATCCTCAGGCGGCGGACTCTGTTGGCATCAACGTCTACAAAATGCGCTGGTGCGGTGTGCTGATTTCCGGTATGCTGGGCGGCATCGGCGGCATGGCGTACATTGTCCCGGCTGTTGGCGACTGGAACTTTGAAATCGGCGTCGCCGGTATGGGCTTCCTTGCTCTGGCTGTGATGATCTTCGGTCAGTGGAAACCTGCAGGCATTGCGGCGGCAGCGCTGTTCTTTGCCGTGTTCCGGGCGATGGCAAACATCTTCGATTCCATTGCGTTCCTGAACGCCCTGAACTGGCCCAAGGAAATCTACAACATGATGCCCTTCCTGGCATCCATGGTGGTGCTGGCCTTCACCTCCAAGAAATCCCGCGCCCCCAAGGCCGAAGGTATCCCTTACGACAAGGGAAGCCGGTAACTCTACCAAATGCCGCCCCTGCTGGGGCGGCATTTTTATAGAATCCGTCTTGCAATTTGGACAGGGAAGTGATAAGATGGACTTGATACTTTGGGGCATGACCCCAAGTTACAGGAGGATAATTTCATGGCAAACAAGTATGCTGGTACCCAAACTGAGAAGAATCTGGCTGCCGCTTTCGCCGGCGAATCCGAGGCTAGAAACAAGTACACCTATTTCGCTTCCAAGGCAAAGAAGGACGGCTTCGAGCAGATTGCAGCTCTGTTCCTGAAGACTGCCGACAATGAAAAAGAGCACGCCAAGATGTGGTATAAGGAGCTGCACGACGGCATTGGCACCACCGCTGAGAACCTGCTGGCGGCGGCAGAGGGCGAGAATTACGAGTGGACGGACATGTACGACGGCTTTGCCAAGACCGCCGATGCAGAAGGTTTCCACGAGCTGGCAGCAAAGTTCCGTCTGGTTGCCGCTATCGAGAAGCACCACGAGGAGCGCTACCGCGCCCTGCTGCAGAACGTGGAGACGGCTCAGGTCTTTGAAAAGAGCGAGGTCAAGGTTTGGGAGTGCCGCAACTGCGGACACATTGTGGTCGGCACCAAGGCTCCCGAGATCTGCCCCACCTGCAACCACCCCCAGAGCTACTTTGAGATCAACGCCAAGAACTACTAAGATACCTGAAAACGCCGCAGCTTGCGCTGCGGCGTTTTTTACTCTGTTATTTGGAATCGCGGCGGGGATAGGGCTTTTTCTCATCCGTCAGCCCGGCAAGATAATCCATGCTGGTATCCAATGCGATGGCAAGCTTGCGGCACTGCTCAAAGGTAAAATACCGCTTCCCGCTCTCGATTTTGGAGTAATCACTCTGGTCAATCCCGGTCATCATCTGGATTTTTACCTGCGTATAGCCTCTTTCCTTGCGAAGCTCCCGAATCCGGCTCATAATCATCACCTGAGGATATTATGGCAAATTTCCCTATTGAAAATAGGGTTAAATTGACCTATAATACCAATGAGGTGAGCCTATGGCGGAATTTTGCGTGTCATGCTGGAATGAACTGAACGAAACCAATTACCCTGAGGACGCATATGTCTTGAGTTGGGATTACACATTATGCGAAGGCTGCAGAGCATATAGGCGTGTCATTGTCGCTCAGCGCAGGCATTATTTTCTGCGTCTTGCCATAAAGAAGCTTCTGCATCGAAAGACGAACCGATAAAATTGACCGCCCCATTGGGGCGGCCAATTTTCTGTAAATCCATGGAAATGTAACGATACCGAGCTATACCCAATGGCGTAACGACCACAGGCCGCCTTGCGCACGCATTGTCTGCGGCGACCCGCCCCTTACACCATAGCGGCGGTGATAATCGCCATCTTGTAGACCTCGTCGGCGTTGCAGCCGCGGGACAGGTCGTTGATGGGAGCCGCCAGACCCTGCAGGATGGGGCCGTAGGCCTCGAAGCCGCCCAGACGCTGGGCGATCTTGTAGCCGATGTTGCCGGCCTCGATGGTGGGGAAGATGAAGGTGTTGGCGTAGCCTGCCACGGGGGAGCCGGGGAACTTCAGCTGACCAACCTCGGGAGCCACAGCGGCGTCGAACTGCATCTCGCCGTCGATGAGCAGGTCGGGAGCCATTTCCTTGGCAACGGCGGTGGCGTCGTGGGACAGCTTGACCGTGCCGCCCTTGCCGGAGCCGTTGGTGGAGAAGCTCAGCATGGCAACCTTGGGGTCAATGCCGAAAACCTTGGCGGTGTTGGCAGTCTCAATGGCAACCTCAGCCAGCTTCTGGGCAGCAGTCAGGGTCACGTTGCCTTCCTTATCCACGGAATCCTCGTAGCTCAGGTTGATGGCGCAGTCGCCCATGGCCAGCTTCTCGTCGCCGCGAACCATGATGAAGCAGGAGGACACCAGATGGGCGCCCTTCTTGGTCTTGACCAGCTGCAGAGCGGGACGGACGGTGTCGGCAGTGGAGTAGGTAGCGCCGCCCAGCAGGGAGTCAGCGTAGCCCATCTTCACCAGCATGGTGCCGAAGTAGTTGCCCTTACTGAGGGCCTTGCGGCAATCCTCAGCGGACATCTTGCCCTTGCGCAGCTCCACCATCTTGTCGACCATCTCGTCCATACCGGCGTAGGTCAGGGGATCGATGATCTCCACGCCCTCGATGTTGAAGCCGCCCTTGGCGGCGTTGGCCTTGACCTCGTCCACGTTGCCGATGAGGATGGGGGTCAGAAAACCGCCCTCAACCAGACGGGAAGTGGCTTCCAGAATACGGGCGTCATGGCCCTCGGTGAACACGATTTTGCGGGGATTCGCCTTCAGAGTTTCGATCATTGCATTGAACATGGGAATCATTCCTCCAATTATCGGGCTGATGCCCGTTTTTTACGCATCTATTATATATCAGTTTCCAACAGCGTGCAACCCTTTTTTTGCATTGCCAGGCAGGCGTTTCCAGCGGAGATTCACCCAGATGCAGCGGCGAAAATAGGATCCTATCCGTGGAACGTCCCGGACAGAAATTTTCGGGCGATTCTCTTTTTTGTTGAATCTGATGAAATTCAATTCAAAATTGCGGAAATTCCTCTTGCATTTTGTGCGAAATTCCTGTATAATGAGGACAAACTATGGAATGGGGGAATCTCGCTTGGGCGAAGTGTTGGCAGTTCTGTCCGGTAAGGGCGGCACAGGAAAAACCTCCGTCTGTGCCGGGATCGCCACCGCCCTGGCGGAAGCAGGGAAGCAGGTTCTGTGCGTGGATTGCGATGTGGGTCTGCGGAATCTGGACATCTCTCTGGGACTGACCGACAGCGGCGCCCTGTCCTTTCTGGATGTGACCGGCGGTCACTATCCCCTGAGTCAGGCGACCCGCCATCCCCTGTACCCTTCCTTGGCATTTCTCACCGCGCCCATGAACTGCCCCGTGGAGAAAATCGATGCCGATGCCTTCTGCACCATGCTCCGTCAGGCGCGGCGGGAGTTCGATGTGATTCTTTTGGACGCCCCTGCCGGCGTGGACACGGGTTTTCGTCTGGTGTCCGCCGCTGCTGACCGGTTTCTGCTGGTCACCGGCTACGGCCCTGCCTCTGTTCGGGATGCAGCCCGGGTGGGAGACCTGCTGGAGCTGATGGGAAAACGGGATGTGCGTCTGATTGTGAATCGGGTGGACCGGGAAATGCTGAGTACCGTCCGCGTCACCATTGACGACGTGATGGATACCGCCGGACTGCCGCTGGCAGGCGTGATTCCGGAGGACCCCTGCGTGACCTTGGCGGCCTCCTTTGGGAAAGCCCTGCTGAAGTATGCGTCCCGCTGCCCTGCCGCCAAAGCCTGCCGCCGGATCTCCCGACGGATCCAGGGGCTTCATGAGCCAATAACGCTAAGATAAACCGCTTTGATATATAACAGAAGGAGTGACTGCTGTGAACATTGCATTTCTGGCGCATGACAAAAAAAAGGAACTGATGGTTCAGTTCTGTACCGCCTACAAGAGCGTCCTGATGAAGCACAACCTCTTCGCAACCGCTACCACCGGCAGATTGATTGCTGACAACACCGGCCTGCCCATTACCCTGCTGCTGTCCCATAAGCAGGGCGGTCATCAGCAGATCAACGCCCGGATTGCCTATAACGAAATTGATCTGGTGCTGCTGTTCACCGATCCCAACACCACCGAGCCCTGGGACGACAGTCAGATGATTGAAACCATTCGTCACTGCGACAAGAACAACGTCCCCATCGCCACCAACCTGGCCAGCGCAGAAATGCTGATTATGGGTCTGCAGCGGGGCGATCTGGATTGGCGGGAAATGCTGCGCAGCAAGAACCGTTACTGATTCTTAAGATACAAGATAGGAGATAGTCATGTTTCGGCTTATCTTTCTATCTTGTATCTTATATCTTGTATCTATCATATCTAAACACATATTGGAGAGGATAACCCATGGAGATTATTAAGCCCCGGACGCTGTCCGGCTTTATGGAGCTGCTGCCCGGCAAGCAGATCCGCTTTGAAAAGATGATGGAAATTCTGCGTACCACCTACGCTTCCTACGGTTTTGCCCCCCTGGACACCCCGGTGATCGAGGATGCTCAGATTCTGCTGGCCAAGGGCGGCGGCGAGACGGAAAAGCAGATTTACCGCTTCACCAAGGGTGACAGCGATCTTGCCCTGCGCTTCGATCTGACGGTCCCCCTGGCAAAGTATGTTGCCCTGCACTATAACGAGCTGGCCTTCCCCTTCCGCCGCTTCCAGATCAGCAAGGTCTACCGGGGCGAGCGCGCCCAGCGTGGCCGCTTCCGGGAATTCTATCAGGCGGACATTGACATCATCGGCGACGGCAAGCTGGATATCCTCAACGAGGCGGAAATCCCCGCCATCATCTACAAAGTGTTCCGTGGTTTCGGCCTGAGCCGGTTCCAGATCCGGGTGAACAACCGGAAAATCCTCAACGGTTTCTATGCCATGCTGGGACTGTCTGAAAAGAGCGGCGACATCATGCGCACCGTGGACAAGCTGGATAAAATCGGTGCAGAGAAGGTCAAGGTCATCCTTCTGGAGGATTGCGGCCTGACGGAGGCCCAGGCGGACGAAATTCTCAAATTCATCGCCATCACCGGCACCAACGCCGAAGTACTCTCTGCGCTGGACAGCTACGCCGGGAAGAACGAAATCTTTGATCAGGGTCTTGCCGAACTGAAGGCGGTTACCGCCAATCTGGCAGCCTTTGGCGTGCCGGAAGCCAACTGCGCCGTTGACCTGACCATTGCCCGGGGACTGGACTATTACACCGGCACCGTGTACGAAACCACTCTGCTGGATCATCCGGAAATCGGCTCTGTCTGTTCTGGCGGCCGCTATGACAATCTGGCGGGCTATTACATTGACAAGCCTCTGCCCGGCGTGGGCATTTCCATCGGCCTGACCAGGCTCTTCTATGTTCTGGACGAGCAGGGTCTGCTGAATCCTGCCCTTCCCAGCGCGCCCGCTGATGCTCTGGTACTGCCCATGACCGATGATCCCGCCGCAGCCATTGCGCTGGCAGAAACCCTCCGCGCCGGCGGCATTCGGGTGCAGCTTTATGGAGAGCAAAAGAAGTTCAAGCAGAAGATGGCCTATGCCAACAAGCTGGAGGTTCCCTTCGCTGTGCTTCTTGGCGAAGACGAAATTGCCGAGGGTGTTTGCTCTGTAAAGAACATGAAAACCGGTGAGCAGATCAAGCTCACACCTGCAGAAGCGTCTGCCTATATCAAAAACGCACTGGCTGCAGAGGACTGCGCGGTCATTTTGGAGAAGTAATCCCAGGCAAGCAATCCTTTTTGAACAACATCTTAAACTGTCGGGCGGTAAGCAGCCGCCCGACAAAATAATGCTTGCATTTTTGGCAGAATTGTACTATACTAATTGAGCACACTTGCCGGTGTGATGGAATTGGTAGACGTAGTGGACTCAAAATCCACCGGTAGCGATACCGTGCCGGTTCGAGCCCGGCCACCGGCACCAAAACAGCAGATACCCGAACCGGGTACCTGCTGTTTTGCTATCACGACGGACTCGACCCCATCTAAATGCAACTGCCCAGTGGACAGTGACCGCAGCCAGTTGAAAAACTGGCTGCTTCTTTAATTGCACGAGAAGTGGGAAACGCAATCGAGTCCTATCATCTGTCTTACCGTCGTGACAGTTCATCGGACTGTCACAGGCAGAAGAAACCTCCTACTTTCGTAGGAGGCTTCTTGTGTTGGCATTACCTGTTTTCCTGGGTAGGTCAATGTATTGTCCTTGCCGCTAAAAAGATGCCTGTGGCATTTTTTTGGTAAGAAAAAACTCCACCATTTCTGGTGGAGTCTTGTGTCGGTATTACTTTTTTTCCTGGGTAGGCCAACGGATTGTCCTTGCCGCTAAAAAGATGCCTGTGGCATCTTTTAGGCAAGAAAAAACTCCACCATTTCTGGTGGAGTCTTGTGTTGGCATTACCTATCTTCCCGGG
>JBJDYL010000022.1:0-2401 GCA_051867285.1 Faecousia sp. | reverse complement strand
TGTACCAAGTGTACAGGTGTACCGGTTGGTACACTGGTACGGACGGTACACGTATTTTCAGTCATTTTCCTTTTTTACCATCCCAGCCTTTGCAGCACTTCGATCCCCAGAAACCCTCTGGCATACCGCCCGCCGCCGATATGGACTTTGTTGGTGTATTCCAGATTGTAAAGGCTCTCGTTCTGCTTCAGGTAACTACACAGGGTTTTCTGTGCCAGCGGATTCAGAGCGTTGTCCTCGCACCATTGCCGGTACACATCGTAGAAGTCCTTTGAGCTAATCTCACTGTCTGCTTTCAACTGAAAGTACCCCTGGGATTTCATAAACTCCACGATGTTATTGCCGTCAGCCACAGCAGCGTCCATGTTGGCGCTTGCCCGGTCACTAAGAGTGAACTGGAAGCCATTGCGAATCAGCCGCTGCAATCCTGCCAGTGCCCAGAGGAAAATGCCCTCTTTCTCTGCGCAGAGCCGCTCCGCCAAATAGGGATCATCTTTCCGATTGGGATTGCGCTCCCTAGCTTCCAGAATGATCTGCCTGCGGAAGAAACCGAAGCTGCGGTCATGGAGGGCTTGCAGGGTGCCGTTGCCAAAGGCAAGAAACCGCACCCGCAAATCGCCCTGATAGCTCTGCTGTCCCTTTCTCTCCAAATCCATGGGAAGCTCTGCCGTGACGATGGCTTTGATGTTGTTGGTCTGGGAAAGAGCCTCCATCTTCATATCATCGTCCACCATTACCAGCATATTTTGCAGATCGGCTCTAGCGAAAGGGCTGTTCTCTACCTTGGAAATGCTGCCGGTTTTCATATTGCTGCCCAGCATGGACTGCAAGACAATTCCGACCCGTGATTTTCCTTCGCCGCCCTTGCCGGTGAGCAGGAGCATCTTCTGTCCTTTGGTACTGGGAATCAGGCAGTAACCGAAGAACTCCTGCAAGGTAGGGATGTCCTCCGGGTATAGAAGCTGAGAGAGAAAATGGAGCCATTGGGTCGGCTCCGGTGCATCCGGGCGATAAGCAACCGGCAGGCGGTTGCGGCAGAAATCCTTCTCAGCAGAAAAGCTGCCATTCAGAAATAGCGTACCGTTCGCCATGTGGATACGATCCTCATACAACGGCAGCGTGTCAACGCAGCATTCCATCCTAAGCACTTCTGCCAGATTCGACACCTTTTTCCATAGCCCTGTGGTAATATGATGTTTGATCTTGTCATAAATCTGCTTTTTCAGCAGATTCTCGTCGGATACCAGACCTTCCACCGTGAAAAAAGCGCCGCCCACGCTGACCATGGGATGCTCCTTCAGGAATTCCCGGCAGAACAGCACCTCGTTGATTTTCTTGCCGTCCACCCATTCAGGCACAGGGTTCGGATTCTCTGTCAAACTGCGTTTCCTCCTTTTTCTTTCTTGCGACATAGGCTTGCAGATCGTGGATTCTCCCATCTTGCAGAAGAACGTCCACAGCTTGCTTCCGAAGCGCCGCGTCCACGCCCATAAGCGCATCCATCAAGTCCGTGATGGTTGCTTCCATCTGGCAGCTCTCCACAAAGCGGTCATCCAACGGATCACCGGGAACAGCTGGCCGATAGCGAACCTTCCAAATCCGCAGCAGCCGGAGATACTCCCGGAGAACACGAATGCAGAGCTGCTCCGGATTGGGATGCAGCGCTGCATGGAAATCAGGGATATCCGATTGTGTTGGGGGGCTGGGATCGATACCGAAATCCTGAGCCAGTTTCAGCGCGGCGCTTTTCTGACTGATGCCGAACAGCCGCGCGGTGAAGTCGATGACATCCCCGGTGGCGTGGCATCCAAAGCAGTAGTACCGCTCGTCCAGCTTCAGGCTGGGGTGGTGATCGCCGTGGAAGGGGCACAAAGCCATTCCATGCCTGTCCACTTCCAGCCCGTACGCTTCTGCAGCTTGCTTTGTGGTTACAGCTTGTTTTACACTTTCAAAAAAATTCAAACTATCACTCCTTCATTGTTATTGCACTTCGTTCTTTCTTATGATAGAATCATAAGCGAACATACATTCTAAAGAAGTAACCCGTATGCAATGGCTCCCTTCCGACACATCAAGCTGCCCTTCTGGGCGTGTCTGGATTACCCCTTCACTAATAGGAGAAAATCAGGGGGTAAAACGGAACCACTTGCAGAAAAATTTTCAAAAAAATTTTTTCGGAGGTGACGGTCGTGGATGATCTGGAATCCGAAATTGGAATACTGGAAACAAGAAAGAAGCTGAAACGGGAACTGCGTGCCGAAGCCATGACCCGTCTGGAAGAAGCCGCCCGCACGGAAGCAGACTTTGAAAATGTGGTGAAGTGCTGGGACAAGCTGGATGAAAACCGGGAGCGGAAAGAGCGGTATCATGAAGTGGGCAGAAGTGAAGTGCCTCTGGAATA
>JBJDYL010000021.1:0-10794 GCA_051867285.1 Faecousia sp. | reverse complement strand
AAGGAAATGCTTCTAATGAAACAGTTTACCAAAGCAATCGCCCTGATTCTCTCCCTCGCACTGCTCCTGTGCTTCCCCGTAGGTGCCTCTGCCGCAGAGCCGGAGAACGCCACCATCGATACCGCCGCCAAAGGCTCTCTGACCATCTACAAGGTGGATCTGACCAACGCCGAGAAGGACGGTGTCTGGGACAGCTCCTACGTCAGCTCGGGTGTCTACGATCAGACCGTGAACGATACCCTCAACAGCTATGCCCTGAAAGACGTGGAATTTACTTATCTCCGGGTCGCGGATGTGGTCCAGTTTACGGAGTCCACAGCGGACGGTGCGGATTTTGACTACGTGGAAACCCTGTACGGCATCGACAAGACCGCGGGCGCAGATCTGCTCTCTGCCTTGGGTCTGGCAAACGGCGCCAATCGGTATGAGAAAGCGGACAGCTCCGACAAACTGGACGCTTCCAATTACTATTACCAGTCCGATGTGCTGATTTCCTCCCTGAAATCCGCCCTGGAAGCAAACGCAACCACCGTGAAGAACGCACTGGAAGCCTACGTCACCGCGGGCGGCGGCACTGCCATGCCCCTGACGGACACCTACGGTAAAACCAAGGCAGAAAATCTCGACTTGGGCTTATATCTGGTAGTAGAGACCAAAGTACCCGAAATGGTCACAAGTACCTGCAATCCCTTCTTTATCAGCCTGCCCATGACCTCCGGCGACGGTAATGGCTGGATCTACGATGTGACCGTATACCCCAAGAACCTGACCGGCGATCCCACCCTGGACAAGACTCTGCGGGAAAGTAAGGACGATACCGGCAAGCATAACGGCACCTCCGGCATCACTGACGGTTACGCTGCCACCGGAACCGCTTCCGATGGCGACATTGTAGATTACCAAATCGTCAGCACGCTGCCCAGCATCACCTCCGCATCTACCTACCTGACCGCCTATACCTTTGTGGATACCCTGAGCAAAGGCATTACCTACAATAAAAATGACGTGATTCTGGAATTCTTCACCGATGCCGCCTGCACCCAGAGAATCGCAACATGGCAGGAGGGCGAAGGCAAGTTCACCGTCACCTACAGCACTGCGGATACCGGGGAATCCAAGATGACCATTGAGATGACGGCAGAGGGTCTTAAGGAAATCAACACCTCCAAGGCTGTGTATGCTGAAAGCGCCATGGTCAATTCCGGCTACTCCGACTGCACCCTGCGGATTACTTACGCTGCCACCGTCAGCAGCAGCGCTGATGTTGTCTACGGCGACAACGGCAACCCCAACGAGGTGGTGCTGACCTGGAAGCGCACCTCTCAGGATTCCTACGATACCCTGAAGGATGCCGCCAAGGTCTACACCTACGGTTTAGAACTGACCAAGGTGTTCTCTGATGGCAAGGGGGATTTCTCCAAGGTGCACTTCGTCATGCAGAACAAGACCGACGGCTATTATCTGAAAGCCAAGCTGGACGAAACCGCCGGTATCTATTATGTCACGGACCACGTCACGGATAAGAAGGACGCCACCCGATTTGTTCCTGTCATCGGGGACGGTAAGGGCAAAGTTATCGTCAAGGGTCTGGAGGACGATGAATACACCATCACCGAGATCAAAACCGCTGACGGCTACACCCTGCTGAAAAACGCTATCTCTGTGGTGATCACCCGTGAAAACAATTCCGCCGCTGCCACGGTAGACGGCAATCAGGTGAATATGCTGACCGACAGCGGCAGCGCCAATGCCCTCGCCCCTCTCAGCGTAGTCAACACCAGCGGCTTTGACCTGCCAGCCACCGGTGACCGGGGTGTGTGGATCTACGGACTGGCAGGCATCCTGCTCATGGCGGGTTCCGCTGCTTGCATTTTTTTCGCCACCCGTAAGGAATCCAAGTGAGAATCTGGCATCTGCCCCGGAGGGAACTCCGGGGCGGCGCAGTCAGGGGAGAAAACATGAAGCAGAGGTATCTTCAAATCATTCTTGCGGCTGTCCTGTTTCTGCTGGCGCTGGGGCTGACGCTGTATCCCGTGGTCAGCAATTACTATAACCAGCGCCACCAGTCCCAGATTCAGACTGCCTACCGGGAGGTGTTGGAGCAGACGGACACCGCGGAGCTGGAGCGTATCCGAGAACAGGCGGCTGCCTATAACGCTGCCATCACCCCTGGCGCGGCGGAGGAAATCTACACGCAGGAATCCATCATAGCTGCATCGGAAGATTATGTTAACCAACTGAACGTAGGCGGAAGCGGCATTATGGGATACATTGAAATCCCCAAGATCCATGTAGACCTGCCCATCTACCACGGAACCGGAAGCGATTCGCTGGACAAGGGAACCGGGCATCTGCTGGGTTCCTCTCTGCCGGTGGGAGGTGAGAGTACCCATTCTATCATCACGGGTCATAGCGGTATGGCATCTCAGAAGATGTTTACGGATCTGGAGCAGCTTCAGGAGGGGGATGTGTTTTGCCTGCGCGTGCTGGACGAAGTTCTTGCTTACCAGGTGGATGCCATTCACACGGTACTGCCCCATGACACTACGTATTTGGGAATTGTTCCCGGTGAGGATTTGTGTACGCTGGTGACCTGCACGCCCACAGGGATCAATACCCACCGCCTGCTGGTGCAGGGAAGCAGGATTCCCTATGAACCAACAATAGAAGATAAGAATGCAGAATCGGAATATGAGGTCGCTACATCTTCCCATTGGGAGAATCAATACTGGCTGGGCATCCGTCTGGGATTGGTGGCTATGGTTAGCATTGTGTTGCTGCTGAATGTACTCCTGTACCTTCGGAAGAAGAACCCGAAGAAAGGAGGGCGCTATGTCAGGAAGTAAGGGAAAAATTATTTTTGCCATTCTGGCTGTCCTTCTTCTGCTGTTCGGCGGCGGTATCACACTGTATCCCTTCCTGAACGGGTTGTGGGTGAATCAGACCATGCACCGGGATGCGGAAGAATTTCTGCTTCTATTGGAGGAAACTCCCGAGGAATCCCAAGGGGAAACCACCTATGTCATTGTGGGGGAGCCGGGAGCAGCAGAATCCGCAGAGCCGCTTCCCCCAGCGGAGCACACCCAGCTCTGGCTGGATATGAAAGCCTACAACGAAACCATCTTCCGGGAGGGGCAGGAAGGATTGTCCGACCCAGCCGCCTATGAAATGCCCAGCTTCCGGCTTTCCGACTATGGTCTGGACAGTGAGGTGTTCGGGGTGCTGTCCATCCCCCGGCTGGAACTGCGCATGCCCATCTATCTGGGCGCGACTAAGGAGAATATGGCAAACGGCGCGGCGGTCATGGGGCAGACCAGCCTGCCCATTGGCGGCAATAACACCAATTGCGTCCTGGCCGGTCACCGAGGCTGGAACGGTGCTGCCTATTTTCTGTACGTTGACCGGCTGATCCCGGGAGATACGGTCATCATTACCAATCTCTGGGAAACTCTGAACTACAAGGTATCTGACATTAAGGTCATTTCCCCCAACGATGTGGAAACCATCCACATTCAATCCAACCGTGAATTGTTAACCCTGCTCACCTGCCACCCGCCCGCTTCCGGAGGGAAGCAGCGGTATCTGGTATTCTGTGAGCGCACAGACAATATGGAGGTTTCATGAGTAAGAAAAGAATTGTAAGAATGTTCACCATGCTCTGCGTCCTGACCCTGTTTGTGGCCTTTATGGCAATCCCCGCCAGCGCCACTGCCGCGGGCAATGTGTCCGGCGCGATTGAGGGCACCTGGAACGCCGCCAAGGGACAGGTGCAGACCATTGTCAACAATGTGGTATTTCCCGTGATTGACATGATTCTGGCGGTGCTGCTGTTTGTGAAGATTGCCACCGCCTATATGGACTACCGCAAGCACGGACAGTTCGAGTTCACCGCCCCGGCGATTCTCTTTGCCTGTCTGCTGTTCGCCCTCACCGCACCCAGCTATATCTGGAGCATCCTCGGCTGATGGGCGGTGACGGCCTTTGTTTGACTGGTTAGGGGATATCCTCTCAGGGCTGGGAGATGCCCTGAGTGTGGTATTCGAGGGAATCGGCGCGGACATCGCCGTGGATATCTGGAACGCGCTGGTGGAGTGGATTTACAACACGGTCTTTGACGCGGTGGCTGACCTCTTCACCAGCATGAACAATATGGGCGCGGAAATCTTCAACCTGAGCTGGGTGAACGCCGTGGTGCGGCTGTTTACCCTGTTCGGCTGGGCGCTCTTCGCCGTGGGCGTAGTTGGAGCAGTGTTTGAGGTTGCCATAGAAGCCCAGTCGGGAAGAACCAGCATCAAGGGCGCGGCCCTGAATGTGCTGAAGGGCTTCTTCGCCTGCGCGCTGATTGGGGTGGCGCCGGTGGAGCTGTACAAATTCTGCGTTTCCCTACAGAACAGCTTCGCCGGTGACCTGACCCGCATCTTTTCCAGCGCGCAGGGTTCCACCATTGGAGAAATCGCCGCGTTCATCCTCAGAAGTGTGTTTACGCTGGGCACGCCCACGGAGCCGGTGCTGAAGTTGCTGTTCTTCCTGCTGTCCTTTTCCTACTGCGCAATTAAGGTGTTCTTCGCCAACATCAAGCGGGGCGGCATTCTGCTGATTCAGATCGCGGTGGGGTCGCTGTACATGTTCAGCGTGCCCAGGGGCTATACCGACGGCTTCAACCAGTGGTGCAAGCAGATCATGGCCATCTGCCTGACGGCCTTTCTGCAAACCACTTTGCTGTTTCTGGGAATGCTCACCCTGCAAGATAATCTCTTGCTGGGACTTGGAATTATGTTAACTGCCAATGAGGTACCCCGGATTGCCCAGCAGTTTGGACTGGATTCCAGCGTCCGGGTGAATGTGTCCAGCGTGGTGTACAGCACCTCCTCGGCGGTGAATCTGGCGAAGAATCTCATGCGAAAGTGAGGAACCCAAATGAAAACCTATATCTATCCCCAGAATCTGAAAGCCAAGCCCCATCTCTGGCTTTGGGGTATGCGCGACTTTGTGATTCTGGCAATTGCCGCGCTGCTGTCGGTGGTGCTGCTGGTGCATTCCGGGCTGCTGTTCCCCCTGGCGGGGGCGCTGTGCTTTGCCTTCATGACCATCCGCATGGAGGACACCACCGTTATGGACTACCTGGGCTACGCCACACGGCACTTTGTGACCAGCCAGAAATACTACGAATGGAGATGAACCATGAAAGACAAGAAGCGAAATTATAAGGAGAAAAAGCGGCGGCGGGGACGCTCTGTGCAGGAGCTTATGGGTATCCGGGGCTTCACCCGTTATGGTCTGGCTACGGAGTATGGAGAGCTGCTGCTGTTCCGGGTGTCCCCCGTAAACATCTCAGTGCTGTCCGCCTCCAATATTGATGTGAAGATTCACACCCTGCAAACAGCCCTGACGGTGATGCCGGATCTGGAAATCATCTGCACCGACTCCTGCGAGTGCTTCGATGCCAACAAGGCATACCTGCGCCAGCGGGAACGGGAGGAGAGCAATGCCTGTGTCCGGCGGCTTCTGCATCAGGATGGGGAAATGCTGACGGAGCTGCAGGCGGAGATGTCCACCGCCCGGCAGTTTGTGTTCCTGCGCCGCTGTTCCGGGCTGAAGCCGGAGCAGGTGCTGAGTCTGGTGAACGAAACCCACAAGCAGCTGGCAGGGGCAGGCTTTGAGGTACAGCGGATGAAGAAGCCGGATATCAAGCGGTTTCTTGCCATCTACTTTGGCGCTTCCATGGACGGCGACCGGATGCCGGATGTGGACGGGGCGCAATATGTGAAAGGGGCGAGGGCGAAATGAGCCTGTTTGGACGGAAAAAGAAGAAAGTACAGGATACAAGTCAGGAATACCGGACAAAGGATTTCTTTGACTGTATCCTGCCGGGGAGCATCAAGTTCTTTGCCAATTACTACATTGTGGGCGATACCTACCGCTGTGTGTGGGTTATCCGGGAGTACCCGCCCACCACCGAGGAGCAGGCGATTCTTGCCCAGTTGGCTGACCGGACTGGTGTCACCCTGCGGCTGTACCACCGCCGGGTCACCCCGGTGGAGGAAAAGCAGATCGTCAACAACGCCGCCCGGAAGAACCGTCTTATGGCGGGAGATCACGATATCACCCAGGCTATGGAAGCGGAGGGAAATTTGCAGGATGTGCAGACCCTGCTTGCCACCATGCGCAACAACCGGGAGATTCTGCTCCATTGCAGCGTGTACATGGAACTGAAGGCGAAAAGCATGGAGACTTTGGAGCAGCTTCAGTCCCAGATCGCTATGGAACTGACCCGGGCCAAGATCACGGTGGACAAGCTGACCCTGCGGCAGCAGGAGGGCTTTCTGTCGGTGCTTCCCTTTGGGCGCAACCAGTTTGGCGACCAGTATGAGCGGGTGCTGCCCGCCGGTTCCGTTGCCAATATGTATCCCCTGAGCTTTTCCGGCAAGACCGATCCCAAGGGTTTCTATGTGGGCCGGGACAAGTACGGCACCAATATTCTGGTTGACCTCGACCGCCGCAGTAATGACAAGACCAACGGCAGCGCCCTGATTCTGGGCAACTCCGGGCAGGGCAAGTCCTACCTGATGAAGCTGCTGCTGACCAATTTCCGGGAGTCCGGCAAGGCGGTGATCTGTCTGGATGTGGAAGCGGAATATGAGGATTTGACGGAAAATTTGGGCGGCTGTTATGTGGATTATATGACCGGGCAGTACATCATTAACCCCTTGGAGCCGAAGGCCTGGTCTGCCGATGGGGATGATATTGACGAGGAAAGCCCGGAAGCCTTCCGAAAGGTCACCCGGCTGAGCCAGCACATCGCCTTCCTGAAGGACTTCTTCCGCAGCTACAAGGACTTTACAGATGCCCAGGTGGACACCATGGAAATCCTGCTGGAAAAGCTGTATGCCCAGCGGGGTATTACGGACAGCACGGACTTTTCTCAGCTCACTCCCATTCAGTATCCTGTCATGGCGGAGTTCTACTGGCTGTGCCAGAAGGAGTATCTGGAATACGATCCCAGCGAAAAGCACCTGTATACCCAGGAGATGCTTAGGGAAATCTGTCTGGGCATCCACTCCATGTGCGTCGGCACGGAAAGCCGCTACTTCAACGGTCACACCAACATTGTGGATGACAAGTTCCTGTGCTTCGGTGTGAAGGGACTGATGGATACCAACAAGCGGCTGAAAGACGCCATTCTGTTCAACATTCTGTCCTATATGTCTAACCGGCTCATTGGAATCGGCAACAGTGTGGCGTCCATTGACGAACTGTACCTGTTCCTGACCAACCAGACCGCCATTGAGTACATCCGTAACTCCATGAAGCGTGTTCGGAAGAAGGATTCCTGTGTGGTGCTGGCGTCCCAGAACATTGAGGATTTCCTGATTCCCTCCATCCGGGAGTTCACTAAGCCCATGTTCTCCATCCCTACCCACCAGTTCCTGTTCTATCCTGGCTCCATTAACCCCAGGGATTACATGGATGCCCTGCAGGTGGATGAAGCGGAGTATGACCTGATCCGCAATCCTGACCGGGGTGTCTGTCTCTACAGATGTGGTGGAGAACGGTATTACTTGCAGGTACAGGTGCCGGACTACAAGGAAGCCCTGTTCGGGAAAGCAGGCGGACGCTAATGCGGCGAGCCGCCGCAGGCAATTCGCACACGAAGCATTTTGTAATTATCAACATGGAATGCCTGCGCTGTTATGCGTGTGAAAGGGGGAAGCATTTTTGCATGTAACAGTCGGTGCTGCGTTAAAAAAGATCGCAGTGGCGCTGGTATCGGACAAAAAGACGCTGAAAAAGGCGGCGATGGCAATACTGGTTGTTATCGTCGCTCTGCTCATGCCCATGGCGGCGATCATTGCCGTGTTCAGCGGTACTCTGGAACTGGACGTTGCCGCCCTGCAGGAGCAGATAGCGGAAAATATGTCCGACAGCGACCGGGAGATGCTGCAGCAGGTGGAGGTCAACATGAACGCCATCCAGACTGCCCTGCGGGAAGCGGACATGGCAAGCCGTGTCCGGGAAGCACAGGTGCTGTACATCCTCGCCCTATACGACCATTCCAGCCAGCCGGGATTTGTGTCCCGGCTGGTTAGCTGTTTCCAGCCGGAGCAGACGGACGACCAGCTCATTGCCGCGGTCAACAGTGCCTTCGGAACCAATATTGTTGCGGAGGATTTTACAAAGCTGGTGGGCAATGTGCGCTCCCAATATGTGGACACCTCAAATTTTGTCTATCCCACCACCAAGAACAATCTGGACTTGGTGCAGTGGGCGATAGCGGCGGAAGCTGCGGGCTGGGGCTATGTGTGGGGCACCTTCGGGCAGGTGCTGACGAGGGACGCGCTGGCTGCCAAGGTTGCCCAGTACCCGGACAATGTGGGCATCTATGAGGAGTACATCCGCAGCCACTATCTGGGCAAGCGCACCGCTGACTGCGCCGGGTTTATCAAGGGCTACTGCTGGTACAACCCGGAAACCGATTCGGTGAACTACGCCACCAACGGCATGCCGGACCTGGGCGCGAACCAGATGTACCAGACGGCAACGGTGAAGGGTCCCATCTCCGCCATGCCGGAGATTCCGGGGCTGGCTGTGTGGCATCAGGGTCATATCGGCGTCTACATCGGCAACGGCTACGCCATTGAGGCCATGGGCACTCGCTATGGTGTAGTGAAGACCCGGGTAGCCGCCCGCAGCTGGACCCATTGGCTGAAGATTCCCTACATCAACTACATCGAAGAAACGGAGGAGGAAAGTCCATGAGAATCAATGCAGCCTTTCAGGGAAAGCAGCTATCTATGGAGGAAGAACCCTGTGAAGTCAGGAAGATCATCTCCCTGCCGGACAAGGAGTACGCCTTTTTCAAAAAGCATCTGATGTATGAATATGATTTCCTCCGCAAGAACGCGGAGCAGATGGGTTTCCGCAATGGAACCCGGCAGTGTGTTCTGGTCATGGGGGAATCCTCTGAGGATGGTGTTCTGGTGGACAGCAGCGGCTATGGCTATGCCCGGTACACCGCACCCTTTCTGGGTGCCAGGAGCTACTTGAGCTTGCAAGAGCAGAATCTGCAGGCAAATGGGGAGCTGAAGACCCTGACAGCGGATGACTTTGCGATCCTCCATGCCAAGCACACCCTGTGGAGCTATGGGGTGGGAGGAGAGCAGGCGGATTTTTCCCATTGCCGAATCGCGGGACTGTCCCTTGGGGACATGCAGTTCAACGGCGCATGCTTCCGGGACGCGGTTCTGGAGGATGTGGATTTTGGGAATGCCGGTGTCTGCGGTGCGGACTTTTGCGGTGCTCGGTTTGTCCATTGCAGGATGGATGGCCTCGCGGCAGAGGAATGTGATTTTCGGGATGCTGTGTTTGAAAACTGCGCGCTGGCCCAAGCCCATCTTGCCCACAGCAACCTGACCGGGGCAACCATGAAGGACTGCGTCCTCTGCGGTGCGGACTTGCGCAACTGCTGTGTGGAGAACCTCAGTCTGGAAGATACCGATCTGGAGGATGCGTATACTCAGGGAGCCATGAAAAAGGAACAGGACTGGAAGCAGAGCTTCGGGGCGGAAATGGTGATGGGATAATTCATTGCTTGTGCTTCGGTTCCCGGATACTTCTTTGTTGCTTTCTGTGAATAGCTATTATCCATCCCTTGCGGTATGCTTGCTTTGACAAAAGGAAAGGAGTCGAACCCATGGAAGCAACCAGAAACTTGTGCGCCCAGATTCCTGTGTCTCTGCATGACCGTGTCCGGCAGGAGCGGGAATCGCTGGGGCAGTCCCTCAGCGAGTATGTCACCCAAATTCTCAAAGAACATTTTGAAGGAGGTAAAACCACTATGGCAGCAACCAAGACACTGGCGTTCCAGATTCCCGAGGATCTGGATCTGCGGATCAAGAACTATCTGGCAGCGGAAAAGGAGCGCACCGGAAAGAAGGTCAGTCAGCGGGAGTTCATCGTCGGGCTTATCGAGCAGGCGCTGGACGCCTATGAAGCAGCGGGTACCACCGCTGAGTAACAATCACGAACAGCGCCGGGGGTAACACCTCGGCGCAATTTTTAGGAGGTCATCACTATGAAAAAATGTATCATGGTCAGTTATGAGGAAGAAAAGCTGCTGGCGCTGCGGATGTACGCAGAGCAGCGGGGCGCTTCTGTTGAGGAGGAGCTGGCCCAGGCGGCGGAGGCGATGTATCAGAAAATCGTCCCTGCCAACGTCCGTGCCTTTGTGGACATGAAGGTGGAGAGCCAGAAGCCCAAGAAAAAGGTGCGGGACATTCCTGCCTCTGCTGTCGGGGACTGAGCTTGGAGGAACGAATCACACGGGGAAAAGCAATCCGGCTGAAATGTCTGGATTGCTGTTGTGGGAGCGCGTTGGAGGTTCGTTTATGCGAATGCAGGAAATGTCCGCTCTGGCGGTTTCGCATGGGGCGGGAATCCACAGAGGATGTGCGGGATTTGGAACCAAAGGGTGCGGGTGAAGTCCCTGCCCATCCCGGAGGAGATAGGTCGTGAAAAAACGCGCATGCGAAGAAAAAGTGGCTATGTTAGCCCCTTCCGCTCTCAGGTCAGGTGGTGATGGTGTTTGCGGGATCAGAACTTTGGCATTGAGATCGAAATGACGGGCATTACCCGGAGCGCGGCAGCCAAAATCATAGCGGAACACTTTGGCACCTCTGCTGTTCATGTAGGCGGCACTTACGACACCTATACGGTGGAGGACGATACCGGCCGCAAGTGGAAGGTGGTCAGCGATGCCAGCATTCAGTGCCAGTCCCGGGGAGAGCGAACCGCCAG
>JBJDYL010000020.1:0-2442 GCA_051867285.1 Faecousia sp. | reverse complement strand
CCACCTTTCGCCACAAAAGGGACCACCCTCGCCACAAAGTATACCACTTAAATTCAGGCACTTCCTTTGGTACAATGGCTGTATTCCAGAGGAAAGGCCGTGACGAAATGAAGGGGTATAATGTGTACAGCAAGGTTCATCAAATGCGGGAGGCTGGCTTTTCCCAGCGTGCCATAGCAAAGGCTTTGGGTATCAACCGTAAGACCGTAAAACGATATTGGGATATGGATGTGGACGAGTATGAGCATAACGCCCGGAAGATCGTTCGCATCCGCAACCTGGATCCTCACCGGGACCAGATTGTTTCCTGGCTCCGGGAGTATCCTTCTCTGACAGCAGCCCAGGTCTGTGACTGGCTGAAAGAGCATTACGAAGAAGCTCACGCTGAGAGAACGGTGTCCCGGTATGTGAAAGAACTCCGGGAGGAATACCGCCTTCCCCGGCATCCGAATCCACGAAGCTATGAGGCTGTAGCTGAGCTGCCCATGGGACAGCAGATGCAGGTGGATTTCGGTCAGACCACTCTCAAGAATGTGGATGGAGGCTGGACGAAGGTATATGTTGCCGCATTCCTGCTCTCCCATTCCAGATACAAATACGCCCAGTGCCAGAGCAGGCCCTTTACTGCGGTGGATCTGGTCACGGCCTGCCATAACTGTTTCCGCTACTGGGGAGGTATGCCGCGAGAGATGGTATTCGACCAGGACAGCATCGTCTGTGTCAGCGAGAACAGCGGCGATATCATCTACACCTACGAATTTGAGAAGTTCCGTCAGGACTGCAGGATGGAAATATACCTCTGCCGGGGTGCGGATCCGGAAAGTAAGGGCAAGATTGAGAATACCGTCAAGTTCATGAAAGGCAATTTCCTCAATAACCGTCTTTATGTGGATGACGAGATCCTGAACCGGAGTTGTCTGGAATGGCTTGAACGCACCGGCAACGCCAAGGTTCATGGAACCACCAAGAAGATCCCGGCGGAAGTATTTAAGGAAGAGCGGGAGCAGCTTCGTCCTCTGGTCACGGTCGACCAGAATGCCGGTTCTTATATTCTCAGAACCGTCCGGAAGGACAACACCATTATCTACGACAGCAATCGTTATTCCGTTCCTCTGGGAACCTACAATACCAATCCGGAGGTGCAACTGGAGATTGCAGACGGGAATCTGCGGATCCTCACCGTATTTGGAGATTTTCTCTGTGAACACCGAATCAGCACCGGCAGGGGGGTGCTCATCCAGAACAAGAGTCATCTGAGAGACAGGACCACCGCCATTGACCAGCTCCAGGACAGTCTGGATAAACAGCTGGACGGTCGTGCTGTGGAGTTCCTGCAGCGGATCCGGGAAGAGAAGTCCCGCTATGCAAGAGACCAGTTCCGGCTGCTGCAGTCTCTTCTGGACAGATTCGGTACAGAGCAGATGCTGGATGCCATTTCCTTCTGTATGGACAGCAACCTCTGCAGCGCCAATACCGTGAGAGACTATCTGGAACACCGGGCAGAGGAAAAGGCGAAGGAACTGCCCTTTCTCTATCCGGCACAGATCCCTGTCAATGATCCCAAGTACCACATCACTACCCAGAAGCGGCCTTTGGAGGTCTATGCAAAGGTAGGTGGTCAAGTATGATAACACCTTTGGAACGGGTGCAGAATCTGCTGAACGACCTGCGGATGGCTCAGGTAGACTTTGATGCGGTGTTTACCGGAAAGAATGACCTGACGCCGCTGGAAGCCGTGGAGCTGTTCCTCCTGGAGCAGCAACGTATGCGGGTAGAGAAACAAAACTCCCTGCGAAGACGCCGGGCCGCGCTTCCCGCGGAAAAGACGCTGCAGACCTTTGACTTTGGATTCCAGAAAAGCGTATCCAAGGAGCAGATGCTCCGCCTGAGTGACATGACCTGGGTAGAGCAGGCATATAATATCTGCTTTCTGGGACCTCCCGGTGTGGGAAAGACCCATCTGGCCCTGTCACTGGCTGTGAGAGGCCTGGACCTGGGCTATACCGTAGCCTTTGAGACACTGGACAACCTTATGACGATCCTGAAGACCGTGGAAATTTCCAAGGCCAGCAAGCGGAGGATGAAGTATCTGCACAAAGCTGCTCTGGTGATTATTGATGAGGTGGGCTTCATGCCCCTGACCCCAACGGAGGCGAATCTCTTCTTTGGGTTTGTGTCCTCCATGTCAGAGAAGACGTCGCTGATTATTACATCCAATAAGGGCTTTGACGAGTGGGTGGACTTCCTGGGGGATGCAACGATTACCACAGCGATCCTGGACCGCCTGATCCACCACTGCGAGATTATTAACATGACCGGCAACAGCTACCGCTTGGAGCACCACCGGTCGATTACTGGCTAACCATGTAAGACTGGTATACTTTGTGGCGAGAAGTCCCTTCCCGGACACCCACAAGTGGTATACTTTCTGGCGAATTTTGG
>JBJDYL010000019.1:0-36705 GCA_051867285.1 Faecousia sp. | reverse complement strand
GTAACAACATAATGGCTCAAAAAGTTCAGTTTGTGGAGACTGTTCTGCGTGACGCGAACCAGTCTCTGATTGCCACCCGCCTGCCCTATGACAAGTTCGAGCCCATGCTGGAGACCATCGACAAGGTGGGCTACTACGCCATCGAGTGCTGGGGCGGCGCCACCTTCGACGTGTGCCTGCGCTATCTGAACGAAGATCCCTGGGAGCGTCTGCGCAAGATCCGCGCCGCTGTTCCCAACACCAAGCTGCAGATGCTGCTGCGCGGTCAGAATGTGCTGGGCTACTCCCACTACCCCGATGATTTCGTCAAGCTGTTCGTGCAGAAGGCTGTGGAGAACGGCATCGACATCATCCGTATTTTCGACGCTCTGAACGACGTGAACAACCTGAAGGTCGCCATGGAGGCCACCATCAAGGCCGGCGCCATCGCTTCCGGCACCATCTCCTACACCACCTCCCCTGTCCATACTCACAAGAAGTATGTGGAAATGGTCAAGGAACTGAAGGAAATGGGCGCCTCCACCATCTGCATTAAGGATATGGCCGGCATCATGGGCCCCCAGGAGGCTTACGATCTGGTTTCCGCCATTAAGGATGCCACCCCCGAGCTGCCCATCGACCTGCACACCCACTCCACCACCGGTCTGGCCTTCATGACCTACCTGAAGGCTGTGGAAGCCGGCGTGGACATCATCGACACTGCCATTTCTCCCTTCTCCGGCGGCACCTCTCAGCCCGCTACCGAGACCCTGGCCTACGCCCTGCGTCAGCTGGGTTACGAGGTTGACCTGGACGACAAGATGACCAAGAAGATGGCCGACTACTTCAAGACTGTCCGTGACGAGTTCGTTGCCGACGGCACCCTGATGCCCAAGTCCATGGCCACCGACACCCAGTGCCTGACCTACCAGATTCCCGGCGGTATGCTCTCCAACCTGCTGAGCCAGCTGAAGCAGATGAACGCCCTGGATCGTCTGGACGAGGCTCTGCTGGAGACTCCCAAGGTCCGTGAGGACATGGGCTATCCTCCTCTGGTTACCCCCACCTCTCAGATGGTTGGCGTGCAGGCCGTTACCAACGTTCTGCAGGGCGAGCGCTACAAGAAGGTTTCCAAGGAAATCAAGGCTTACTGCCGCGGCGAGTACGGCCGTACCCCCGCTCCCATCAACCCCGAGGTTCAGAAGCTGATTCTGGGCGATGAGAAGCCTCTGGAGGGCCGCTATGCCGACACCCTGGAGCCCGTGGTTGAAAAGACCCGCGAGAAGCTGGGCGATCTTGCCAAGTCCGACGAGGATGTGCTGAGCTACATCGCCTTCCCCAACCTGGCTGAGAAGTTCCTGGAGGAGCGCAAGGCCAAGGAAGAGAACGCGGCTACCTACACCATCGTTGAATGCTAAGGAGGTAACATTATGATGTTAGCTTCTCCCCTGGACGGTATCGGCATCCTGGATGCCGCCATCGTCGCTGTGCTGGGCTACGCCGTGGTGTTCTTCGGTCTGATCCTGCTGATGGTGGTTATCATCATCATGGGCAATATCTTCATTGCCAAGGATAAGAAGGCCGCCGAGCTGGCCGCCGCTGCCAAGGCCACCATCGCCGCTGTCCCCGTCGCTGCCCCTGCTGCTGCCCCCGCTGCCACAGCTCCCGGCTCCGCCGGCAAGCTGAAGCTCTACGATGTGGAGCCTAAGACTGCCGCCATGCTCATGGCCATCGTTGCCGATAAGATGGGCAAGCCCCTGAACGAGCTGCGCTTCATTTCCATCAAGGAGGTCAAATAATCATGAAATACAAAGTGACCCTGAACGGCCGCACCTATGAGGTGGAGGTCGAAGCCGGCAAGGCCATGCTGCTGGACGAGTATGAAGCCATTGCCCCCGCTGCTCCCGCTCCTGCTGCTGCCCCTGTGGCTGCTGCCCCCGCTGCCGCTCCCGCTCCCGCTGCTGCCCCCGCTCCCGCTGCTCCCGTGGCAGGCGAGGCTGTCACCGCTCCTATGCCCGGCAACATCCTGAAGGTCAACGTCACCGCAGGTCAGGCCGTGAAGGAAGGCGAGCTGCTGTTGGTTCTGGAAGCCATGAAGATGGAGAACGAGATCTTCGCCCCCAAGGCCGGCACCGTTGCTCAGGTTCTGGTTTCCAAGGGCTCCACCGTTGACACCGGCGCTACTCTGGTCGTCCTCAACTAAGGAGGATAGCCATGATCAATGTTGGTGAAATTCTGTTAAACCTGTGGGAAGGTTCCGGCTTCAATGCCATTTTCTCCGGTTTCACCACCGGCGGCTGGCAGAACCTGGTGATGCTGATCATCGCCTGCGTGCTGCTGTACCTGGGCATTGTGAAGAAGTTCGAGCCTCTGCTGCTGGTGGGCATCGCCTTTGGCTGTCTGCTTTCCAACCTGCCTCTGGGCGGCCTGTACCACCAGGAGCTGTGGACCGCCTTCATGGACGAGACCAGCGAGTTCTACCACAGCTATGGCGAGATCATGCGCCACGGCGGCCTGCTGGATATCTTCTACATCGGCGTAAAAACCTCCCTGTATCCCTGCCTGATTTTCATGGGCGTTGGCGCTATGACCGACTTCGGCCCCCTGCTGTCTAACCCCAAGAGCCTGCTGCTGGGCGCTGCTGCCCAGATGGGCGTGTTCGTTGCCTTCTTCGGCGGCATCTGCCTGGGCTTTAGTGGCTCCGAGGCTGCCTCCATCGGCATCATCGGCGGCGCTGACGGCCCCACCGCCATCTTCCTGACTTCTCAGCTGGCTCCCCATCTGCTGGGCGCCATCGCTGTGGCAGCCTATTCCTACATGGCCCTGATTCCTCTGATTCAGCCCCCCATTATGAATGCGCTGACCAACGCTGAGGACCGGAAGATCAAGATGGTTCAGACCCGTGTGGTGTCCAAGACCGAGAAGATCATCTTCCCCATCATGGTCGTCATCTTCGTGGCTCTGCTGCTGCCTGACACCGCTCCCCTGATCGGCTGCCTGATGCTGGGCAACCTGTTCAAGGAGACCGGCTGCACCGACCGTCTTTCCGACACCGTGCAGAACGCCCTGATGAACATCGTCACCATCCTGCTGTCCACCGCTGTGGGCGCAACCATGGTCGGCTCCACCTTCCTGACTGCCAACACCCTGAAGATCGTTGTTCTGGGTGTTGTGGCCTTCGGCATCTCCACCGCCGGCGGTCTGCTGGGCGGCAATGTGATGTGCAAGCTCACCGGCAAGAAGGTCAACCCCCTGATCGGCTCCGCCGGCGTGTCCGCGGTGCCCATGGCAGCCCGTGTTGCCAACGTTCAGGGCCAGAAGGCCAACCCCTCCAACTTCCTGCTGATGCACGCCATGGGCCCCAACGTGGCCGGCGTTATCGGCTCCGCCATCGCCGCCGGCTTCCTGCTGAGCGTCTTTGGTTAATGACGAATCCAATGCCCCGCCGCAAGGCGGGGCATTGACTGTTCTGAAGATTTTTCATGGAAGAAAAAATTACGCTATGCGGGGATAATTGCCTGGAATGCCCCAGATATCACGCCCAGAGCACAGCGGAATTGGAAAATCTTGCCCTGCTTTGGTACAAAATCGGCTGGCGGGATACGGTCGCCGCCAGCGAAGAAATGCGCTGCACAGGCTGCTCCTCTCACAAAGCATGTACCTACGGCCTTGTGGCGTGTACAAAAGCGCATAATGTGGAAAAATGCAACCAGTGCGCCCAGTTCCCCTGCGGAAAAATCCGGGATATGCTGAAACGCTCAGAGGCGTATCAGAAGAAATGCCGGCAGGTGTGAACCCGGGAGGAGTACGCCCTGCTGGAAAAGGCGTTTTCCATAAGGAACGGAATTTGCAGAAATAATCCCGGGAGAACGGAATTCTCCCGGGATTTTTCATAGTTCTTTCAAAAATTCCGCAATCAGCCGGTTGACCTCGTCGGGAACGTCGGTGTTGGAGTTGTGTCCCGCACCCTTCAGCCAGACCAGGGGCAGACCGTCAATTTTCGTCCAGCGGCGGTTGTAGCTTTTCGCGGAACCGGCGGCATCCTTTTCCCCGCACAGCAGCAGCGCCGGGCAGGAAATGGGATATTCCGGGCGGGCTTCCGCTGCCTCGGCCAGAATCCGAAAGCCGTGGTCGGCTAGATCAATGTATTCCTCCCGGGAGTAGACAGCCCAGGTTTTTTCCATCAGCTTCCGACCATAGTCAGACTGGGAAGTTCCATAGACGCCCCACTTCAGCAGCAGCTTCCAGGGAATGGCCAGGTACATCCCTTTGGTGTGCTTCAGCGCGGACAGCTCCCAGCCGGAGAAGTATTTCCGGCTTAGGGGGGCGGAATCAATGGACACAAATCCCGAAACCGTCCCGGGATACAAAGCCAGGTAGCACTGGGCAATGTAGCCTCCCAGAGACTGCCCGATGAGCACCGGGTTTTCAATTCCCTCCGCTGCCAGAATCCCGTGCAGATAGGCGGCCATGTCGTCCATGGAGAAGGTCAGGGGGAAGGGGCGGGAGGCGGCGTGGGCAGGCGCATCCCAGGCAAGACAGGGATATTCCCCGGCAAAGAAAGCAACCTGCTGATCGAACAGGTGGTGATCCGCCGACAGCCCCGGCAGGAATACCAGCCATGGGCGTTCCGGCTTCCCCGGGGTGACCCAGTAATGGATAGTGCCCTTGTCCGTATCAAATATTTTTTCCAGTGTGTCCATTGAGAACACCTCCTTGTTAAGCCAATCATAGCACAGTCGCCGCCATAGTCAAGATGGGATGAAAAATGAACACACGGGCAAACTCCGCGCTGAATTGACAGGACACCTGGACGGTGCTATACTGCAAAAAAACGGAAAGGAAGCGCATAGCATGTCCCGTATTTATACCTCTGCCGATCAGCTGATCGGAAATACCCCGCTGCTGGAGCTGACCCGGCTGGAAAAAAAGCTGAATCTGTATGCGAAGGTTCTTGCCAAACTGGAATCCTTTAACCCTGCCGGTTCCGTAAAGGATCGGGTGGCAAAGGCCATGATTGAGGACGCGGAAGCCTCCGGTGTTCTGACGCCCGACTCCGTGATTATCGAACCCACCTCCGGCAATACCGGCATCGGTCTTGCCAGCGTGGCGGCGGCACGGGGCTACCGGGTGATTATTGTCATGCCGGACAGCATGTCTGTGGAGCGCCGCCAGCTGATGCAGGCCTACGGCGCAGAGCTGGTGCTCACCGAGGGCGCCAAGGGTATGTCCGGCGCCATCGCGAAAGCCGAGGAGCTGGCAAGAGAAATTCCCGGCGGCTTTGTGGCGGGACAGTTCGTCAACCCCGCCAATCCCAGGGCGCATTTCACCACCACCGGCCCGGAGATCTGGGCGGATACCGACGGGGATGTGGATATCTTTGTGGCAGGCGTGGGCACCGGCGGCACCGTCACCGGCGTGGGCGAGTACCTGAAGTCCCGGAAGCCTGCTGTCAAAGTGGTGGCGGTGGAGCCGGCCGGTTCCCCGGTGCTCTCCGGCGGCAAGGCAGGCCCCCATAAGCTTCAGGGCATCGGCGCGGGTTTTGTCCCCGAGGTGCTGAACACTGCCGTCTATGACGAAGTTCTCCCCGTTGCCAATGAGGACGCCTTTGCCATGGGACGGCTGCTGGGAAAAACGGAAGGTGTGCTGGCGGGGATTTCCGCCGGTGCAGCGCTGTGGGCGGCGGTAGAGCTGGCAAAGCGCCCGGAAAATGCGGGAAAGACCATTGTTGCGCTGCTTCCGGATACCGGCGACCGTTATCTGTCCACGGATCTGTTCCGCGAATAAGGCCTCCCGGAAGGAGACGCGTATATGATGATATCCACCAGAGGGCGGTATTCTCTGCGGATGCTCATTGACCTTGCGGAGCATCCGGGATATGTGCCTTTGAAGGATGTGGCGGCGCGGCAGGAAATTTCCGTGGGCTATCTGGAAAAAATCCTGCCGGTGCTGGTGAAAAACGGAATCGTTATGGGAGTTCAGGGGAAAGGCGGCGGCTATTGCCTGTGTAGCCCCCCTGAAGAAATCACGCTGGGGCAGATTCTCCGGCTGACGGAGGGGACGCTGGCGCCGGTTGCCTGCCTGGAATGCGGCATACCGAACTGCCATCGGGCGAAAGACTGCCCAACCCTGCCGGTATGGACGGAACTGAACCGTCGGATCAGCGAGTATTTGGACAGCGTGCAGCTCAGCCAGCTGACGAAGCCTCCGAAGGGATAAAAGAAAGACGGCATTGCCTGTGCAATGCCGTTTTTTGACGGAAAAAAGGCAGTTTTCCCAGAGCTTCCGGAAAACTGCCTAAAAAGAACATACCCGGATTGTTGAAACTGCGGAACTTTTGAAAATAACAAAAAAAGGGATTGATTTCTTCTGAAAACTGCGCTAAACTCAAAGCATGGAAACATTGGAATCGTTTCCAAATCACTTTCCGGAATATCCGGACGATTCTATAGGAGGAAAAACAATGAAAAAGCTGATCGCTATGCTGCTGGCTCTGGTCATGGTGCTCGGCCTGGTTGCCTGCGGCGGCAGTTCTTCTGCTCCCGCCGAGACCAAGGCTGCGACCCCTGCCGCCCCCGCCGACTCCGCTTCCGCTGCGGACGGCCGCGTCTACTACCTGAACTTCAAGCCCGAGTTTGACACTGCTCTGCAGGGTCTGGCCAAGACCTACACCGAAAAGACCGGTGTCCCCGTCAAGGTTGTCACCGCCGCTTCCGGCACCTACTCCGACACCCTGACCGCTGAGATGGCCAAGTCCGAGGCTCCCACCGTTTACAACATCGGCAACATGTCCGGCCTGAAGGACTGGGATGAGTACGCTCTGGATCTGAACGGCACCGACCTGGCTGCTGAGCTGACCACCAATGATTTCAACCTCTACAATGAGGCTGGCGAGCTGAAGGCCATGGGCTACTGCTACGAGTCCTTCGGTATCATCGTCAACACCAAGCTGCTGGAGCAGGCTGGTCACTCCCTGGATGAGATCAAGGACTTCGCTTCCCTGAAGGCCGTCGCTGACGACATCCACGCCAATGCTGCCACTCTGGGCTTCGACGCCTTCTCCGGCGCTGGTCTGGACGGCTCCTCTTCCTGGCGTTTCTCCGGCCACCTGGCCAATATGCCTCTGTTCTACGAGTTCCGGGATGACGGCGTGACCGAGCAGCCCGCTGAGATCAAGGGCAGCTACATGGATGCCTTCCGCAACATCTGGGATCTGTACGTCACCGATACCGCTTCCGATGCCAAGACCCTGTCCACCGCGACTCTGGACGAGAGCAAGGCTCAGTTCACCCAGGGCCAGGCCGTGTTCTATCAGAACGGCACCTGGGAGTACGCTGGCCTGATCGAGGCCGGTATGACCGACGAAGAGCTGGCTATGATCCCCATTTACTGCGGTGTTGACGGCGAAGAGAAGGCCGCTCTGTGCTCCGGCACTGAGAACTGCTGGGCTGTGAACGCCAAGGTTTCCGAGGCGGATCAGAAGGCTACTCTGGACTTCCTGAAGTGGCTGGTCACCGATGCTGACGCTTCTGCCACTATGGTCAGCGAGCTGGGCGCTGTTCCCTTCAAGAACTGCCCCGCTTCCAGCAACAAGTTCATCGTTGACGGCAACGCTCTGCTGGCTGACGGCAAGTATGCTGTGACCTGGGCTTTCAACCACACCCCCAACGTGGACGCTTGGAGAGCTACCGTGGTTACCGCTCTGACCGCTTACTCCGCTGATCCCACCGATGCCAACTGGGAGCAGGTTGTTACCGCTTTCGTTGACGGCTGGGCTTACGAGTACAACATGGCCAACGGCTAATTCCCTGGGATACCGAAAAGGGCGGGCACTGCCCGCCCTTTTCTCAAAACAGACTGATAGCAAAAGCATGTAGGGCGGGGGTCTGCTCCTGCCGGAAACCGTGGCGGGGTTGGACCCCTGCCCTGCATTACAAGCCTGCGTCCGGCAGTATCCGGGCAAAACGGAAAGAAAGGAAGATCATCTTGGCGAAATCCAAACAAAGTGTGAATCTGGTGCAGCGGCCCATCCGCAAGTTCGCGCCGATATTCATTCTCCCCACATTCCTGGCGTTTCTCATCGGCTTCGTCTGGCCCTTCCTCCAGGGCATTTACCTGTCCTTCTGCAATTTCAACACTCCGAGAGATGCCAAATGGGTCGGCTTCGGCAACTATCTGAAGGTGTTCACCGACGCAGGCTTCCTGAACGCATTCAAGAATACTGCCGCCTTTGCCATCGTGTCCATCATTCTGATTAACGTCATCGCATTCATGATTGCCTACGCTCTGACCCAGAAGATGCGGGGCGCAAACCTGTTCCGTACCGTGTTCTTCATGCCCAACCTGATTGGCGGCGTGGTGCTGGGCTACATCTGGAGCATGATCTTTGACGGCATTCTGAAGCATTACGGCACCTACCTCACCGCCAACGGCACCTATGGTTTCTGGGGCCTGGTGATTCTGGTGGCCTGGCAGCAGATTGGCTATATGATGATCATTTACATCGCAGGACTGCAGTCCATTTCCGAGGATATGCTGGAAGCGGCCAAGATCGACGGCGCCAGCGGCAGCCAGACCCTGTTCAAGGTCGTTATCCCCAATGTGATGCCCGCCATCACCACCTGCACCTTCCTGACCCTGACCAACTCCTTCAAGATGTTCGACCAGAACATGGCTCTGACCGGCGGTATGCCCTCCGTCATGGTGGACGGCGCCAAGATCAACGTCACCGAGCTGCTGGCACTGAACATCTACTCCACCTACAATATCAATAAGAACTGGCATGGCGTCGCCCAGGCCAAGGCCGTGGTATTCTTCATTCTGGTTGCGGTGCTTGCCATCGCCCAGCAGGCCGCTACCCGCAGCAAGGAGGTGCAGCAGTAATGAAAAACAGAAAAATTGAGCAGTATACTCCCCTGAGCAAGGTGTTCACCGTGGTGTTTTTGCTGCTGAGCGTGGTTTGGGTGATCCCCATTTTTGAGGTGCTCATCAACTCCTTCAAGGAGAACGCGTTCGTCAACCTGAATCCCTTCGCCCTGCCCAACTCCGAGAGCTTTGTTGGCTTTGCCAACTACGTCAAGGGCATGACCTTCGGCAACTACCCCTTCCTCAAGTCCGTCGGCTACAGCTTGTTTATTACTGTGGCTTCCGTGTTCCTGATCCTGCTGTTCTGCTCCATGTCCGCCTGGTATATTGCCCGGGTGAACAGCTTCTGGTCCAGAATGTTCTACTACCTGTGCCTGTTCAGCATGATCGTCCCCTTCCAGATGGTCATGTTCACCCTGACCTTTACCGCCGATAACCTGAAACTGAACACCCCCTACACCATCCCCATCGTGTACCTGGGCTTCGGTGCAGGTCTGGCCATCTTCATGTTCCTGGGCTTTGTCAAGGGACTGCCCCTGGAAATTGAGGAAGCAGCTGCCATCGACGGCTGCGGCCCGCTGCGTACCTTCTTCTTGGTGGTGCTGCCCATGCTGAAGCCCACCATGATTTCCGTTGGTATTCTGGAACTGATGTGGGTGTGGAACGACTACCTGCTGCCCTACCTGGTTCTGGACCGCACCAAGTACATGACCATTCCCATCCATGTCCAGTATCTGAAGGGAAGCTACGGCACCGTGGATCTGGGCGCCACCATGGCAGTCATCATGCTGAGCATCATCCCCATCATCGTGGTGTATATGTTCTGCCAGAAGCACATCATCAAGGGCGTTGCCGCCGGTGCAGTCAAGGGCTGATCGGAGGGCAAACTGCCGCGGAGCGTTTGTCTACAGACCGGTGTAATATCGCGGTACCACCCGGTACCGCCCGGTATCGTGATCTTGACATCCTGTGATCACATTGCTATATTGTACCAAAAGGCGGGGGTTTGTGAAGGCGCAGCATGATTGCCGGCAGCAGTCATGGAGGATTCGGCTTGCTGCGCGGAGCACCACCCCCGCCAACAGACATTTTGCGCTCTGCGCTTCACACTTATAACATAAGGGGGTCTGCCGTTATGACGATCAAAGACCTTGCTGCGAAAACCGGCTATGCCGTCGGTACGGTTTCCCGTGCCCTGAACAACCATCCCAACGTCAGCGAAAAAGCGCGGACTGCCATTTTGCAGGCGGCGCAGGAGGTTGGTTTTGAAATCAATGTCAACGCCAAGCAGCTCAAGCAGACCCATTCCAACACCATTCTGGTGGTAGTCAAGGGCATCGGCAATGAATTGTTCGGGGAAATGGTGGAATCCATTCAGCATCTGATTGCCGAAACCAGCTACCAGCTGGTGGTGGACTATATGGACGAGGATGCCAACGAGGTGGCTCGGGCAGTGCAGCTTTGCCGGGAGAAAAAACCGCTGGGGATCCTGTTCCTGGGCGGCGTCAACCAGCATTTCCGCCGGGATTTTGATCCCATCGACATTCCCTGCGTGGTGGTCACCAACGATGCCTCGGCGCTCCCCTTTGACAATCTTTCCAGTGTCTCCACCAATGACTGTGAGGCGGGACGCTGCGCCGTTGAGACGCTCATTGCTTTGGGGCATCGGAAAATCGCTGTCATCGGCGGCGACCGGGAGCGTTCCGACACCAGCCGCCTGCGCTATGAGGGCTGTGTTCAGGCCTTTGCCGCCCATGACATCCCCTTTGACCCGGAGCGGGATTACCAGGGGGTGCGCTATTCCTATCAGGACGGCTACCGGGCGACCAAGGCGCTGCTGTCAGCTGGCCGGGAGTTCACCGCACTGTTTGCCAGCGCCGATGTTATGGCAATCGGCGCCATCCGGGCGCTGCGGGAATCCGGCAAGCGGGTGCCGGAGGATGTGTCCGTTATCGGCATGGATGGGCTGCCCATCGGAGAGTATCTGATTCCCCAGCTCACCACCGTCAGCCAGTCCGTCAGCCGTATGGCGACGCGCAGTGTGGAAATCCTGCTGGGAAGCATTGAAAACGGCACCCCTGCCCAGCATGAAACCATTCCCTTCCGGATTTACCGCCGGGAGAGCGTCCGGAAACTGGCGGAGGAATCCTCCCTTTGAATATTCCGCGCGGAACCACAAGCGCGGGGAACCTTTGCAAGGAGAAAAATCCTATGCGCGAAAGCGGTATTTTGATGCACATTACTTCCCTGCCCGGGCCTTACGGCGTGGGTTCCATGGGAAAGCAGGCCCATGCCTTCGTGGATTTTTTGGATCAGGCCGGACAGTCCTACTGGCAGATTCTGCCTCTGAATCCCACGGGCTACGGCGATTCTCCCTATCAATCCTTTTCAGCCTGCGCAGGCAATCCCTATCTTATCGATCTGGACACCCTGGTTGCGGAAGGGTTGCTGGAAGCGCAGGAACCGAAATCCGTTGACTGGGGACACAATCCCACCCGGGTAGACTTCGGCGCACTGTATCGGGAGCGGGGAAAGCTCCTGCGTCTGGCCTACGGCCGGTTTACCCCGGACGAGGATTATGAAGTATTCCTCCGGGAAAATGGCCAGTGGCTGGAGGAATATGCTCTGTTCATGGCGCTGAAAGAAGCTTACGGCGGCGCACCCTGGCTGGAATGGCCGGAGGCGTTGCGTCTGCGGGATGAGGCCGCGCTGACCAAAGCCCGGGAGACTTATCGCGAGGACATTGGCTATCAGTGCTTTGTACAATACATATTTGAGAAACAGTGGAAGGCCCTTCGCAGCTATGCCAACGGCAAGGGCATCCGCATCATCGGCGATGTGCCCATTTATGTGCCGTTGGATTCAGCGGATGTGTGGGCAAACTACAGCCTGTTCCAGCTGGATGATGACCGGCATCCCACAGTGGTGGCGGGCTGTCCTCCGGATGGATTCACCGCCGATGGGCAGCTTTGGGGCAATCCCATCTACAACTGGCAGGCCATGGCGGATACGGGCTACAGCTGGTGGCTGAAGCGGCTGGGCGCAGCTGCGAAAATGTACGATGTGGTGCGTTTCGACCATTTCCGGGGCTTTGAAAGCTACTGGGCCGTTCCCGCCGGAGACAAGACCGCACGGAATGGACACTGGGTCAGCGGCCCTGGCATTGGATTTATCCGCGCTGTCCGGCAGGCGCTGCCCAATCTGGCGTTTATCGCGGAAGATCTGGGCTTTGTAACGCCGGAGGTGCGGCAGCTTCAGCTGGATTCCGGTTATCCCGGTATGAAGGTGCTGGAATTCGCCTTCGACTCCCGGGAAGAAAGCGATTATCTGCCACATCTGTACCCAGTGGAATCCGTTTGCTATACCGGCACCCACGACAACGTGACCCTGCAGCAGTGGTTCGACGAGGCATCCAAAGAGGATAAGGCCTACGCCAAAGCCTATCTGGGACTGAGCCGGCAGGAGGGCTTTGTCTGGGGCATGATCCGGGGCGGCATGGGCAGTGTTTCCCGGATGTTCATCGCCCAGATGCAGGACTATCTGGGGCTGGGCGGAGAGGCACGGATGAATTTCCCCGGTACGCTGTCCAGCGCCAACTGGACGTGGCGGGCAGCAGAGGGGTTCGATTCCCCCAGGCTGGCGAAAAAAATCCGCCGCATGACAGCGCTCTACGGACGGTTGAAAAAAGAAACTCTTCAGTAATGTGAAACAACACCCGACGCAGCCGCGCCGGGTGTTGCTGCTTCCGGCAAGCCCATGGCTTGCCGGAAGCGCGCAGGGGCCTAAGGAAGCTGCGAAGCGGATCCCTGCAAAATGAATATTTATGATGAAAACATGAATATCGGCCGAAAGAACGGCTGTACTGATACGAAAAAATGTTTTTTATGGAAAGACGAAGGTCTTTGCTCAGGGGAAATGCAGGATACTTTTTTCCCGTTTTCAGCGGAAAAAGACTGCAAAATAGCAATTTCAACAAAGAAAGCCCCAACTATTTTTGAGAATTAGCGATAGTTATGGTTGAAATTCTGCATAATTTCGTGTATAATCAGTGATATTTAGCGAACTAGCGTAAAAAAGGGAGGAGGGCAGCCGGAAGCGCCCTTCAGTAACCCGTGAAAGGTAGGATTCCGGATGAGTTCCAAAACCCTGAAGTACATTCTGAAACGAATCGCCATGGCGATCCTGACGATCTGGATTGTGATTACCGTCACCTTCTTCGTCATGCGTGCTGTTCCCGGCGGCCCCTTCCTGGCAGAAAAAGCCGTCTCCGAAGCGGCGCAGAAGGCTCTGGAGGCAAAGTACGGCCTGGACAAGCCTGTGATGGAGCAGTATGTAACCTATCTGAAGGATATCGTCACCCGCTTTGATTTTGGCCCCTCCATTAAGCTGCGCGGACGTATGGTCATTGACGTGATCGCAGACGGTATGCGCACCTCCGCCAAGCTGGGCCTGTTTGCCGCGGCCATTGCGTTGGTCAGCGGTGTGGTGCTGGGCGCTGTGGCGGCTCTGCAGCGCAACAAGCTGATCGACAAGGTCATCATGGTGCTGACTACCGCGTTTATCTCCATGCCTTCGTTTATCATGGGCTCGCTGATGGTGCTCATCCTGTCGGTTAAGCTGGGCTGGTTCCCCGCCAACGGCGAGACGGCCAAGGGCCTGGTGCTGCCAGTGATTGCCCTGTCCCTGTCCCCGATGGCCAATATCACCCGTCTGACCCGCAGCTCCATGCTGGATGTGCTGGGTCAGGACTACATCCGGACCGCCCGGGCAAAGGGCGTGCCTCCCGTGAAAATCATCTTTGGCCACGCGCTGAAGAATTCCCTGATCCCCGTCATTACCTACGTCGGCCCCATGCTGGCCTACATTGTCACCGGTTCTCTGGTGATTGAGCAGGTGTTTGCGGTGCCGGGCATTGGCAGAGCGTTCGTCAGCTCCATCACCGGCCGTGACTATCCGCTGATTATGGGTACGACCATTGTGCTGGCTATGCTTATCGTCATCATGAATCTGGTCAGCGACATTATGTACAAGCTGGTGGATCCCAGAATCAACCTGGAGTAAAGGAGAACCGCAAATGAAGAAAAATCCCCTGAGTCTCCATGTGGATATGGACGACTTCCTGCCCGCTACTGACGCGGAAAAAGAATACATGGTGCAGATGCGCCCCTCCACTACCTTCTTCAAGGACGGCATGAAGCGGCTGCTGCGCAACAAGGTTGCCACCGTCAGTATGATTGTGATTATTCTGATCACGCTGGCTGCCCTGATCATTCCCTCCTTCTGGCCCTATTCCTATGACACCATGCTGGGTGTCCGTCCCGGCAAGCCTGTGGACGCCTCCTTCAACAACCTGGCGCCTTTTGAGTACGGCAAGACCGAGCTGAAGCGCATTGAGGCCGGCGAGAAGGTGTTCCCCCATGTCTTTGGTACGGACTCCGCCGGACGGGACTACTTCATCCGCGTGGTGTACGGCACCCGGGTTTCCCTGGCTGTCGGCTTCTTCGCCAGCCTGATTGTGCTGGTCATCGGCATTACCATGGGCTCTATCGCCGGCTACTGCGGCGGCAAGGTGGATATGGTGATCATGCGTCTGGTGGATGTGATTTACTCCCTGCCGGATACTCTGATGATCATTCTGCTGGGTACGGTGCTCCGGGTAGCCATCGGCCCCGTCATTGAGAATAACCCGGTGCTGAACCGGCTGGGCACCAATATGATCTCCCTGTTCATCGTGTTCGCGCTGCTGTACTGGGTCAGCATGGCCCGGCAGATCCGCGGCCAGATCCTCAGCCTGAAAGAGCAGGAGTATGTGCTGGCAGCCCGTTCCACCGGTGCAAAGGCCAGCTGGATCATCACCAAGCACCTGATCCCCAACTGCATCAGCGTCATCATCATTTCCACTGCTCTGCAGATCCCCAGCGCTATCTTCACCGAGAGCTTCCTGTCCTATCTGGGTCTGGGCGTCAACGCCCCCATGCCCTCGCTGGGCAGCCTGGCTTCCGAGGCGCTGAACGGCATCAGTTCTTATCCTTACCGTCTGGTCATCCCCGCCATCACCATTTCGCTGATCGTGCTGTCCCTGAACCTGTTCGGTGACGGCCTGCGGGATGCCTTTGACCCCAAGCTGAAATCTTGAGAAAGGAGTGTAGAAATCAATGGCACTGCTTGAAGTAAACGACCTGCATACCTCCTTCTACACCCCTGCCGGTGAAGTCAAGGCGGTCAACGGCGTCTCCTTTAATCTGGACGCCGGCAAGGTGCTGGGCATCGTGGGCGAGTCCGGCTCCGGCAAGTCCGTTACCGCCTATTCCATCATGCAGATTCTGGAAAAGACCGGTAAGATCGTCTCCGGCTCCGTAAAATTCAATGGACAGGAGCTGGTGGGCATCGGCGAGGACGGCATGAAAAAGATCCGGGGCAACAAGATTTCTATTATCTTCCAGGATCCCATGACTTCCCTGAACCCCACCTATACCATCGGCCATCAGCTGATGGAGGCGATCATGCTCCATACGCCCCGCAACAAGCAGCAGGCCTGGGATCGGGCTGTGGAAATGCTGCGGCTGGTCAACGTGAACGAGCCGGAAAAGCGGATGAAGCAGTATCCCTTCGAGTTCTCCGGCGGTATGCGCCAGAGAGTCATGATCGCCATGGCGCTGGCCTGTGAGCCGGATATCCTGATTGCCGACGAGCCTACCACCGCGCTGGATGTGACCATCCAGGCGCAGATTCTGGAGCTGATGCAGTCCTTGCAGAAGGAACTGGGCATGGCAATTATTATGATTACCCACGATTTGGGCGTTGTGGCGCAGATGTGCGACGAAGTCATCGTTATGTACGCCGGCTCTATCTGCGAGCAGGGCACCGCTGACGAGATCTTCTATAACCCCAAGCACGAGTATACCAAGGGCCTGATGCGCTCCATTCCCACGCTGGATAGCGACGGGCAGAAGCTTCAGCCCATTACTGGTACCCCCATTGACCTGCTGAATATGCCCGAGGGCTGTCCCTTCGCCCCCCGCTGCGATGCGGCGATGAAGATTTGCCTGCGCCAGCGCTGTGAGCGGATGCAGATCAACGACATGCACCAGGCTGCCTGCTGGGTCAACGTGAAAGAAGCTATGGAACAGGAAGGCGGTGACGAGGCATGAGTCAGGATATGCTGGTAGAAGTCAAGCATCTGAAGGAATACTTCAACATCAACACCGGGCTGTTCAGCTCCAAGCCTCTGAAGGCTGTGGACGATGTGTCCTTTTCCATCCGCCGGGGCGAAACCCTGGGCTTAGTCGGCGAGTCCGGCTGCGGCAAAACCACCGTGGGACGTACCCTGCTGCACCTGTATAAGCCTACTGACGGAGAAATCTGGTTTGACGGCAAGCAGATCGTTACCAAAAAGGACATTCTGGAGTACCGGAAGAAATCCGCCATGGTGTTCCAGGATCCCTATTCCTCTCTGAATCCCCGTATGACCGTCGCCGACATCATCGGTGAGCCGCTGGATGTGCACAAGATGTACACAAATGAAAAGGAGCGCAAGGAGCGGATTCTGGAGCTGATGGCGCAGGTAGGTTTGAACTCCGAGCACGCCAACCGCTACGCCCATGAGTTCTCCGGCGGTCAGCGGCAGCGAATCGGCATTGCCCGGGCATTGGCGATGAAGCCCCAGTTCGTGGTGTGCGACGAGCCGGTTTCCGCCCTGGACGTATCCATTCAGGCCCAGGTTATCAATATGTTCGACGAGCTGCAGGAGCAGATGGGTCTGACGTATCTGTTCATTGCCCACGATCTTTTGGTGGTGCGGCACATTTCCGACAGAATCGCCGTGATGTACCTTGGTAAAATGGTGGAGCTGGCGGATGCGAAGGAGATTTACGATCATCCCCTGCATCCTTACACCCGGAGCCTGATGTCCGCCGTTCCCCTGCCCGACCCCAAGCGGGCCCGGGAGAATAAGCGTATCGTGCTTTCCGGCGATATTCCCAGCCCCCTGAACGCTCCCTCCGGCTGCCCCTTCCGTACCCGGTGCCCCTACGCCACCGATGCCTGCGCGGAAAGCATGCCCGAATTCAAGGAGGTCGGCTCCGGACACTTTGTGGCCTGCCACAATTTCGAGAACATCGGCTAATTTCACAGCGCCCTTTCCGATGGCGTGATTTCCTTAAAACCGGTTTTTTTGTACAAAAAAACACCGGGAGAGTCTTAGGACTCTCCCGCATGGGGTTTTGCTTACGGATGTGTGCCGTCGCCGGGCGCCCGACTTGAGAATTCAAATCCACCCTACGCAGGAGAAGCGGCAGGTGGGTCTGAAATAAAACCAATCACAAGAAAGGAAATGAAAAGCAATGAAGAAACTGTTGTCTCTGGTGCTGGCACTGGCTATGGTTCTGAGCCTGGCTGCCTGCGGCGGCTCCTCTGCCCCCGCTACTCCTGCCACCACCGCCCCCGCTGCTGCCAGCGGCGAAGCCGCAGCCCCCGCAGCCCCCGCTGCTCCCGGCAGCCTGTCCGTGTGCCTGGCTTCCGAGCCTGACACCATTGACCCCGCTCTGAACTCCGCCGTTGACGGCGGCACCATGTGCTCCCACCTGTTTGCCGGCCTGGCAAAGTGGGATCAGGATGCCAATGGCAACCTGGTCATCATGCCCGACTGCGCTACCGAACTGGTCGAGGGCGTTGAGAACGAGGATGGCACTGTGACCTACACCTACACCCTAGTGGACGGCCTGAAGTGGTCCGACGGTCAGGATCTGACCGCTGCTGACTTCGCCTTTGCCTGGAAGCGCGCTGCTTCCACCGAGCTGGGCGCTGACTACGGCTATATGTTCGAGGTCATCAAGGGCTATCCCGATGAACTGGCTGTTGAGGCTGTGGACGACACCACCCTGTCCGTCACCCTGAACAACGCGGTTGCCTACTGGAACGAGCTGCTGTCCTTCCCCACCTACTTCCCCGTGCGTGAGGACGTGGTTGCCAATGAGGCTTGGGCTACCGATCCTTCCACCTACATCAGCAACGGTGCTTACACCATGACTGACTGGGTGCACAACTCCACCATCACCGTGGAAAAGAACCCCTACTACCATGATGCTGACTCCGTCACCATGGACAAGATCGTGTTCTACCTCTCTGACGATGCCAACAACATGCTGGCCAACTTCAAGAACGGCGAGTGGCTGCTCATCGACGATGTGCCCACCAACGAAATCTCCGCTCTGAAGGAAAGCTACCCCGATGAGTTCAAGGTCGTTGGCCAGATCGGTACTTACTACGTCTGCTGGAACATCAACGAGGCCATTCTGCCCGCTGACTGCACTCTGACTGGTGCTGAGGCTGAGCACGCCAAGGAAGAGATCCGCAACGCCATCGCCCTGCTGTTCGACCGTAACTACATCGTTGAGGAAATTGGCCAGGCTGGCCAGGTTCCCGCTTCCTCCTTCGTCGCCATGGGTATGACCGATGCTGACGGCTCCGAGTTCTATCAGAACGCCGGTCACAACGACGGCTTCGTGGGCTACTACGATGTCTCCGCTGAGGCTTACGAGGACAACTACACCGCCGCGATCGAGACTCTGAAGAAGTACTACAACTACGACGAGTCCACCGGCATGTTCACCAACTTCCCCACTCTGACCTACCTGTACAACACCTCCGAGGGTCACAAGGCCATCGGTGAGTATCTGGCTTCCGCCCTGGCTGGCGTGGGCATCACCATGAACCTGGAGAACCAGGAGTGGAACACCTTCCTGAACACCCGTAAGAACGGCGACTACTCCGTCGCCCGTAACGGCTGGCTGGCTGACTACAACGATCCCATCTCCTTCCTGGATATGTGGGTCACCGGCTCCGGCAACAACGACGTGCAGTTCGGTAAGGGCGACAACGCCAAGGTCGCTGCCTACAGCCTGGATCTGACCGACCTGGGCTACGATGTCAATGTCGTGGACGGCACCTGGGCTGAGACCTACGATGTGATCATCAACCTGATCAAGTCCTGCACCGACGATGCCACCCGGTATGAGCTGATGCACCGTGCTGAGGATCTGCTGATGAGCACCGGCTGCATCGTGCCCCTGTACTTCTACACCGACATTTACATGATCGATGACTCCGTTCAGGGCTTCTTCTCCAACCCCCTGGGCTTCAAGTACTTCATGTACACCACCATCGGCTAATTCCCCAAAAAATTCTGCCGGCAGTCTTTGGACTGCCGGCAGTTTTCGTATCAGCTTAAAAAAGCATGAAAGATGGCGGATGCCCATGAGGGGCATCCGCCGGTTTCTCGTTTATGGATTACAGATTACTTCCAGATTCCCTTGCGGAAAGCAAAGGCAGCGCCTGCCAGACCGGTGAGGGATACGAACAGAGCCGTTGCCCAGAGGCGAATGCTGTCGCCGGTGGAAGGGTTGGTGGGATCCTGCTCGTCCAGCACCTGGAAAGTGCCTTCGGCCTTGCCGTCGTTGAAGTGGATGGTCACGGTGTGCTCACCCGCCTTCAGGGTGTTCAGGAAGGCGCTCTTCAGGGTGACCACAGTGCTGCCCTTCTTGACAGTGTAATTGCTGTCGCTGATACGCTTACCGTCCACGGACACGCCGACGAAATCGCTGTAGTCGCCGCTGGCGGTGAAGCTCAGGGTCTTGTTGCTCTTCAGATACCACTTGGCGTTGTCGCCCTTGGTGATGGTGTACTCAGGAGCCTCAGGGGTCTGGGGCGCTTCCTGAATGGTAAACTTCACCCGGACGGAGCCGGTGTAGCCGCTGTCCTCCATGGCGGTGACAGTCACATAGCCGGTGCCGGGCTTGTTGTTGTCCGCAAAGCTCAGAGTGTAGTCTGTACCGGCGTTGAGCACCTTGTCGCCCACGGTTACAGTGACCTGGGGCTCGATGGCCTTGCCGTCGTAGACGAACTCGGTTTTCTCCAGCTTAACGTGGCTTTCCTCCAGGGCGATGGGGTCAGGCTCGGTAGCCTTTTCCACAATGGTAAAGGGGACTTCCACGGTGCCGGTGTAGCCGCTGGTGGCAATGCCGCTGACTGTGACCTTGCCCTCGCCGACTTCCACATTGTCGGTGAAGTCCAGATAGTAGTGCTTATCCAGCGTCAGCAGGGTGTCCTCCACCCGAACGGTTACGTTGGGCTGGATTTCCTCGCCGGTGTACTCAAAGCTGGTCTGGTCCAGCGTGACGTGCTCCGCTGTCAGCTCTGTAAAGGTCTGCTGATCTTCTTCCGCCCGGGCGGTAATGGGAGCGGCCAGAACCAGCGTCAGCGCCAGGGCAATGCCCAGTCCGCGCTGAAAAAGGGATGTGCGCATATAGGGTTTCCTCCTTGTGTTTCTGCGGATCAGCCGCCTGACTGATCCATGGGGATAATAGCATACACAGAACTTTTTGTCAATAAATATGACGTTTATTTGCAAAAAGTACATATTTTCAAAACTTTATTACAATTTTCGACAAAGGAGGAAAAATATGAAAAAAATGTCATTGCGAGCCAGTGACATCGGACACTGGTTCGCAATGACATCAGAAGGAAACTATTGGAACTGCCGGATCAGGCTCTCAAATACCGGAAGGCTTCTTTGAATCATGTCGTAGCTGACACAGTAACATACCCGGAAATAGCCGGGGCAGCCAAAACCGTCGCCGGGCACCAGCAGCAGATCCTTCTGCTTTGCCAGCTCCGAGAAGCGGCCCGCATCGCCGCCAGGGGCTTTGACGAACAGGTAGAAGGCTCCGTCCGGCTTGGCCATTTCATAGCCCATGGCGGTCAGGCCCTGATACAGCGCCAGACGGTTGCGGTTGTAGCTCTCCAGATCCGGGCGCAGGTGGGCACACCGGGCGATGACCTTCTGCCACAGACTGGGAGCGCACACATGGCCGCAGGCACGGGCTGCGCCGGCTACAGCGGCGTAAAGCTGATCGCTGTCCGTGCAGCTGCCGGGCACATATACATAGCCAATGCGTTCGCCGGGCAGGGAAAGGGACTTGGAGTAGGAATAGCAAATCACCGTGTCCGGATAGATGGCGGGCAGGAAGGGCACCTCGACACCGTAAACCAATTCCCGGTAAGGCTCGTCGGAAATCAGGTAAATGGGATGACCGAACGCTGCCGCCTTTTGTGTCAGGACTTCTGCCAGCGCGGTCAGCGTCTGCCGGGTGTAGACCACGCCGGAGGGGTTGTTGGGGGAGTTCAGGATGATGGCCTGTGTCTGGGGGGTCAGCAGCTTGGACAGGGCATCCAGGTCAATCTGGAAGTCGGGCACGTCCGGGGGAACTACCTTGAAAATCAGCCCAGCTTCCTCGGCGAAGGGCTTGTACTCCGGGAAGTAAGGTGCAACTGCCAGAATTTCTCCGCCGGGCACTGCCAGCGCCCGGAATACGCTCACCAGTTCCGGCGCCGCGCCGCAGCCCAGGAAAAATTCCTCCGGCCGGGTAGACGCACCATACCGGGCATTGAGATCGTCGGAAATGGCTTTCCGGGCATCGTAATCGCCCACGGCAGAGGTATAGCCATGTACCAGCAGGGAGTCGGTGTCCGCCAGAATGGCGCGGACAGCGTCGTTCACCTGCGCAGGCGCGGGAATGGAGGGATTGCCCAGAGAATAGTCGTACACGTTTTCCCCGCCAACAATAGCGGCGCGCTGCCGGCCATATTCAAACAAATCCCGGATGCAGGAGCGGTTGGCTCCCAGGGCGTAAGCTTTTTCGTTTACCATAATTATGACCTCCAGACAGGATTACAAATTAGCTGCATTTACAGTTCGTACAGCGGTTTCACCGGGTTATAGGGCTGGGGCTTATAGGTCACGGAACCAATGGGCTTGCCCTCCACGCCGTACTTGGGATTGTAGCCAAAAAGATTAACATAACGCATAAGATCGTCCTTTTCCTTTTCCATTTCCTCCATAACGGCAACGGTGGCGATCACATCGTCCACCGCCCGGTGGGAGTTGACGACCTTGCCGGACAGGCCGTACTGTTCAATGGCGCTGCACAGCCGGTGGGGGTAGCTGTGGCGGTCCCGATAGACGGTGAGCAGATCCAGCTTGTCCTTGCCCTTGAGGATAGCAGGATCGCCGCTGCGCAGAAGCAGATAGAACAGAAAACTCAGATCAAAATGGGCGTTGTAGGCAAGCAGCAGGGTGTTTCCGGCGACAATTTCCCCAATATCCCGGCACACCCGGGTTTTGGATAGCCCCCGCTCCCGCAGATCCTGGGTGGAAATGCCGGTGAGCTGCTCAATTTTTGGGGGCACAAACCCGCCGGGGGAGAGCGCAACCAGCTCGTCATATTCCCGGGTAATCCGGGGCTCCCCCTCCACCTGCTCCACCACCACGGCGGCAAACTCAATGATCTCGTCCCGGCTATAAGTAAGGCCGGTGGTTTCCGTGTCAAACAGCACCAGACGGTCGTATTTTTCAAACAGCGATGCAAACATATCTCTATTTCTCCATTTTCTATGTCATTGCGAGGAACGCAGCGACGTGGCAATCCCCATGGATTTAAGAAGCACTGGTCAGTGCCATGGCCCGGGCGAGCTTGCTCTTGGGCTGCTCCACCAGGGAGAATTCCGCTGCCAGGGCGGCGGCAAATTCCCGGGCGGCATCGTCGCTGCCTTCCTTCAGCTCTACTTCCACTTCCGCGAAGGGAAGCTCCTGCCCGCTGCCCAGCAGTACGCCCTGATCCAGCGCCAGTTCCACCGTACCGCAAGCCAGCTGGATGGCTTTTGCCAGGCGAGTAAACCGGGCGCCGCAGAAGGGGACAACGCCCTGGGCCGTCAACGCTGGCAGTGTTTCCGGCGCACCCAGCGCGCACAGACCCGGCAGGGCGGCGAGAATGTCCCCGTTTTCCACTTCCCATTCTCCCCGGCTGCCGTCGGGCAGCGGAGTTTTCACCGTGCACACGGCGCGCCCGTTTTCCAGCCGACGCCGCAGGGTCCATTTGCGCTTGCGCAGCGCGAAATCCGCTGTATCATAGTAGACGGTTTCCATGGAAATGGGGGTGAAGTCCTGGTATTTCTCGCGGATTTTTTGAATTATCTCCGGCGTTGCCTGATATTTCAGCTCAAATTCTCTGCCCATAGCGTTTTCCGCCTCAAATCAAGGAAATTATGAATTTTATTATACACCCAACCACAGCCGGATGCAAGAATCTTTCTGCGGCTTGCCATTCCGACAGCATAATTTTTCCCGCCGTGTTAGGATGACGCTATCTTGAAGAAAGGCGTGGTGTACCAATGATGGTGGAAACCTATTTGCGGCGAGGGCGGCGGACAATGGAGCGGCTGTTGCTGGAGCCGGGGATCCGGAGAGTGCTGATGGTGCTGTTTTACGGCGGCAGCGGCTTTCTGCTCAGCGCGGTGAGTCTGGGCAATGCACCCCAGCCCATGGCCATGGGCATGATCTGCGCGGCAACCGGCTGGCGGGCGCTGGTGATGACGCTGGGCGCCATTGCGGGCTACCCCACTTTCTGGGGACGCGCCGGAGAACAGGGAATCATCTGGTCGGCGGCGGGGGGATTGCTGGCGCTGCTGGTGGGGAAGCGGGAGGAATCCCGGGATCAGCCGCTGATGATTCCCGCCATCGCCGCGTTCCTCACGGCGATCACGGGTTTGTGTTTCCAGCTCCTGCTGAAGGATCGGACGACGGTGCAGATGTACGCTCTGCGCATAGCCCTGACGGGATTGACAGCGATTCTGTTTACCCAGGCGGCGCGGTGCCGGGATCCGGTGACGGACTGGCTCATCGGCGGGGTTGCCGCGCTGGCTTTGGCGCAGGTACGGCTGGGGGGGTTAGGGCTGGGATATCTGGCGGCGGGACTGCTGGCAGTGGGGTGCGCTTTCCCGGCGGCAGCGTTGGCGGGATTGGGGCTGGATCTGGCACAGGTGACGCCGGTGCCCATGACGGCGGTGACCTGCCTTGCCTGGTTTATCCGGCTGATTCCCTTTGACAAACGCTGGCAGCACTACGCTGCCCCGGGGTTTTCCGCGCTGGCGGTAATGGCGGCCTGCGGTATCTGGGATGCGTCCATTTTGCCGGGGCTGGTGCTGGGCGGCGCGGCGGCTGCGCTGCTGCCCCCCAGAAGCCAGATTCCCCACCGCCGTGGGGAGACGGGGATTGCCCAGGTTCGGCTGGAGGTGGGCGCGGAAATGCTGTTTGCCACCCGGCAGCTCCTGATGGAGGTAGAGCCGCCAGCCGTGGATGCCCAGGCCCTGCTGGATCGGGCGGTGGAGCGAGCCTGTTCCGGGTGTTCCGCGCGAAGAAAATGTACCCAGCGGGAGACATTAACGACGGACCACATTCTGCACCCGCTGGAGGCGGACTGCCGCAAGCAGGGCAGGCTCATTCCGGAACTGCGGTTCGCCCAGGAGCAGCTCAAGGGGTTGAAAGCTGACCGGCAGCGCCGGGGGGAATATCGGGCGGCACTGGCACAGCAATACCGGTTTCTGGGAGAATATCTGCGGTCTCTGGCAGACCAGCTGCCCCGACGGGTGCAGCGTCCCCAGCCGGAGTTTCAGGCAGAGGTAGCCGCCCGTTCCAAGGGAAAAGAGCGAGCCAACGGCGATCAGTGCATTGCTTTTTCCGGATCGGAGTGCCGCTACTATGTGCTGCTGTGCGACGGTATGGGCACCGGTCTGGGCGCCGCGCAGGACGGGCATACCGCGGCGGGGCTGCTGCGGCAGATGCTGGTTGCCGGATTCCCGGCGGAGCACGCACTGGAGTCGCTGAACAGCCTGCTGGTACTCCGGGGCACCGCCGGTGCGGTAACGGTGGATCTGGCGGAACTGCGGCTGGATACCGGCATTGCCTGCATCTACAAGTGGGGTGCGGCGCCCAGCTGGACGCTGTACCGTAGCGGCGTACAAAAAATCGGGACAGCGACACCGCCGCCGGGGCTCTCGGTGGGGGAGAACCGAATGACGGTGGAGAAGCTGTCCCTTCGTCGGGGAGAAGTGCTGATTTTACTCAGCGACGGCGTGGATGGAGAGGGTATCCAGCACCTGTCTGATCTGTCTCCGGACGCGCCGCCTGGGGAGCTGGCGGCAGAAATTCTGGAGAGAGGCTGTGGGAGCGGAGAAGACGACGCAACGGCTGCTGTAATCCGTCTCCGCCCCGCCAGCTTGCCCACATCATAGCACGGGATTTTCAAAAATGCTGTCGAATCCCAAGATGTGGGAGAAGAATCCGAGGAAAATTACAGGATATGGGGTTGGAAGGAACTTTTCTGGGAAGAAACAGCGCGCACTCTGCCCCGGAGCGGGAAGCTCCTTTGCGCCAACGCGGAAGCCGGAATCCCGTCCATCGGCCGGGACGGAGTTCTGTATTCCGCAGCGGATGCCAGTGAAGCGGAGTGGCGCCTGTAAACGGAAATTATCCGATTTCCCTTGCTAAGGGACTTCCGATTGCCGAAAAGCCCAGCCAAAGCTGGGCTTTTTCCATTGTCCTGCGGGATTGCATCGGGTGATATAAAATGTCGAAATGCGGACGTGGAAACGGAATGGGTGTTCACAGAGGGGAACGCAGACCGGAAAACGGTTCCCGGGGCAGTGCATTCTACGCGAACTCATTTTTGAATGCACAGGGAAGCGTGCTTTTTCCGGTATTCCAATGCCGTGCAGCCCATAGCCGCGCGAAATTCTTTTCCGAAGTAGCTGGGGGAACTGAATCCGCAATCATATGCAATTTGCGACACGGGGGCTGAGGTTTCCGTCAACTGTACCGTTGCCATCCGCAGGCGGTACTCCATGAGGTAAGAAAACGGCGTGATGTTCAGATTGTTCCGAAATGTGCGCAGCGCTTCCCGCTCGCTGATATTGGCGGCGTTCGCGATATCCTTGAGCAGAAGCTTTTCCATATAGTGCGCCTGAATATAGCGCATCATCTTCTTGAGCCTGTCCTCTCCGCCGGATTTGGTTACCTTTTTCGCAGTCAGCTTTTCGTCCGCCTCCTGGCACAGGAGCAGCCACATGGACGAGAGATAATTCCGAACAAGCAGCTCATATCCGTAGGCATGTTCATCTGCTGCATCCTGCGCCAGCTTGATAAAATCAATGATTTTTCGTTGCCGCACGTCGGACTGCTGGAAAAGCATAACGTCAATTTCCCGACAGCTCAGAAGCGGCTCCACATATTTTTGCGCATAGATACTCCGGTGCCGTCCGGAAATCAAGGCAGAATCAAAAACCTGATTTAACGTAATTGTTTTAAGGCCTGCGCATGGCTTCTGAAAGTGCAGGATGTTGGAGTTAATAAACACGGCGTCCCCGGCAGAAAGGGTATACTCCCGAATATTCGTTCTCAATTCCATTTTGCCCTGAACGACATACATGACCTCAACGTCTGCGTGCCAGTGCCAGGGAATGAATCCCCCCGGAAATTTTTCCGGCTCCACATAGTAGGAAGTGTGCGGAAACGGATTGTCCGTATGGGCCAGCACTTCTTCTCCGGTTTCCCTGAGTTCCAGCTTGTCAATAATCATGCTGCACCTCCAAAACATAACTATATCGCCAAAATAATAATTACTTGTCTATATAATGATAATATCTGTCCATATTTCTGTTTCTCGTTCAGCCCAACTGGATTATAATTATAGTACATCAAGGCAATGAAAAACGCAACCAAATTATAGAATGAATTGTATTCAGAAAGGATGCAGCATTATGAAAGAATATTCCATCAAGCTCATGAACCTGAAAGATCTGATTCAATTTCAGAAGCTCGTTTTTGCCAACGACCTCCACGGCGAGATTCGTCAGAAGGATTATGCCTGCAACGTTCGTTTTGGCCTGGGTCTTTCCATGGCACTGCCTTTGGATGCGGCCACGCTTTCGCTGAAGGATTGCACCGAGGCCAAAGAAGCGGATATTATGCGTATCTGTCACGCTACTGTGTGACTCTCCTCCTTACGAAAAGTGCCGCCCGAACCCGGGCGGCACTTTCCTCAGACTGGCGAAAAATCCCTTCGGGCTTTTCCACCAGATTTTTGCAGTCTGCTGTGCGCATAATTTGTTCGTCAGAGACGAACAAATTCCACACTTGCAGCCTGAGAGGTATTTTCTGCCAGGTACACGCCCTGGCAGAAAATGGTTTTCAATCTAATATTCCGCATTCGCGGCGAACTCTGCAAGGATATTTTGATGCGTTACGAAAAGTGCCGCCCGAACCCGGGCGGCACTTTTTTGCCGTTGGCAGGCGCCAGACACGATGGGAATGCGTCTGGAATTCTGCGTGCTGCCGGGCGGGCGCTGCTCTTTATAGGGAGCCAGCCCAGCAGATGACAAAAAACCTCCCATGCCCGCAGGCATGGGAGGTTTCGTTTACGCCGCTTCCTTCATCCGCTGGTGCACCACGTTGGTCAGCCGGGCGATGAACTCGCCGTTGGTGGGCTTGCCCCGGTCGGCACTGATGGTGTTGCCGAAGTAGCCGCACAGCACATCCATGTCCCCCCGAGTCCAGGTCACCTCGATGAGGTGGCGGATGGCCCGCTCCACCCGGGAGGCGGTGGTGTCAAATTTTGCTGCCAGCTGGGGGTAAAGGCCGAAGGTGATGTTGTTGATGTAGCTGCGGTTCTCCACTGCCATGACCACTGCCTCCACCACATAGGGATGTCCCACCAGATGATCCGGTGCGCCCAGATCCAGCAGAATCTGCCGGGTCAGATATTCGGGATCCTTTTTGGTGAGCTGGGGGTGCTTCAGAAGCTTGCGCAGCTCCTGCTTCAGCTGCGCCTGCTCAGCGCTGGTTTCCGCGGCGCACAGCCGCATGAGAGTGTCTACCTGCAATTCCAGATTACGCATTGTCCATTCCTCCTGTAAAATAGAAAAGTGAATCGTACCCGTTTTGTTGGACGGATCCCGTGGTAAAATTCCCGTAACGGAAGCCTGGAATCTTCGACAAAACGTGCCAGAATGGTTGACTTTAGTATACAAATGTGATAAGATAATGACGAATTAAACCATTCTTATCACGGAATGAGTACTAAAGTAACTTTCTGACTGGATTGTATCACTACTTTAGAAAACTGTCAACCTATAAAATGGCTACTTTAGTAATCTTCTGCGAATTGCACAAACAGTTAGGGGGAGCTTTTGTGTTTTTTAACAGATTTCAGGCTTTGTGTGACGAAAAGCATATCAGTGTTTACCGTGCCTGCACGGATATCGGCTTAAACCGCAGCGCCGTGGCGAAATGGAAGGCGGGGGGCAAGCCCAACGGAACTACTGCCGCCAAGCTGGCAGAGTATCTTGGCGTCACCACCGACTACCTGCTGTGCGGCACAGCCCCGGAAACGCCCCGGAGCGCGGTGACCGACGACGACATCAAGTTTGCCCTCTTCGGCGGCGATGGGGAAATCACCGACGCCATGTATGAAGAGGTGAAGCAGTTTGCCGCCTTTGTCCGTCAGCGGGAGGCGGAGAAAAAGGAGTAACTATGGACATCCCCATTCTCTATGCCCTTGCGGAACAACAGAATATTGTGGTATGCGGCTTTCCGCTGCCTCAGACTGGTTCTATGTCCGTGATGGATGAGCAGGGACGCTGCTATATCGGCATGGACGCGGGTGTTATGGACGGCGGCGCCCAGGAGCGGGTGCACTTGGGGCACGAACTGGGGCACTGCGTCACCGGCAGCTTTTACAACCGTTATGCTGCTGTGGACTGCCGTCAGCGCCATGAAAACCAGGCCAACAAATGGGCGGTACAGGCGCTGATTCCGGTGGAGGACTTGGATCAGGCGGTGGCGGAGGGCTGCACCGAGATCTGGGAGCTGGCGGAGCGGTTCGGCGTGACGGAGGAGTTTATCCGCAAGGCGGTGTGCTTTTACGTCCACGGCAATCTGGCCACAGAGCTGTATTTCTGAGAAAAAACTTGACATTTTTTCCCTGTTTCGCTACAATAGCGGCAACGCACGAGCAAATACGTCTTCGGGGTGCCGGACGAAACCGGCTGAGATTGAGTCTGCTGGCTCTGACCCGTGAACCTGATACGGTTAGTACCGTCGGAGGGAAAGGCAGAATACCGCTTATGGTATCGCATTGCACCTGGACGGGTTTGCAATGCGATTATTTTATTATGGAAACTCCGAATCAATCGTCTGCGGCTGGGCAGTGAATCTTTTGCCCCAGTTGTGGTTCGTAAAAAGGAAATACGCAGAGTATTCCTCTGTTTTCCGAACTTTCGCCTGAGCCAAAATCTTCGGCTGCCAGCGCTTGCCGATTGAATCAGAGCTTCCAATTTGGAGGTATTTTTTATGAACAATTCTCACCGTAAAGTGCGGATGCTGACCGAGGGCGCGCTGTGCATCGCCCTGGCGGAAATCCTCAGCTTCCTGCCGCTGTACAAGATGCCCTGGGGTGGCTCCGTGGATCTGGCCATGCTGCCCATCATCCTGTTCTGCGTCCGTTGGGGCTTTGGCCCCGGCATGGTCGTGGCCTTTGCCCACGCCGTGTTCCAGATGCTCTTCGAGGGCGGCATCGCCATCGGCTGGCAGAGCATCGTAGGCGACTTTATTCTGGCCTATACCGTGCTGGGTCTTGCCGGTCTGTTCAAGGGCAAGTATGTGCCGGCCACCATTGTTGCCTGTGTTGCCCGGTTCCTGATCCACTATGTGGTTGGCGCCACCATCTGGGCGGAATATATGCCCGAGACCTTCTTCAACATGACCATGACCACGCCCTGGTTCTATTCCGCGCTGTACAATGGCGCCTATATGCTGCCCGACCTGCTGATTCTGCTGGTCATCGGCGCGGTGCTCATGAACACCCCTGCAAAGAAGTACATCACCGGTCAGGATCTGGCCTGATACACAAATAAGAAAAGCTGTCATTGCGAACCAGTGACCGAAGTCACTGGTGTGGCAATCCCCTGAGGTTTGGGGGATTCCCACGCCATCCTGCGGGATGGCTCGGAATGACAGCTATTTTTATTCCGCGCTGATTACATGAGCACCCTGAAATTCCACATGCAGGGGAAGCATCTGCCAGCTGTGCTCGGTGATGCTGTCCAGCTTGCTTGCCAGCTTTTCCTGTAAGCCTGGGTTGCGGGTGATACACAGCAGGGTGGGGCCTGCGCCGGACAGGCAGAAGGCTGCGCCGGTGGTGCGCACCAAGGCTTCGATTTTCTCGTAGTCCGGGATCAGCTTCTTCCGGTAGTTCTGGTGGAGACGATCCTGCATGGCGTTGCGCAGGAGCTTTTCGTCTCCCTTTTCCAGGGCTTTCAGCACCAGCGCGCCGTGGGACACGTTGTAAATGGCGTCGGCGCGGTTTACCTGTTCCGGCAATACACTTCTTGCCAGTGTGGTGGGCAGGTTGAACTCGGGGATCAGCGCCAGAAACTCCCAGCCCGGGTGCAGGGGGAAGCTGACGCACACCGGCAGGCCCCCGTCCACCATGGAAGCGGTGAGGCCGCCATAAAAGGCGGGCGCCAGGTTGTCCGGGTGGCCTTCCATGGCGTTGGTGATGTTCAGCAGACCCTGGGTGGACAGCTTGTTACCACGGAGCACGTTGGCGCCCATGGCGCCGGCTACCAGCAGGGCGGCAGAGGAGCCCAAACCACGGCAGATGGGGATGTGGGCGTCAATGTGAATCTTCACGCCCCGCACCTCTTCACTCATGGTGTTCAGTACAGCGCAGTAGGAGGTGTAGGCCAGGTTGTCCGGGCCGGTGAACGCTTCATCGCAGCCGGTAATTTCCAGACCGAAGTCCGTTTCCTCGAAGGTTACGTCGGTGTACAGGCTCAGTGCGCAGCCGAAGGCATCAAAGCCGGGGCCGAGGTTCGCGGTGGTTGCGGGTACGCGGATGGTTACTCGTTTCATTCTATTCTTCCTGTCGTTATAGATTCAGCACATACTCCAGCATCTTGTCCTTGTCGATGACGCCGGTGTGCTTTTCGGGCTTGCCCCGCAGGGAAGCGAGATTCTTGGGAACGGGAACGCCGGTGAGGTCGCTGAGCCGTGCCATCTGGTCAAATTCGCTGCCGGAGGTGTCGCCGCCGATGGCGGTGAGCACGGCAACGGGGAACTTGTAAGGAGACGCAGTGGACAGCACCACCATAGGACGGCGGTCGCCGGTTTGGTTAACATAATCCTCTGCCGCTGCCCAGCCGGAAGCGGTGTGGGGGTCGCACAGGTAGCCCAGCTCTCGGTACACCCGGCCAATAATCTCAGCAGCCCGGGCATCGTCGCAGTAAGCCGCCCAGAATTCCTTCTGGATTTTGGCCAGCAGTTCGGCGGGAACGGTGTAAGCGCCGTCGGTATTCAGCTGCTTCATGAGGTTGGCCACCAGCGCGGTGTCCCCGGACAGCAGGTACAGCAGCCGCTCCAGATTGGAGGACACCAGAATGTCCATGGAGGGAGAGGTGGTTTTCAGCAGGGGACGGCGGCGGTCATAGGTGCCGGTGCGGATAAAGTCAGTGAGCACGTTGTTGGCGTTGGAGGCGCAGATCAGTGTGCCCACGGGCAGCCCCAGCAGCTTGGCAAGGTAACCTGCAAGAATGTCACCAAAGTTGCCGGTGGGGACAGAGAAATTCACTTCGTCGCCCAGCTGGATTTTTCCAGCGTCCAGCAGATCCCGGTAAGCCCGGAAGTAATACATAATCTGCGGCGCCAGACGGCCAATATTGATGGAGTTGGCGCTGGACAGGGCAAAAGGCAGCACCTTGTCCCGGCAGGCGGCGAAGATGTTCTTCACGCCGGTCTGCGCGTCGTCAAAGTTGCCCCGAACGGCGCACACCGCTACGTTTCCGCCCTCCTGGGTCACCATCTGCGCCCGCTGCACCTGGGACACGCCGCCATCGGGGTAGAATACGCAGATACGCACGCCGGGCACATCGTGGAAGCCCTCCAGCGCGGCCTTGCCGGTGTCGCCGGAGGTGGCGGTGAGGATCAGAATGTCCTTTTCCATGCCCTTGGTGGTTTTGGCGGCGGTGAGCAGCTGGGGCAGCATGGACAGAGCCACATCCTTAAATGCAGAGGTGGGCCCCCGGAACAGCTCCAGCACAGAAAAATCGCCCACGGGAACGGTGGGGGTCAGATCTTCTGTCTCAAACTTGCCGGTATACGCCCGTTTTACCAGTTCCGGCATATCCGGAATATCCGGCAGCAGGGCGGAGAGAATTTTCGTGGACATATCCAAAGAGCTGCCGCTGAGGCAGTCCTTCCAGTCAAAGGCGGGCAGGCTTTCGGGCATATACAGTCCGCCGTCCGGCGCGAGTCCTTCCAGAACGGCCTCGGCGCTGTCAACGAAGCACTGGGTGCTCCGGGTGGAATGGTATAACATAACGTCCTCCTGAAATCAGATTTCTTTGTTGCTTATTGCCCAAAAAAGGGGGTAATATGGGCAAATACTTGGCTTTTTGGTGCAGTTGCAATTTTGGTAGGTATATGATATACTGTTTTTCGTAAAAAAGCAAGTGTTTTCGGCATGGACACAACGCTTTTAAGCATCGTGCCGAAATTCCCAAGGAAACAGGGAGGATATTTTATGAAGATCGGTTTGCTGGGTTTTGGCGTCGTTGGTCGCGGCGTTTATGAAATCACCACCACCCGGGACGATATGCAGGTTGCCAAGATTCTGTGTCTGGAAGAGATTCGCCTGCCGGATGCGGAGGCCGTTAAGGACATTCGTGCCATTGTGGAGGACAGCACCATTGACACTGTGGTGGAAGCCATGGGCGGACTGCATCCGGCCTATGAGTTTGTGCGCGCTGCCATCGAGGCGGGCAAGAACGTGGTCACTTCCAACAAGGCGCTGGTGTGCACGTTCTATGATGAGCTGCTTCCGCTGGCAAAGGAAAAGGGCGTTTTCTTCCGCTGCACCGCAGCTGTTGGCGGCGGCATTGGCTGGCTCAGCGAGTTGGAGCGTGCCCGCCGGGTGCAGAAGATCGTGGAAGTCGGCGGCATCATGAACGGCACCTGCAACTATATTCTGGACAACATGACCCGTCACGGCCTGACCTATGGCGATGCGCTGAAGCAGGCCCAGTCCCTGGGTTACGCCGAGGCGAACCCCTCCACCGACGTGGACGGCATCGATACCTGGCACAAGGTGATTCTGTCCGCCAACGTGGCCTTCGGCGTCACGGTGGATAAGGCTTCTGTGCCGGTGGCAGGCATCCGCAATATCACTGCCGGCGACGTGGAGAACTTCAAGGCCCACGGCCTGGTATGCAAGCTGATTTCTACCGGCAAGCGGGTGGGAGACGGCTACAGCATCTATGTCCAGCCCACGCTGGTGCGCGACGGCGAGCTGGAGGCAGCCGTGCCCATGAACTACAATCTGATTACCTTTATGGGCGAGACTTCCGACCGCATGAGCTTCTATGGTCAGGGTGCCGGCCGGTATCCCACCGCATATAATGTGGTGGAGGACCTGGTGGATGTTCTGGCGGGCAAGGGCTTCTACGCTCCCTATGGCGCACAGGTTTCTGCCGACAACTCCGAGAAGCTGCGTTACTACGTCCGGGGCAGCTGGACGGGCGCGGTGGAGGAGCGTTGGGGCGACGCGGTGGTGACTGCACCCGTGGCGGTCAGCGAAATCCACGCCTGGCTGAAGGAGAATCCTGAAAGCTTTATCGCGGAGATCCGCGGGTAATCCATTTCCGAGACAAGAGAGGATATAGAAACATGAAAGTTGTCAAATTCGGCGGCAGCTCCATGGCGGATGCCGGACAGTACCGCAAGGTACGGGACATCCTGATGGCTGACCCCGAGCGCAAGGTGGTTATCGTATCCGCTGCGGGCAAGCGCTTCAGCGGCGACCATAAGCTCACCGACCTGCTGTACCTGTGCTATGCCCACATCCAGTATGGTGTGGACTGCTCCAGCATTTTCGATGCCATCGCCAACCGTTATATCGATATCCGGGACGACCTGGGACTTGACCTGCTCATCGAGCCGGAGCTGGAAGCACTGAAAAAGCGCATCGACGCCAAGGATATTTCTCAGGAAGAGCTGGTCAGCCGGGGCGAGTATTTCTCCGCCAAGCTGATGGCCGCTTACTTGGGCTTCCAGTTTGTGGATGCGGCGGACTGGGTGAAATTCAACATGGACGGCACCGTGAATGAGGAAGAGTCCTATGAGGCGCTGTGCAGCCAGGTGATTATGGGCTACGGCGCGGTGATTCCCGGCTTCTACGGTTCCATGCCCGACGGCACCATCCACACCTTCTCCCGGGGCGGCAGCGACATCACCGGTGCGCTGGCAGCGGCGGCGCTGGATGCCGACGTGTATGAGAACTGGACGGACGTTTCCGGCATTCTCATGGCGGACCCCAGAATTGTGGACGATCCCCAGGCCATCCCTGAGGTGACCTACGACGAGCTGCGGGAGCTGAGCTATTCCGGTGCTCAGGTGCTCCATGAGGACTCCATCTTCCCGGTTCGCGAGAAGAACATCCCCGTGAATATCCGCAATACCAACGAGCCGGAGGCTCCCGGTACCATGATTCAGGCAGCCTTCACCGGCGACCACGATCCGGACCGTTTCATCACCGGCATTACCGGCAAGAAGGACTTCTCCATCATCTCCCTGAGCAAGCGGGGCATGAGCAACCAGGTGGGCGTGCTGCGTAAGGTGCTCACCGTGCTGGAGCGTCATAATATTTCCGTGGACTATGTGCCCAACGGCATTGATAACGTGTCCGTGGTGCTGCCCACCAGCGCCATTGAAAAGGATCTGTACACCATCATGGCGGAGATTCAGAAGGAAGCGGAACCGGATACACTGGATGTGCACCACCAGATCGCGGTGGTAGCCGCCGTCGGCCGGAAGATGGCCTTCCGTCCCGGTATTTCCGGCAAGATTTTCGCTGCTCTGGGCGAAAGCGGCATCAATATCCGCATGATCAACCAGGGCCCGGACGAGTTGAACATTATCTTCGGCGTGGACAACAAGGACTTCAAGGAAGCCATCCGGGTGCTGTACAGCAGCTTTGTGACGAAGTAAACCTGATTTGGAGGAAATGAAAATGAAACAGTATACCGTAGCTGTTCTGGGCGCCACTGGCGCTGTAGGACAGGAAATGATGAAGATTCTGGCAGAGCGGAATTTCCCGGTGGGAAAGCTGATCCCTCTGGCTTCTGCCCGCAGCGCAGGTAAAACTCTGAAGTTCAAGGGCGAGGACGTGACCATCCAGGAAGCCTGCGACACCGCCTTTGAGGGCGTGGACATCGTTCTGGGCGCCGCTGAGAACGACATCGCTGAGAAATTCGCACCGGCCATTGTGAAGGCTGGCGCTGTCTTTGTGGATAACTCCTCTGCGTTCCGTCTGGATCCCAACGTACCTCTGATCGTGCCTGAAATCAACCCCGAGGACGTGAGCTGGCACAAGGGCATCATTGCCAACCCCAACTGCTCCACGATTATTACCGTCACTGCCGTCAACGCGCTGAACCAGCTGTCTCCCATCAAGGCTATGACCGCTTCTACTTACCAGGCGGTTTCCGGCGCCGGCGCCGGCGGCCCCATTGAGCTGATGAACGAGGTGGAGGCCCTGCGGGAGGGCAAGACCTACGAGCCCAAGGTGTTCTCCCACCAGATCGCCTACAACCTGATCCCCCAGATCGGCGGCGAGCAGTTCGAGGGCTACACCAGCGAGGAAATGAAGATGCAGAACGAGGGCCGGAAGATCATGCATCTGCCTGACCTGAAGGTCAGCTGCACCTGCGTCCGGGTTCCTGTGGTTCGCAGCCACTCTATCTCTGTGTCTCTGCACTTTGATCATACGATCACCGTTGCGGAAGCACGGGAAGTGCTGAGACGCGCCCCCGGTGTCAAGCTGGTGGATGACCTGAAGAATAAGCAGTATCCCATGCCTTTGGACACCTCTGACCAGGACATTGTCTTTGTGGGCCGTATCCGCCCGGATCTGACCGACGACAAAGGCCTGTGCCTGTGGTGCTGCGGCGACCAGGTGCGTAAGGGCGCTGCCACCAACGCCATCCAGATTGCGGAGCTGCTGGTGAAGTAATATATATATAATGTATAAATCCCTCCTGTGCGGGCGATACTGCCCATCAGGAGGGATTTTTATGAAAATACGGGATATTATGACAACGCCGGTGATCCGGATTCATCCGGAGGAATCCGTGGCAGTGGCGGCACGCATGCTGGAACGGGGAAATATCGGTGCGCTGCCGGTGTGCGGAAACGACGGACGGATGTGCGGACTGGTAACGGACAGGGACATTGTGGTTCGATGCCTTGCAGCGGGGCGCTCGCCGTCCACCACGGCGGTGCGGGAAATCATGACCACAGGAGTGGTGTCCGCGCGCCCGGATATGGATCTGGGTTTAGCGGCTGGGCTCATGGGCAGACGGCAGATCCGGCGGCTGCCGGTGACGGAAAACGGAAAGCTCTGCGGGATGCTCAGCCTGGGAGATCTGGCGTTGAAAGAGGAAAGCAGCATCGAAGCGGGAGATGCGCTGACGGAGATCAGTGACCATCTGTCCAGCAGATTTTGAGGTTTGTCCGCAGAATATGTGCGAATGTACGTTGGTAATGTACACAAAAAATTATGAGCATTTTTGTGAAAAAATGCTTGACAAATGGAACGCAAGGTGGTAATATATCAAAGCTGTCCGCGAGGGCAGCTAAAAAATGCCAAAATCAAGAGAAACTTGACAGAATTTGAAAAAGTTCTTGACAGATGGAACTTGAAATGGTAGTCTATAAAAAGTTGCGTGATGAACGGTTTCGACCGGGAGCGCGACACCGCAACTCGAAAAACTGCGAAAAAGATCGAAAAAAGTTCTTGACAAAGTTTAGAGAGTGTGGTAAACTAAAACAGTTCACAGCGCAGCAAAATAGAGCGCCGAGAACGCGTCTGTACCTTGTAAATTGAATAACGCAAAGACGAAAATAACACCTTGGACAAT
>JBJDYL010000018.1:0-2523 GCA_051867285.1 Faecousia sp. | reverse complement strand
CGGAGTACAGAACGTGGTTCTTGAAGATGTCGCAGGACTTGATGGTCTCCATCAGGCGCAGGTCGTTGGGGTTGACGATGGCGGAGGTCAGGCCCTGCATCATGCACATTGCCACCAGGGCGGAGTCCATGATGGGACGGACGTTCTTGGGCGCGCCGTTGGAGTTGTTGGACAGACCGCCAGTGGACTTCAGGCCCTCAGCGGAGAACAGCTTGATGGCTTCCAGAACTTCCATCTGCTTGTCCTGCATGCCCTTAACAACCAGGAACAGGGGGTCGAACCACAGGTCGGTGGCGTCCATGCCCAGGCTCATGCCGCGCTCCAGCATGTTGTGGCAGTGCTTCATACGCTCTTCGTTGTCCTTGGCAATGCCGTCGGCAGAGCACAGGGCGATACAGATAGCGTCGTTGGCAGCAGCCAGATCGATGTAGGAGATACGGGAGCCGGCGTCAGCGGAGTTGACGATGGGCTTGCCGTTGGTGCGGTTGTAGACCTTGATACCGGCCTCGATAGCCCGCTTGTTGGCGGTATCCAGAGCCAGAGGCACGTTGTTGAAGTTCTCCTGCAGCAGCTTGACAGCCCACATCATACGCTCGGGACCATCCTTCTCGGCAGGTCCGATGTTGACGTCCAGATAGGTGGCGCCAGCAGCGATCTGCTCAGCAGCACGCTTCAGGATGGGCTCGGGATCCCGCTCGTCCATAGCCTTACGCACAGAAGGAGCGATGCAGTGGATACGCTCGCCGATGGTGACGAAGGTGGGGGACTCGGGGTTGTGGCCCTTGTACTTGACGCCCATGTCGACAACCTTGATCTCGGGCACCTTGGTAGCCAGCAGCTCGTCGAAGGACAGCTCCTTGACTTCCACGGTGGTGGCAGCCTTGGCAGCGTTCTCGGCAGCGGCGGCCTTGGCAGCAGCCTCGTACTCCTTGTCCTTCATGTACTTAGGCAGCTGTACAGCCTCCAGAGGACCAACGACCACGTTCCAGCCGGGCAGCTTCTCCTGAATCTCGCCCTTCATAACGGCAACCTTGCCGGGGATGATCAGGGTGCGGTTCTTGATCTTGTTGGCGATGTCCAGCTCCTCGAAGGTCTTCTTGACGGTGGAGGAGGAGAACTTACCGGCAGCCCAGGCAGTCAGAACGGACATGCCGGAAGCGTCGGTGATGATCAGGTTCACGGGCTGGTTGGAACGCTCCAGTTCGCCGGAAACCAGGAAGTAGGTCAGAGCGAAGTCCACGGTCAGAGCGCAGGGGCTGTTCTCGTCGGCGCCGTTCAGGGGGTAGATCTTGGCTTCCACCTTCATGGGCTTCTGAGGATCGGTGAAGATGTTCTGACGCAGACCGTACAGAGGCAGAGCCTGAGCGTAGGTCATGTGCTCCATAACCAGGATGGAGCCGTACTTCTCGGTGAACATGGAAGCGTAGGCGGTCTGCAGGCGGTCGTCGCCCTTGGCAAGCCGGGCAATGTTCACGATGGAGGGATAGCCGAAGGAACGGTCGCCGTCCTTGATGGCAGTACGGCGAACCAGAACAGCATTGGCCAGAGTCTCCTTGGCAGTCTTGCCGGTGACATCCACCACCAGATTCTTGTTGCCCTTGCCTTCCAGCTTCTTCACGGTGTCGTACAGATCGGACAGGGAGCCCGCGGAAACGCCCAGAACCACGCCGGCGGAAGTAGCCAGCTCGCTCATGGCTTCCCAGTTGTCGGGGGTAGCGCCGTCCAGAATGACGTTCTTGCCGGCCACGGCCAGAGCAGCCTTGGCGCACTCAACGTCCCAGCACTCCAGGATCAGATCGCGGCCGGTAGCGGCAGCCTTCTTCACCAGCTCAGCATAGACAGCGGGATCGGACTGGGTATTGGCAACGAACACAAACTCAACGTACATACGCTCGCCGATACGCTCGTAATCGACCTTCTGCAGGTCATTCAGCTTTGCGTCAGCCTCTTCGGCAGACAGGCTGGTGCCCACGGCAACCGCGTACAGATTCTTGTTAACCAGAGTCTTCTCGTGACGGTACAGCACGGTCTCGCCGCCCAGCTTGTGGTCGCCCACAGCGATGGTCTTCATGGGAGGCGCGGTCTGCTCGTTCAGCATCGCCTTCGCGTCGTCAGAGAAGTAGGGGCACTTGTCGATGGAAACAGCGCCCTGGGCCACCTTCATGCAGAATGCCATACAGGTGGGGCTGCCGCACTCCTTACAGTTCTTCTTAGGAGACAGCTTAAAAATGTCAAGACCCTTCAAAGCCATTGTATGTATCCTCCTTCCGAATTAGACGAGTTCCGTAATGAACTTCTTGATGGTGGCGATAGCGGCGGGATGACGCATGATAACGGCGTCGGCGCCTCCGGTCAGGTTGGCGGCAGCGGTGGAAATCTCCATCTCGATGGCGCGCTCTTCCCGGCAGCCCCATGCGGGCTCGTCTTCCTCAGTGGCAGTGGATTCCTTCACGCCCCAGGTGTCAGGGGACACGGGAGCCATGATGGGCATCTGCAGGTCGGCATCGGACTGAGCCAGGGCAG
>JBJDYL010000017.1:0-11331 GCA_051867285.1 Faecousia sp. | reverse complement strand
CATAGCGGCGCAAGGGATGCAGCCCCTTGTACGGAACGCAGTGACGCACCCCAGACATTCAGGGGGCCGAGCTGTTCGGTCTCACACACCGAGCCGCAACGAGGCGTTTCGGAGGCCAACCGCCGCAATGCGGCGGCTCTTAGACCGGAGATGAGCGCACATACGGGTTTAATCCGTATAGAAGTGCGCCCTTAGTATCAGTTCGACAAATTGGAATTTGTCATCATGCATTCTATTCAGGGTTGTAGTCTCCTTCAAGGATGTTACCATCGGCATCCAAAAAGGTAAAGACAACCGAACAATCTTCTAAACAGTCTTCTAAACCTGTGGTCAGGTATTGATAGAGTCTGCCATAGGCTGTAAACATATAATATGCTGAATCGGCATCAGACTGATGAAGCGTATCTGTTTTGACAGTAACTTGGAACTCAGAAAAATTGTCGTTAAACGAAATATCAGTGATATTGTTGTGGTCACTGACCACCATGTTCTCGATAGCAGAAACGATGCCTAATCGTATTGTATCTATGTAATTAGCGTATTGTTCCGTTGTCATTTTCAGAACAATAGAATCATCAGCCTGTCTCTCGAAAGATTGATAATCAGTACCAATATTTGCGTCTAACCATTCATCAGTAATGCCGCGAGCATATTGGGGGGTGAGTGTTAGCGTTATCATTTCCTCAGCGGCTTCAGCTGTTTTTGATTGAGAACCACATCCTACGATCGATAATATGAACACAAAGCATAACACACATAACATCAATTTTTTCACAGTTATACCTCCAAAAATTCAAGTTTATCGGTCTGTTTAATCATATCATACGGCTTCAATTTATGCAAGAACAATCCCGGCAGACATTACTGCCGGGACTGAAACTGTTTTACGAACGCTCCCGATTCCGGGAGCGCGTTTGCGTTTTGTGATCAGGATAGCTTGACTACCAGAACATCGCCGATTTTCCGCAGGGAGCCATAATAAGGGTAAACAGGCATTTCGGCATATTCCGCAGACGCGGCGATTTTCGCCTGTTCTTCTCCGGAAGCCATGGGAATGGAGAAGCCCAGATAGTAACGCAAGAAGGATTCCTTGGAATAGCTGTCCGGCTTGAAGCCGGCGATGCCGGTGAGGGCGTTGGTAAAGTCCAGATTCTCCGTATAAAAGTCCGGATCGTCCCAGATTCCCATGACGGCGAGCCGGGTGCCCTCGGTGAACTCCGGCATCATTTTGATGTCGGCAATCAGGGAGGTATAGAAGGCGTAGGCGTTTTCGTAGCGCAGGTGCAGCGTCAGATAGGATTCATTGGCGATGTAGATGTTGACGGCAAGAATCAGCGCAGACAGAACCGCAATGGCGTTCAGAGACAGCCTGCGCAGTCCTTCGCTCCATTTTTTCGCCGCCGGACAGGAAAAACAGCCGTCCGCCAGCATCAGTACCAGCAAATAGACGCTGACAAAACCGTATACCACCAGCGTGTGGATGGAATCCTTAGTGGTAAACAGGTACATACAGTTGATGGCCAGGGGAAGCAGGGCAATAAGAATCGCCAGAAGCAGCAGCGCGAAAATGTCCTTCTTTCCTTCCATCAGCCGCAGAACCAGCAGAACAGCGAAAAAGACCAGCAGCGCAAGGTGCAGCCGCCGGGATAGCGCTGTGGGAATCAGCCTCAGCGCACCTTCCCGGAAATAGCGGAAGAAGGATTGGTAGGCCAGAAGCATATTGGCGGGCAGAGACAGGGGATTGAACGCGATGCTGTCTGCGGCGTAGCTGCCCATTTCAATATGCTTCAGCTTCAGAATGACCTGCGTAGCGCCGTAGTATACGCCCAGCGCCAGCGCCAGGAAAACAACATACGCGATTCCCCGGCGGAAAACAGAGGGAGCCGCTTCCCCATCCAGCAGCGCTTTCATGAGCACAAGCACCAGCACCCCGGCAGTGAGGGAAATGTAGGCCTGGTAAATGCTCAAAGACAATACCATGCACCCCAGAGCGCACAGCCAGTGCCACCGGGATTTTTGCTGCAAAAGCCACACTGTCACTACAGCCAGTAGAAAGGCTACTCCATAGCTGGTGCTGGTGAACATATAGCCGAAGGTTCCCGTGAGGGAGGGGAAGGTAAGTACAAAGCCCGCTGCCAGAACCTGCGTCCACTTGCTGCGCAGCTCCAGAACATGAATGAGGATGCACACCGACACAGCCAGCAGCGCGATGGTAACCACACCGTAAATCCAGGGCATGGAGACATTGGGAAACAGGCTGTCCAGCGCACCCAGACCCCAGCGCCCCAGAACAACGGTGCCGCCTTTGGAAAACAGGGAATTGGCCTCGTCATGGTTCAGCAGCTTGTTGGTGAAGACAAACATGTGGGCAAGAAATCCGAAGCTGAAGGCAGACAGCAGGGGCACGCGGTTTTCCTTTGCTCTGGATACGAGCCAGTTTAACAGTCGCTGGAACAGCAGCGGCTGGGTAACGGCAGTGTGCATAGGCAGGACGCTCCTTTCATTTCTGCCATTATAGTATTTTTTTGCCATTGTGTCAACATGGCAGCGAAAACCGCAAATGCGCAAAAAAGGACTCCACAATTTTGTGGAGTCCATTTTCTGCTCTTTACATGTCGTAGATGCCCATAATTACAATGCCGGCGAAGGTTATGAAAATGCAGACGTAGTGCTTCCAGCTGAGCTTTTCTTTCAGGAACAGGCGGCTCCACAGAACGGATACCATGCAATAGGAAGCGATGATGGGCGCAGCCAGTGCGGATTCGCCGCTGGCCAGAGCGTAGATATAGGCCAACTGACCGGCAGTCTCGAAGATTGCGCCGACGTACTTGGGCGTCTCCATTTTGGGAACCAGCTTTTGCTTCTTGATAACGCAGGTGTACAGGAAGCAGACAATGCCCGCCACCAGGAAGGTCAGCTCATAGGCCACGTTGGCGGAGTCCTCATTCAGGGTTTCCAGCACCAGGTCGTCGGCAAAGGTGCCGGCAGCATCCAGCAGGCAGTAGGCAATGGGCAGCGCCAGTGCCAGCCAGCTTTTGGCGTACTTGTAATTGGAAGCTTCCTGCCGGGCGGCACGAAGGGCCTCATCCTCGTTTGCCTCCACAAAGCCCAGACCGATGACACCGGCGCAGGCCAGCACGATGGCCAGATACTGGGGTGCAGCCATGGGCTCGGCGGTACCGCTGACAATGGCGATGACCGCCACCAGCGCGCCGCTGGCATTGCAGATGGGGGAGGAAATGGACAGCTCAATGTAGCGCAGACCCACATAGCCCAGTGTCATGGAGCCGATGTACAGCAGCGATACAGGCAGATACGTCCAGATAACGCCCCAGGAGATTTCTACGCCGCCGATGAAGATTTCATACAGGGCGTGCAGACCCATGACGACACCCACCGCCATGACCATTTTGAACTGGCTGTACTTGTCTCTTGCGTCCCGGCAGCCGATCTTGGAGAAGAAATCGGAACCGGACCAGCACAGCAGTGCGATGATGGAAAACCAAAACCAACTCATATTGTTTACCTCTCTTTTCTACGGTGGCTCACAGGCGGATCAGCCCGGCGTCCACCATTTTTTGCAGACTCATGAGAATGCCCAGCTTGGCGTGATTCCAGGTCAAACCGCCCTGGAAATACACGGCGTAAGGCGGGCGGATGGGGCCGTCGGCAGACAGCTCGATGGAGCTGCCCTGCACGAATGCGCCTGCCGCCATAATGACCTTGTCATTGTAGCCGGGCATGTCGCTGGGGTAGGGGGTGGCGAAGGAATCCACAGGCGCGGCGGCCTGAATGCCCTTGCAGAAAGCGATCATTCCCGCTTCGCTGCCCAGCTCCACTGCCTGAATGATGTCGTGGCGGCTCTCCGTGGCGTTGGGCACGCATCGGAACCCCAGCGGTTCATACAGGTTCGCGGCAAAAATTGCGCCTTTTTCCGCACCGGCCGTGACGGTGGGAGCCAGGAAAAAGCCCTGATAGAGGCTGGTCATCAGCCCCAGATTGGCGCCCACCTCTTTTCCCAGACCGGGGGCGGACAGCCGGTAGGCGCAGCGGTCAACACATTCCTGGGTGCCGCAGATATAGCCGCCGATAGGCGCCAGACCGCCGCCGGGATTCTTAATGAGGGAGCCGACGGTCATATCCGCGCCCACATCGGAAGGTTCCATGGTTTCCACAAACTCGCCGTAGCAGTTGTCCACCATGACAAGGACATCCGGCTTGATTTCTTTGCAGAAAGCGATCAGCTCGCCGATCTGGGCGACGGAGAAGGTGGGGCGGGTGGCGTAGCCCTTGGAACGCTGAATGGTAATCAGCTTGGTTTTCGGGTTAATGGCTTTGCGAATGCTTTCATAGTCAAAGCTGCCGTCGGGAAGCAGATCCACCTGCCGGTAGGCAACACCGTACTCCGCCAGAGAGCAGGGGCTGGGGCGGATGCCGATGACCTCCTGCAATGTGTCGTAGGGCAGTCCCACAGGGGACAGCAGCTCGTCGCCGGGCAGCAGGTTGGCGCTGAGGGCGATGGTCAGGGCGTGGGTGCCGCAGGTGATCTGAGGGCGCACCAGCGCTGCCTCGGTGTGGAATACGTCGGCATAGACCCGCTCCAGGGTGTCCCGTCCGAAGTCGTCGTAGCCGTAGCCGCTGGTGGCGGCGAAGCAGGCGGCGGAAACCCGGTTTTTCTGCATGGCCCAGAGTACCTTGGCCTGATTGTGCTCTGCCACCTGGTCAATGGCGGCAAAGCGTTCCTTCAGCTTCTCCAGCGCCTTCTCACCGTAAGCATAGACGGCGGAGGAGACGCCCATAGTCTGATACAGTTCCAGTAATTCTTCCATATCTTCAGTCCTCGTTTTTCATGTGGTTCAGGATCTCGTCTGCCAGATTGTGCAGCACTTCCGGGCGGGAAATAATCAGTCCGGTTTCCGCATCCCCAAGGATCAGCAGGGTGTCACCCGGTTCAATGCCAAACAGCGCCCGGGCCTCCTTGGGAATGACGATCTGCCCCCGGTCGCCGACCCGGGCGGTGCCGAACACCCGCTGCTGCCGGTTCTTACCAAGAACGTGTTTGCCTCCAGGCATAGCTTCACTTCCTAAAATCATACTTTTCATACTTTTGCACAAGAGATTATACCCGATTCCCAGTGCGCCGTCAATGCGGCATTTCTCCGAAACCGGTGAAAAAGGCAGGGGTAGAATTGTGAAAGGAGCCGAAAAAACACCCTCCCAGGCAATCCGGGAGGGTGTGCATATTACGCAGCTTCCTGAGATACCGGGGTGTCATCGGAGAGAACTTCCTCTGTCTGAACCGGAGGCTGCTCGGGGGTATCGGCTTCGGTGGGGGTGGTGGCTTCCGTAGTGGGCGGCTCTGTTGCTTCCGACGTCGGGGGCTCTGTAGGCACGGTGGTTTCCGCAGGCTTTTCTACCCGGGCCACCAGCTGCTTTACGGCGCTGTAGTTAGAGGTTGCCACATAATCCGAAGCAATTCTCTGATCGGTTGCCAGGCTGTACCGAACGGTGTAGCTCTTAACCTGATAGCCGTCCCGGCCTTCCCGGAGCACATCACCGTCCAGATAGCCTTCCGCATTGTGATAGGGGAAATCCTCGTATTCCGTTTCCGCCTTGTAGGTCTGGACGATTTCGGAGCTCAGCATCCGGTAATAATCCCGGTCCTCCGTGCCGGAGATGCTGATGCGCACATAGCCGCCGCTGACCTGAGCATTGATGCGGATGGGATAGCTCAGGTCGTTTTTCAGCTTCAGACCGGTGGAAGCATCCAGACCGTTGCCAATGTAGCTGGGCATCTGCTCCAGATTGGTGCGGGAGGTCACCGTCAGATCGGACAGCAGAGCGGCGCAGTACAGCGTGGAGGAGACCTGAGACACACCGCCGCCGGTGGTGCTTTCCAGACCGGTATCCTCCGGGGCGGACTTGTAGCCCCGGGCAGTGGTGAGCTGACCCACGGTATTCTGGAAGGAGAAGCTTTCGCCGGGATTCAGCACCGTGCCGTCGATGGCCTGGCAGGCCAGGCGGAGGTTGGTGGTGCGGTTATCGTTGCTGGTGCTGCGGGTCTGATACTCGCCCAGAGTGTCCTGGAAGAAGGAATCCGCGTCGAGAATGTCCGGCTCGATATATTCCATGGGAATGCGGACTTCTTCACCGAAGTCGGCGGCGTCCAGCAGCTTCTGGGCGGCTTCCATGTCAAAGCCATAGCCGTAGGAGCCAGCGGTGGTTTTGCCGGTCTTGGGGTCAATGGTGGCGTTTACCGGCTCGATGTAGAACTCCTTGTAGATCTTCTCCAGATCGATGGGATCGGGGTCCTTCAGAGTCTCCACGTCCTCCACAGCGACCAGGAAGGTACGCAGGCTGTAGGCGTCCAGTACCTGATTGTAGACATCGTCGGGGTCAAAACCCACGCCGGGTTTTCCCAGGGTGATGACCAGCGTCTGGCAGGGCGCGTTTTTGTTGAATTTCTCCGCCGATAACTCCGGTTCCGTGCCTTCCAGACCGTAGCTGGTCTGCACCAGGGTGCTGCCGGAGTTTCCGGCTTTGTCCGTCAGGAACTTGCGGATATTCTCGGTTTTCAGATTCAGATAGGGCAAAATTGCAATGTTGTAAGGCTGGGTTTTGGAGGCTTTGTAGGCGGCGTCCCGCTCAGACTGGGTGCCGGTGCGTCCATAGGCGTAGGCTTCTTCCACGGCGGCGTCGGCGTCGAAGGAAGCGCCGGAGTCCTTGGGGGTCAGCCGAAGCTCGGTGCCGGACAGGTCGATGACCATATCCTCGGTGGTATACACGTCACCGATGGCCTCCTTCAGGGCGGCGACTGCGTCCTTTTTGGTCATACCGCCCACGTTCACATCGGCGATGTACACGTTGTTCAGAATTTTACTGCCATAGGGATCCCCGGCGCTGCGGATGAACAGTGTGATGACGAACACAATCAGCATCAGCGCCAGCGCGCACAGGGCGGCAAGTACCAGCTTGGTATTCTGCCGGTAGAAATCCAGCAGCTCCGTGACCCAGCGGGGGCGTTCCGGTTTTTCGGGTTCCTCTTCCGACGCGCCGGTGAGGAAGTCGGAATCCTCCGGAAGGATGTCGAATTCCGGTTCCGCAGCGGGGCGATGGGGTACCGGCCGACCGGTGACCTGCCGGAAGGCATCCTCAATCTGCCGTTCTTCTGCGGCAGGCGAGGGCTGGGATACAGCCTCCGGAACCGGAATGCCGGTTTCTTCCGGCGGCATTTCAGAGGGCAAAGGCTGGGCTGCCAGGATTCGATCTGCCTCCGTGACCTTGTGCTCAGCAGGCTTGCGGGGCTTTTTCCGGGTCAGATCCCGGTAGGCCTTTTCAATTTCCCGCTCTTCTTCCCGGTGGGGGCGGGGGTTGGAAAATTTTCCTTGTGACATAATAGTTCCTCCTGCTTTGAGGGTTGATTTTGCAGTATTATAGCATATTTTTTGGGGAAAGCAATGCCCGTAAACAGATCTTAAGAATTGCAGCAGCTGCGGTAGCGGTCGATAAAGACCTTGCTCTGCTTCAGGCTGTCCACGCGGTCAGACAGCTTTAAGCGCAGGGTCGGCTCCTTGGTGTTGGCAAGGAAGGTAACCCGGGTCTTGTAGTCCGGATCCGCGCACAGGGCGCTGACTGCCTCGAAATTGAGATTTGCCAGGGTGAACAGCACGTCGCCGGACTTTTGCTTGATGTCCTTGATGCTGACCTCTTTGGCCTTGGCCCGAAGCAGGGCAATGTCGATGAGATTCAGCACGCCTCTGGGCGGCTCGCCGTAGCGGTCCACAATTTCGTCCAGCAGATCGTCGGCATCCTCCTGGGTGCGAATGGCAGCCATCCGGCGGTACAGATCCATCCGTTCCTCCCCCCGGGAGACATAGTCCTTATCCACATTGGCGGTGACGTTCAGGTCAGCGGTGCAGTCGGGGGCCTTGGGCGCCGCGCCCTGTTCTTCCAGAACGGCTTCGTCCAGCAGCTTCAGGTACATGTCATAGCCCACGCTCATCATGTGCCCGGACTGTTCCGCGCCCAGCAGATTGCCTGCGCCCCGGATTTCCAGATCCCGCATGGCGATTTTGAAACCGGAGCCGAACTCCGCGAAATCCCGGACAGCGGACAGCCGCTTTTCCGCGATTTCCGTGAGATTTTTGTCGGGGCGGTAGGTGAAGTAGGCGTAGGCGTGGCGGGTGGAGCGGCCGACCCGGCCTCGCAGCTGGTGCAGCTGGCTCAGGCCGAACCGGTCTGCGTTTTCGATGATCAATGTGTTGGCGTTGGGAATGTCCAGACCGGTTTCGATGATGGTGGTGCACACCAGCACCTGAATGTCGCCGTCGGTCATGGCCTGCATCACGTCTCCCAGCGCGTCCTCACCCATCTGCCCGTGGGCAACGCCCACCCGAAGGCCGGGAATCCGCCGCTGCAACGCGCTGGCGCACTGGTCGATGGTTTCCGTGCGGTTGTGCAGGTAGTATACCTGCCCGCCCCGCTCCACCTCCCGGCGGATGGCGTCATCGATGACGGCGTTGTTATGCTCCATAACGAAGGTCTGCACCGGGTAGCGGTCGGCGGGGGGCTCCTCAATGGTGGACATATCCCGCAGGCCGGACAAAGCCATATTCAGCGTCCGGGGGATGGGGGTGGCGGACAGGGTGAGCACATCCACGCCCTTGGACATTTCTTTTAACCGCTCCTTGTGGGAGACACCGAAACGCTGCTCCTCGTCAATGATCAGCAGCCCCAGATCCTTGAACTGCACGCTTTTTTGCAGCAGCTTGTGGGTGCCGATGATCAGATCCACGGAGCCTGCCGCCAGATTGCGCAGGGTCTGCTGCTGCTGTTTCGGAGTGCGGAACCGGCTGAGCACGTCGATGTTCACTGGGAAGCCACGGAACCGGGCCACGGCGGTGGAGTAGTGCTGCTGGGCAAGCACCGTGGTGGGCACCAGAATGGCCACCTGCTTGCCGTCCATTACCGCCTTCATCACCGCCCGGAGAGCCACCTCGGTTTTGCCGAAGCCCACGTCGCCGCAGAGCAGCCGGTCCATGGGGGTGGGCGCCTCCATATCCCGCTTGATGTCGGCAATGCAGCGCAGCTGGTCATCGGTTTCCGGATAGGGGAAGTTATCCTCGAATTCCTTCTGCCAGGGAGAGTCGGCGGCGAAGGCGAAGCCGGGCTGCCGCTTCCGGGCGGCGTAAAGCTGAATCAGTTCGCCCGCCATATCCTTGGCTGCCTTCCGGGCCTTTGCCTTGGTTTTCTGCCAGGCATCGGAACCGATTTTGTTCAGACGCACGTTGGCATCCTCGCCGCCGCCTCCGATGTATTTGCTCACCAGATCCAGCTGGGTGGCGGGGACGAACAGGGTATCGCTGCCCTGATAGGCGATTTTAATATAGTCCTTCACCGCATTGTCTACCTTGATCTGTTCCATGGCCACGAACCGGCCAATGCCGTAGTTTTCGTGAACTACCAGGTCGCCGGGGGTCAGATCTGTAAAGGCGTTGAGCTTCTGCCGGTTGGTGGAGCCGGTTTTTTTCACGGCTTTCCGCTTTGGCTCGCCCCGGGAAAGGAGCTGTCCTTCCGTTAGGACGGCAAGGCGGTTCATGGGATACTCCATGCCGAAGGGCAGGCTGCCCTCCGTGAGGAGAATCTGCCCCGGTTTAGGCAGGGTGGTCAGGGGAATGCAGAGGAACGAGGACAGTCCCTTGGCGCTGAGCATTTCCTGTAACAGCTCCGCCCGGCGGCGGGTGCCGCAGAGCACCAGTGCGCCGAACTCCTGCTTCTGGTAGTGGGCGAGGTCAGCCGCGGCGGTGTCCAGATTGCCGCCGTAGCCGGGCAGCTGCTTGGCGGCCATGGGAAACAGCTGCTTGGGCGGGCAGTCCTCCGGGTAGGAAGCGCCGCCGAAGGTGTCAAAATACAGCACCGTTTTCGGTTTCAGTCCGGCGCAGAAGTCCTCCCACTGGCACACATAGTCGCACAGCTCCCCAGCAACCAAACCCGCCTGGAGCATGCTGTCCAGCTGCATCCCCACTTCATCGCAGCGGGATCTGGCGGCACGGTGCAGGTTGGCCTGATCGCAGAGAACCACAATGGCGTTGCCGGGAATATAGTCTGCCGCCGTGGTCAGTTCCGGGTAAATCAAAGCCATATACCGGTCGGAGGCGGGATTGTGCAGGTCGTTTTCGTATTTTTCCAAATCCCGGGTCAACGTGGCAATCAGCGTTTCGTTGGGATTTTTCCGCCGTTTCTGACGGGCAATCAGGCTGGAAATGTCTTTGCACAGTCCGGCAATTCCCTTGGGGTGCAGACCGGGCTGGGTTTCCCCTACGGGCAAAATGGTGATACTGTCGATATTTTCATTGCGCCGCTGGGTTTGGGGATCGAAATAGCCCATGGTGTCCAGCTCGTCGCCGAAGAATTCTGCCCGGATTGGCTGGTCGGCTGCCGGGGAGAACACATCCAGAATGCCGCCCCGCAGGGCGAACTGTCCGGGGCCTTCCACCATGCCGCAGCGGCTGTAGCCGGCGGAGGTGAGCCGTGCCGTCAGATCATCCAGGGGATATTCCGTGCCCACCTCCAGGGTGAAAGCGGCGCTTTTCAGCACTGCCGGAGGAATCGTGCGCAAACTTAGGGCTTCCCAGCTCATGATTTGCAGCTTATTTCTGCCCAGGGACAGATCGTATAGCTGCCGCAGCCGTTTTTGCTCCCAGGCCCGGGATACAACGGCGGCATCGTATAAGGTCAGCTCCCGTCCGGGGAGGATGGGGGCGCTGTCGCCAAGAAAGCATTTCAGCTCTTCCTGAAGCCGCCGGGCAGCCATGTCGTCCTGACACAGCAGTACCACCGGGCGTGTTACTTCCCGGCAAAGCCCGGCGATAATATGGCTGCGGTTGATCTGCCCGATGCCGGTCACCGCCACATTTTCGTCATTTGTCAGCGCGGACAGCATTCCGGTATATTCCGGCATGGTTTTCAGCAGGGAAAGCAGCTGCTCCATAAAAATCACCTCATTTTCAGCGTTATCCGGAGAACGTGGCAACGCGGAAAGAGGGGGTTGGATCCTCTTTCCGTAAATTCTGCAATATTCGCCTTTCAGGCGTGGGAGCCATTGAACCGGTTGGCGGCCTCCGGTACCCCGTGGTCGATGATGGCAAGCGCGGCGTCACCCGCATTCTTCAGAGACACGGACAGCGCTTTTTCGTCGTTTGCGGAGAAGGAGGACAGCACCCAGTCCGCCAGGTCGTATTCCGGTGTTGGCTTGGCGCCCACGCCGATTTTCACCCGGGGGAAGTCCTGACTGCCCAGCTCCTGAATGATGGACTTGATGCCGTTGTGCCC
>JBJDYL010000016.1:0-2570 GCA_051867285.1 Faecousia sp. | reverse complement strand
GCAGTGGTGTTCGGCACGGCCAATTCCTCGTGACCCGGGTGTTTTCCACCCTGTACCAATGGCTGGCAGGTTTCCTGACTTTCGGGTCATCACAGCGCCGCGCCTTCTCACTTTCGCAATGGCATTTTGCAGCGTTGCTCTCCGGTTCACAGTGACGAGATCGTACAGGTTTTTCACCTGTTTCCCTTTTACCCCCTGCACTGCAAATCCGCAGTGCGGTGGCACCAACCATCTGAGTATTCAGTTCCTGTATATTGTAGCAATAACTGATAAAAAAAGCAACAGGAATTTTCCAAATATGCAATGTTCTTCTCCATAAAAAACGCATCCGCATGCAATCTGCCAATGCCAACGCTTTTTCTCGCCCCTAACCTTTATTGAATGATCACCATGACGCCCTTCAAGCGCAATCACAGCCGATATTCTGGCGCATGCATTCCCGGTCTTGACAAATGATTTTTTCTTTGATATCCTCAATACCAAGATCATACAATTTTTCCTGTGTCTTCCCAATTCGCATGGATGGTTGGGAAGCTGAAAAGAGAATGGGGTGGAAATCCCCGCACGAAACGGTGCTGTAAGTATCGAGATTCTGACCGCGTCGGCGAAAGCCGGTCATTGGGGCAACCTGAGAAGGCAGCGGCAGCAATCGCCTGAGATACAAGTCAGAAGAACTGCAGGAAATCCTATGCGGCGCAGGATATCACTGTGCCGTTACGCTGCGGAAAAACGGTCGCGGCAGTCAGGAGATCCCAAGAGGATTCCCCGGCTGCCGCGTTTTTTCGTAAAAAGGAGAGGTTTTTGAAATGGCAGCAAAAAAACAACTGGACTTGACCCATGGCAGCATTTCCCGGGCGCTGACCGCCTTCCTCCTGCCCATGATTCTGGGCAGCCTGATTCAGCAGTTATACACCACCGCCGACGCAGTGATCGTTGGACAGTTTGCGGGAAAGGCTGGACTTGCCGCCATAGACTCGGTGCATACCCTGTTCAAATTCCCCATCAATTTTATGAACGGTCTGGCTGCCGGAGCCACCATCCTGATTTCGGGATATTACGGTGCCAAGGATGAGGAAGGCTTACGCTGCTGCGTCCTGACAGCCAACACTGTGGCGCTGGTGCTGGGCGTGGTATGCGCAGTCGCCGGCGTCCTTCTGACTCCCTGGCTGCTGGGCATCATGGCGGTGCCGGAGGATATCTACTCCCAGACGCTGGCCTATTGCCGGATCTATTTCGGCGGTATCTGGGCGATGGTGCTGTATAACATGACCGCAGGAATCCTTCGCGCCTTTGGAGATTCCCGGAGGCCGCTGTATGTACTGATCCTCAGTTCGCTTTTGAATGTTGTGGGCGATTTCCTTCTGGTGGGCGTTTTCCACATGGGCGTTCAGGGCGCGGCCCTGGCAACGGTATTCGCCCAGGCCATCAGTGTGCTCTGTACCAGCCGGATGCTGGAAAAACTGGAGCAGATTCAGGATCCCAAGCCTGTGGTGCACCTGCATTTCTGCGCCGAGCATATGACTTCCATGATAAAAACCGGCTTCCCCCTGGCTTTGCAGTCCATTCTGTTTCCCATTGCCAACTCCATTGTGCAGGCCAGCGTCAACGGTATGGGCACCGACAGCATTGCTGCATGGGGCATCTGTGACAAGATGAATCTGCTGATCTGGCTCATAGCCGATGCCATGAGTCCGGCGCTGACCACCTATACGGCGCAGAATCTGGGAGCGAAGCAGCCCGGGCGGGTGAAAAGGGGCGTTCTGCTGGGCACTGCCATGTCTGCCGGAGCCGTTGCGCTGGTGAGCCTGGTTCTGTATTTCGGCGCAGGCTTCATCGGCGGCTGGTTCGTACCCGCCGGGGATCGGTCGGCAGTGATTCCGCTGGTGATCCGCTATACACAAATGATGGCGCCCTTCTTCGTGTTTTACGCTCTGGCAGAGGCCTTCACTGGCGCCTGCTGCGGCATGGGAGACACACTGAAGCCCATGCTGACCACCCTTGCTACGGTATGCCTGCTGCGCGTTGTCTGCATTTTCTTTGTGCTTCCTGTTTATCAGACCATGGAATGCATCGTCGGAATTTATATTGCTTCCTGGATCGCCGCCGGACTTGCTTTCACGGTCATGTACGCATGGAAACAGAGAAAATTGTGTAATTAACCGAGTAACGGTTACCTGCTGCGATACTTTGCAGGGAATTGAATACAGCATTCTTGTGGCCCCATGGTGCGCAGGCCGGCTGTGGGGATTAAAAAGGGAATGTGGGTGAAAAGCCCCGCACGGAAACGGTGCTGTGAGTATCGAGAGGTCTGCTGCGTCGGCGGAAGCCGGTCATTGGGGGAACCTGAGAAGGCAGCGGCAGAAATCGCTTGAGATACAAGTCAGAAGAACTACAAGAATTTGCAAACGCAGGGGATCTCTCCTGTGCGTTCGTGTTGCGTAAAAACGTTCGCGGCAGCCTGAATGGCTGCCGCGATTTATTATTTTTCCATAATTCATCGGAGGTAGCAAAATGCGAGGTATCCCGTCCCTGATCACAGACATCCGGAAAAACGTTTTTACCGAGGTAGC
>JBJDYL010000015.1:0-11475 GCA_051867285.1 Faecousia sp. | reverse complement strand
GCTGTGATCCAGCTCCCGCTTGCGGATGCGCAGGCTCTTGGGGGTGCATTCCAGCAGCTCGTCGTCCGCCAGGAATTCCAGGCACTGCTCCAGAGAGTAGTTTCTGGGAGGCGTCAGCCGCAGAGCCTCGTCGGAACCGGCGGCGCGCATATTGGTCAGCTGCTTGCGCTTGCAGACGTTGACGGTCATATCCTCGTTCCGGCTGCAAATACCCACCACCATACCGGCGTACACCTGTGTGCCGGGTCCGATGAACAGGGCACCACGCTCCTGGGCGGCGGCCAGACCGTAGGTCACTGCCTCACCGGTTTCAAAGGCGACCAGAGAACCCACCTGGCGGCGCTCGATCTCGCCCTTCATGGGTGCGTAGGAATCCAGCACGGAGGACATAATGCCCTCGCCCCGGGTATCGGTGAGGAATTCATTGCGGTAGCCAAACAGGCCCCGGGAGGGAACCAGGAACTCCAGACGGTAGCGGCTGCCCATGGGGGTCATGCCCAGCAGGTCCGCCTTCCGGCGGCCCATTTTCTCAATGACAGAACCCATGCACTCCTCGGGCACGTCGGCAACCATCCGCTCGATGGGCTCGCAGAGCTTGCCGTCGATGGTCTTTGTCAGCACACGGGGGGTAGACACGGAGAACTCGTAGCCCTCCCGGCGCATGGTTTCCATGAGGATGGACAGGTGCATCTCGCCACGGCCTGCCACATTGAAGGCATCGGTGCCCTGCTCGGTAACATGGAGGGACACGTCCTTCAGCAGCTCCTTCTCCAGCCGGTCCCGCAGGTTCCGGGAGGTGACGAACTTGCCCTCCTTGCCGGCAAAGGGAGAATCGTTAACCGCAAAGGTCATCTCAATGGTGGGGTCAGAAATCTTCACAAAGGGCAGCGGCTCCACACAGTCGGGAGCGCACAGGGTACGTCCGATGGTGATGTCCGCCATGCCGGAAAGCGCCACAATTTCACCGGCGTGGGCTTCCGGAATGGGATTCTTGCCCAGGCCGTCAAACTCGTACAGGGCGACGACCTTGCCCTTCTGCTTTACCTCGGAATCGTGGAAGTCGCAGATGGTGACCTCCTGATTGACCTTGATGGTGCCCCGCTCTACGCGGCCCACGGCGATACGGCCCACATACTCGTTGTAATCGATAGAGGAAACCAGCAGCTGCAGGGGAGCGCTGTCGTCCCCACCGGGAGCAGGAATATAGTTGACAATGGTTTCAAACAGGGGGGTCAGATCGGTACCCACCTCGTCAGGGCCATAGGAAGCAGTCCCCTGACGGCCGGAACAGAACACAGTGGGACTGTTGAACTGTTCGTCGGTGGCATCCAGATCCAGCAGCAGCTCCAGCACTTCATCCATGACCTCATGGATCCGGGCATCGGGCTTGTCGATCTTGTTCACCGCAACGATGACCTTGTGGCCCAGCTCCAGCGCCTTCTGCAGGACGAACCGGGTCTGGGGCATGGGGCCTTCGGCAGCGTCCACCAGCAGGATGACGCCGTTGACCATTTTCAGGATACGCTCCACCTCGCCGCCAAAGTCGGCGTGGCCCGGAGTGTCCACAATGTTGATCTTATAGTCCTTATAATGGACGGAAGTATTCTTCGCCAGAATGGTGATGCCACGCTCCCGCTCCAGATCGCCGGAGTCCATCACCCGCTCCACGGTAGCCTGATTTTCCCGATAAATACCACCCTGCTTCAGCATTTCATCCACCAGCGTGGTCTTGCCGTGGTCAACGTGGGCAATAATGGCAATATTGCGGATTTTGTCCTGAGAAAACATAATATTTATTCTCCTTTTTGAAGATACTTGACACAAACTCTCAGTTTTGCATTATAGCACTTCAACAAAAGGAATGCAAGATATTTGGTAAAAATTACGAAGAAAATACGCAGAAAACCGCACCTTCCGGGTGCGGTTTTTCTGGTATTATTGCTGTGCTGCCCTGCCCTCTTTCAGCATCCGGGTGAAGAACCGGAAGAACAGGAGCGTCGTAACAGCTGCGGCGATCACATCGGATACCGGTTCCGCCAGGAACACGGCAAACGCTTTATCCGCAAAGAACATGGGAAGAATGAAAATCAGCGGAATCAACAGAATGATTTTCCGCAGGCACGCCATCAGCAAGCACATTTTTGCCTGTCCCAGCGCCATGAAGGCCTGCTGGCAGCTGATCTGGAAACCGACAGAAAATGCCCCCAGGAAGAAAATCCGCATTGCCCAGGTGGCATACTCCACCAATGCAGTATCACTGGTGAAAATCCCGGCAAACATCTGGGGCACAGTGATCAGCAGCAGCCAAAACGCAACGGTATAACTTACGCAGGTGACGAATTGGCAGAAAAACGCTTCCTTCACCCGGTCATACTTTTTGGCACCGTAGTTGAAACTGATCAGGGGCTGACCGCCCTGACAGATACCTGTCAGAGGCATGGTCACCAACTGGTTGATGGAAGTCAGCACCGTCATGGCGCCTACCGCCACATCACCGCCAAACCGCGCGAGAGACGAGGTAAAGCTAATGGACAGGATACTCTCTGTGGACACCATAACAAAGCTGGACACGCCCAGTGCCAGGCAGGGGCCAATGATCGAGGGTACCAGCTTCATATTCGCCAGGCGCAGCTTCAGGAGCGTCTGCTTTCCGGTGAGAAATTTCAAAATCCACGTTGCGCTCACTGCCTGACTCAGCACCGTCGCCAGCGCCGCGCCGGACACGCCCATATGGAAGCCGAAAATCAGAATGGGATCCAGCACAATGTTAATCACCGCGCCGATGACGGTGGTGAGCATACTGATTCTGGCAAACCCCTGGGTGGTAATGAAGGGATTCATTCCCATGACAATCAGCACAAACACGCTGCCGCAAATGTAGATATTGGCGTATTCCAGCGCATAGGGCAAGGTAGCGTCGCTGCCGCCGAAAAGCCGGATCAGGTTGGGACAATACTGATAAAACACCACCGTCAGAATCACCGCAAGAATCATCAGCACGGTAAAGCAGTTGCCTACGATTCGTTCCGCCTTCTCCCGGTTCCCCTCTCCCATGGCAATGGCCGCCCGGGGTGCACCGCCTGCACCCGCCAGCATGGCGAAGGCGGTAATCAGCATCAGAATTGGGGTAAACAATCCCACACCGGTCAACGCCAGACCGCCGATTTCCGGAATGTGGCCAATATAAATCCGGTCAACAATATTGTACAGCAGGTTAATTACCTGCGCCACCACCGCCGGAACCGCCATCTGCACCATCAGTTTTTTGACGGATCCGGTTCCCATATCCTGTTTTCCCTTTGCCATGTGTCAAATACTCCTTTCAGCGGAATGTGCCGTATCCCGCTCCATCTGTTCCATATTGGCGAATACACGTTCCATCATACGCCGCCACTGTTCCATTTCCGCCTCCGAAACACCGCTGAACAGCGCATCAAAATAATGTTGCTGCGCCGTCCGCCCCTGCCGGGCGATGGCGATTCCTCCGTCCGTCAGCTTCAAATGGGCTGTGCGCCGGTCCCCCTCCACAAAGTGCCGGGTCAGAAATCCCCTATGCTCCAGATCCATTACAGAAAAAGAAACATGGGACTTAGCAATGCACCGGCGGGAGACAATATCCACCGCCCGATCATACTCCGGATGGTTATACAGAAACAGCAGCACATCCAATGCGTTGCGGGTCAAATTCCATTGCCTGCAAACCGGTTCCAAGGCATGGGAATACCCTTTACGCGCCTTGCTGATGAAATCAAAGTAGTGCACGCCTGTGCAAGAATCCATATGCTTGTCCTCATTTCGTTCGTTTTTGAACCTTTCAGAGTATACCACCAGGATGCAGAAAAGTCAATCTCAAATTTGTTCAATTTTGAACCTTCCAGAACGATAAAAAGGCGGCGGGTTTTTACCCCGCCGCGCACAGCTGCTTATTCTCCCTGAAATTCCTTCAGACTCCGGTTTAAGTCCCGGGTATCCCAGCGCTTTTCCAGCCACATGGCGTACAGCATCGCCACAATGGCGCCTTCCAGAAGCACGATCAACAAAATACCGCCCCAGACCGGAACACCCCGGAACCAGCCAAACAAAAACGCCGAACCGACATAAGCTACGTTTGCCAGCGCTGCCCACAGCACCATCCGCCAGCGGCTGCCGCCCCACTCCCTGCCTCTGGGAAAGATGACCGTTTCCGCGCTGGCAAAGAGTAAACTCACCACCAGCATTTCCAGCATGGTCAGACTATCCACGCTGTAAACGCCCTGCAGGGCGTTTACAATGGCTTTGAAGAACACCCCTGCCACGGCGTAAATACCCATGTGGTACTTCATGGTTACGCCCCACAAATAGAATCTGTTAAAACCGTTCATAATATAGCTCCTTTCATCCCATTCCCAGCCGCTCCCGCAGGGCGGGTGCATAGTGCCGGGAGATCATCATTTTTTCGCCGGTAGACAGGGTTGCCTCGATCCGTCCCGCGCCGCAGCTTTTCAGCCGCCGGATGGCATAAAGGTTCACCACACAGGATTTTCCGCACCGCAGCAGTCCCATACTTTCCCACCGGTCCTCCAGCTCTGCCAGGGAAAGGGCGGTCTGGTACATTCCGCCGTCAGTATAGACGAAGGTCTTTTCTTCCACAGTTTCGCAGTACACCACATCCGCCACATTCAGCGGCAGTGTTTCCCGCTGCTCATTCCACACCAGCAGCTTCTGCATTCCTGAGCGAATCAGCGCCAACAGGCGCAGCATTTCGTCATCCAGCTCCTTACAACGCAGGATCACCTCGTTTTCCCCATCTGTTGTATGTTCCACGGTAATCTTCATGGCCGCCTCCTTTCTTCCTGACATCCCCATCCTATCATATCGGCGCGCGTCCCGCAAGGGCTGTACCGCCAAGCTGCTTCTTTTCGGGGGGAAGCTGCAAAAATGCCGGAGATACGCAGAAAGCGCATCTCCGGCGTTTGGTTACATATTGCTTTTGATGGTGGAAATCAGGATGTCCCCCGCAACCACCCGGTCTTCAGCGGCAAAGCCTTCGGCAAAGTTGTCCGAATACAGCACCTGGGCATTGGGCGGGAACTCGTCGTCTCCCTCCCACACCAGAATCCGCATCCGGTAGCCGCCTACAAAATCAAACTGGTAGCCGGCGTCGCCGTTGGGCAGGGGCAGCGCACCCATTTTTTCCGCAGCAGCCCGGAACGCCGCCAGCCGGGTTCCGAAGGTGAAAGCCGCCCGGGTCAGCACCCGTCCGGTGTAGGGCTTGATGTACATTTCTCCCCAGGGCATTTCCCGGAAGGTTTTCCAGTCGCCGCTTCCCGCCACATCCCGGCTTTCCAGCAGGTAGCGCAGCAGGAAGGTCTGGGCGGGCAGCGGCGGAACCGCACCACTGTCCAACGCCCGAATGGCATACTCCGGATGGGCGATGGCAAAGCGCCGTCCCAGCAGAGCAACTGTAAATTCCCTGCCATCCCAGCGGACATCACTCAGCCGGGCCATTACATCAGCGGGCTCCAGCGCGCGGAATTTCTCCTCATAAAACGCAAAGGGGACTTCTTCCTTGTGATTTTCGATTTCCATAGTTACCTCTTATTCATGTAATTCCAGCGGCAGACCGTCCGGATCCCGGAAAAAGGTCATGCGTCCGCCGTTGACACTGTCCGAGCGAATTGGTTCCGTCTCGATTCCCCGGGCGTTCAGCCATGCCACTGCTTCCTCCACGTTTTCCACCTGGAAGGCAAGGTGCCGCAGCCCCAGAGCCTCCGGCTGGGTCGGACGGGTCGGCGCATCGGGCTTTGTAAACAGCTCCAGAACCATGTCCCCGTTTTGGAGCATAGTCAGATAGTCTGCCCTTTCCTCCCGCCAGACCTCCCGAACTACGGAAAAGCCAAGCTTTCCTACATAAAAGTCCATGGAACGGCGGTAATCGGAGCAGATGATGGCAATATGATGGACTTTGCTCAGCATATTACCGCTCCTGCACGCTGTGGGGGAACAGGCTCCGTTCGGTGTGGGGCAGGAAGCAGGCCGCGACAAAGGAGTCCATGTAACCGGGATAGGTGCTCAGTTCCAGATAAGTCATGTTCGCGGCAACCTGAGCACATTTGGCAGTGGCCTCGTCGCTCATCACCATGGCATAGGAGCCGGTAAGGGAGGAATTTCCAATATAATGGAACTTTTCCAGGTCAACATCCGGGAACATACCAATATTCACGGCGTTTTTCATATTGATTCCGCTACCGATGCCGCCTGCGACGTAAACCCGGTCGATCATCTCCACGGACATGTCCACGGATTTTAGCAGGGTGTCAATGGCAGAGAAGATGGCGCCCTTGGCGCGGATGAAGTTGTCGACGTCTACTTCGTTCAAAGACACTTCACGGCCTGTTTCGGATTCCTCGGGGAAGGCGACAACGTAGCGCCCCATGCCGTGAGAGTCCCTGCGTACCCGCTTGCCCTCCCGGACAAACAGGCCCTTGGCATTGACGATGCCGCAGCGGAACAGCTCGGAAATCAGGTCGATAATGCCGCTGCCGCAGATACCCACGCACTTCTGTCCCTCATCGCCGATGATGGACAGGGTCGGCTCCATAGTGTCGCAGTCAATCACGCAGGCCTCCACTGCACCATCGGTGGCGCGCATACCGCAGGAGATGTCGCCGCCTTCAAAGGCAGGGCCGGCGGAACAGGCGCAGGACATGAGGAAGTCCCGGTTGCCAAAGACGATTTCGCCATTGGTACCCAAGTCAATGAACAGGCTCATTTCGTCCTTATCCCAGATGCCGGAGGCCAGCGTACCGGCGGTGATGTCACCGCCCACATAAGAACCAATGTTGGGGGCGATGATCACAGGTGCCAGGGGGTTGGCAGGCAACTTCAGATCCCCCGCCAGCAGCCCATCCCAGCGGAAGAAGCTGGGCACATAAGGCTCCATCCGCACAGAGGAAGCGTCCACACCCACAAACAGGTGGTTCATGGTGGTATTCGATCCAACACTGAGACGCAGAATGCTCCGGGCGTTGATATTGGCGGTTTTGCACAGATTCGCAATAATGGGGATCAGCGTCTCCTTCAGGATGGCATCCTGGAGCTTTTTCTTGCCCCCGGGGCGTCCCTGCTCGATGATGCGGTTGATGACGTCCGCGCCGTAGCGGATCTGGCCGTTGCCGGAGGAGCCCTTTGCCAACAGCTTGCCGCTGGTCAGATCGGTGAGCACCATGGTGACGGTGGTCGTACCAATATCGATGGCACAGCCCACAATGGCGGTGTCCTCAGGCGCGCAGATCTCCATGCAGTAGAAAGTGTCGTCTGTCAGCTCGCCCTTGACGCAGACGGAGAAGTGGTTCTCCCGCAGGGTGTGCGCCAGCTTCACCATGACAGAGAAGGGGATGTGTACGTTTTCGACACCGAAGGCTTCCTCAATCGCCCAGGTCAGACGCTCGTTGTCGGGCATGGTGTCTTCCAGCGTCGGCTCCGCCATGGTAATGACCTGCGCCCGGTAGCGGTTGGTAAAACGAATGCCGCTTTTCTTCAGATTTTCCTGACATTCCTCAAAAATCGCCACTTCCTTGGGGCTGGAAAGGTCAGCAGTTTTCATCCGGGACTGGTAGGCGCTGGCGATATCCGGGACAAACACAGTGCAGTCCCCCACCACCTTGGAGCAGCAGCTTAAACGCCAGCCGTCCTTGTATTCCTCGTCAGAGATATGACGGCTCTGGAGGGATTCCAGTTCCCCCTCCACCAGCTTCACGCGGCATTTGCCGCAGGAGCCGTTGCCGGAACAGGGAGCGTCGATGGCCACATTGCCCCGGCGCGCCAGCTCCAGCAGATTGTCTCCGGCGTTACATTCCATGATAACAGGGGTTGCCCCCTCAAGTTGGAAGGTTACTTTCATTGGTAAAGTTCCTTTCAATTGATAAATACTCCCTTATTCAGGGATGTTCAAATCCGGGCGTTTCTCCCGGATAAATTGCTTGAATTCTTCAAAGGTGCCTTTTGTAAAGGCGTTAGGGTCAAGGATAAGACCGTTTCGCTTTCCCATCATCAGCACATAGCTATGTTTGAGACGCACAACCCGGACAATTTTGCAGTATTCGGCAGTTATGTGAATCGTTCCCTCAAACACTTCCAGCAGATTCCCAAATGTAATCCGGGTCTTCGGAAGCGTGCCATCATTGTGCCTCTTTGCCCTTCGCAAATTGCTCCAAGCCATAATATGGGGAAAAGAAAGCATCAGCGCATACACAAAGGCCACAATCGGGAGCATATATTCCGTCGCCCGCAGGCCCTTGGCAGCGGTATCCACCGACACAATTGCAAGAAACACCGTCATCAGCGCAATCCAAGGATATCGCGGTCCTGTACCTATCTTACGGTAGAATTCAGCCAGGGTTTGATGGTTGATATAATACTGAATTTCAAATTTGGGTTCCATTGGTTCTCCTTGTGAGGTGCGGCGGGCTTCCCCGCCGCACCCCAAATATGCCGCCGCAATAACGAACCGAACGGTACCCAACGGTGCAACAACTATAAGCCGTGCACGCATTGGCTGTCGGCCTTACCGGCCTTACATCAGAGGTTCCATGTTCAGAACGGGGTGACCCTTCTCGGTCAGCCAGTTCAGCAGCTCCTCGCAGTCGGTGGTGATGGTCTCATCGGCAACCATGTCGGTGAAGTTTTCGATGCCGTACAGCTCCTTGGCAGTCTTGTTCAGGCGCTCAGCAACGTCGTCCTTCAGTTCCTTGGGCATCCAGACGATACGCTCAATGCCGCCCTCGGCAGCGATGAACTTCTTGGAAGAGATGAAGTGACGGCCATGACCCATGTAGCCGGGGGTCTGTACGCCGCCGCCGGTGCAGGAGGCCAGCTCACCGAAGGTCATGCCGGCAGGGGTCATGCCCTTGAATTCCCGGTTGACCACAATAAAGCCGTTGGACATAGGCTCAATGCCGCAAATGCACTCGAAGCAGCCGCAGGAGGTCATGGGATCCTCCAGAATGGAGTACAGAGTGACGTTCTCCACGGCGCCGTGGGTGGCGTCAGTGATGGCCTTGTTGACGGACTCGAAACGGCCGGTACGCTCGTCCATGCAGCCTTCCTTGAAAATGGGCTGGCAGGGGCCGTTGGCGTTCAGCTCGTGGGTTGCCTTGGCATCCAGCCAGGAAACCGCGCCGCACAGACCCAGACGCTCGGGCGTAACCACGCAGCAGTGAGCGGGAGCGAAGGACTGGCACAGGATACAAGTGTAGTAGCGGTCCACAGCCTCGTCGGTCATGGACTCCAGGCGGTCGTCACGGGCGTTGTACCGGGGCATAGCCACCTCGTCACGGAACTTGGCAGCTTCCACGGGATCGGTGATCAGGGTGACCTGGCACTTATCCACAACGGCGTCGAACTCGTCCATGATCATGACGTACAGCACCTCGGCGAAGTGCTTCAGAGTCAGACCGGCCTCGAAAGCGGCGTTGGAAATACGAACCCGAACCTGATTGCGCTGGCCGGTGTGCATGACGCCTTCCATGTAGTTAAACCAGGCGTGGAACTTCCGCTCGATGACGGACTCGAAGTCCACCTGCATCTTCTTGCCAGCGACTTCCACGAAGGTCGCCAGCGCCAGTTCCTTCTCATCAGCCAGATCCGGTCCGATAATGGTGATCTTGTGATCCTCCACCTCGCTCAGCTCCCGCATGACAACCAGCTCAGCAGTGGGGTTCTTGGCAGACCAGCACTCGTTGTGCATATCGGACTTACGGATGATTTCGCCCTCGAAAGCAGCGGCGAACGCCACGGGGATGGGCAGTTCCTTAACCTTGATCTTGATGTTGCGCAGCTCCAGAGACTTCTTCACCGTCTCGGCGTGGTCGCACACGGACTCCAGCGCACCGGGCACCTGATTCTCGCCCAGGTCGATGTCCACCACCACGGGGAAGCCCAGGGCAATGGCGCCGGCACCGGCAGAAACCACCACGGCGTCAATGGCGCCAAAGGTGTTGACGAAAGCGGGCACTCTGGTTTTGGTGTATTCCAGCAGACCTGCCAGATTGCCGGGCTGGACGTTACCGAAGATCAGAGCCGCACGGATCGCCACGGTGACAACGTGGATGACGGAGGTCACGTCATGTCCCAGAGGAATGACGCGCAGCTCCAGACCCATCTTCACGCCGCCTTCGGCGCACTGCTCAATCACCTCGCCCACCAGGAAGGTCATGATGCCCTTGGACTGGTAATCCTTGACCACCTTCACCACGTCGGCGGGGTTCTCGGCCTTGCCCAGAACGACAGCAACACCGGGGATATCGCCGGTAACCAGGGGCACGCCCAGAGAGCGGATGATGGGATCGGGCACGAAGCCGATGCCGGTTTCATTCTCGTAGGGGTTGGCGCCGTCCACATATTTCAGACCCTCAATGATTTCCGCGCCCACAGCAGTCGCCAGACCTGCGTTCAGCGCCTGTCCCAGATCCTCCTGATTGGTGATCAGGCTTTTCAGCACATCCACGCAGGCGGGCAGATCGCCCAGGGTCTTGACCTTCACGCCGGTAGCCGCGTAGATCGTGGGGAAGAAGTACGCAGTATCGGGGAACGCGATTTCCTTGTCTGCGCCGTACTTGGCAATTGCGTTGTTGACCGCGCCTTCGGTCAGGCCGGCAACAGCGTTGGAGCCGCCGTAAATCAGATCGGTTAATACACTCATTTGAATTCCTCCCAAATTTTGATACAAAATTGGATTTATTATATAGAGCCGGATTTGGCTGAATATACGATTTTCGTGTGGAGTCAGAGGCGCAGCGTTATTTTCCACGCTTCCGCTTTTCTCTCTCCTTCTGCTTTTTCACGAGGGTTTGCAGCTGCTTTGCGAAATCAGAAAAGGGGGCGCCATCATTCTGGATGGTGAAGTCTTTGTCTGCTTTTACGGTGAGGCTTACCATGTTGGCGGGGGCCGTTGTTCGGTTTCCGGCGGCATTATGCCCCTGAATGGACTTGATTTTCTCCAGTGGAATGGCGTGAAAGCCGGCTTTCTCCTCCAGAAGCAGTCGTTTTGAAGTAAGGATCCATCGTCCCTTTTTCTGGGGACAGATGACTTTTATGGTTTCCCGGGGCAGCAGCGCCGTCTCCAATGTACGGGTGAAATCCCGCATTTTGCGTTCCCGGCGTTTTTGCGCTGATGAACGGATCGCCAGCAGTAGTACAAGCAATACCGCGCTGGCAGACAGAATTACCTGCCATGGGAGCATAGTGGTTTTCCTTTCGGGTAAAATGCAAACTGGCTGGGAGGGAGTCCCCTCCCAGCCATAAATGCTTGGGAAACGTTCAATTACAGGCTGTACTCATAAGCGTTTCTGAACCGGGCATTCCCATTGGCGTGACGATTCCACATCCACTGGGCACGCATCAGCCGTCGGTCTTGCCGACTTACAGATCCAGGTAGGAGTCGGAGTACAGAACGTGGTTCTTGAAGATGTCGCAGGACTTGATGGTCTCCATCAG
>JBJDYL010000014.1:0-37684 GCA_051867285.1 Faecousia sp. | reverse complement strand
TCGGTTTTCCGCTTGTGCTTGGTGACGGAATAGTGGTTCACCATGGAATCCATATTGCCGCCGGACACCAGAAAGCCCAGCCGGGGACGTCCGAACACGTCGATGGATTTGGGGTTTTTCCAGTCAGGCTGGGAGATAATGCCGACACTGTAGCCGTGGGCTTCCAGCACCCGGCTGATAATGGCGTGACCGAAAGAGGGGTGATCCACGTAAGCGTCGCCGATAACATACACAAAATCGCAGCTTTCCCAGCCACGCTCCTGCATCTCCTGTTTGGTGATGGGCAGAAATGCCATGGAATCCCTCCTTACTTTCGTTCCAGTTTTTTCTTGGTGCCGTCGGGGCTGACGATGTAGGTATTCTCCAGCTGCCCCACTAAGTTGGCTTTGACGGAATCAATGTAAATCCGGCGCAGCTTGTCCCGCTCGGCGGTTTCCTCCGGGGTCAGCCCTTCGGTTTTGGCCTTTTTGGCAAGCACATTGATTCTGGTAATCACTTCGCTCATATTCATAGCAGTTTCCTCACACATAGCGGTGGATGACCACCGAAATTCGATCCTTTTTTGTCCGGCCATTGATCTGAGCCAGACGGATTTTGCCCAGCCCCCGGACAGATATCTTCATGCCCTCGGCAACGGGTTTGTCCGGCTTTTCACAGGGGAGCCCGTCAATGGCGGCTTTTCCCGCAGTGACATACTGGGCAGCCAAGCTGCGCCCCAGCGAGAAGCCCGCGGCGATGACACTGTCCAAACGCAGGGAAGCCAGGGTGTCTTTGATTTCCTTCACTTCCGGCGCGGGGATGCTGGCCTGCGTCAATGGAATCTGCTGCAAATGCAGTTTGGTGCGTCCGGCGGAGGTGAAATTCTGCAATAGATAGGGGGCAATGTCCGCCGTGACAAAGAAATCACAGCTGCCCGTGCCCACGCAGATATCCCCGACCGTTTCCCGTCCGATGCCCGCGCCCATCAGCGCCCCCAGAAAATCCCGGTGGCTGGGGCTGTCTCCCTGGTAGAAGGTTGCCCGGAGACAGACACAGGGGGAATTTTCCTCAAACAGAGCATTTTCTTCCAGATATTCCGGCAGAAAAATCAGCATCTTCCGCTCCGCGTCTGCATACCCGCCGAAAATATGCAGCCCCTCTGGGGAACCGAACAGGTACTTTGCCAGTTCCTGCTCCCGCGGGGACAGAAAACAGGTGCTGGCCGGGATGTTTTTCCGCATTCCCGTGCTGATCTTGTCCCAGAGCTTTGCCAGCAGCAGCCGATCCTCGGCGGACTGGGCGATTTTGTCAATATTGCTTCGATCCATCTTATCACCACCGGGATTATACCATATCTTTTATCCGGTGAAAAGAAGTTTTTTCTTGTGTCAAACCGGTTTGTAGAGTATAATGGGGAAAAATATGGGAAGGACAGTCTTGTATGGTGATTGGAATTATCGGCGGCGGCGCATCCGGCATGGCGGCGGCGCTGGCTGCTGCAGAAGGAACCGGGAATCAGGTGATTCTGATGGAGCGGCAGACCCGGGTAGGCAGAAAGCTCTTGTCCACCGGAAACGGCCGCTGTAATTTAACAAATCTCCACGCAAACGCCGGGGGCTATCATGGAAACGACCCGGAATTTGCACGGTATGCCATCGATTGCTTCCCGCCGGAAGCGGCGCTAAACTGGTTCCGCTCTTTGGGCCTTCTGACTGTGGCGGAACCTTCCGGGCGGGTGTATCCTTACTCCGATCAGGCCAATTCCGTGGTGGATGTGCTGCGTTTTGGGCTGGAAAAGCCGAATATCCGGGTTATGCTGGGCTTTGAAGTAGAAAAGGTGAAAAAAACGCCTACAGGCTTCCGGGTGGAAGCAAAAGGGGAGACGGTGGAATGCGAGAAGCTGATTATCGCCTGCGGCGGTCTGGCGGGAACGAAACTGGGCGGCTCCATGTCCGGCTATAAGCTGCTGCGCTCTCTGGGGCATTCCTGCACCAGGCTGCGTCCTACGCTGGTGCAGCTGAAATCCGGCTGGAGTGGGTGCGCCGGGCTGAAGGGTGTGCGCGCCAACTGCCATGCGGAAATCCTTCACAATGGAGAGAAAACCGCGGAAAGCACCGGGCAGCTCCAGTTTACGGAGTACGGCCTGTCCGGCCCGGTGATTTTCGAGATTTCCCGGGACGTGTGTCAGGGCGGCGGGGAATGGCAGTGCCGGCTGGATTTCCTGCCGGAGATTTCGGAGGAAGATCTGCGCCGGGCGCTTAGCCGGAGACGGGAGACATCCCTGCCGGTGTCCGAGCTGCTCACGGGAATTCTCCACAACCGCCTGGGACGGGTGCTGACCCAAAGCGCGGGGCTTTCCCCCAACTGTCCCGTCCGGGACTTGTCCGACTGGGAAATCGGGCAGGCAGTGTCCGCCGTCAAGCATTTGGAGGTTTCTCTGACGGAACCCATGGGCATGGACAGCGCACAGGTCACCGCCGGGGGCATCGTCACGGCGGAATTTGATGAGACTACCATGGAAAGCAATTTGGTTCCCGGGCTGTACGCCTGCGGCGAAGTGCTGGATATTGACGGCGACTGCGGCGGCTATAACTTACAATGGGCGTGGAGCTCCGGCAGGCTTGCCGGACTGCACGCAGGAGGAATGCTATGATTCGATTGCGGGATATTTCCCTGCCCCCGGAGCACAATGCCCACCAGCTTCAGTTTGAAGCGGCGCGGATGCTGCGGCTTTCCAACTCCAAAATCAGAAAGCTCCATATCGTCCGCCGCAGTGTGGACGCCCGGAAGAAGCCGGATGTGAAGATTATCTACACCGTGGATGTGGCAGTGGAGGGCAATGAAGGGAAAATTTTGAAGGCAAGCGGCTGCAAGCGGGCATCCATCGCGCCCACATCCTTCTACAAAGCGCCCAAGAGTATCCCTGCACCGGAAAATCGCCCGGTGGTGGTGGGCTTTGGCCCGGCGGGTATGTTCGCGGCGCTGATTCTGGCACTGGCAGGCTGGAAGCCGCTGGTCTTGGAGCGGGGCGAGGATGCGGCGACGCGCCACGAAAAGGTGGAAAAATTCTTCGCAACCGGCGAACTGGATGAAAAAAGCAACGTCCAGTTTGGCGAAGGCGGCGCAGGCACCTTCTCCGACGGCAAGCTGAACACCGGCGTGAACAATCCCCGGATCGGCTGGGTACTGGAGCAGTTTGTGCAAGCCGGCGCCCGGGAGGATATTCTCTACGACGCCAAACCCCATGTGGGCACGGACGTTTTGCTGACGGTGGTGCAGAACCTGAGAAAACGCATCCTCTCCCTTGGCGGCGAGGTGCGCTTCAACACCCAGGTTACCGGGCTGCGGGTAGAAAATGGGCGGCTCACCGGCCTGAAAACCGATTCCGGCGAGATTATTCCCTGCGATGCGGCGGTGCTGGCCATCGGCCACAGCGCCCGGGATACCTTTGAGATGCTGGATGCTATGGGGATTCCCATGGAGCCGAAGCCTTTTGCCATGGGCGTGCGCATTGAGCAAAGCCAGACGGACATTGACTGCGCCCAGTACGGCGGGGAGAATCCGGCGCTGCCACCGGCGGATTACAAGCTGGTGGAGCATCTGGAGGACGCCACGGTGTACACCTTTTGTATGTGCCCCGGCGGTCATGTGGTGGCGGCAGCCAGTGAAAGCGGGCGGATTGTCACCAACGGCATGAGCAATGCCGACCGGGAAGGGGAGAATGCCAACGCTGCCCTGCTGGTAACAGTAAACCCTGCCGAATTCCCTTACGAGGGGGTCTTGGGCGGTATGCACTGGCAGCGGGAAATCGAGGAGCGCGCCTACAACCTGAGCGGCAGCTACCGCGCTCCGGCACAGAAGGTGGGCGACTTCCTGCAGCATAGGCCCAGTACCGGCGCAGGCGCAGTAAGCCCTACCTATCGTCCCGGCGTTACCTGGTGCGATCTGCATGATGTGCTTCCGGAAAAGCTGACCTCCGCCATGGAGCAGGCGCTGCCGAAGCTGGACAGAAAACTGAGTGGTTTTGCCGCCCCGGATGCGGTGATGACAGCACCGGAAACCAGAAGCTCTTCTCCAGTGCGGATTCTTCGGGACGAAACCCGCCAGTCTGCTATCCGGGGTCTGTACCCCACCGGCGAGGGCGCGGGTTATGCCGGGGGCATCATGTCCGCAGCCATTGACGGCATCCTGACGGCGGAAGCGATTCTGAATATCGGGAAATAATACTAAAACCTGATTGAAAGGTTTTAATTGGGTTTTAGTATAAAATGCCCTCCCCTGTGGGGAGGGTGGCCGAGGGAAAGCGAGGCCGGGAGAGGTATGGCAGCATTTTGCCCCGCCATCCTAAAAAATGGGAACCACACTGCCCTCTCCCGTCTCGCCTTCGGCGATCCGCCTTCCCCAAAGGGGAAGGATTTTTATTTTGCCAGCAGCGCCATGACCAGCACGGCGATCACGCACTGGGCTGCCAAAATCAGCGGAATGCCCAGGGTGAATTTCAGGTGCTGGGTTTTGTGGCGGAAGGTATACATTCCCAGCAGGCTTCCCACGCTGCCCCCCAGTGCGGCAACCGTGATCAGTGTCGATTCCCGAATACGCCAGCGGTTTTTCTTAGCTTTCAGCTTGTCCACAAGCATAAGTAGGAATCCCAGCGCATTGATTATAAGCAGGTAGAGAAGAATCAGTTTTGTCATGTTCATTTCCTTTCAGGAGGGATCGGGTTGAAACGAAGAATTTGGATTGTGGCTGCGTTGGCGCTGCTGCTGGGCGGCTGTGGTGCGGAGGAAACCCTGGAGACCATTTCGGATGATATCCCTGCGCAGCCGGTTTTGGCGGAGGTCCGGGAGATTTCGGTGCGCCTGCCGGATAACGCGGTGGCGCCGGTGCTGGAAAGCGACAGCGAGCAGGTTTATCTGTGTGAGGACTACGAAATCGTCATTGAAACCCACACTTCCGGCGATTTGGATGCTACCATCGCCGCCATCAGCGGCTATGAGCCGTCTCAGCTCACCGTGATGCAAACCCAGCAGGGTGACGCAACGCGGTATGATTTTGTCTGGGTTTCCGCCGGGGAATCCGGCGACCGGCTGGGGCGGGCGGTGATTCTGGACGACGGAAATTACCATTACTGCATGTCGGTTCTGCGGGATGCGGAAAATCAAAAGAAATCTCAGGTGGTATGGAGCGACGTATTTGCATCCTTTTCTCTGGCTTAATACTGCTCCAGCGCCTCCCGGCACATGGCCTTGCAGGCATCCACCACGCTCTGAGGGTAAAGAATTTTCGCCTTGCTGCCAAAGCCGATGACCCAGCTGAGGAACATGGGGGATACGGCCACATTCACGGTGAAAACAAAGTGCTCGTCCCCATCGGGGATCAGTATGGTGTCCCGCCCGAAGCGGTCGATGACCACGTTGATGAGACTCCGGTGAAACCGGAGCTTCACGTCGGCGGTTTCTCCGGAATACATCTGGAACAGCCGGTTGGCGTGCTCTACCAGCGCCTTGCCCGTCAGCTCTGGGCAGGGGGTGCGGGCTTCCTCGGACAGGCAGATGTCACTCATCCGGTCCACCCGGTAGGAGGTGATCCCGTGGCGGGGGGAATGGGCCAGCAGATAGCAGTTTTCGTTGTCCTGACACAGTCCGTAGGGGCTGGCCTGATAGTCCCGGTTGCGGTAGCAGCGCTTTCCGTCCAGACCGAAATCAAAATAGCGGAAGCGGATCTGCCGGTTTTCCGCGATGGCATCCTGAATGGCATCTACATTGTAGTAGATGGTTTCGTTCATGCTCTTGACCCGTCCGGACACCAGCACATCCCGGCGCATGAGCCGGGCGTCGTAAACGCTGCACTGGTTGCACAGCTTTTCAATCAGCTCCCGGGATTTTTTCTCCGTGAGAAAGCGGCTGGACTGTACCGCGTCAATGAGCAGTTTCAGTTCCGGCAGCTCAAAATTCCGGGAGGCGATATAATATCCGCCGCCCTTGCCGGGCAGAGAGACGATGTCCACGCCGTAATCCTGCAATGCCGCAATGTCCGAATAGATGGTTTTGCGGTCGCAGTCAATATTGTGCTGCTGACTGAGCATGGTTTGCAGCTCGGATGCTCTCACCGGGTGCGCCTGGTGAGAGTTTCTTTGCAGGTAATCCAGAATGTAGAAAATCTTCAGCTTCTGATTGTCAGACTTCGGCATAAGAATCCCTCCGGGAAATTGACAGTTGACAGTTGACAATTAAGGTGTCTCTGCGGGACAATTCAAATTATCCCGTGGGGATATCATCATTGTCAATTATCAATTGTCCATTGTCAATTCAATTCAGATTTACCTATAATTATACCACAACTGCCTCTGCGGGCAAGGGTCAATTTGCATTTCCTTTCCGAATATGCTATAATACCGCCAAAGGAGTGTGTATTATGGGTTATTTTGGATGTCATCTTTCTGCCAGCGGCGGTAATGCCGCCATGGTAAAAACCGCTCTGTCCATCGGGGCGAACACCTTTGCCTTTTTTACCCGGAATCCCCGGGGCAGTAAGGCGAAGAAGGAGGATCCTGTTGATTCGGAAAAAGCGGTGTCGATGCTGCGGGAAGCGGATTTTGGGAAACTGGTTGCCCACGGGGCGTATACCATGAACCTGTGTACCGCCGACGCCGATGCCCGCAGCTTTGCCGCGGAGGTGCTGGAGGACGATCTGCGGCGTATGGCGGCGTTGCCGGGGAATTTCTATAATTTCCATCCCGGCAGCCATGTGGGGCAGGGGACGGAGGCAGGGATTGACTACATTGCCACCGCGCTGAGAAGCGCCTTGCGCCACGACTATCCGGTGACGGTGCTGCTGGAAACCATGGCGGGAAAGGGAAGCGAAATCGGCGGGCGGTTTGAAGAGCTGAAAGCCATTCTGGACGCTGTGGGAAGCAGTCATGTGGGTGTGTGTCTGGATACCTGTCACGTCTATGATGGGGGATACGATATCGTGTCCGATCTGGACGGGGTGCTTCAGGAATTCGACCGGGTGGTGGGACTGGACAGGCTGCAGGCTCTGCACCTGAATGACTCCAAGAATCCCTTTGCCAGCCATAAGGACCGCCACGAATGTCTGGGGAAAGGAAGCCTGGGCGTGGAAACCTTCCGTGCCATTGTTAACCATCCGGCATTGAAGGACAAGCCCATGATTCTGGAGACTCCCAACGAGCTGCCCGGCTATCAGGCGGAAATCGCTTTGCTGCGCCGTCTGGAATCTTAAGAAATTGTTCATTTGACTTATTTACGGAAATGTGTCATTTTATAATGTATCCTGAGTTTCTATACGATTTTGAGAGGAGGGGAAAGAGATGGAAGAATGGATCCGGACGCTGGCGGTGGATCCGGCGGCGCTGATGACAGAGTATATCGGATTTCTGCGCTATGCCGTTCCGGTGCTGACGTTTTTTCTGTTGCTGCGGTGTGTGTCCCCTCTGCTGACCTTCCGCCGGGAGCCAGAAATCTGGGCGTGGCTGAACCTCACCGACGGCTCCCAGATCCCCATTACCCACTGGGAAAATGTCATCGGACGGAGCAAAAGCTGCGATGTGACCATTGATTTTTCCACCATTTCCCGGAATCACGCGGTGCTGACCCGTTACGATGATGGGAGCTGGACGCTGCTGGATGTGGGATCCAAGACTGGCACCTTTGTCAATGACCGCCCCATTCAGATCTGCGCCCTGAAGCCAAAAGACCGGATCTCCATCGGCGGCGTGGAAATGCAGCTGCAGCCTATAACGGCGCGGCAGGAGGTGCGTCAGGCAGAGCTTCGCACCAAGGCCGCCAGCGGCTGGGACAGCGTGACCAACCTGATGCTGCTGACCATTTTGCAGTGCCTGATGGTGTTGGGCTTTCTGCTGAAAGGGGAGCAGGCGGATTTCGGAAATATTCTGCAGGGCTTTGGCGGCATCATGCTGAGCCAGTGGCTGCTGTACATATTTTATTGCATCATTCGCCGGAAGTCCTTCGAGGTGGAGACCATTGCCTTCTTTCTGTGCACCATGGGTATGGCGGCAATCGCTACGGTCAAACCCGGCGAGGCGGTAAAGCAGCTGTGCGCCATGGTTCTGGGCATCGTCACTTTCCTGATTCTGGGCTGGTCGCTGCGGGATCTGGAGCGGGCCAAGGTCGTCCGGTATCTGGCGGTGGCGGCGGGCGTGGGCTTCCTTGTTGTGACGCTGCTGTTCGGTACGGAATATTATGGCGCGAAAAACTGGCTGATCATCGGCGGAATGTCCCTGCAGCCTTCGGAGCTGAGTAAGGTCTGCTTTGTGTTCGCCGGTGCGTCCACCATGGACCGGATTATGAGCAAGCGGAACCTGATTCTGTTTATTGCCTATTCTGTACTGATTTGTGGTCTGCTGGCGCTGATGAACGATTTCGGCACGGCGCTGGTGTTCTTCTGCGCGTTTCTAGTCATTGCTTACCTGCGTTCCGGCAGTATGGGCACTGTGGCGCTGGCCATTACCGCCCTGGGCTTTGCCGGCGTGCTGGCATTGCGGATTGCGCCCCACGCATTGAACCGGTTTGCTACCTGGCGTCACGTCTGGGAGGATCCCCTGGGCGGCGGCTACCAGCAGACCCGGGCGCTGATGTGCATTGCTTCCGGCGGCCTGTTCGGCCTGGGACCGGAGGGAGGCCTTTTACAATATGTGTTCGCGGCAGATTCCGACATTGCCTTTGCCACCATTTCCGAGGAGTGGGGATTGCTGATGGCGCTGATGATGGTGCTGAGCATTGCGGCACTGGGCTTCTTTGCCATCCGTACCACCCGGGTGGCCCGCAGCAGCTTCTATTCCATCGGCGGCTGCACCGCCGCCAGCGTGCTGGTGATTCAGACCATACTGAACTGCCTGGGAACGGTAGATGTTCTGCCCTTTACCGGCGTGACCTTTCCCTTCCTCAGCAACGGCGGTACCAGTATGATCGGCGCCTGGGGGCTGCTGGCCTTTGTCAAGGCGGCGGATACCCGGCAGAACGCCAGTTTCGCCATCCGGCTGCAAAAGAACAGAAAGGGGGAATAAGCCATGAACCGAATTACCAAGCGAACCTGGATCATGGGGCTGTTTCTCCTGGTCTTGCTGGGTGGACTGCTGGTATTTGTCTTTGAGTATGTCACCGAGGCGGAGAAGTGGGTGTCCTTTTCCGGTTCTCCCCATCTGTATAACAGCAGCAACATCGGCTGCGGCAGCATTACCGACCGCAGCGGGGAGCTGTTGCTGGACATCTCCCAGGGGCGCACCTATTCCGACAGCGCTGCAACCCGAAAATCCACCCTGCACTGGCTGGGGGATCGAAAAGGCTATATCAATGCCGCCGCCGTTTCTACATACGCCGGAGCCATGGTGGGCTTTGACCGGATTAACGGCGTGTATGATGCCTCCGGAGAAGGGGGAACCGCAAGGCTGACCCTTTCCGCCAAGGTACAAAACGCGGCATTGGAGGCCATGGGAGACCGAAAGGGAACCGTGGCGGTCTACAATTACAAAACCGGAGAAATTCTCTGCGCACTGACCACGCCTACCTACGACCCGGAAAATGTCCCGGATATCGCAAGTGACACAACCGGAGCCTACGATGGCGTGTATCTGAACCGGTTTGTCCAGTCGGCCTATGTACCCGGCTCCATTTTCAAGATTGTCACGCTGTCGGCGGCGCTGGACTGCGTGCCGGGCATCGAAGAAAAAACCTTCACCTGCCGGGGCAAAGTCGAATACGGCACAGAAGCCGTTACCTGCGAAAAAGCCCACGGAACCCAGACACTGAAGCAGGCCTTTGCCAATTCCTGCAACTGTGCCTTTGCTCAGATTGCGGAGCTGGTGGGAAGAAACAACATGGTGAAGTATGTGGAGCAATTTGACGTGACGAAAACGCTGTCCTTCGACGGCATTACCACTGCCGCCGGCAACTATGACATTGCGGATACCGCGCAGGTGACCTTTGCCTGGAGCTGTATCGGACAGCACTCGGATCTGGTGAATCCTGCCCGGTATATGACCTTCATGGGCGCCATCGCCGGAGGCGGCATTGGGGTGGAGCCTTATCTGATGGAGCATGTGGAAAACGGCGGTGAAACCACCTATCAGGCTAAGACGAAAAAAACGGACCGGCTCATGCCGGAATCTGTGGCGAACACGGTGGCGGAGTACATGCGAAACAACGTCAAGACCGTTTACGGCGACGGGAACTTCGGCGGTCTGCCGGTGTGTGCCAAATCCGGCACCAGCCAGCTGGGCGGCGGGCAGAAATCCAACGCCATGTTCGCTGGATTTGTGGACAGTGAGGACTATCCCCTGGCTTTTATGGTGGTGGTGGAAAACGGCGGCTACGGCAGCCACACCTGCGTGCCCATTCTCAGCAAAGTCCTCGCCGCCTGCAAGTCGGTACTGGATGCGGAATAGTTGTGGATTGTATACAAAAAACAGGAAAACACCGCGGAGGAATCTGTGGTGTTTTCTGCGTTGACAAATGTCTTTCGGTGAGATACAATACAGCCAAGATTTTCTGAGGAGGTACAGCGTCATGATGACTTGCGGGAATGAGACCTGTGCACGCATGTCTGCGGCGTTGTGCCCCGCTGACCGAATTCGCCCCGTTTTGGACACTGCCGCGCTGTTGGTAGTGTCTGTTCGTGCGCTGCCCGTACGAATTACTGTGCCGGAGGCGTAACCGGTTTTTCCTGTGTATGGAGAAGCGGCTGCGCAGAAGCGTGACCGCTTTTTTATAGTTTATTGAGAAAAGGAGATTACATTATGAAAAAGTTTGTTGCTTTGCTGCTGGCTTGCCTGATGGTGGTCGGCCTGTTCGTTGGCTGCGGCTCTTCCAATGCGCCTGCCGAGACCAAGGCTCCCGCAGCCGAGGCTGCACCGGCTGCTCCCGCTGCTGAGGGCAGCGCTCCCGCTCTGAAGATCGGCCTGAGCGGCCCCATGACCGGCGGTGCTTCCGAGTACGGTCTGGCTGTCCGCGGTGGTATGGAAATCGCCGTTGCTGAGATCAATGCCAAGGGCGGCCTGCAGATCGAGTTCAAGTCCGAGGATGATGAGGCGGACGGTTCCGATAAGGCTGTTTCCTCTTACAACTCCCTGAAGGACTGGGGCATGCAGATCCTGGCCGGCGCCGTGACCACCGGTTCCTCTCTGGCCATCGCTGCTGAGACTGTGAACGATCAGATCTTCATGCTGACCCCCTCCGCTTCCGCAGTGGATGTGGCCATGACCGGTTCCAACGTCTACCAGATGTGCTTCACCGACCCCAACCAGGGTGCTTCCGCTGCTGAGCTGATGGCTCAGAAGTGGCCTGACGCTACCATCGGCGTGATCTACGATTCCTCCGACGCTTACTCCTCCGGTATTGTGGACGGCTTCCTGACCAAGGCTGCTGAGCTGAACCTGAACGTTGCTGTTGACAACGCTGCTTTCACCGCTGACAACAAGGCTGACCTGTCCACCCAGGTTACCCAGTGTAAGGATGCCGGCTGCGATCTGGTATTCCTGCCCTTCTACTACACTGAGGCTGCACAGGTTCTGACCTATGCCAACACTGTTGGCTACGCGCCCACCTTCTTCGGCTGCGACGGTATGGACGGCATCCTGAACGTGGAAGGCTTCGATACCAAGCTGGCTGAGGGCCTGGTTCTGATGACCCCCTTCGATGCCAACGCTACCGATGACGCCACTGTTGCCTTCGTGGAGCAGTTCAAGGCCAACAACGGCGGCAAGGTGCCCAACCAGTTCGCTGCTGACGGCTACGATGTCATCTACGCTCTGTACAATGCCTGCGTCGCCGCTGGCGTTGACGGCAGCACCCCCGCTGCGGATGTGTGCGCCGCCCTGCAGGAGCAGTTCGCTTCTCTGACCGTTGACGGCCTGACCGGCTCCGGCATGACCTGGGACGAGAACGGCATGATCTCCAAGGCTCCTGCAGCCATGGTCGTCACCGACGGCGTCTACGTCCCCGTAGCTTAAGGGAACCTCTGAATAAATCGCCTGCGGCTGAGCAGCGGATCTTTTACTCCACAAGCGCGGTTTGAAAAACCAGGAAATATGTGCAGTATTCCCGCCAATTTCCAAACCTTTCGGTGTACCAAAATCCCTCGCCGTCAGCGCTTGCCGATTTAATCAGAACTTTCCGAGTAATTTCCCAAAGACGGGAAGGGAAGGGTAAAACCTTCCCTTCCCATACGCTGTTTTTTCGGCAGTCCATGAGAACCGAAAGCAGGAAGGGCTGTCATAGGCTGTCGACACAAGAAAACACTAGGAACCTCTGAATCAATCGTCAGCGCCTGACGGTGGAACCAGAGCTTCCGTAAAAGAGAGGTACATTATGCAGATTTTACAGTATCTGATCAACGGCATCAGTATCGGCTCGGTGTATGCCATCATCGCGCTGGGCTATACCATGGTCTACGGTATTGCCAAGATGCTGAACTTTGCCCACGGCGATGTGATTATGGTGGGCGCTTATATTTCCTTCTGCACGACCAATTATCTGGGACTGCCTGCCTGGGTTTCCGTGATTGCCGCTGTTGTGGTGTGCACGGTGCTGGGTATCACCATTGAAGGCCTGGCGTATAAGCCCCTTCGCGGTACCCCCAGCCTGGCTGTGCTGATCACCGCCATCGGTGTCAGCTACTTCCTGCAGAACGCCGCCCAGCTCATCTGGTCCTCCAGCCCCAAGAACTTTACCAGCATCGTTACCATGAAGCCCATCTCCCTGATGGATGGCAAGCTGGTGATCACCGGCGAAGTGCTGTTGACGGTGGCGGTTTGCATTTTGGTGATGGTGGGGCTGACCCTGTTCACCGGCAAAACCCGTACCGGTAAGGCCATGCGGGCGGTTTCCGAGGATCGGGACGCGGCGCAGCTTATGGGCATTAACGTCAACCGTACCATTTCCACCACCTTTGCCATCGGCTCTGCCCTGGCTGCCATTGCGGGCGTGCTGCTGTGTTCCACGGTGCCCACCCTTCAGCCTACCACCGGTTCCATGCCCGGCATCCGGGCGTTCACCGCTGCGGTGTTCGGCGGCATTGGTTCCATCCCCGGTGCCATGCTGGGCGGCATACTGCTTGGCATCATTGAGACCTTCAGCAAGGCATACCTGTCCACCCAGTTCTCCGATGCCATTGTGTTTTCCGTGCTGATTATCATTCTGCTGGTCAAGCCCGCCGGACTGCTGGGCAAGCAGATTCAGGAAAAGGTGTGAGGTGAGGGTTATGAAGAAAATGCTAAAGAACAAAGATACCCGCACCAATCTGCTGACCTATCTGTTGGTTGTGGTTGCCTTCATTGCGATGCAGCTGATGAGCTCTGCCGGTATGCTGGGCAGCTCCATGAAGGGCTTGCTGGTTCCCATTTGCGTTTACATTTCTCTGGCGGTTTCTTTGAACCTGCTGGTGGGTGTGTGCGGTGAGCTGAGTCTGGGCCATGCCGGCTTTATGGGCATCGGCGCCTTTTCCGGCATCGTCATTGCCGCGCTGCTGAAGGGCAGCATTGGCAACGATTTCCTGCGGCTGCTGTGTGCCATGCTGTGCGGCGGTATCTTTGCAGGCGTTGTGGGTTTCCTCATCGGCGTGCCGGTGCTGCGCCTGCGGGGTGACTACCTGGCCATCGTAACGCTGGCCTTCGGCGAGATCATGAAGAATATTATCGGCAATCTCTACGCGGGTACCGATGAAGAAGGCTTCCATATGGCGGTTTCCACCAGCAAAATGAAGCTGGGCGCGGGCGGCAAGTATATCATCAACGGACCCCTGGGCGCGACCGGCGTGGAAAAGCTGGCCACCTTTACCATGGGCTTCCTGCTGGTGCTGTTTACCCTGTTTGTGGTGCTGAACCTGGTCAATTCCAAGGAAGGCCGGGCCATCCGTGCCGTTCGGGATAACCGGATTGCCGCGGAATCCGTGGGCATTAACGTCACTGCGTTCCGGATGAAGGCGTTTGTAGTGTCCGCATTCCTGGCGGGCATGGCAGGCGCACTGTTTGGACTGAACTATTCTTCCGTGACCGCCACCAAGTTCAACTTCAACACCTCCATCAATATTCTGGTGTTCGTGGTGCTGGGCGGCATGGGCAACATCCTGGGCAGCGTGATTTCCGCCGCCGTGCTGTACGTCCTTCCCGAAGCGCTGCGGGGACTGCAGGACTACCGGATGATCCTGTACGCCATTGTGCTGATTGTGGTCATGCTGTGCACCTGGTCTCCCAAGGTCAAGGAAGTGCTGTCCGTAGTTGTAGATAAGGTGTTCGGCGCATTTAAGAAGAAGGAGGCGGGAACCAATGAATGAGTACAGCAGAAAAATGATTAAGGTTCCCACCATGAACCTGTTCCGGGAGCAGGACAAGGATAAGCTCCCGGTGCTGGATGTGCGGAATCTGGGTATTGATTTTGGCGGTCTGACCGCTGTGGACGGCTTTAACATTACCGTGGGTCCCACCGAGATTTCCGGCCTGATCGGCCCCAACGGCGCAGGCAAGACCACTATTTTCAACCTGCTTACCGGCGTGTATCAGCCTACCCGCGGCAGTGTGCTGATCAACGGCATCGACATTAAGGGTATGCCCACCCACAAGGTCAACCGGCTGGGGATTGCCCGTACCTTCCAGAATATCCGGCTGTTCTCCGATATGACGGCGCTGGATAACGTCAAAGTGGGTATGCACCATGAGATTAAGTGCTCCTTCCTGGCAAGTCTGCTGCACCTGCCTTCCTACTATAAGGCAGAAAAGCGGGCCAATGAGAAGGCAATGGAGCTGCTGGACTTCATGGGACTGGCGGACGTTGCCGATGCAAAAGCGGGCAGCCTGCCTTACGGCGTCCAGCGGCGTCTGGAGATTGTCCGTGCGCTGGCAACCAATCCGTCCATTATTCTGTTGGACGAGCCTGCCGCCGGTATGAACCCCAGTGAGACCACCGAGCTGATGCACCAGATCCGCCGGATTCGGGATACCTTCCATATCGCCATTTTCCTCATCGAGCATGACATGAATCTGGTGATGAACGTGTGCGAGGCCATCGCCGTTGTGAACTACGGACGGCTGATCGCCAAGGGTACCCCGGAGGAAATCCGCGCCAATCCCGCGGTCATTGAGGCCTATCTGGGCAAAGAGGAGGATGACGCCTGATGCTGAGAATTGAAGATATGCACGTTTACTACGGCGCCATCCATGCCATCAAGGGCGTATCCTTTGAAGTGGGCGAGGGCGAAATCGTTGCCCTGATCGGCGCCAACGGTGCAGGTAAGTCCACCATTCTGAAAACCGTTTCCGGTTTGATGCACCCCCGCAGCGGTTCCATTACTTTCTGCGGGCAGGACATTGCCCATACGGATGCGTATAAGCTTCTGCGTACCGGCCTTGCCCACGTTCCTGAGGGAAGGCGGATCTTCCTGCAGATGACTGTGCAGGAGAATCTGGAAATGGGCGCATACATCAATAAGGAAGTGTCGGCCCAGGATTTGGAAACGGTCTTTAACTATTTCCCCCGGCTGAAGGAGCGCCGCAAGCAGATTGCCGGCACCCTTTCCGGCGGCGAGCAGCAGATGCTGGCTATGTCCCGGGCGCTGATGAGCCACCCCAAGCTGATGATGCTGGACGAACCCTCCATGGGCCTGGCGCCCATTCTGGTCGACCAGATTTTTGAGATTGTCAAGGAGCTGCACAAGGCGGGCACCACCATTCTGCTGGTGGAGCAGAACGCCCGAAAGGCGCTGCAAATTGCCGACCGTGCTTACGTTCTGGAGACCGGCAACATTACCCTCAGCGGCACCGGCGCGGAGCTGGCCAGCTCTGACGCGGTGAAGAAAGCCTACCTGGGTGGCTGAGCAGAAAAGATACACCCCCTGTATATCGTCGACATACCGGATGCATTGTTCCATTTTCTGCAAGCAGAAAAATCCATCTGTATCCGGGTGTCTCCTCTCACCATAAAGCGCATACTCGCTTTATGGGGACTGATGACACGGGATATATTTCCACACCCCTTGCATAGGATTGCAAGGGGTGTTTTTTTATGTGCCGGAAGAATCACCTGCATGGCTGCTGTATGCTCTGCTTTGGCCTGGGATTGATCGTGGGGCATTGTCTAGAGAGCTGGTTTCTGTGCTGCGGCGGCGGTATCATTCTGATCATTCTGGGCTGCTGCGTGCTCCGGAGACGATAGAGCAAACGCATTGGCATATTCTTGTCCCCTGGCGAATATACTCTAGGGAACCTCGGAATCAATTGTCTGCGGCTGTGGACGGATCTTTCGGCCCAACGATTCCGCTTGAAAACGTGGAAATACATACAGTATTCTCCGTTTTTCAAGCTTCCATTTGCGGCAAAATCTCTTGCCCACAGCGCTTGCCGATTTCATCAGAGTTTCCTTGGTGAAAACATGGGATAAGGAGTGATCCGAACGTGGAAGTGAATTTTCAGAGCAATTTTCGCTCCTGCCTGAATACGGTGGTGCGGGAGATTCAGAACAGTGAGCAGACTCAGGAAATCAGACTGTCGGAAGGCATGCCGGATGTGGGGCGGATCCTGTCGGCGTGGGGACAGCCGATTCTGCGCAGTAAGGAATGGGGCACGGATACGCTGAATTACACAGGCGGTATGATGGTCTGGGTGCTGTATGCCCCTGAGGACGGCAGTCAGGAGCGGTGTCTGGAAAGCTGGATTCCTTTCCAGATGCGCTGGGATCTGCCGGAGGATGTGCCGGAAGGGCGGATGCGCCTGCGGCTGCTGCCCCGGCTGGTGGACGCGCGGAGCGTTTCCCCCCGGAAAATACTGGTTCGGGCGGGAATGGGGACAATGGCCCAGGCCTTTGTCCCAGCGGAAATCCCGGTATCTGCTCCGGAAACAGTGCCGGAGGGCGTGGAACTGCTGAAAAGCACCTATCCGGTTCGCCTGATGAAGGAGGCGGGGGAGAAAGCGTTTGTGCTGGACGAGGAGCTTTCCCTGCCGGATTCCGCGCCCCAGCCGGAGCAGATTGTGTATTACCGGCTGGATCCCAGGGTGACGGATCGGAAGGTGCTGACGGAGAAAGTGGTTTTCCGGGGAAATGCCGGTCTGCACACCCTCTACCGCAGCGATGAGGGACAGTTGCACGGCTGGGATTTTGACCTGCCTTTTTCCCAGTACGCGGAACTCTCCGGGGAGTACGGACCGGATGCCCAGGCGGATTTTGTCCTGTGTCCCACCAGCATGGAGCTGGAACTGGATGAGGAGGGACATCTGCGGTTCAAATGCGGCATCGCCGCCCAGTATTGCATTACGGATCGGGAGCAGATCGAGGTTGTGGAGGATGCTTACAGCCCCAATAAGGAGCTTTCCATTCGTTCCGAGCCGCTGGAACTTCCTGCGATTCTGGAGAACCGCCGGGAGACGCTGTATGCGGAGCAGTCCGTGCCGGCTGAGGTCAATATCGCGGCGGACGTGAGTTTTCTGCCGGATTTTCCCCGCCAGAAATACCGGGAAAACGGTGTGGAGCTGGAGCAGCCGGGGGTGTTCCAGGCGCTCTATTACGGCGAGGACGGCGCACTCCACGCGGGCACCGCGCGCTGGGACGGAACGCTGAATCTGAACACGGATGAGAATACCCAGATTACCGCAGTTCCCATACCGTCTGCGCCGCAGGCTGACATCAGCGGCGGTCAGTTGTCCATGAAAGCGGAGCTGCCGCTGGAACTGACTGCCACGGCCCGTCAGCGGATTCCCATGGTTACCGGACTGACGCTGGGCGAAGAGCGAAAACCGGATCCCGGACGCCCGTCGCTGATCCTGCGCCGGGCCGGGGAGGACAGCCTGTGGCAGATTGCCAAAGCGACCAACTCTACGGTTCATTCCATTCGGGAGGCCAACGGACTGCAAAATGAGCCGGCGCCGGGGCAGATGCTGCTGATCCCGGTTCTGTAAAGAAAAGTGCGCCGCACCGGGGGAGAACCGGTGCGGCGCTTGACAGTCGGTCGCAAAGTTTGGGGGGGTAGACTGTCCAGGACAGCATACTGCAACTGTGATGTCAAAGACAATCGGATTGTGTCGTTTTTCTATGGGCGAGCTTTCATACGAACTCTTGGTTAAAAACTTTCTTTCCAGTCTGAATTGCGCCAGAATGCGTTCTCTTCCTTGCTGGGCGTTAGCCCAAAACCGTCATCTGCCTTTTCTGGCACAATCCATCCACGGAAATCTTTTTAAGCTTTCAATCAAGAATTAGTATCAGCAGGAATCTCCGGAATCTGACCCGGAATTCTTCAGGGCAATGTCGTATACCACGTTTTTGGGAAGATCCAGTTCCTTTGCGGTTTGCTTGACTGCGTCCTTTCGGCTCAGACCCTGCGCTATCAGCTGTTCCACCCGGGCAGCGGCGTCGGTTTCAGAGGAAGTTTCTTTTTCTTCAGCGGGGGCCCCGGCGACAATCAGCACAAATTCCCCCTTGGGCGGGGTTCCCGTATATCGGGTAACCGCTTCGCTGAGGGTGGTGCGGACAACCTCCTCGTGGAGCTTGGTCAGCTCCCGGCACAGGCTGATGGGGCGATCGCCGCCGAATACTTCTGCCATATCGGTGAGCGTAGTCAGCAGCTTGTGGGGCGCTTCATAGAAAATCATGGTGCGCTGCTCTTTTTTCAGGGAATCCAGATGCTCCCGGCGGCTTTTTTTCGCGGTGGACAGGAAGCCTTCAAAGCAGAACCGCCCGGTGGCCTGACCGGAAATGCTCAGGGCGGTGATGGCGGCGCAGGGGCCGGGAATGGCGCACACGGGAATACCCGCAGCGGCGCACTGCTTCACCAGATCCTCACCGGGATCGGAAATCGCGGGACTGCCCGCGTCGGACACCAATGCACAGGTTTCTCCGGCCAAAATCCGCTCTACGATTTTACTGCCCTGGACGGCTTTGTTGTGTTCATAGTAGCTGATCAGGCTCTTTTTGATGCCCAGATGGTTCAGCAGCTTCAGCGTGACCCGGGTATCCTCGGCAGCGATGAAGTCTGCGTTTTCCAGTGTTTCCCGGCAGCGGGCGGAGATATCTCCCAGGTTACCGATGGGTGTGGGGACGAGATACAACATTGCGGACATGGTTGCCTCCTAGATGTGATAGATTTCCTGATAAGCCGGGGTTGGAGAACCGTCAGAGCGGCGCAGGGCAATCTCTTCCCACACAAGTCCGGGATTCCCGCCTTTTCGGAATTGCAGCAGAATCAGGCTGACCGGGCCATTCTCCCGATGGCGTACAAGCCGCAGTCGTTTGGCTTCCAGCCCCACTTCCGCGCCGCTGGCGATCAATTGCGCCATCCGTTCCGGACGGTGCACCAGGTAGAAGTCGCCGCCGTATTTCAGGGCGTAAGCCGCGGCATGAAACAGGTCTTTGGCGGAGCACATATCCTCCCGCCGCGCCAGCGGCGTGGCTTTGCTGGCAGGACCGCCGGAAAAGTAGGGAGGATTGGAGATGCATACGGAAAAGAACCCCGGCGAAAACCTTTCAGATACCGACCGCAGGTCGGCGCATATACTTTCCATACGAGGCGCCAAAGCGTTGCGGCGGATGTTCTCCACGGCGGCCAGGTGCGCTGTTTCCTCCAGCTCCAGTCCGGTTACGGTACAGCCAGCGTTCCGGCTGCACAGGAGCAGCCCCAGCGTACCGCATCCGGAGCCCAGGTCAAGAACCCGGGCGTTCTTTGGCAGCCGGACAAAAGCGGCAAGCGCCATGGAGTCGGTGCTTAAGGGAAACGCTCCATCGGGTATTTCCAATGTGAATCCGTTTGGTAATAATTCCATAGCAGTATCGGATGCTTATAGAAAATTGGCCTGCGCAAGAAAATGCGCAGGCCAATTACAAGCATATGAAGAAATATTAGCCTTCCTCGATAGCTTCGTTGGGGCACTGCTCAGCGCAGGAGCCGCAGGAGACGCAGACATCGGCGTCGATGACGTACTTGCCGTCGCCCTCGGAAATAGCCTCAACGGGGCACTGCTCGGCGCAGGAGCCGCAGGAGACACAAGCGTCAGTGATGATGTAAGCCATGGTAATACCTCCGTATTTAGTATATGTTTCTACGTTCGTAGCAACGTACCCTCATTGTAGCATGGATTTCCGAAAATGCAATTCCTTTTTGCAAATTTTTTCGGAATAATTTTTCCCTCCTTTGGCGATGCTTTTCCGAAAAAGGAATTCTGTGTGATTGCCCGGAAACCGGGCGGAGGGATATCATGCGTTATCATACAATGACGGCGGATTTGATTCAGGCAGCTGCCCGGAAGGCGCGGGACCTGGGGCACAGTTATGTGGGCTCAGTGCATCTGCTTCTGGCGCTCCTCCAGGAACCGGGGGGTATGGGGCTGGTACTGCGGCAGCTGGGCGTGGATCCGGAGCTGACCGAGGCCATGGCGCAGCTGCTGTACGGGGCGGGAACACCGGATCTGCCCCTGCCCCAGGGGCTGACGCCGGAAGCCCGGGAGCTGCTGCGCGGTGCAGCCCGGGAGGCAAAACAGCAGAAGTGCCGGGAAATTCAGCCCCAGCATCTGCTGCTGGCCATGGCGCGGCGGAGCAACTGTGCGGCAGGGGAGCTGCTGCGGATCAACGGTGTCAGCGCCGACGCGCTGTTTACCCATACGGTGGACTATCTGCGCTGGGAGCGTCAGGCTCTCGGAAAAGGGAAGAAGGAGGCGGTCACTTTGAGACTATTGGAGCAGTTCAGTGAAGATCTGGTTGCCAAAGCATCCACCATGGAGCCGGTGATCGGACGGGAGAAGGAGATTGACACGGTTATCGGCATTCTGTGCCGGAAGAGCAAAAATAACCCTGCGCTGGTGGGGGAGCCGGGCGTGGGCAAAACCGCCATTGCGGAAGGGCTGGCCCAGCGAATGGCCATGGGAAACGTGCCGCCCCAGTTGAAGGAAAAGCGGCTGGTGAGTCTGAACATGGCTTCTTTAGTGGCGGGCACGAAATACCGGGGAGAATTTGAGGAACGGCTGCGGGACGTGCTGTCGGAAATCCGGCGCAGCGGGGATGTGATTTTGTTTGTGGATGAAATGCACACCATCGTGGGCGCAGGCGCTGCCGAAGGCGCCATCGACGCGGCGAATATCTTCAAACCGGCATTGGGCCGGGGGGAGCTGCAAATGCTGGGCGCCACCACCCGGGAGGAGTACCGGAAATATATTGAAAAAGATGCAGCGTTGGAGCGGCGATTCCGTCCGGTTTCCGTAGAGGAGCCCAGTCAGGAGGCGACTATGGCCATTCTGCGCGCCCTGCGCCCGGGGCTGGAACGGCATCACCATCTGCGCATTGCGGACGACGCGCTGAAGGAAGCCGTTCGTCTCTCTGCCCGGTATCTGCCGGATCTGTATCTGCCGGATAAGGCCATCGACCTGCTGGACGAGGGGGCGTCCCGGGCAAGAATGGAGGAAATGAACAGCGGCCGCGGCGGCGCGGCGAGGAAGGAATTGGAGGAAGAATTGCAGGGCGCCGTCCGGGAACGGCAGTTTGAGCGTGCGGCGGAGCTGCGGGACAAAATGCAGCATCTGGCGAAACCGGCGGCCCGGAGCAGGAGCGTGAACGGTTCCGACATTGCCTGGGTGGTGTCCCAGCGTACCGGCATCCCGGTGGGACGGCTGACCGCCGGAGAACGGGAACGTCTGCTGGAGCTGGAAGGCCTGCTGTCCGCGGAGGTGGTGGGGCAGGAAAAGGCGGTTTCCGCAGTGGCGGAAGCCGTGCGCCGGGGGTATTCCGGCATCCGGGACGCGGGACGGCCCATTGCGAGCCTTTTGTTCACCGGCCCCACCGGCGTGGGAAAAACCGAGCTTTGCCGGGCGCTGGCCCAGGAGGTGTACGGAAGCCGGGATGCCATGCTCCGGCTGGATATGACGGAATATATGGAAAAACAGTCGGTGTCCCGGCTCATCGGCGCGCCTCCCGGCTATGTGGGCTACGAGGAGGGCGGCAAGCTGACGGAGGCAGTGCGCCGCCGTCCCTACTGTCTGGTGCTGCTGGACGAATTGGAGAAAGCCCATCCGGAGGTGCTGGGCATTCTGCTGCAGATCATGGAAGAGGGGGAACTGACGGATTCCACAGGCCGGCGGGTCAGCTTCCGCAATACCATCGTGGTGATGACCTCCAATGTGGGCGGACAGATCCGCGGCGAGGGGCTTGGCTTCTGTGCCGGCGGCAGGTCGGCGGAGGTCGGGGAGGCGCTGCGTCAGGCCTTTTCCCCGGAGTTTCTGGGGCGCATTGACCAGACGGTGCACTTTGAGCCACTGGGGAAAAGCGCCATGGAAGCCATTGCCCGGAAATACCTGCGCCAGCTTCAGGAACGCGCTGCCGTTTTGGGAACCCAGCTTCAGATGCCCCAGGAGCTGCCTGGGTTCCTGCTGGAAAAGTGCCCGGGTAAGGACGGTGCCCGGCAGCTTCGCCGCCTGGTACAGAACGAGGTGGAAGGCCCCCTTGCCAGCTTCCTGCTGCGCTGTTCCCGGAAGCCTGCCCGGGTGAAGCTGCGTCTGGAGGCGGGGGAAATCTCCTTTTGCACCTGATTTTATAGAACAACTGTTTGAAATAGCCGGTAAATATCGGGAAAAACGAAAAAGTCGAAAGAAAAAGATTGATTTTTCACTGCCGGGGTAGTATACTGTCCGTAAATGGAGTAAAAGGGTAGTAAAGTGGAGGAAAAGGGAAGGAGGGAAGCGGATGATCGGAAAATACAGCGCCAAGCTGGATGAAAAGAGCCGTCTTTTTGTCCCCGCCAAGCTGCGCGGCGAATTGGGCGATACGTTTTTCGTGACACTGGGTGTCAACTGCGGTCACCGCTGCCTGACGATTTATACTGCCGAAGAGTGGCAGCGCCTTTCCGATAACTATAACGCCCTGAGTATTTCCCAGCGGGCGGGAGCCACCAGCCTGATTTTTATGAATGCGGCGGAGTGTACGCCGGATAAGCAGTTTCGGTTTGGCTTAACCCAATTCCTGCTGGATTATGCCGGAATTGACCGGGAAGTGATGATCGTCGGCCGGGCAGGGCAGGCGGAAATCTGGGATGCGAAGGAGTTCGCAGCCTTTGAGGCCGAGAATCTGACGCCTGAAAAGCTGCTGGCATCTCTGGAGGCAATCGGACTATGAGTGAATTTCATCATGTTTCCGTGCTGCTGGAGGAGTGCATTGAGGGACTGAACATCAAGCCGGACGGCATTTATGTGGACGGCACGCTGGGCGGCGCCGGGCATTCCAGCCATATTGTGGCGAAGCTGACCACCGGCAGACTTGTGGGCATCGACCGGGATCCCGTGGCGCTGGCGGCAGCGCAGCAGCGGCTGGCGGCCTATATGGACCGGGTGTCGCTGGTGCACGCAAATTTTAGTGAGATCGATAATGCTCTTGATGAGTTGGGCATTGACAAAGTGGACGGCGTTTTGCTGGACCTGGGTGTCTCCTCCCCCCAATTGGACGACGGGGCGCGGGGCTTTTCCTACATGGTGGACGCACCATTGGATATGCGCATGAACAGTGCAGACACCCAGGACGCCCACGATATTGTAAATCATTGGTCTTATGAGGAACTGAAACGGATCCTCTACGAATACGGTGAGGAGCGCTATGCGCCTCAGATCGCAGCGGCAATCTGCCGCCGACGGGAGGATTCTCCCATTGAAACCACCTTGGAACTGGTGGACATTATTCGCAGCGCCATGCCTCCCGCAGCTCTGCGGGAAAAGCAGCATCCAGCCAAGCGCAGCTTCCAGGCCATCCGTATCGCCGTCAACGACGAGCTGGGCTCCGTGGAACGAGTCATGGAGCGGGCTATCCCCCGGCTAAATCCCGGAGGCCGAATGGCGGTGATTACCTTCCATTCTCTGGAAGATCGTATTGTGAAAAACGCCATGGCAAATGCCGCGAAGGGCTGCACCTGTCCGCCTAATTTCCCGGTGTGCGTCTGCGGAAAAAAGCCCCAGGTAAAGCTGATTACCAGAAAGCCCATTGTCTCCGGCGCGGAAGAACTGGAGCGAAATCCCAGAGCACGAAGCGCCAAGCTGCGCATTTGTGAAAAGCTGTAAGGTCTGAAAGGAAGCACCGCCATGAATCAGAAACCGAAAATCCAATATGTAGGTCAATTCTATATTCATGGCAGCGAAGCCCGTCAGCTGGAGCTGGGGCGGAAGAAGCGTGCAAAGAGCAGGCTGCCGCTGGAGCGCCTTCGGAAGGTAGAGGTCGTGTACCTGGACCCCGTGGCGATTCTGGGTATTGCGGTTGCGCTGGTGATGCTGGTGGTGATGGCGCTGGGTGCGCTTCAGATTAAAGAGGACTGGGCGCAGTACCGCACCATGTCCGATTATGTCTCCCGGCTGAACAGTGAAAATGCGGAACTGACGGAGAATTACCGGTCGCAGTACGATCTGGAGGATATCCGCATCAAAGCCCAGGCGCTGGGCATGGTGCCCAAATCGGAACTGGAGGAAAGGACGGTCTACGTTACGATTCCTCAGCCGGAGCCGGAAATGACCTGGCTGGAAGAACTTCAGTGGTTCGTGGAAGGGCTGTTTGCATAACGGGACATGATTCCCCATACAATGATGATAGCAGCTGCAATGGGCGGCGAGGGTTTCCCTTGCTGCCCATTGTTGGCAATATCATGGAGGAGGCCGGAGGGCTATGGGGGATAAGGCGAAAAAGTATGACCGCCTGCGGCTCAGCACTGCCCAGCACAAACGGGTGCTGCTGGTGGCGCTGCTGCTGGGTGTTTGCGCGTTTGTGCCGGTGGGACTGCGGCTGTATAACCTGATGATCCGGGATTACGAATACTATGCAGGGCTTGCCCTGCGAAATCAGACCCGAACCACTTCCGTAACTGCCCACCGGGGAGATATTCTGGATCGGAACATGAATGTGCTGGCCACCTCTGTGACGGTGGAGAATGTCTATCTGGATCCCCACGAACTGAAACAGTCCAAAGCGGACATCGGGGATATCTCCCAGACCCTTGGAAAAATACTGGACAAAGATCCGGAGTGGATTGCCCAGCAGGCGGCGGATACCAAAAAGCGCTATAAGCAGGTGGGCGCGGGAGTCAGCGAGGAGACCGCCGCGGCCATCCGGGACTATATCAATGAGAAAGGGATCTCCGGAATTCACCTGGAGCCGACCTCCCAGCGGGTGTATCCCTATCATTCTCTGGCGGCCCAAGTGGTGGGCTTCACCAATTCCTCCAACGACGGCTGTGAAGGGGTGGAATCCGCCTATGACAGCTTCCTTTCCGGAAGCACCGGCAGGGTGATCACCACCAAGGGCAACAACGAAATGGATATGCCCTTTTCCTATGAAAATTACGTTTCCGCCCGGCAGGGGGACAGTGTGATTCTGACGCTGGATGCTACGGTGCAGGCGTGTCTGGAAAAGCAGATGAACGCCGCGATTGCCCGCTATGACGTACAGAACGGCGCATTTGGGCTGGTGATGAACTGCAAAACCGGGGAAATTCTCGCCATGGCGACCCTGGGCAGTTACGACCCCAACAGCTATCTGGAGTTGGCGGATTCCGATGCGGCGGCGCAGGTGGAAGCTCTGCGGCAAAGCTATCTTTCCTATCCGCCCGGCAGCGAGGAATATACCCAGGGGCAGAAGGCCTATGCCGACGCCCTGTCGGCCGCCCGCTTGAAGCAGTGGCGTAACCGGGTGCTGTCCGACGGCTATGAGCCGGGATCAACCTTCAAGGTGCTTACCATGGCGGCGGCTCTGGACTGCGGCGCCATCGACCTGAATACCTCCTTCCACTGCTCCGGTTCGGAGCAGATTCCCGGGCGGGCACAGCTGCTGCACTGCTGGCGGTCAGCGGGCCACGGGGCGGAGAAAACGCCCCAGGCGCTGCAAAATTCCTGTAACATCGCCTTTGCTCACATTGCCCTGAAGCTGGGCGGGGAGCGGTTCTATGAATACATAGAAAAATTCGGGATTCTGGAAAAAACGGGCATCGATCTGGCAGGGGAGAGCAAAGGGGTCTTTTTTGACAAGGCGCTGATCACCAACACCGACAAATGGGGCACTGCATCCCTGACCTCCGGTTCCTTTGGACAGACCTTTAAGATAACGCCGCTGCAGCTGGTGCGCGCCATTGCTTCCGTGGTCAACGGCGGCAACCTGCTGGAACCGTACATTGTTTCCGAAATCGTGGACGCGGACGGAAACACGGTGATGCAGGCAGAACCGACGGTGGTTCGCCAAACCATCAGCCAGGAAACGTCGGATACCATGCGCACCCTCATTGAGTCCGTGGTTACGGAGGGAACGGCAAAAAACGCCAAAGTGGCGGGATTTTCCATTGGCGGAAAAACCGGTACCAGTGAAAAAATCGATGTCTTTGACGAAAACGGCCAGCGGGTGCTGGATAAGATTGTGTCCTTCGTAGGCATCGCGCCCATGGACGATCCGGAGTACATCGTGCTGGTGGCGCTGGATACCCCTTCCCGGCAGACGGGGATTTACATCTCCGGCGGCGTCATGGCGGCACCTACGGTAGGTGCGGTGATGGCGGACATTCTGCCCTATCTGGGGGTGGAAAGAAGCTTCTCCCCGGAGGAAGAAGGGGGAAAAGAAATTGTTTTGGAGAAATATATCGACTTGACAGCAAAGGATGCAGAGCGTAAACTAAAGGACATGGGCCTTTCGGCAAAATTCTCCGGAACCGGCGAAATCGTCACCGCTCAGATTCCGGAGCCTGGGCAGACGGTTCCCGGGGGCAGCGAGGTGCTGCTGTACCTGGGGGAGTCCCCGGAGCCGGAAACGGTGACGGTTCCGGACTTTTCCGGTATGAATCGCCAGCAGGCCAGCGATGCCGCAGGCGCGTTGGGGCTGTACATTCTTGTCACAGGCAACGATGAAGTATCCGCTCAGGTGACGGTTACCGCCCAGAGCATCCCGAAAGATACCCCGGTTTCCGTGGGAACCACCATAACGTTGGAATTTGCCGACACAGCGGCGCGGGACTGACATCTGCGCCCGGGAGGAAGAAATATGCTGTTAAAAGATTTATTGGAGAATGTTCCGGTATTGGAATGTACCGCCGGTTTGGAACAGGAGATCACTGCCGTATGCTATGATTCCCGGAAGGCGGAACCGGGCTGCCTGTTTGTGGCAGTTTCCGGCTTTGCCGCCGACGGCAACCGGTTTATCCCCATGGCTTTGGAAAAAGGCGCCGTGGCGGTAGTCACGGCAAAAAGGCCGGAGGGGCAGATTCCCTATGTGCTGGTGGCGTCTGACCGGCTGGCACTGGCACTGCTGGGCTGCAATTTCTATGGCCATCCTGCGAAGGCTATGACTATGATCGGTGTGACCGGCACCAACGGAAAAACTTCGTCCACCCTGCTGCTGAAGCAGGTGCTGGAAAAGACGCTGGGTGCGAAGGTGGGTCTGGTGGGCACCATGGCGAATATGATCGGCCAGGAAGTGATCCCCACCGAGCGCACCACACCCGAAAGCTTGGAGCTGCAGGCGCTGTTTGCCCGGATGCGGGACGCGGGCTGCACCCATGTGGTGATGGAGGTTTCCAGCCACGCGGTGACGCTGGAGCGCATCGGCGGCATTCGGTTCGATGTTGCCGCGTTTACCAACTTGACCGAGGATCATCTGGATTTCCACAAGACCATGGACGCTTACTGTGATGCCAAGGCGGAGCTGTTCCGTCGCTGTGGCAGGGCGGTGGTCAATGCGGATGACAGTTACGCAGACAGAATTCTCTCTGCCGCTGCCTGCCCGGTGCTGACCACTTCCGTGGCAACGGACAGGGGGCTTCACGCGCAGAATGTGGAGCTGCACGCGGAGGGCATCCGGTTTACTGCCGTCTATGACGGGGAGCAGGCGGAGGTTTCCCTGCCCATTCCCGGCCGGTTTACGGTGTACAACGCCCTGACGGTACTGGGCATTGCCCGGCAGCTGGGAATCTCTCTGCAGACTTGCGCGTCGGCGCTGAAAACGGCCGAAGGCGTTAAGGGACGGGTGGAGGTGGTTCCCACCCCCGGAACGCCCTACAGCGTGCTCATTGACTATGCCCATACCCCCGACGGACTGGAAAATGTTCTGCGTTCCGTCCGGGATTTCTGCCGGGGACGTCTGATATCCGTGTTCGGCTGCGGCGGCGACCGGGATCCCATGAAGCGTCCCATCATGGGCAAAATCGGCGTAGAGTTGTCGGATATTGCCATCATTACCTCGGACAATCCCCGCACGGAAACTCCCATGGCGATTATCGAAGATATCCTGAAAGGGGTAAAACAGGAATACGGGGAATATATTGTTATGGAAGATCGCCGTGCTGCCATCAGATACGCTATGGACATTGCGGAAAAAAATGATATAATTGTACTCGCGGGAAAAGGACATGAAACCTATCAGGACATTGGCGGGCATAAGTACCACCTGGACGAACGGGAAGAAGTCGCAGCCCATTTGAAGGAATTGAGGAAATGATATGGCAAGGATTACACTTCGGGATGCCGCAAAGTGGTGCGGCGGAACGGTGGAAGAAAAATACGCGGATTTGACCTTTTTTGGCGCGGGGAACGATACCCGGAGCCTGAAGCCCGGACAGCTGTTCATCGCGCTTCAGGGTGCCCGGGACGGACATGATTTTATCCCCGCGGCCATGGAAAAAGGTGCGGCGGCTGTGCTGTGCAGCCGGAAGGTGGGGGATTACCCGGCTGTTTACACGGAAGATCCCCGCACGGCTCTGGGCGATATTGCCCGGGAAGCGCTGAGGCGCAGCGGTGCGAAGGTGGTGGCGGTCACCGGTTCCGTGGGCAAGAGCACCACCAAGGAAATGATTGCCACCGTGCTGGAAAGCACCTTCCGGGTGGCCAAGACCCCTGCAAACCACAACAATGACATTGGCATGCCCATGGCGATTCTGGATATGCCGGAGGACGTGGAGGTAGCGGTGCTGGAGATGGGCATGAACCACTTCCGGGAAATTGCTTACCTGTCCTGCATTGCCCATCCCGATGTGGCGGTGATCATCAACATCGGCACCATGCACATCGAATTTCTGGGCACGCAGATGGGCATCCGGCAGGCAAAGCTGGAGATCGTGGAGGGAATGTCCCCTCAGGGTATGCTGCTGCTCAATGGTGACGATACCTTGCTGCGGTGTCTGGATGTGGTGCCCAAGCAGCGGATTACCTATTTTGGAAGCAGTGAGGACTGCGCGGTGCGGGCGCTGGATGTCAGCCAGAGAGACGGCGGTCTGCGCTTCCGGGTGGAGGCCGGCCGGCTGGTATTCCCGGTGGAAATGCACCTGGAGGGAGAGCATTTTGTGGGTGACGCCCTGGCGGCGGTGACGGTGGGACTGAAGCTGGGCGTGGCTCCGGAACGAATTCGGGAGCAGCTTGGCGGCTTTCGGAATATGTCCGGCCGTCAGGAGATTTTCCAGGCAAACGGCTATACCATTATCAACGACTGCTACAACGCGGGACCGGAGTCCATGGCGGCGGCGCTGAGTGTGCTGGGCAACCGTCCGGGGCGGCACATTGCCGTGCTGGGGGATATGCTGGAGCTGGGTGACTGCGCCCAGGCGGAGCACTATAAGATCGGCCGGATTGCGGCGGAAAAGGCGGACATGGTGTTCGCCTACGGCCCTCATGCGGGACGGGTTCTGGACGGCACCATTACCGGCGGAATGCCGGAGCCCATGGGCAGAGCCTTTGAAGACCGGGACGAGCTGATCGCTGCACTGAAGCGTGCAGCCAAGCCCGGCGATGTGATACTTTTCAAGGCCAGTCACGGTATGCACCTGGAGGAAGTGCTGCGCGCATTTTTGCAGGAAGAGAAATAACGGAGGATAACCATTATGACACGAATTTTGATAACCGGCGTGGTTGGCTGCGCACTGTCCTGGGCGCTGGGACATTTCCTGCTGCCGGTGCTTCATGCCCTGAAGGCAGGGGCGTCCATCCGGGAGATCGGCCCCACCTGGCACAACAACAAAACCGGTACGCCGATTATGGGCGGCCTGATGTTTATTCTGGCATCCCTGATATGCCTGCTGGGCAATCTGCCTTCCATGACGGATTATTCGGTGTTTTATGTGCTGCTGCTGTCGCTGTGCTTCGGCTTCATCGGCTTTCTGGATGATTTTACGAAAATCCGGTTCCACCGCAACCTGGGTCTGACCACGCTGCAGAAAGCCATGCTCCAGATGGCGGTTTCTGCGGTGTTCCTGTACGCCATGTACAAGTCCGGCGCCATGGACACCCATCTGTACATTCCCTTCTGGGGCGCGGTGTTCTATCTGCACCCGATCGTGTATATTTTCTTTGCCATGTTTGTCATGGTGGGCTGCGTCAACGCGGTAAACCTGACCGACGGCGTGGACGGCCTGTCCAGCTCGGTCACCCTGCCGGTGATGGTGTTCTTCACCGCAGCCTCCGTGGCGCTGGGCAAGTTCGATCTGGCCCTGCTGCCTGCCTCTTTGGTGGGCGGACTGCTGGCCTACCTGACCTACAACTGGCACCCCGCCAAGGTGTTCATGGGCGATACCGGCTCTTTGTTCCTGGGCGGTGTGGTCTGCGCCATGGCCTTCGCGCTGGAAATGCCGCTGATTCTGATTCTGGTGGGGTTTGTGTACGTCTGCGAAGCCATGTCCGATATTTTGCAGGTTTCTTATTTCAAGCTGACCCATGGCAAGCGCCTGTTTAAGATGGCGCCCATTCACCACCACTTTGAGATGTGCGGCTGGAAGGAAGAAAAAATTGTGTTCAGCTTTGCCGGGGTGTCCGCTGTCATGTGCCTGCTGGCCTGGTTCGGCATTTCCAGCCTGATCGGATAAATGCTATGTCCTTGCGAAGTAAGTGACCGATGTCACTGGTGTTACAATCCGGGGAATTGGAAAGGAGTTTCCTATGGCAGGAGGACGGGTTCTCCATGCCAAAGAGGAACGCCGCCTGACGTTTCGGCGGGCGGGAGACACGGTGGATTATCCCTTTTTACTGCTCGTTCTGGCGCTGCTGACGGTGGGACTGGCCATGCTGTATTCTGCCAGCTACGCCCAGAGTGAATACGACACCGGCTACGAAATTTCCACGAAGTATTTGCAAAAGCAGGGCGTCTGCGCCCTGATCGGGCTGGCGGCCATGTTCTTTTTCAGCCGCATCCCGGCAAAAACCTGGTATCGGCTGGCGTGGCCGCTGTACGGCGTCAGCATTGTGCTGCTGCTGTCGGTGCTGGTTATCGGTCAGGAGGTCAACGGCGCCAAACGCTGGATCAATCTGGCGGGTATTCAGTTTCAGCCCTCTGAGGTGGCAAAATTTACCATGATTGTCCTGTTTGCCCGGCTTACCCGGCTGTTCGGACAGGACGCAAAGCAGTTCCGCTACGGGGTGCTGGGCTTCGGCGCGGCGCTGATGGGCATTCTGGTTCCCCTGGCGCTGGAAAAGCACCTGTCCGCGATCATGCTCATGGGCATGGTGGCGGTGGTGATGATGTTCGTTGCGGGAACCAGCCCTAAATGGCTGCTGGCAGGCGCCGGTGCCGCAGCGGTATTTGTGGTCATCTATATCAGCTTTATGGGCTACGCCGGCGACCGGGTCACCGCGTGGCTCCACCCGGAGCAGGATCCGGGGGACACGGGCTATCAGATTCTCCAATCTCTCTATGCCATCGGCTCCGGAGGGCTGTTCGGACTGGGCTACGGCAAGTCCCGGCAGAAGTATCTGTACCTGCCCTTTCAATATAACGACTATATCTTCGCAATTTGCTGCGAAGAGCTGGGACTGGTGGGCGCGCTGGCAATCGCGGCGCTGTTTGTTGTTACCATTCTCCGGGGCTATTGGATTGCCCTGCATGGAGCCGACCGGTTTTCCACCGTTCTGGCGTCCGGTCTGGTGACGCTGATCGCCGTCCAGACCATTTTGAATCTTTGCGTAGTCACGAACCTGCTCCCCTCCACGGGCATTGCGCTGCCGTTTTTTTCCTACGGTGGCACGGCGCTGGCGGTGAACTTAGGGGAAATGGGCATCGTTTTACAAATATCCCGGTTTAGAAACCATAGAAAAATCCAGGAGGAACCCTTATGAACCTGATTTTCACCTGCGGCGGCACCGCAGGGCATATTAACCCTGCCATTGCCGTGGCAAACCAGATGCGGGAAAAGCATCCGGACTGCAAAATCCTGTTTATCGGCGCCCAGGGGCACATGGAGGAAAAGTTGGTACCCCAGGCAGGCTATGAAGTGAAATGCCTGCCCGGTTCCGGCCTGAGCCGGAGAATGAATCTGGCGGGTCTTAAGCAGAATCTTCATGCCGTCAAATGCGTCCTGGATGCCGTTCAGGAGTGCAAGCGGATTTTCCGGGAATTTCAGCCGGATGTGGTGATCGGTACCGGCGGCTATGCCAGCTTTCCGGCGCTGTATGCCGCCCAGACCATGAAAATCCCCACCTGTGTCCACGAAAGCAACGCAGTTCCCGGCGTCACCACCAAGCTGGCGGCCAGCCGGGCAAGCCGGGTCCTGGTGGCCTTCGAGGAAAGCGTTAAGCATTATAAGCACCCGGAAAAGGTGGAGGTTGTGGGAATGCCCGTCCGCAAGGAGTTCCTGTATACCACCAAAGAGGAAGCCCGCCGGGCACTGGGACTTTCGGGGCATGTGGTGGTATCCGCTTTCGGCAGCCAGGGCGCCAAGGTGATGAATGAGACCATCGCGGATATGATGCCGCTGGAGCAGGCGGATGGCTTTCCCTTCCACCACATTCACGCCACCGGCAGCTTCGGCAGGGAGTGGATGCCCAAACGTGTTATGGATAACGGCGTGGATTATGCGCACTGTCCCGCGCTGGATATCCGGGAGTACATTTATGATATGCCCAACGTGCTGACTGCTGCCGATGTGGTAATCGGCCGCGCCGGCAGCGCTACCTGCAACGAGATTGCGGCTTCCGGAACGCCCTGCATTCTCGTGCCGTCTCCCAATGTGACCAACAACCATCAGGAAAAGAATGCCCGGGTTCTGGAAGCCGGCGGCGGCGCGGTGGTGCTGCTGGAGAAGGACTGCACCCCGGAAAAGCTGTACGCGCTGATCCGGGAGCTGCTGGGCGACGAGAGCCGCCGGGCGGAGATGTCCCGCAGACTCCACGCCCAGATGAAGCTGGATTCCACGGATCGCATCTGCGCCATCGTGGAGGAGATGAGCAAGCGCTAAACCCATCGGAGGAACAATATGGATACAACACAAAAGCCACGGGAGGAGCGCCGTCCGCGACCGGCAGCATCCAATGAGGGGAAGCGTCCCCGCCCTGCCGGAGCGCCGTCCCAAAGCGCACCACGCAAAGCCGGGACACCTACCCAAAGCGCGCAGCGCAAAGCCGCTGCACCCGCCCAAAGCGCACAGCGCAAAACCGAAACGGCCCCTTCCGGAGAAGCGCGTCGCCGCGCCCCGGCCAATGCCGGCAAGCCGAAGCAGGCGCCGGAACAAGCCCGTCCTGCCAGAAAAGCCGCCCCGGCGTCCGCAAAAAAGCCGGCTGCTCAGGCACCGGCAGCCCAAAAGCAGAAAAAGCGCCCCGCTCCTGCAGCGGATCCCAATGAGATTTCCAACCGGAAGCGTACCTATGGGAAAAGCAAGCCCAAGAAGAAGTCCGCCATCGCTTCCCTGATGGAGCGCATTCAGAAAACGGCGCAGAAAGACGCGGAAAAAAAGAAAAAGGGAAAGTCCAATCATCCCAGACAGCCTGCGCCTGCGGTGATTTATACCCAGCCTGCGGCCTTCAACCGTAACAGGCTGATTGTCCAGCTGATCACGGTGACTGCCGTGGTGCTGGCGCTGGTCATCGGACTTTCTGTGTTCTTCAAGGTTGAGCACATTTATGTGTCCGGTGCGGATGTATACAGCGAAAGCTCCATCACCGAGGTCTGCGGCATCAGTAAGGGGGACAACCTTTTGACCTTCAGCCATGCCCGGTCTGCGGCGCTGATTCAGGCAAACTGTCCCTATGTTCGCGAGGTTCGCTTCGGTATAAAATTGCCGGATACTGTCAATATTATCATTGAAGAAGACGACGTGGTCTATGCCATCAAGGATCAGACCGGTCAGTGGTGGCTGATGAATTCCAGCGGCAGAGTGGTGGAGCAGGGCAATAGCGCCAAGGTTGCCAACCATACGCAGGTGCTGGGTGTGACGCTGGACAATCCCGTCCCCAACGAAAAAGGTGTTGCCCAGGAAAGCGCGCCTGCGGTCGTGGAAGCAACAGATGCCCAGGGAGAAACGGTGTCGGAGGTCATTCCGGTGACCACCACCGGCGCCCAGCGTCTGGATGCCGCCCTGCAAATTCTCAAGGCGCTGGAAGAAAATGATATCGTCGGCAGCGCCGCCAGTGTGGACGTGAGCCGTATTGACGATATTATTCTGTGGTATGGTACCCGTTATCAGGTCAACTTGGGGGACAATGCCCGCCTGGATTACAAAATTGCCTGCATGAATGCCGTGATTGCCCAAATGAGTGAGTACCAGTCCGGCGTTTTGGACTGTAGTTTCACCATCTGGCCCAATCAGGTGGGCTATACGCCGTTCTCTTAGATGTAATAATTTTGTAAATATTTTACCAAACAGGCAGATTTTCTATTGACCAAATACAAATTAAAGGATAGAATAGAGAGAGCATGAGTAAAAATAGTCGTAAGCGGAATCACCGCGACAGCGAACAGATACATAGGAGGAAGAGTAATATGTCCGAGAATATGCCCGATCGCGTAGTCAAAATCAAAGTAATCGGCGTGGGCGGCGCCGGTAATAATGTCATTAATCGTATGATCGATGCCGGTGTGGGCGGCGTAGACTTTGTGGTCGTGAACACCGATAAGCAGGATCTGAATAAATCCGTATGTAAGAACAAGCTCCAGATTGGTGAGAAGCTCACCGGCGGCATGGGCGCAGGCTCCAAGCCGGAAATCGGCAAGAAGTCTGCGGAGGAATCCCGGGCGGCTATCGCCAAGGCGCTGGAGGGAACGGACATGGTGTTCATCACTGCCGGTATGGGCGGCGGCACCGGCACCGGCGCGGCTCCCATTGTCGCGGATCTGGCACACGAGGCGGGCATCCTCACGGTGGGTGTGGTGACCAAACCCTTCAAGTTCGAGGGCGCCAACCGGATGCGGCAGGCTGAGCAGGGTATTGCCGACCTGAACGGCAAGGTGGACTCCCTGATCATCATTCCCAATGACCGGCTGAAGTACGTTACGGACCAGAAGATCACCTTCGCCAACGCGTTTGGCATTGCGGACGACGTGCTGAAGCAGGCGGTTACCTCCATTTCCGAACTGGTGGGCTTCTGCAAGAACGTGATCATCAACCTGGACTTTGCCGACGTTTCCGCCGTTATGAAGGATGCAGGCCGGGCGCACATGGGCGTGGGCACCGCTTCCGGCAGGGAGAAGGCCGAGCAGGCTGCTACCGCCGCTGTTTCCAGCCCCCTGCTGGAGACTTCCATCAACGGCGCTACCGGCGTTCTGGTGAACGTTACCGGCTCCTCTGAGATGACTCTGGATGATGTGGAGACCGCTGCGGGTATCGTGCAGGAGGCCGCCAACCCCGAGGCCAATATTATCTTCGGCGCCACCATCGCGGATAACTTCCAGGATGAGATGCGGGTCACCGTCATCGCCACCGGCTTTGAAATGAAGCCCGAAACGGCGACTTCCTTCGCTCCCAGAGCGGCAGCCGGTGCAAGACCTGCGTCCTCCGCACCCAGCTTTGTGCCCGAGGACATTGATACGCCCGTCGCCGCGTCCAAGCAGCCCACCAAGCCCGCGGATATGAGCGACATCGACGAGATTTTCAGCATTTTCAAGCGCTGAGCGTTTGCCCTGCATCCCGACCCCAAGCGGGTCGGGATGCTTTGCTGTACGCCGGTATAGAAAGAGAGGATTCTATGGGAGCCTATGAGGCGCTGGCGGCAAGCTATGACCGCCTGACGAATGATGTGGATTACAGGGCGACAGTGGCGTTCTACGGGGAAATTCTGCGGCAGGAGGGATTGCACCCCCGGACGGCGGTTGACCTCGCCTGCGGCACCGGTTCGGTCAGTATCCTGCTGGCGGAGATGGGGCTGCGGGTGACCGGCGTGGATTTGTCGGAGGAAATGCTTACCGTGGCACAGCAAAAGGCCGATGCGCTGGAAAACCCGCCCCGGTTCGTCTGCCAGAGCCTGCAAAGATTGGCGCTGCCCCGGGGCGTGGATCTGGCGGTGTGTGCCCTGGACAGTCTGGACTACATTACGGAGCCTGCCGATTGTGCCGAAGCCATTCGCAGGGTTTACCGGGCGCTGAATCCCGGCGGCATTTTCATTTTTGACGTGAACACCCCGGAGAAGCTCCGGGCCATGGATGGCCAGATGTTTCTGGACGAGGACGAGGACGTGTACTGCGTCTGGCGGGGAGAATTTGATGCGGAAAGCAATATCTGCTCTTACGGCATGGATTTATTCCAGCGCAGGGGAAAACTGTGGGAGCGTTCCTTTGAGGAGCACCGGGAGTATGCTTACAGCATCGAACAGCTGACGGACTACCTGAAAGCGGCGGGCTTTACGGGCATTCGTGTCTATGGTGACCGGCGCATGGAAGCGCCGAAGCCCGGCGAGCAGCGGATTTATTTTAAAGCGAGAAAGGGAAGAATACGATGAAAGACTATTTGGTTCGGGGAATGAGCATGGACGGCTTCGTGAAGGTCGTGGCAATCCGCTCAACGGAGCTGGTGCGCCGGGGCGCGGAAATCCAGGGCACAACACCCAACGCCACAGCGGCCTTTGGACGGGCGCTGACAGCAGCCTCCATGATGGGTAATATGCAGAAGGTGGAAAACGGTTCCATGACCCTGCAAATCCGGGGCGGCGGCCCCATCGGCACCATTACCGTGGTGTCCGATGCCGAGGGCAATGTCCGGGGCTGTGTAACGGAGCCGAAAGTGCCGCTGGTGGAAAAATATCCCGGCAAGCTGGACGTAGGCGCCACAGTGGGAACCGGCGGCACCATTACCGTGATTCGTGACCTGCAAATGAAAGAACCCTACATCGGCTCTACGGAACTGGTTTCCGGAGAAATCGGCGATGATGTGACCGCCTATTTTGTCCAGAGTGAGCAGGTTCCTACGGCCTGCGCATTGGGCGTTCTGGTGGATCGGGATACCAGCGTAAAGGTGGCAGGCGGCTACCTGCTTCAGCTTCTGCCGGGTGCCCCGGAGGAAACCATTGCAGCACTGGAGGAGGGAATCCGAAAGGCCGGCGCGGTAACGCCCATGCTGGAAGCCGGAATGACCCCGGAGGACATTCTGGGTCAGGTCTGCGGCAGCCTGGGTGTGGTGTTCCTGGAAACCACCGAGGTCAGTTATAAATGCTACTGCTCCCGGGAGCGGGTGGAAAGCGCGCTCATCAGCCTGGGCCGGGAGGAACTGACGCAGATCATGGAAGAGGGAAAGCCCTTCCCGGTAGAGTGCCAGTTCTGCGACACCGTGTACAAGTTCACGCCGGAGGACGTGCGGGAACTTCTGGAAAAAATTTGATCAAAATGGTGAAACGTTCCGAAAACATGGGGAAAATGCACTGAAAAAATCCGGTGAAAAAAATCGGAAAAAGTGCTTGACAAAACGGTGGGTTTTATGTATAATGAACCACGTCGCTGAGGTGAGCAACGCCAAAGCGCGTCTGGGAGCATAGCTCAGCTGGGAGAGCATCTGCCTTACAAGCAGGAGGTCACAGGTT
>JBJDYL010000013.1:0-11547 GCA_051867285.1 Faecousia sp. | reverse complement strand
GCATATTGCCCTTAACCTGACCATTCACAATCACCTGACTGCCCACGTCGGTGGTAGGCTTCAGCAGGATGGGGTTCATCCGCACATCCGGGGCAATTCCGGCAGCTTCCGCCTGCACCACCTGCGCCCGGCCCATTTCGCCGCCGTCTGCCGTGATGAAGGAGTTCAGCGCCATGTTCTGACTTTTGAAAGGAGCGACCCGGTAGCCGTCCTGCCGGAAAACCCGGCACAGTCCCGCGCACAGCAGGCTTTTGCCTGCATTGGACATGGTTCCCTGAATCATAATGTTCTTTGCCATGGTTACTCCCTTCCTTTCACGATGCTTCGGATGGTTTCAATCAGCACTTCATTTTCTTCATGCCGCCGCACGGCAATCCGATACCACCCCGGAGCCAATCCGGGGTAATTGTCGCAGTTGCGGATGGCAATGCCCTTTTCTTTCAGCTTCCGGTGCAGATCCTCCGGCGCCTGAAACAGCAGATAGTTGACCCGGGAGGGGCAAACCCGGAAGCCGAAGCTTTCCAGCTGCGCTTTCAGCCAGGGGCGTTCCGCGGCGATCAGAGCCTTGGTTTTTTGCAGAAACACCTGCTCTCCCAGGGCGGCAATTCCCGCCGCCTGGGCAAGGCTGGACACATTCCAGGGCTGCACCGCCTGGGCCATGGTTTTGAGCAGGTCTGCATCGGAACACAGACAGTAACCGAGCCGGATGCCCGCCATGCCGTAGCTTTTGGTAAAGGCCTTCAGCAGGAACAGATTGGGGTAGTCCCTTAAGTAGGGCTTCATGCTGACGCCGCCGTCGGACAAATCCAGAAAGCATTCGTCAATAAACAGCCGGATGTGGGCTTCCCGGCAGAAATCCAGAATTTTTTTCAGCAACTCCGGCGCAATCAGCGCACCGGTGGGATTGTTGGGATTGCACAGGAACACCGCCTGGGGCAGCGTTTCCTCCAGATGGTCCAAAAAGTGCTCATCCAGGGCAAAACCGTTGTCCGGCGTCAGATAATAGCGCTTCACCTGGCTGCCTGTTCGCGCCAATCCCAGAGCGTACTCGGAAAAGGTGGGCGCCAGCTCCAGCGCCGTTTTGGGATGTACCGCCGCGCAGTAGGCGTAAATCAGCTCCGCAGCGCCGTTGCCGCAGAGAATATACGACCGGTCTACGCCTTCAAAGTCCGCAATGGCGCTCACCAAAGCACGGCAATAGGGGTCAGGATACCGGTGCATCTGGGGCAGCGCCGCCTGAACCGCCTGCAAAACCCCCTCCGGGGTGCCGAAGGGATTGGTATTGGCGGAATAATCCAGCTGAACGCCGCCGCCGTAAATATCCCCTCCATGGGGGTTTGTGATTCCGTAAAGCATACTTTTCTCCCGTCACAGAAGGATCAAATATTTCGCCGCGGCAAATACCACCAGCCCAAAAAACGCCGTCATATAGAGCAGACGGCAAGCCCGTGGAATGTCCTCCGGCTCGATTTCCCGGATCGGGTCGCCGATAAATTTCTTTTTGTGCAGGACACCGTGATACCAGGCGTCCCCCGCCAGCCGCAGACCCATCAGGCCCGCGCAAACCGACTCGGTCTGGGCAGAATTGGGGCTGGCGTGATTGTACCGGTCCCGCTTAAAAATCTTCCAGCCGTTTTCACCGTCCATGCCCAGCAGATCCCCTGCCACAAGCATGAGCAGGGCGGAAATCCGGGCAGGCAGGTAGTTAAAAACATCATCCATTTTTGCGGGCACCAGACCCACATTTTTATAGGGCATTTCCACATAGCCCAGCATGGAATCCATGGTGTTCACAGCCTTGTAGAAAAAGCCCAGGGGTGCGCCGCCGATGGCGAGGAACAGCATGGGGGCGATAATACCGTCGGAGGTGTTCTCCGCCACAGTTTCCACCGCAGCCCGGGCAACGCCCGCTTCGTCCAGCCGTGCCGTATCCCGGCCGACAATCATGGACACCGCATACCGGGCTTTGTCCAGATCTCCGGTTTTCAGGGCGGCATAGACCTTCATACTCTCCTGCCGCAGGGATTTGGTGGCGAGAATCTGGGCGCACAGGATGGTTTCCAGAGCCAGACCCAGCCAGCGGTTGACGCCGTAAGCCAGCCACAGCACCAGCAGCGGCAGGCCGGTGCTGACGAGAACCACCACCACCCAGATCACGCCGCCGGCGATGTTTTCGCCCCGGACGGTTTTGGGAAACAGCCTGCGTGCCAGTTTCTCCGTGGCGGAAATCAGTTTGCCGATATAAGCCACCGGATGCGGAATTCCATGGGGATCCCCCACAAGCAAGTCCAGCCAGAAGCCCAGAATCAGGGCGCACAATGACCGCATTCTTCGCTTCCTCCCTGCATGGTGAAAATAAAAATCGGATTCTGACCCATCATCAGATGATAAGGCCCCGCCTTCCGGTCACGGGCTACGGTCATGGACACCACCTCAGTGAAGGCGAAGGAAATGGCTTTGATGCACTGGGTCAGCTCCGCCACGGATTCCAGCGTCACCGCCGTGGCCACGATCCGGGCGTTGGGATTCTTCGTAAGAATCTCCTCCAGAATCTGCCGCATATTTCCGGCGCTGCCGCCAATGAACACATGGGTGGGGGCGGGCAGCTCCCGGCAGCTTTGCGGAGCAAGCCCCGGCACCACTTTTAGGTTTTCCAGTCCAAACCGGCGGGTATTCTCCCGCAGCAGTTCCACAGCAGCATCCTTGCGCTCGATGGCGTACACGTCCCCGGAAGCCGCCTGCAAGGCCATTTCAATGGCAACGCTGCCGCTGCCCGCACCCACATCCCAGCAAATTGCGTGTTCGGTCAGCTGCAGCTTGGACAGGCAAACAGAACGCACCTCGCTTTTGGTCATGGGCACGGACTCGGTGCGCTGGAAGGCTTCATCCGGCAGGCCATGGGTTACCACCGGGTCAGCCTGTTCGTTTTCAATCAGGGCGACGCTGAGGCTATGGAAGGTGATTTCCGCCAGCTCGGCGGCGGTTCCCACCGTGATGCGCTCCTGGGGATAACTTAAGTTTTCTCCGGCGCTGACCTGTACCTGTCCCAGGCCCGCTTCGGTGAGCCGGCGGCACAGCTGTCCCATGCCGTTTTCGCCGCCCACCAGGGTAAACACCCGGCGGTACTTCCGAATGTCCGCGGCAAGATCATGCTCCCGTCCGTGAAGGCTGACGGGGCGCACATCCTCATAAGAAGTCCCCAGCCGGGCGCAGAGGTACACCATAGAGCTAAGCCCTGGCAGCACCGTGACTTCACAGTTTTTAAGCATGGGCAGCAGTTTTTTTGTTCCGCTGAAAAAGCCCACATCTCCGGACATTGCCACCGCAAAGCGGTGAAATTCCCGGTGGGCAAAAATATATTCCGCAATTTTTCCCGGGGCAACCGCATCGAACACCGCCTGTCCGGGGCGAGCGACCGCATCCAGCATCCGCTTTGCGCCGATAATGCAGTCCGCCTCCTCCATGGCGCGGCGAACCTCCGCCGTCATGGCGTCCCGGCTTCCCGGGCCGATGCCCACCACCGTTACCTTTGGCTTCCAGGAAAGACCAAATTCCCGGCACAGATACTCTACGGTTTCCGGCAGGGTCAGCCCATCCCGCTGGGGCGGACGGCCGATGATCACCAGCGTGGCGCCCGCCGCATGGGCGGCAGTCACCTTCTCGTCAAAGCCCCCGGCGGCGCCGGAATCCTTGGTGACCAGATACTTTGCCCCCACGCTTTTCAGCATGGCGATGTTCATATCCACGGAGAAGGGGCCCTGCATGGCGAGGATGTGGGCAGGCTTCAGCCCCGCGCGCTGGCACAGCTGCAGGGATTCCTCCATGGGCAGCACCCGGGCGTAAACTCGCTGGGCAAAGTCAGAAAGCCCCGCGTATTTTGCCAGCTCCTTGCTGCCGGTGGTCAGCAGTATGGCGCCCTCGGTTCCGTTTAAGTAGTCTACAGCCCCGGGAATGTCGGAGACAAACACCGCGTCCTCCCCGGCTTTGCTGCCGCTGCGCAGCAGCCGCTGGTAGCGTACCCCGGCAGCTTCACAGGCGGCTGCGATGTTCTCCGTCACCATACTGGCGTAGGGATGGGTGGCGTCAATGACCAGATCAAAGTGTTCCCGGGAAAACAGTTCTTCCATTTCCTCCCGGGTCAGCCGCCGGGCGGAAATGGTGAGATTGTCCCGGGGGGACAGCAGGGTTTCCCCATACTCTGTGGCCACGCAGGCGGTAACGGACAAATCCTGGCTGCAAAGAAATTCCACCAGCTCCCGGCCTTCCGTGGTGCCGGCAAAGACACACAGCTTATACATCCCGGTATCCTCTGGGGGTGATCATGTTGCCGCCGATCATGCGGGTGGATTCGTTGCCGATGAACACGGTGCAGAACATATCCACTTCCGCGTCCTGAAGCTCCCCCAGCGTATAGAAGCGGCGGTTCTCCCCTTCCCGTCCAATGTGCTGGGCAACCGCGCAGGGGCGGTCCTCCGGCAGCACCCGCAGCAGAATTTCACAGGCCCGGCGCAGATGGTCGGGGCGTCCGTGGCTGGCGGGATTGTACAGCACCATGCTCAGATCCGCTTGGGCAGCACACTCCAAGCGCTTTTCAATCTTCTCCCAGGGGGTCAGCCGATCACTGAGACTAATCACCGCAAAATCGTGGGTCAGGGGCGCGCCCAGAATCGCCGCGCCGCTGCAGGCCGCAGTCAGGCCGGGAATGACTTCAATTTCCGGTTCCGTGGCTTCACCCCGCAGCTCGTAAATCAGCGCGGCCATACCATAGATGCCGCTGTCACCGGAGCAGACCATGGCAACATTCTTGCCCTTCGCCGCTTCCTCCAGTGCCATCTGGCAGCGCTGGGTCTCCCGGGTCATGGGAGTGGTCAGAAATTCCTTGTCGGCATAACGCTCCTTGACCAGGTTTACATAAACATGGTATCCGATGATGGTATCGCAAGCTTGCAGCGCCCGATCCGCCCGGACGGTCATATTCTCATAATCTCCGGGGCCAATGCCCACAACTGTCAGTTTACCCAAAGTGTACCTCCCATTTTTCCATAGCAACTGCCACGGTTACCCCATGGCAGGCAGTTTTTCTTACAATCAATTTTTCTGCCGCAAGCAGTGCGGCGCGCTCACAGACGTTATCCACGCCGGTAACCTTCTGCACAAAGGGAGACGGCGTGAAGTCTCCCGGAACCGCTTCCAATTCTGCCGCAGTATAAAAGCGGATGGGAATGTTTTGTTCCTGACAAAAGGACAACAGTCCTTCTTCGTCCTGTTTCAGGTCAATGGAAGCCGCAGATCGAATGGCCCGGGCGTCCAGATGGTTTTCCTGCAAAACCTGCTCCACCGCGTTTTGGATGGCTTCTTTTTCCATTCCCCGGCGGCAGCCAATGCCAAGATGCAGCCGCTTCGGAATCAGACGCAGGGTGTTTGCAAAGGGTTCTGTTTCCGTTACCGTGAGATAGATTCCCAATTCCCCGGTTTCTCCCGGAATGACCCCGGAGGGCAAACTTCCGGAAATGGGGAAATCGCTTTTTAGGGGAATGTTCCCCTCCAGAATGGCGGCGGACACCGCCTTGGCAAGCTTCATAGAGCTGATGGCGCAGCCGTTTTCCGTCGCCCAGGTGTCCACGGAAAATTTCCGGTTGATGTCCGTTGCCGTAGTGATCACCGCCGTGGCGTTCAGCGTTTCGGCAATGCGCCGGGCCAGCGCGTTGGCGCCGCCGATGTGACCGGACAGCAGCGGAATCACAAAGGTTCCCTTTTCATCCACGCACACCACCGCCGGGTCGGTGCGCTTATCCCGGACAAAAGGCGCGATTTTTCGCACCGCAATGCCGCAGGAGCCCACAAATACCAGAATTTCCGACGATACAAAGCTTTCGCCATAGCACTCAGGCGTGACGGGAGAAAAGTCCGGTTCCCCGAACCGCTCCATGGTGTAGCCCTGCCAAGTTACTCCTAAGCAAGCATTTTGAATCCGGCGGGCGGTACGGCATCCCTGACGGCTGAAAGCGAAAATGCTGCCCCTCACTGGGTGGCCTCCCGGAACTCAGTGGTAAATCCGGGATGATACAGCAGACTTCTTAAATATTCCTGACCCATGCAGTTGCCCACGATGATCAGAGAGGTCTTGGTCAGGCCGTTTTCCGTGACGGTCTTATGCAGGGTATCCACGGTGCAGCGGAAGATTTTCTGTTCCGGCCAGGTGGCTTTGTACACCACCGCCACGGGAGTGCTGCCGGGATAGCCGCCGGCCAGCAGCTCGGATTGCAGCTGCTCCGTCAGGGATGTGCTCAGGAACAGCACCATGGTGGACTGGTGGGCTGCCAGCGCCCGGATGGATTCCCGCTCCGGCACCGGAGTGCGGCCGGCCGTCCGGGTGATGATCACGGTCTGGCTCACGTTGGGCAGGGTATACTCCGCCTTCAGGGCAGCCGCCGCGCCGCAGAAAGCGCTGACGCCGGGGCAGACATCGTACTCGATACCTTTTCTTTCCAGCTCATCAAACTGCTCCCGCACGGCGCCGTAAATGCTGGAATCGCCGGTGTGCAGGCGAACTGTAGTCTTTCCCTGATTTTCTGCCGCCTGAACGACTTCAATCACCTGCTCCAGGGTCATTGTCGCGCTGTTGTGAATTTCACAGCCTTCCTTGCAGTACTTCAAAAGTTCCGGATTCACCAGCGAACCCGCGTAGATCACCACGTCCGCCTCGGAAAGCAGCTTTGCGCCCCGCACAGTGATCAAATCCACCGCGCCGCTGCCTGCGCCCACAAAATGTACCATACTCAATTCCCCTCCGTAATTTTCTGAATCAGGTCACGGGCGTTGGCGGACTGCGCCAGAAGCCCATATTCTTTGGAAAACAGGATTGTGCCGATTTCCATGTCCTCCCCCGCCCGATGGCGCAGGTGGAACAGAATTCGGTCCGTCAGTCCTGCAAGCGTCTTTTCTTCCTGCCCGGCATCCCGCAAAATCCGCAGGGCATCGTCACAGGCCACGCATTGCAGCACTTCCCCGATTTTCTCCGGGGGCAGCCCCGCCGCGCCTGCGTGGGCGGCAAGAATCTCCATGCGGCAGTCGCCGTACTTGGAGTGGGTGTTCATCATGCCCCCGGCGATCTTCACCAGCTTGCCGATGTGCCCGACAAGCAGCGCTCCCCGGAAGCCCAGCTCCCGGCAGATATCCAGGGTCTGGCCGATGAAATTGGAGGACTGTACCGCCTGCTCCGGGTTCAAGCCCAGTCCGGCGCGAATAAAGTCGCTGCCGTAATTGCCGGGGGTCAGCAGAACGTAATTGTCACCGTTTGCCTTTCGCTGGTTCAGCTCCACCCGGATGGTGTCAACCAGCGCCTTTTCACTCATAGGCTCTACAATTCCGGTGGTGCCCAGAATGGAAATACCGCCTTCAATGCCCAAACGGGGATTGAAGGTTTTTTTCGCAAGCAGCTCCCCTTCCGGCACGGAAATCACCACATTGAGACCGCACTGTGCGTCCGTCGCCGCCAGCACTTCCTGCAAGTTTTCCCGGATCATCTGCCGGGGGACGGAGTTGATGGCAGCGTTTCCTACCGGCTGGTCCAAGCCCTTCCGGGTGACCCTGCCCACGCCGAAGCCGCCGTCGATGACGATGCCAGGTTCCGTCCGTCGGGCAACCTCCGCATAAATAAGCGTGCCGTTGGTAACGTCCGGGTCGTCGCCGCTGTCCTTCCGGATGGCGCAGGACACCCGGTCAGAGGACATGGAAATGTCCAGCACTTCCAGTGTCAGCGGTACGCCTTTCGGCGTAATCAGGGAGATTTCTTCCTTTCGCGCACCCGTCAGCAGCATCCAGGCGGCGGCTTTCCCGGCGGCAGCGGCGCAGGAACCGGTGGTATAGCCAAAGCGCAGTTTTTTCCCGTCTTTCTCGATGTAGCTTTCCATATTATCGCATAATCTGGTAGAGCATGGCGTTGCAGATGGCGGCGGCCACGTTGCTGCCACCCTTCCGGCCCCGGGCTACGATATGGGGCACGTTGGACGCAATAATCAGCTCCTTGCTCTCCACCACGTTGACAAAGCCCACAGGAACGCCCACAATCAGCGCAGGATTCAGCGTCCCGGCTTCCATCTGCTCATGCAGGGAAATCAGGGCGGTGGGGGCGTTGCCGATGGCGAAGATGCAGGGCTTATCTAGCTTTGCCGCCCGCTCCATGGAGACGATGGCACGGGTAATGCCCCGCTCCTTGGCCTCCGCCGCCACGTCCGGGTCGGACATGAAGCAGTGCACCTGCCCGCCCAGCTTGGAAAGAATGGTTTTGTTGATGCCGGAGCGGGCCATCTGGGTATCGGTAACGATGTCGCAGCCGCCTTTCAGAGCTTCGATGCCTTTCTGCACCGCGTGTTCCGAGAAAATCAGATTCTGTACATAATCGAAATCCGCCGTGGTGTGAATCACCCGCTTGATGACCAGCTCGTTTTCCGGATCCAGTTTGGTGTCCCCCAGCAGCTCGGTGATAATGGCAAAGCTGCGCTTTTCGATGTCCATGGGTTTGATGTTTTCAATCATGGCGATGTTTCTCCTTGATACAGGTTTGGTAAAAGCGTTCCGCAAAAGCGGGATTGGCGTAAAAATGGAAGTGGGGATACCCGGCGTACAGGGTTTCCGTGGCGACGGCACAGTCCCAGCGCTTTCCGGTGGGCTTCTCCGCCGTGAAGGAATCCCCGGGGAACGTGCAGTCCCAGTGGTGGAATTCATGGGCTGCGATTTCTCCGCCTGCACCGCAAAGCATGGTGTCCGCCTTTGCCCGGAGGGTGACATAGCCAAACCGGGTCAGCTTGCCCGTATTGAAGCAGCTTCCTTCCAGATACCCCACCATAGGCTCCCCGGCGATGGCCTGGGTCAGATACATGAAGCCGCCGCACTCGGCGATGCAGGGAAGGCCATTTTCCAGCGCCTGCCGGACAGATTGCCGCATAGCCGTATTTTCGCTGAGCTGCCTGGCATACAGCTCTGGGTAGCCGCCGCCAAGATACAGCCCATGAATGGCATCCGGCAGTTTTTCATCGGTAAGCGGGCTGAAGGAAATCAGCGACCCGCCCATGTCCTTCAGGGCTTCCAGAGAGTCCTCGTAGTAAAAGCAAAAGGCGTTGTCCCGGGCAACGGCAATGCGCACCGGCTCCTGTTTGGGAAGCAAAACAGGTTGGTATTCTACCAGCGGTGCCTGCCCTGCCAAAGCCAGCAGTCCGTCCAAATCCAGACTTTTTTCCGCCTGCGCGGCAAGAATCTGCATTTTCTCTTTCAGATTCTCCACCTCGGCGGCGGTGACCAGCCCCAGGTGGCGGCTTTCCAGGGCGCAGTCCGGCATCGTGGGAAGATACCCAAAGGCACGGATAGCGAAGCGTTTCTCAATTTCCGCCGCCAGCGCAGCATAGGTCATGGCGGTGCACTGGTTCAAAATCACACCCCGGATGTTGTTGTCCGGGTACAGGGTCAGAAAACCGTGAATGGTAGCCAGCACGGACAGCGACGCGCCTTTGGCTCCCACCACCAGCACCACAGGGCTGCCGGTGACCTGCGCCGTTTCATAGGTGCTGCCCCTGGTACTGGTAAGCCCTGCGCCGTCATAGTAGCCCATGACCCCCTCGATAATACTGACGTCCCGGTCTGCGCCGTTCTTCGCCAGCAGGTAATTCAAGGTGTTCCGGGAGAAAAAGTGCAAATCCAGATTGGCACTTTTCGCGCCGATAATCCGGCTGTGGAACATGGGGTCGATGTAATCCGGGCCACACTTAAACGCACCGGTTTTCAGGCCACGATTCACCAGTGCCTGCAACACCGCGCACACGGTTGTGGTCTTGCCGCAGCCGCTGTTGGTACCGGCCAGTATCAGTCTTGGAATCCGGGTCTGCATGAACCGTCACCTCGCGCTCCCTATCTCAGGAAAACTTTTTTCATTGAATTTCAATATCAATCCTAAATATACACAGAAAGCCTCTGCACATCCTACTTTATGCAGAAGCTGAAGATATTGCATTGTTAAGCCTCACCGTGATCATGGGCATTCGTCTTCTTTTCTGTCAGGATGGTGTCATCCGGATGCCGGTTGGGCAAAACCGACATCCGGGCTTCACATTACTGCGGCCATTGGGCAATCAACCGCATTTTACCGGAAGCCGTCAGGGGGAGGAACGGGATTCCGGCTCAGGCAGCAAAAAGACCGCAGCAATCCCATTGGGATCGCCGCGGCCGTTTTTCCGCTGACTTACAACATCCATCTGCCCCTAATCACGGAGGCAAAAGTATGATCACACTTAAGCAGGTCTCCTGACTTACGCATCCACAACCCCGCACAGCCTTCTCAGGGGCTTTTCCCCAATGACCGGCTTTCGCCTCGTGCGGCGTCTCCTCGCATACAGTGGCGGTACCGTTCCGGATTCTCACCGGATTCACTATTCTCCGCAGCCCCTGAAAGCGGTACGCTGCGGCACTTAAGCGCTTCCTCATCTGTCCATAAGATACTCTATTTTTGGCGTTTTGTCAATAGCCAACTGCCCTGTCAGCGCGCTTCGGTCAGTTCCCGGTTCAGATTTTCCCGGGCAGTGGACAGCATCAGCTTGATCCGGTTGAGCTGGTTGACCTCCGATGCGCCGGGATCATAGTCCACGGCGGCAATATTCGCCTGGGGATATGCTTTCTTTAACTGTTTAATCACACCTTTGCCTACCACATGGTTGGGAAGGCACGCAAAAGGCTGGATGCACACGATGTTTGGCACGCCGGTCTTGATCAGCTCAATCATCTCGCCGGTGAGGAACCAGCCCTCGCCATACTGATTGCCGATGGACAGGAAGGGCTTGGTCTGCTCCGCGATATCCTCAATGTGCATAGGCGCCTCGAACCGTTTGCTCTTTTCCAATGCGTCCAGCGCGGGTTTGCGGATCTGCCGGATGAACTTCACAGCGGATTCCGCCACCAAATCGCTGCTCTTTTTCGCGCCAAGGAACTCGGACTTGTACTTGCCATTGTAGAAGCTGTAGTTCAGGAAGTCCATCAGATCCGGCACCACTGCCTCCGCGCCTTCTTTCTCCAGCAGATTTACCAGATGATTGTTGGCAAGGGGCATGTACTTCACCAGAATTTCGCCAACCACGCCTACCCGGGGCTTTTTCACTGTCTCGTCAATGGGGAAATTGTCAAATGCTTCCACAATTTGCGTACACAGTTCCCGGTAACCCCGGTGGCTTCTGCCGCCGGTCAGCTCCTCCACGCAGATATCCCGCCACTTTTCGTGCAGGGCGTTGGCGGAGCCAGGCTCCAGCTCATAGGGACGCACCCGGTACAGGCAGCGCATGAGCAGATCGCCGTAGACCACCGCTTTCACCATATCTTTGATCAGACTGGGAGACAAATGGAAGCCCTCGTTCTTCTCCATGCCGTTGGCGTTCAGGGAGATCACGGGAATGTGGCCCAGGCCCGCCTTTTCCAGCGCCCGGCGGATGAAGGCCACATAGTTGCTGGCCCGGCAGCAGCCGCCGGTCTGGGTCATCATCACCGCCAGATGGTCGGTGTCGTATT
>JBJDYL010000012.1:0-2619 GCA_051867285.1 Faecousia sp. | reverse complement strand
AGAATAATATAAACCGTTCCTTCGCGCCAGGCGTAGGATGCCGCACTCTTGAGCTGCGGCCCGAGATTGTTATTTTTCTTCATTTGGCAGTTACCTCCATACCGGACGCGAGCGTCAGGACGTTTTCTTGTGAGAATTGCTCTTTGGTCAGCTCACCGGAAACCCGTCCCTCGGAAAGGACAAGGATTCGGTCGGACATACCCAGCAGTTCTTCCATGTCAGAGGAAATCATGACAATGGCCTTGCCTTCCGCTGTCATCTTGTTCATGAGCTGGTAGATCTCCAGTTTTGCGCCAACGTCGATGCCCTTTGTAGGTTCATCGAAGAAGATGATATCCAAATCCGCGGCCAGGGTCTTGGTCACGACGACCTTCTGCTGGTTGCCGCCGGAAAGGTTGACAACCGCCTGATTCAGGGAAGGTACCTTGATGTGCAGACTGTCTTTGTATTCTTCCGCCACGGCTTTCCGTTTCCGGTTGGAAATGACGCCGTAGGACATAAATTTCTTGTTGCAGATCAGGGTGGAATTAAACAGGACGGAGCTGAACAGGACGCAGCCCTGTCCCTTCCGATCCTCCGGAATCAGGCCGATGCCGGCGGCAATGGCGCTGGAGGGGGATTTGATCCTGACGCTTTTGCCGTTCACCAATACTTCTCCCGAGTCGATGTGTTTGGCGCCGCAGATCAATTGGGCCGTTTCCGTACGTCCGCAGCCCTCCAGTCCGGCCATGCCCAGGATCTCTCCGCGGTGCAGCTGGAAGGAGATATTCTCCACGCTGTTTCCGGTCAGATTGCGGGCCTCCAGCACCACCTCGCCAATGGGATGATGCCGCTGGGGATGGCTCTGATCCAGCTCCCGGCCAACCATCAGCTTGACAAGCTCCTGCCGGTTCGTATCCGCTGTATGGATGGTTGCCACAAATTTCCCGTCCCTGAGGACAGTGATCCGGTCTGTAACCTCGAACACCTCGTCCAGCCGATGGGAAATGTAAATGATGGTAACGCCCTTTTCCTTCAGTTTTCGGATCACGTTAAACAGAAGCTCCACTTCTGTGGTGGCCAGCGCGGAGGTGGGCTCGTCCATGATCATGATTTTCGCGTTGTTGCTGATGCACTTGCAGATTTCCACCAGCTGCTGCTGGGCGGGAGACAGGGAATCCACCCGGACGGCAGGGTCCAAATGATGGAACCCATATTCGTCAAAGATCTCCTGGGCCAGGGCATTTACCTTTTTCTGGGAATAGAGTCTGGTCTGGGGTCTGCCAAGGAAAATATTCTCCGCTACAGTCAGAGGCTGGCACAGGTTCAGCTCCTGATAGATCACCGCTACCCCCTCCGCCCTTGCGGTCTGGGGATCCAGCCTGGTATACTCCTTGCCGTCAAAGCAGATCACGCCTTCATCTGGAGCAATGGCCCCTGCGATTGCTTTGATCAGCGTGGACTTACCCGCGCCGTTCTCACCAAGGAGGGCATGCACCTCACCGTCATGGATCTCAACGGACACATCGTCCAAAGCCACGACGCCGGGGTAGATTTTCGTAATGTGTTTCAGAGTAAGCATATCTCGTCTCCCTCTTCATGGTATGAGACTATTTCTACTGGCAGAGGCTGCCGGGAGGGCAGCCTCTCTATTTTCTTGCGCAGATCGGTTTCTCTCATTTAACCCACAGGTGTGACGGTTCCGTCGCCATTGTCGGTCCAGGTAATGCCGTTATTCTTCCAGAATTCCGCAATCTGGGGACCGCTGCCTTCGCAATCGGGAGTCGCAAAGGTGCCGTTGCCGTTGTCCACCCATGCCTTGCCGGTCCAGGTGGGATTGCCCATGGCTTCGTTGGCCTGGGTGATGACGAAGCTGCCATCTTCATTCAGCGTCACAGTCCACTGGATCTCTTCGCCGGTGGGAATGGTTTCCATAAAGGTATATTCCCCGGCCGCCACGATCGCACCGCCTGCTGCGGGAATGCCAAACTCCGCAACGGCATCCTTATATCCGCTGTAAAGAACGGGAACCGTTCTGTTGTCGTTCAGCAGCTGCCAGGTAATGGCGTTATCCTTCCAGAAGTCCGCGATCTGGGGACCATCGCCTTCGCACTGGCCGGTGGTGAAGGTTCCGTCGCCGTTGTCCGTCCAGACAGCCGTCCAGGTTGGATTGCCCATCCCCTCATTGGCCTGCATGATGACTGCGGTGCCGTCGACCTTCAGAGTGACCGTCCAGGGAATCTCTTCGCCGGTGGGGATGGTTTCCGCGAAGGTATACTCACCGGCTGGGACAGCCGGGCCGACAGCAGCGGGGGCATCGGAAGCGGGTGTCTCCACAACGGGCTCTTCCTTTTCTTCCACGATATGGCCATCCACGCTGTTCCAGTAGCATACAGTATTCTTATCCTTCAAAGTCGTGATCGGGTCAAATGCCTGAACGGTAGCGCCGGAGAGAATGTTGAAATGGGAAACAGAAGCGATGCCTTCGGGGTTCCAGTTTTCCTCAACCGCCCACCAGGCGGCAATGCCGTCAGGATTCTTCTTGGTGTAGTCCACGCCCTCTTCGCCATACAGGATCGCATAGGCGGTATTGGCAACGGAAGCGGCTACGTCGCTGCCTGCGGCGGAAACGCCAAACTG
>JBJDYL010000011.1:0-2644 GCA_051867285.1 Faecousia sp. | reverse complement strand
TGTGAATGCTAAAATGGACTTGAGCCACTTTGGGTAAAATGCCAACGAATATTTGAGCCACCGGACTATATGCCCTACAATAGTCACAGCACTATTGGAAGGGGCGTTGAAAGGTGGTTACAACCTTGGATGTTTACAAGGAGATTCGTCGGTTGCAGTTGGAGGGCGTGACCAGCCAGCGCACAGCGGCGAAACGATTGGGGATCTCGCGGAACACGGTGAAGAAATACTGGGAAGGAGACAACGTTCCGTGGGAGCACAAACCCTACAACCGTGATGCGACAGTCATGACGCCCGAAGTGGTTCAGTTCGTGAAGGACTGCCTGGATGAAGACGATGCCGTCAATATCAAGAGGCAGCGACATACGGCACGCCGGATATACCAGCGGCTTGTTGAAGAACGCGGCTTCACAGGCAGCGAATCCTCCGTGCGCAACCTTGTACACGACATGAGGGCGGCACGGAGAATCAGTCAGGTTTTCATCCCACTGCGATTTGCGCCAGGGGACGCGATACAGATCGACTGGGGTGAGGCCACGATCATCATGGACGGTGAAAAGGAGAAGGTCAACCTCTTCTGCGCCCGTCTGTGCCACAGCTGTGCGCCCTATGTCATAGCGTACAAGCGGCAGAATCTGGAAAGCTTTCTGGATGCCATCATCCACACGTTTCAGTACTTTGGCGGCGTTCCCCGGCGTCTCATTTTCGACAATGCCAGAGTTGCGGTGAAGAGCGGCTTTGGTGCTCAGGCCGCAGCCCAGGATGATTACAGCCAACTGGCTGCCCACTATGGCTTTGAGCCGGTCTTCTGCAATCCCGCTTCCGGCAACGAAAAAGGACTGGTTGAGAACCTGGTGGGCTACATTCGCCGCAACGTCTGCGTCCCGCTGCCCCGGGTGAAGAGCCTGGATGAACTGAACGCGAAGCTGCTGGCAAAATGCACTCAGTACCTGAATCACCAGATTGAGGGCCGTCCCGACAAGGTCGGCGTAATGCTGAATGAGGACCAGGCAGCCTTGCAGCCCATGCCCCGCTATACGCCGGACATCTCCAAGAAGGTGTATCCCACGGTTGGCCGGTATTCCACGGTTCTATTCGAGACGAATCACTATTCCGTCCCCTGCAAGTATCGCGGCAAGGCAACCACGGTGAAGGCTTATCCGAACCACATAGAGGTTTGGATTGAAGGTACCATGGTTGCCCGGCATGACCGGCTCTTTGGGCGTAAGGAAGAATCGCTGGACTTGCAGCATTATCTCCCGATCCTCGCTCAGAAGGGGCGTGCAATACGCTATGCCCGGCCTGTGCAGAACGCCGTTCCAGCCCAGTTTATTGATTGGCTGGAATGCCAGGAACTTACAGCCAAGGAGATCGTGGAAATGCTGACCCGGTGTCTGGAAGTCGGCTACATTGCTGTTATGGCCGGGATCGTGTCTGCGAAAGAACAGCCGGCAATTCAGGATGCCGTTACCGTTCCTCCTGTGGATCTCGAGGCGTATGATTCCCTGTATGGAAAGGGGGCTGCCGTCTCATGATTGACCACAGAGAAGAGCAGATAAAGCTGCTGTCCAAGCAACTGAAGCTGCCTACATTCGCCAATTACACGGATATCCTGCGCCAGGCCAAGCCCGACGCGGATTTCAGTGATCTGCTGCTGGATCTGCTCATGACTGAGGCAAATGCGCGGCAGGAGAACCAGAACCGCAGGCGTCTCAAAGCCGCGGCGTTCCCTTACCAGAAGACCTTGGACGATTTCGACTTTACCCAGCTGAACGAGAGCGTCACTCCGGTGTTCATTCAGGAATTAGCATCCTGCAAATTCATTGATGAACACAAGAACATCGTCATGATTGGCAATCCCGGAAGGGGCAAGACTCACATTTCCATTGCCATTGGACTGAAAGCCTGCCTGCAGGGATATCGGGTTCTGTTCAAGAACGCCGGAAGCCTTTCCACAGAACTGACGGAAGCCCGTGACGCATACCAGTTGGGTCGCATTGAACGTCTGCTGGATAAGACGGATCTGCTGATTCTGGACGAGCTCAGCTACATGAGTTTCAACAAATACGAATCTGAGCTGCTTTTCAAGGTCATCTCTGACCGCAGCGAAAGGTCCAGCACCATCGTCACCACCAATCTGCCGTTCTCCCGTTGGACGGAACTGTTTGAGAACAACACCCTGGTTTCGGCACTGGTCGACCGGCTGACCTTCCGCTCCCATGTCCTTGATATGAGCGGCCCGTCCTACCGGCTGCTTACCGCTCAAGCCAGTGCAAACCAGTAACGCCCTGGGGCTCTGCCCCAGACCCCGGAGTTTATGGCTTTGGTTTCCAGGGGGAGTGTCGCGCTCACGCGCAGGTCATTAGCGTGAAAAAGGAGCAATACCAAGCGGTATCACTCCCCCCGTAACCCCATGGACGCCCCAGGGTCGCTCTCCAGCGTTGCCCCTTACCTTCCATGGGGAAAGACACTATTATAGTACCAGTATCAGGGGGTGGTGTCAAGAGCTGCGGTGGCTCAAGTTTCATTCACACGTGGTTCAAGTATTCGCTGTCACTTTTGGCGTTGGTGGCTCAAGTATTCGTTCGCACAAGTGGCTCAAATATTGGTTAGCACTTGGCTCAGATTTTCGTTGACATTCACA
>JBJDYL010000010.1:0-11653 GCA_051867285.1 Faecousia sp. | reverse complement strand
CGGGCTCGCAATCCCTGCGCCGGATTGTATAGGATAATTCTGGGGAGAGTTTAGGTGATATCAGATTTGAACCATCTGAATGCGACAGTCCTGTGGACTGTCGCTCGTCGCCGGCTTGACGGCGGCGACTCTATACGATGTGCTCAGCACATCGGCAACAAATCCGACTTATGGATATCTGATACCGCCAAATCCTGCCGGACTAACTGTACGTTCATTCCAGTGGCGACTCTAACAGTATAACCTTCTTTTCTGTTGCATTCAGTTCCACCTGACATCCGATGGGCATTGTAAGCATGGGATGTGTATGGCAGCAGTCAAAGTCTGCCAAGAACGGGATTTGACAATCGCCCAATACTTCCAGAAGAATTTCATACGGTTTCCTGCCTGTTCCGCTATCGTCGAATTTCTCGTGCTTGCCGAGGATGATTCCACAAACCTTTTCAAAAACTCCTGCCAATTTCAACAGCGAAAACGACCGTTCAATTGTGCTGGCATCTTTGAGAGAATCTTCGATAAACAGAATGTCTCCCTCTTTGATTTCCGGCATATACTCTGTTCCGAAGAAGCCCTCCATGGTATTCAGGTTTCCACCGATTAATCTGCCTTTGCAGGTACCTGGGATGACGCATACCCAACGATTTGCGTTTTCTACTTTGCTTCGATCCTGTTGGCTCCAATTGATGAACTCGTCCGTCCATACAGGCGGCATTTCATATGCGTAAGGAATGGGCACCCAATCACATACTATGGATTTGAAGTAATCAAATGTCATATCCACAAACGGAGGAAACTCACCAAACGAAGAGGCTAACGCAGGACCGTAGAATGTGACAAGGCCGGTTTTGGCGTAAATCCCCAACAGCAGTGCGGTTGTATCAGAATATCCAATGATGATTTTGGGATGCTTTTTCAGGTATTCATAATCGATATATGGCAAAAGAGAATTGCTGTTGTTGCCGCCAATGGCCGCCATCAGCAGTTGAATATCGTCATTATATAAGAGCTGATTGAATTCGTCGGCGCGCTCCCGAATGCTGCCGGAAGGGTAACAGTCACACTTCCGGAAAAGATTGCCGTTGATTACCTGGAACCCCTTTGCTTCCAGGTATTCTTTTCCGCGGTCATACCGCACGGGAACGGTTGCGGAGATCGGGGAGGATGAAGAAAACACGCCTATGGAATTGTTCCTGCCAGGTCTTTTCGCTTTCATAGAAAATATATGTCCTCCAATTTGGTATTCTGATTCCGCAGAAGTCTGCATCAAGGGTTGTGTGGTAATTGTACCACGAAGTTCACAAGGAATCTATACCTTTTTCCCCATTCCGGCAGGAAGCGTTTTCTTTTTTTCAAAATCTGCTATAATTTATGTAACCTTTCGCCGGAAAATCCCTCTATAGGGGTGAGGAATAAAAAGAAAGGTCGGTGAAATCCAACGTGAACGACGAAAAAATCGTAGACCTGTACTGGAAGCGCAGCGAAAACGCGATTCTGGAAACAGAGCGCGCTTACGGTTCCAGTCTGCATACGCTGGCGGACCGGATTCTGCACAGCTTTGAGGACGCACAGGAATGCGTAAATGACACCTATTTTACCGCATGGAGAACCATTCCGCCGAAACGCCCAAGCTATCTGTTTGCCTATCTTGCCAAGATTTGCAGGCACCTGGCATTCGGGAAATTGGATTGGCGAAACGCAGAGAAGCGGAAAGCGGAGGTGGTTACCTTAAGCGATGAGCTGGCGCTGTGCATCCCCGACGGCAGCCGGGACGCGGAAATCGAGGGGAAGGAAATCGGCAAGGCCCTGAACGCCTTCCTGGGAATGCTGCCTCAGCCCAGCCGGGAAATTTTTCTGCGGCGGTACTGGTACTGCGAAACCGTGGCAGAAATCGCCCGGGGGTGCGGCTGCAGCGAAAGCAAGGTGAAGACCCGGCTGCACCGAATTCGGGGGCAGCTGCGCAGCTATCTGGAAAAGGAGGGAATCGCGGTATGAACGGAAGAGATTTACTGTTGGCCATGGATTATGTAGACGAGGCGTACGTTGCCCAGATTGCCCCCGACGGGAGGCGGAGGATACAGAAGGTGTCTGCCCGGAAAGCCGTGCTTATCGCCGCCGCTGCCGCCCTGGCGCTCCTGTTGGTGGGGTGCGCTGTGGTGTACGTTCTGAATATGCAGAATCTGAAGCTGGGGGTGCAGGAGGAAACCAAGCCGGTTTACGGGGCAGATGGACAGAGTCTCGTTGGCTACGAAACTGTGAATCAGAATATTCTGTCTTTGAACGGTCTGAAAGGAACACCCGGCTATCAGGCGGCGCTGGAATGGTATCGATTCAAGCAGGAATATGACCCGGATCTTCAGATTCGGGCGGCGGTAACCCAGGAACCGGAATTCCCGGCGGAATACATTGATTACAACCTCTATACGCAGGAAATGAAGGACAGGCTGGACGAGATCATGACCCGCTATCGCCTGAAACCCCAGGGAAGCAAGCTGGATTTCCGAACGGTGAAAAATATGTGTGCCGCTCTGGGGGTGGAAAAGCTCCAAACCGCCCGGAACGATGTCACCGTCAAAGTGGACAGCGGCCTTTGCTACAGCAACGGAAGCTTTCAGTTGATGCTGGGTTTTGTGCTTCCCCCGGAGGAAGGCAGTCAGATCGACAGCACATGGGGCATTCTCAAGTGGAATCGGAAGGACTGCTTCAGTGAGGATTATATTTCCATTGAGGATTCCGGAGACTGGCAGGAGTGGAATTACACCACCGCTTCCGGCAAGGAAGTGCTGATCATCCGTTCCCCTTCCGACTGGCGGGGCTGGATCTTCTGCGACCGTGGGGAAGCAACGCTGTCCTTGCAGCTGGAAGCCAGACGGGATTTGGGGTACAATGAGGATGGCAGGACGTGGTTTGAGCACCTCTACCTGACAGACCGGCAAATGGAGCAGATCGCAGATGCCATTGACTTTGGCATCCAGCCCCAGCTGGTCAGTCAGGAGGACATGGAGAACCAGCCCGGAGTTTTCAATGCAGAAACGCAGAATGGCTATACTGTAGAGCTGAAATCTGTGGAGACGGATGGCTGGATTGCTCGCATCACTGTGGGTATTACCGCCCCGGAGGGGACGGTTATTAGCCACAACCCCACAGAAGGCTATGAGAATGTAACGTACAATATTGAACCTGCCAACTTTTATAGTGACTTCTACCCGGTTGAGGGAGGATATGCGGGAGGCTCCGGTGCCTGGAATGTGCAGGAGGATCATGATGGACTGGACAATACACAGGATATCGTTCTGATTAGGAATGTCACAATGGAAGATGGCAGTGCACCTTTCAGCCCCGGCAGGGTCTGGAAAGTGCGTTTTGAAGATTTGGAAAGCTCCTACTGGGACAGTAAGAAAACTACCTTTGTGGAAGAGACTTTGGTGGAGGGTGAATGGGAGTTCGAGATCACCTTCGGGGAGGAAAACGGAGACTACCGGGAGGTCGAGCTGATTACAGAACCCATTACCGCTAAAGTCGCTGGCGGAATGCGGTCGGATGGTTCCGATGCTGAGGAAACTGTGGAGGTCACGTCCTTCAAGCTCCGTAAGTTTGGCGCTTCCATTGAGCATAAAGGTGAGGAGTATTTTGATTTCAGCTATTTGAATGGCAAGAGCCTTTGTGCAGTGATGAAAGATGGTTCAACAATTCAGCTATATGGAACGTCAACGCTGAAGGCAAAATCAACTATCGATCTGGATCAGGTGGATTCTATCCGGTTTGCCGATGGTACCGTGGTGCCAATGCCGGAAAAGTAAACGAAGCGGGAGGGCATTTCATTTGCCCTCCCGGTTTTCTTTTCTATTGACAAAAAATTCCCTTTGCGGTAAGATTCTTCTGAATTTCACAGAGAGAAGGAAAGAATATGTACGGTTTGGGAACGGTTATTAACACCGCCGCCATTGTGGCCGGCGGCATGGGCGGAGCGCTGTTTGGGAAATTCCTCAAGGAGAACGTGCAGGACACCCTGACCAAGGTCTGCGGCGTCAGCACCCTGTTCATCGCCATTACCGGAGCGCTGGAGCAGATGCTGACCATTGAGAACGGCGCTATCGTCAGCGGCGGCGCCATGCTGGTGATCGGCTGCCTGACCATCGGCGCGGTGATTGGGGAGCTGCTGAATCTGGAGGGCGCTTTTGAGCGCTTCGGCGAGTGGCTGAAGCAGAAAACCGGAAACGCGAAGGACAAGCGTTTCGTGGACGCCTTTGTCACGGCCTCGCTGACGGTGTGCATTGGTGCCATGGCCATTGTTGGCTCCATCGAGGACGGCATCACCGGGGATTATTCCATCCTTGCCACCAAAGCAGTGCTGGATTTCATCATCATTATGGTTATGAGCTGCTCCATGGGCCGTGGCGCGGTTTTTTCCGCGATTCCCGTTGCTGTGTTTCAGGGAAGCATTACCGCCCTGGCGGGGCTTGTGCGCCCTGTCATGACAGAAGCGGCTCTGGCGAACCTGTCCATGGTGGGAAATGTCCTGATTTTCTGCGTGGGCATCAATCTGGTGTGGGGCAAGAAGGTTCGGGTGGCAAATTTACTGCCTGCCATTGTGATTGCGGTGATCGCGGCGTTTCTGCCGGTGTGAAAAAAGGTGAGGTAAGCGATGATTTCGTTATTGCTGGCGATTATCTATGTCTCTTTTATCAGTCTGGGCCTGCCGGATGCCCTGCTAGGGGCGGCGTGGCCTACCATGTGTCTGGATTTCAGCGTGCCGGTGTCCTATGCCGGAATCGTTGCACTGATTATCTCCGCCGGTACGGTGGTGTCCAGCCTGCTGGCGGACCGGATTCACCGCATTTTAGACACCGGGCGGGTGACTGCCATCAGCGTGGGTATGACGGCGGTGGCGCTGCTGGGCTTCTCCCTCAGCCATGAATACTGGCAGCTGTGCCTGTGGGCCATTCCCTACGGACTGGGCGCAGGCAGCGTGGATGCCAGCTTGAATAACTATGTGGCGGTGCATTTCGCCAGCCGGCATATGAGCTGGCTGCACTGCATGTGGGGACTGGGAGCCAGTATCGGCCCGTATATTATGGGCGCGGCGCTGACCGGAGGTATGCGCTGGAACAGCGGCTACCGCATCATCGCCGGGATGCAGTTCGTGCTGACAGCGGTGCTGATGTGTACCCTGTGGCTGTGGAAGGCCGGGGGAGACGGCGGTGAAGAAACCGGAAAACGGGGCAAGCCGCTCAGCTTCCGGCAGCTGCTGGCCATTCCCGGAGCCAGGGAAATTATGCTGGCATTCTTCTGCTACTGCGGTTTGGAGCAGACCTGCATCCTCTGGGGCAGCTCCTACTTCGTTCTGGTGGTTGGACTGGGTGAAGAAGAGGCGGCCAGCCTTGCCAGCCTGTTCATGCTGGGCATCACGGTGGGACGGCTGCTAAGTGGCTTCCTGACCTACAAGGTTAACGACGAGAATATGATTCGTTTGGGGGAGGGAATGATTCTGCTGGGCGTTCTCTGCCTGTTCCTGCCCTTTGGTAAAGGAACCACGATGGCGGGGCTGCTGCTGTGCGGACTGGGCTGCGCGCCCATCTATCCCTGCATCATTCATGCCACCCCCAGCCACTTCGGAGAGGAACGGTCCCAGGCGCTGATCGGCATTCAAATGGCCAGCGCCTATGTGGGCATCTGCTGTATGCCGCCGCTGTTCGGTCTGATTGCCAATCATATCAGCCCAGGACTGCTGCCTGTGTATCTGGGAGCTATTCTGGTGGTTATGGCGGTTATGAACGAGCAGGTGAAGCGGAAAACCGCACAGTAGGCGGAAAACGGAAAACCGCAAAGGAAACAGAAAAACCCCGCAGTTCCCAGGGAAGTTCCCAGGGAACTGCGGGGCTGTTTTTATGCCTCAAAGCTGCCCTTTTTCTTGCTGGGCAGCTTGATCTTGTTTGCCAGAGCGCATCCAATGAATGCGAACAGCGTTCCCAGAACCACGGACACGATCACGTCAGACGGATAGTGGACGTACAGGTAGAGCCGGGAGAAAGAAACCAGAATCGCCAGAATCAGGGCGGGAATGCCCATCTTCTTACTGTTCTTCAGCAGCACCACCGCCGCCTCGAAGGAGGCAATGGTATGCCCGGAGGGGAAGGAGAAGTCGTGCTGCCGCTCAATCAGCAGATTGATAAAGATTCCGAATTCCTGCTCCTGCAGATCATAGGGGCGGATACGGGCCACCAGAGGTTTCAGGGTTACGTTGCACACCAGCAGACCCATCAGCAGCGCGATAATCATGCCGATGCCGATTTTCCGGGTTTTGGGAATGATCAGCATGAGCACCGCCCAGGCGATCCAGAAAATGCCGCCTTCGCCGAACAAGGTGATGATGGGCATGATTTTGTCCATCAGGGGGGACTGGAGATTCGCCTGAATCCAGTCCAGAATGGGCAGATCAAAGGATACTGCCAGCTGATAAAGAAATGCCTGCAATGCCTGCATGGCTCACGCTCCTTCCGTGGGGGCTTCGGTGGCGGCATCTGCGGCGTCCGCAGATGCCTGGGTGGCAGCCTGTTCACCGGGGTTCTGGAACAGGGCGTACAGCGTCATGGGCTTGAGGGTGGTACCCTCGGGGATGGTGACCTTGCCGTCAGAATCCGGCTGGAACTGGAGGTTATACACCATTGCGCCGGTTTCGTCTTGCTCTACGGTTACCCAGCCAGTAAAGACCTTGCCCTCCGGTACGGGCACCACGGGGGTGATGATTTCCGTGGAATCGGTGCTGTAGAACTGACTGTGCACCTTGGTTTCGCCGCTCATGAAGGTCAGCAGAACACGGCCTACAGGCTCAGACACGTCCTTGTTGGTGGCGTTGAAGCACAGCCACTTGCCGGTGTCGCTCTTGCGGAAGAACAGGGACTGCTGGTAGGAGTATTCTCTCACGGTGCCGTCGGTACGGGTCACGTTCAGATCCATGGACACCCGGACGGAGAAAATGTCATCGCCGTAGCGGGCGTAATTGGTGACGGATTCGTTGGCGAAGGTGTAGCCGTTGTGGCTCTGCATCCACAGCTCCGTGGTGTTGATAATGTTCTTGTAGGTTTCGGAGGAGGGGTCATAGTACTTGGCGACGGTACCCCGGTCGGTGACCTCCTTGATCATCCACTGGCAGAAAACCTTGGCGGCTTCCAGCGCCACGGTCTTCTCGTCGTCAGACATGGTATTGCTCTCCAGACGCTCAGTGAAGGTGCGGGTGGTTTCGTCATAGGTGACTTCCATCTGGGTGCCGGACTTGTCGAAGATGGTGACGGTGGGCAGCGCCATCAGGCCGGTGACCTGCTGGGTGCACATGCTGGCGCCGGTGGTTCCGGCGGGGAGATATTCCTCCGCCAGGGTGGTTGCCACCTGAATGGTCAGGTCATCGCCCAGGGCCACATCGTTGACGTAGGCGGTATGGCCGTCCAGTTTCTCGATATAGTAGGTGCCTTCCCGGTCAAAGAACACTTCCACAGCGCCCAGCTGCCAGTCGGGAATGTCTCCCAGGTTATCCAGATTGTCCAGGCTCACAGTGCCTACCTTATTCTTGTCCACCAGGGTGAAGGAGGCAACCTTTTCGTTGCCCAGGCGTACGAGATACTTCTTGTCGCCGGACAGACCGGCGGAGGTCTCCATATAGGTCAGCTGCGTGGAGCCGACCTTCTCTTCCATGTAGGTGACGAAAGCATCCTTGCCTTCATAGGCGGAGTCCTGCACACCGGCAGCATCATACAGCGCACCCCAGTCCGGGTCGGTAAAGAGCTGAGTGAACACCTGCTCGGCCTTGACAGTGGGCTGGGCCATTTCAAAGTCTGCCAGCCAGCCGTGGAGCCAGTTCAGGCCCAGGAAGGTGGCGAGGAAGAAAATCAGAATGAACAGGAAATACAGGGTGTAGAAGATCACACCGCCCAGGCGGGGACCGGATTTCTGCTTCTTTGCCGCCGGCTCCTCCACAGGAGGAACGGGCCGCTTGGCGGGAGCCTTCGCCCCGGCACCGGCGGGACGCTGGGCGTTTGCCGGCGTCTGGGCATTGGCAGGGCGCGTGCCATTTGCGGGACGTTGGGCGTTTGCCGGCCGCTGGCCGCTAGCGGGCCGCTGGGCATTTGCCGGGCGCTGGGCACCAGCGGCAGGCGCAGCGGGCTTCCGGGTGTTCTGGGGGGCTGCATTTCCCTTTGCGGGAGCGGCGGGCTGTGCAGGGGCAGGACGCTTGACAGGGGGCGCCTTGGGCGCGGCAGGCTTGGGTTCTTCCTCCAGAACGGACTCGTCAATGTCATCCAGGAAGCTCAGATCAAAATCCAGGCCCAAATCCAAATCGTTGAACGAGAAAGGCTTCTCCTTGGGAGCGGGCTCGGACAGATCCATGTCCAAGTCCAGATCCATATCGAAATTGTCGCGTTTCTTCATGGCTTACACCCCCTTAAGAAGCTGCCCGAACCATCCAGAAGTTCGGCATACGTCTCGGCTGAGACTGCAAAAGAGAATAGTTGTTGACCATTACGACCTCGCCGGCGGTGCCCAGCTTGCCGTAGGTATCCCGGTACATCATGACAGAGGAGGAGCCGCCGTCCATGTTGCAGGCGTTGACGGCACCGTATTCCTGCATGATGTTGATAATGTCGGCGTAGGTGCCGCCCATGGAGCCGGCCTGACGGCCGTCAATGCAGACGAAGATCACCGCGCCGTCGGCACGCTGACCGATGGCGGTACGGGGATTGAAGCCGGAATTGTTGTTATAAGCTTCCAGATTCACTTCGCCGTTCATAATCAGCACAGGGCCGAAGCAGCAGCCATCCCGGATGTTCAGGTTCTCCGCTTCCGCTTTGGACAGGTTGGTCTTGGAGACCACCAGAATGTTGTCCTTATTGAAGCCTGCAAAGCCCTGCAGGCCGGGCTGCTGACCGGAGGTCCAGACGCAGCTGCCATTGGACATCACCAGACCCAGGGGCGTGCTGCCCACATAGGAGCTGGCGGTGCCGTCGTCGTTAAAGGCGCCGGCGTTGATGGCGGCAATGGCGTCGGGGGTGGATTCCATGACCTCGGTAATCCGCTTGCCGGGGATGGAGGTGGAGAATTTCTCCGTGGAAGTGCCCATGTAAACCTGAGCAGGATCCCGGACGATCATAATATGGGCGTTGTAGGTATCGCCGGAGCGGCGCTCAATGCGCACGCCGTCAGGATAGTTGTCCCACTCATTGCTCTCGCCGGTAATGACATTGTTGGCCTGAATGATCACCTTGGTGGTGTCGGTCACATCGTCCTCCAGCTCTGCACTGACGCTGGTACGGATCTCGGCCACGGTATCCTCGCCGATAAACAGGGCGGGCACCCACTTGGTGGCGCTGGCCTCAATCAGGGACATGGTCAGCACGTCACGGGCGGCAGTGGAGGGGCCGTTGAAGATCATGTTCATCACCAGCACCAGCGCAGCGGCGGCCAGGATGATGATGGTGAACAGCAGAAGGAAGAACCGGCGGATGATCCGCCCCAGCAGGCCGCTGCCTTTTTTCTTCTTTTTCTTGGGAGGCAGATTGGCGCTGCCTTCCGCACCGGATACCGGAATCGTGTTTTTCTTACTCATATTCTCAACCTCACTTGGATTTTTGCGGTGCAAAGACCCAGCGCTGCTGGATCATATAGCTTACGAAGTACAGTACGGTCATGACGATGGCGTAAATTACGGTGCGCAGGACACCCGCGCCCTCGCCGATATGGAACAGGACATACACGCCATGGGTCATCAGCACCTGCACCGCCATCTGGGGCAGCGCCAGGGTATAATAGCGAAGCATGGCCTTTTTGGTGTCCACATTGGTCTGAAACACCAGTTTTTTGTTCAGGAAGAAGTTCAGCAGGGAGGAGACGATTCTCGCGCCTACTCCCGCCGCAGCGGTCAGCGCCATGCCGGTGAAGGGAAGCACGCTGTCCAGCAATGCGTAGCACAGGGTGTCCACCACTGCGCTGGTGATAGAGCTGAGGGTGTAGCGGAAGAAGTGGGCCAGAATCAGCTTGTAAATCCGCCAGGAATCGTGCAGAACCCGGAAGTGGGAGCTTTTGTTTTCTTCAATGTAAACCGTGCGGATTTTTACTTCGTCAAAATCGATGCCTTTGGTCTTGAAGGCCAGCAGCATATTGGTTTCGTATTCAAACCGGTCGCCGTACACATCCACCAGCTGTGCCACCACTTCCCGTGGGATGGCCCGCAGGCCGGTCTGGGTATCGGAAATGGTCATGCCCACGAACAGTTTGAAAATCACGGAGGTGGTGTGGTTGCCAAAGCGGCTGCGGGCGGGAACGTGATCCAGGGTAAAGTCCCGGCAGCCCAAGGTAGTGTGCCCGGTTTCCAGCATATGCTCACAGCAGGCCCGGGTGTCCTCCGGGTGATGCTGGTTGTCGCCGTCCACGGTGACTACGCCCAGTCCCTCCGGGCGGTTTTCCAGAAAGTAGCGGAAAGCATTTTTCAGTGCCGCGCCCTTGCCTTTATTCACCTCGTGGGTCAGCAGGGTGATTTCCGGATGCTGGGCGGTCAGATCGGTGAAGTAGTGCAGATTTGACGGCTTGCTGCCGTCGTTGACAAGAATAATATCGGTAAAGCCAATTTTAAGCAGTCCGTCCACTACGGCCACGAGTTTTTCGTCGGGGTCAAGGGAGGGCAGAACCACGGAAATCCGGGATAAATCGTGCATATGGTATCGCCTCTTTCAAAATGCGCATAAAATGAGATCATAAATCCCGTATACTATAACACAATTCTTCTGATTTGCAAAGGCTTTTAAGAAAAAGTTAATAGAAAAAGTCGAGGGATTTGGCCTTCTGGGCACACAGGCTCCTATTTGTCAGGATATGCCCAATGGAAGGACATTCCGCCGGAGCGCGGCACTGCAAAAATCGGAAAGAAATGGTTGCATATTTTGCTTGGTTACGGTAAAATAGGAGAAAAGCGGAAGGGGGTGGTTCGTGTGCGGGCTGTTCCGGAAAAAGAAACGCTGGATGCCATCGCCGAGCTGTTTAAGGGCTTCGCCGATACCACCCGGGTGCATATTCTGTCGCTGCTGGCGGTGGAGGAACTGTGCGTCACGGACATTGCGGAAAAGGTGTCGCTGAGTCAGAGCGCGATTTCCCATCAGCTCCGGATTCTGAAGCAGATGCAGCTCATAAAGTTCCGCCGGGAGGGGAAGAACATCCTTTACTCTCTGGCAGACGATCATGTGAAAACCATTTTGCAGATGGGATTGGAGCATGTGCTGGAGTAAACGCGTTTATCATCCTGAGCGAGCGAAGCGAGTCGAAGGATCTTCACACATTCGATGGTCGGAACAGGAAGACCCTGCGACTCGCTTCGCTCGCTCAGGATGACAGCCCTTGGGGAATCATATGGAAAGCCGGAATTGCGTTCGTCGCAATTCCGGCTTTTTGCGTTGAATTACAGAACTTTTGACAGGAAATCCTGCAGTCTTGGGTTCTGGGGGTTGCCGAAAACCGCCTCGGGAGAACCCTGCTCCAGAATCTTGCCGCCGTCCATAAAGAGAATCCGGTTGCCCACCTCCCGGGCAAAGCCCATTTCGTGGGTGACCACCACCATGGTCATGCCGTCGGCAGCCAGCTCCTTCATTACGGCAAGCACCTCGCCGACCATTTCCGG
>JBJDYL010000009.1:0-2668 GCA_051867285.1 Faecousia sp. | reverse complement strand
AGCTCAAGAGTGCGGCATCCTACGCCTGGCGCGAAGGAACGGTTTATATTATTCTTGCCGCATTGATTATCCTGTTTTCCATAATGAATCCCCGATTTTTCAGCTGGGCAAACTTCCGAAATATTTTCTCTGAGTCCAGCTACTACGTTATTGCGGGCATGGGCATTGCCTTTGTTATGATTGGCGGCGGTATCGATTTGTCCGTTGGCTATGAGATGGCCATGGTGTCCACCACGTCTTTCCTGATGATCCAGAAAATGCTCTCTGCCAGCGGCGACCGGTTCACTCTGGTGCATATGCTCATCATCATACTGTGGGCGCTTACGCTTGGTTTTATCATGGGCCTGATCAACGGTTTGATCGTGACCAAGCTGAAGCTGTTCCCCTTGATTGTCACCATCGCAACCAGCGAGGTATTCAAGGGTATCTGCCTGACCGTCACCAGCTCCAAAAGCTACTCCGGTTTGCCAGACCTGTACCGGACGTTATATACCACCCGCATTCTTGACCTGCCTCTGGATGTATATCTGGCACTGATTATTGTGGTACTTACCTGGTTCGTGCTGAACAAGACCCATTTTGGTCGGGACATCCTGGCTGTTGGCGGCAACCGGGACTGTGCGCATCTTTCCGGTATCCGAGCAGATCTGGTGCAGGCGTTGACCTACGCAATTACCGGTGCGGTTTTCGGCCTGGCGGCCATTGACATGATGGCCCACCAGAACATGACCAGCGCCACCTCCGGCCCGGGCACCGAGTTCACCTGCCTGACGGCTGCCATTATCGGCGGTATCAGTATGAAGGGCGGCAAGGGAAATGTTGTGGGACTGGTCGCGGGTATCTTTGTAATGCAGATCATTACCAACGGCATGCAGCTTGCCGGTATGGGCGCTTACATGCAGTATGCCGTCAAAGGCATCATCCTACTGGCGGCCATCGGCTTCGATGCCATCAAGAATATGCCAAGACCCGTTGTGCGTGTCCATCATGATAAGAAGGGGCCGGAGCAATCCCAGGTATGAGTCTTTGTACGATCCAAAAATCCATATGGGGGAAATACGATGAAGAAAAAAGCGTGTTTCATAATCGGTGCCCTGCTGTTTGCGCTGATCATCTGCGGATGCGGGAGCGGTGACACTGCGGTTCCGGAGTTGAAAGTAAGCAGTGATATTTTGGGCTTGGCGGACACCGGCAATAAGACGACGCTGAAAGTGGATCTTATCAAGACCGGCGGGCCTGGAGATACCAATATTTATCACTACAATGAGGACGGAGAACGTGTCGTCTATGAAAATCAGGAAGAACAGTGCGTTCGGCTGGCTCCCGTTACTTACACCGGCTCTGCAATTCTGGATCTGGGGGATAACGTAAAGGATAAATGGATTGACAGCAGCAAGGCGACCGTGAAGATGATTGACGGCAACGGTTACTATGCTGATGAATTCATTCTGAACGCCAACACTCTGGACGGTGCGTGGAAGGACGGAAAGTATACCTACACGCTGGATGCTGGGGACATTGCGTGGAACACCTGGGGCTATGACACCAGCGTGGATTATAACAGTAACCGCGAGTGGAGCATTATGGGCGGCGATGGCAACGGTGTCTACGCCCTTACGCTGGAGGTAAGCGGCATTCTCTATGATGGCAGAGAAGTTGCGCCCGCAAAGATACCGGTGTATGTCTACTGCTATGGCCGTACCTGTACAGATATGGCCCTTGGGGTGGACTATGTGCCCAACGAATATGACTCTGGCTTTACCTCCGGTCTCAAACCCGGGGCGGAAATTCAGTGGACATGGACGAACGAGAATCCCGATTCCATTGCGCAGAATAAGCCTTATATGAACGACGGATATACGGATTACATCTCCATTGTCTGGCCCGAGGGAACGGATGTGTCCGGAATCACCGCAGAGGATGTGACGGTTACGCTGAACAGCAGGTTCGGCGATGAGAAGGTGCTGTCCACGCGGACGGCCTATGGCGAAGAAGAGTATACCGTTTTCAACAATGGCGGCGAAACAGTGGTTGCCGTGACCTACCAGCAATGGTCCTGCGTCCCTGTGTACAGCACCATGACCGTCAGCGTGAACCATGGAGATCTGACCGTTTCCGAAACCTTTGATATCTGCTCCGTAGCGGCTTATATGGTGCAGACCGGTGGCGGCGGTGTGGAGATCGATCATACGGTGACCTGCTATAACTTCTACGGCATTTCCGGCATGAATGAGGAAACCGCGCTGAATCCTTACTATATGCTTTCCACAGAAATCGCCGGCACAAAGTACTATTATGCCGAAGATGCTTCCGGGAAGGCTTCCCTTACGGAAAAGAAGGAAGAAGCGTGGCTGGGCGACGGAACCGAAAAGTATAACATCGCCGTGCGCGGAAATGTGGTGTTCGCGGAAAAGCGGGCGGATAACACGGAGGAAAAAACGGTTGACGGAAAAACCTATGTATTCCAGCAGGAAATCGCCAGAGCCTATAAACTCGCTGCGGAAATGGTAGAGGCTGGTGCTGAGCTCCAGGATGGCTATAACCTGAAGGGCAAGAACAGCATCAAGTGGGCCTGGACTCTGCGATATCAGTCCGGCTGGACCTACGGAACGCCGCAGCCTGCGGGACTTCCCTATGTGGAAGGCTGCTATCCCTATGGCTACGAAGC
>JBJDYL010000008.1:0-11843 GCA_051867285.1 Faecousia sp. | reverse complement strand
GTCCATATGCCAGAAATCGCAGCCGCCGCAGAGCTTGGCCACGGGGCACTCCCGGTTCACCCGATGAGGGGACTTCTCCAGAATCTCCACGATTTTCCCCGCAGCCCAGGTCTTTTGCGCTTTTTCGATGCGCAGCCGCACCCGCTCCCCGGCAATGGCGTTGGGCAGGAACACGGCGCAGCCTTCCACATGGGCGACGCCCTGCCCTTCGGCGGTGTAGTCGGTGACGGTGGCTTCGTAAACTCCATTTTTGGTAAGCATTACAGCTTTGCCTCCATGTGGATGTTCCGGGGTTTTAAGCCCCGGCTTTCGTAAAATGCCATGGCGCTGTCGTTGCCGCACCACACGTTCAGGGTCACGGTGTCGCAGCCGATTTCCCGGGCATAGTTCACAGCGTAATCGTACAGGGCGGAACCCACGTGCTTGCCCCGGCATGTTTCGTCCACGCACAGGTCGTCAATATACAAGCTCTTCTGATCCATGAGCACCGGGCTGTCCTTGGTAAGCTCCACAATGCAGAAGCAGTAGCCCAGCAATTTACCCGCCTCCACTGCCGCAAAAATCGGACGGTTGGGGTCTTTCAGCAAGTCTTTCAGGGCTGCTTCATCGTATTTCTGCGCCCCGGCCCGGAACAGGTCGGGACGGATTTTGTGGTGTACTTCTCCCACCTGAAGCAGCAGGTCGAGAATGCCGGGAATGTCCCCGGTGGAGGCCAGACGAATTTCCATAAAACTTCTTCCTTTTCTGAATATATGATATTGAATCATACCACAGTTTCCCCCAAAGGTAAAGCCGGGTACTTGAGAAAATCCCGGATACCTGCTATGATAGCCCCAAAGGATGTGGAAAAAACATGGATTATCGTAACTGTGAACTGTGCCCCCGGCGGTGCGGCGCTGACCGCACTGCCGGAAAAGTAGGCTTCTGCGGCTGCCCCGACACCGCCCTTGTGGCAAAGCAAATGATTCACCTGTGGGAAGAACCTGCCCTGGCAGGCTCCGGCGGCAGCGGCGCGGTGTTTTTCGGCGGCTGCACCCTGGGATGCAAATACTGCCAGAATGCCGCCATCAGCGGCGGTGCGGTGGGCGTGCCCACGGACAGCGAAGGACTGCGCCGGATGTTTGAAGATCTCATTGCCCGGGGCGCAGAAAACATCGATCTGGTAACCCCCACCCAGTTTCTGCCCACCATTCTCCCCGCGCTGACGCCGAAGCTGCCGGTGCCGGTGGTTTACAACTGCGGCGGCTACGAACGGGTGGAAACCCTGCGGCAGCTGGAAGGAAACGTGGACATCTATCTGCCGGATCTCAAATACGCAGATGCTTCTCTGGCGGCAAGCCTGTCCGGCGCGGCGGACTATTTCCCCGTGGCCACGGCTGCCATTCGGGAAATGGTGCGTCAGACGGGAAGCGTGGTCTGGCAGGGACAGAAGGTGGTGCGGGGCACCATCATCCGCCACCTGATTCTGCCCGGGCAGGTGGATAACTCCCTGCGCATTCTGGACTGGATTGGGGAAACCTTCGCCCCGGGGCAGGTGCTGGTGAGTCTCATGCGGCAATACACCCCCATGGGAAACCTGGGCGCGCCCTTTGACCGCCGGGTAACCCAGGAAGAATACGACGCGGTGCTCAGCTGGATGTACTTAAACCATCTGGAGGGCTTTACCCAGGAGGCGGAATCCGCCGACGCGGGCTTCATTCCGGATTTTCCCGGGAAGGAATAAGGAATCATAACCAGGAGGAGGGTCGGTGACCCTCCTCCGAATCTATTTTCTTAACGGATAATTTGTTTACAATTATTTCCCAAATTCCAGGCTTCAATTATGTAAAATAGGGAACATACCGAATAAACGTAAGGAGCAAGCCCTATGGAAGAACAACAAAACCGCGGTGAGGAACTGTTCGACAAGCTCAACCGGGAAAAGAAACAGCGCCGCCGGAAGGTAATCCGCACGGTGGTGATCGTCATTGCCGTCGTTGCGCTGGCGCTGGTTCTGCTGGTGCTGAATCTGCGCCGCACCGTTCAGCAGAAATTTGCCGCCGCTGAGAAGGAAGTGCTGACCTATCAGGTCGCCCCCGGTACCATTCACACCGTGGTTTCCGGCAACGGCGTACTGGCCCAGGTGGATCAGGAGACGCTGAGCGTCCCCGTCGGCGTGGAAATCGATGAGGTAATTCCGGAAGCCGGCGACGTAGTGTCCGAAGGCGAGCTGCTGGCCACCGTGGATATGGCCTCTGTGATGAGCGCCCTGTCCGACACCCAGGATCAGCTGAAAACTCTGGATAAGAGCATCAACAACGCCAAGGACGACACCGCTTCCACCAGCATCACTGCCGGTGTAGCCGGCCGGGTCAAGAAAATCTACGCCGAAAAAGGCGACGACGTTGCCGCCTGCATGGCGGAGCACGGGGCGCTGGCTGTGCTCAGCCTGGACGGGTATCTTGCCGTGGATATTGAAGCCGAGGGCCTAAGCCGGGGGGACACGGTTTCCGTCACCCGGGAGGACGGCTCTGTCATTTCCGGCGCGATAGAATCCGCCCAGAAGGGAAAAATCACCGTTCTGGTCACTGACAACGGTCCCAAGGTGGACGAGGAAGTTACCGTTGCTGACGGCAGCGGCAGGGAAATCGGCAAGGGCAAACTGTACATCCACTCCCCGCTGGCGGTGACGGGCTATGCCGGAACCGTGCGGACGATTTCTGCCAAGGAAAACGGCAATGTCTCCAGCGGCAGCACCCTGTTCACCCTGTCTGACACCAAAACCAGCGCCAACTACGACGCCCTGCTGCGCCAGCGGGAGGATCTGGAGGAAACCCTCATGGATTTGCTCACCATTTACCGGGACGGCGCGGTTCTCTCTCCCATGGACGCGCTGGTGAGCAGCGTGGAATACGATGAAAATTATGCGGATTTTACCACGGAAACCGATCTTCTGACCCTGTACCCCCAGAAGCAGATGTCTGTCACCATCAGTGTGGACGAAACCGACATTCTGGCGCTGGAGGACGGGCAGGAAGCCCAGGTGGAGGTCAGCTCCGTCAGTGAGGACGCTTTCACCGGCACCGTCACCGAAATCAGCAAGGTGGCCGACACCTCCACCGGCGTGACCCAGTATTCCGCCGAAATCACCCTGGATCGGGCGGCAGGCATGCTGGCCGGCATGACCGCCTCGGTGGACGTGCAGATTCAGGGTACGGAAAACGCCCTGATCATCCCCGTGGACGCGCTGCACCAGAATAGCGCTTCTTACTATGTTTACACCGGATATGACTCCGAAGCCCACGTCTACAGCGGACGGGTGGAAGTGACCATCGGCATGCAGAACGACGACTATGTGGAGATCACCTCCGGTCTTCGGGAGGGCGATACGGTTTACTACACCGAGTCCCAGAAGTTCAGCTTCATGGATATGTTCGCCATGGCAGGCGGCATGCCCGGCATGAGTTCCGGCAGCAGCAGCCGGGGCGGCGGAATGCCCGGCGGCATGGGCGGCGGTCAGATGCCCGGCGGTATGGGCGGCAACCGGGGAGGCTAAAGCATGATCCAACTGAAAGATATCTGTAAATTCTATCAGGTGGGCGACGACCGGGTGCGTGCCCTGGATCACGCCAACCTGCATATCAAGCCTCAGGAGTTCGTCAGCATCATCGGCCCCTCCGGCTCCGGTAAGTCTACCATGATGAACATTATTGGCTGTCTGGACATTGCCGACGCGGGAGAATACCTGCTGGACGGGCTGCCCATTGAGAGCTACTCGGAAAACCAGCTGGCGAAAATCCGCAACGAGAAAATCGGCTTCGTGTTCCAGCAGTACAACCTGATCCCCAAGCTGACCGCAGAGGAAAACGTGGAACTGCCTCTGATCTATCAGAAGGTTCCCAAAAAGGAGCGGCAGGAGCGGGTGAAGGAAGCGCTGGACAAGGTGAACATGTATCCCCGGGCAAAGCATCTGCCCACGGAGCTGTCCGGCGGACAGCAGCAGCGCGTGTCCATCGCCCGGGCCATCGTCACCCGGCCCAAGCTGATTCTGGCGGATGAGCCTACCGGCGCGCTGGACTCCAAAACCAGCAAGGAGATCATCGACATTTTCCACGATCTCCATGAACAGGGCAACACCATCGTCCTGATTACCCACGACAATAATATCGCCAAACAGGCTCAGCGCTCCATCCACATTCTGGACGGGCAGATTTCGGAGGTGACGCTGTAATGCAGTCTTTTGTCATGGCGCTGCGTTCCATCGGCGCCAATAAAATGCGGGCAGCGCTGACCATGCTGGGCATTATCATCGGCGTCATGGCGCTGGTGGTGCTGGTGAGTCTGGTCAGCGGCACCACGGATTCCGTCACCAGCACGGTATCCGACCTGGGCACCAGTCTGGTTACCGTCACCGTCTCCGACGACAAGGGCAAACCCATCCGCCTGAATGATCTGGACGAATGGATGGCCCAGGAGCCGGACATCGGCTTAATCTCCGCCCGCACCAGCACCTCAGTGGTGGGCAAGTGCGGCACCAACTATGACAGCGTCACCGTCTACGGCACCACTCCCTCTTACTACGACATTCAGGGACTTCAGCTGTCCATGGGCCGATGGCTGAAAGCCTCCGACCAGAATAACAGCACCTACGTCTGCGTCCTGAACGACGCAGCCGCCACGGAACTCATCGGATACACCGACTGCGTGGGGGAGACGGTCACCCTGAACGGCGTGAAATTCACCGTGGTGGGCGTGCTGGAGGAAAATGAGGACTCTCTGACCTCTGTGCTTACCTCCGGAATGCTCATGGCCTACATTCCCTATTCTTCTCTCATTCGCCTGGCGGACAGCGTCAGCAGCAATGTGACCACCTTCTACCTGTCCGCCGCGGAAGGGAGCACGGTGGACGCGGCGGCGGACGCTATGGAAAAAATCCTCATGGAGCGTTTTGACGAGGACGAGGACGCCTTTGACGTGGACGCTTCCAATATGCTGGAAGAAGCCATGAACACCGTCACCTCCGCATTGTCCATCCTGCTTGGCGGCATCGCGGGCATTTCTCTGGTGGTGGGCGGCATTGGCATTATGAACATCATGATGGTCACCGTCACCGAGCGCACCCGGGAAATCGGCATCCGCAAGGCCATCGGCGCCAGCCGGGGCAACATCCTGACCCAGTTCCTGATGGAGGCTGTGGTGCTGTGCATGATGGGCTGCGGACTGGGCATCTTCCTGAGCTGGGCGGTTTTGCAGATCGTGTCCACAGTGGTGGCCAGCACCGGACTGGTGTTCTCCCTGAACAGCGGCGTGGTGCTGCTGGCAGTGGCATTCTGCTTCCTCATCGGCGTGATCTTTGGGCTGTATCCCGCCAATAAGGCCGCAAAAATGAAGCCCATCGACGCGCTGCACTACGGAGGTTAAGCAAATGGACAAGACGAAGAAGAAACAGCTGCGGCGGTATCTGTTCTGGGGCATCGCCGCGCTGGTGGTGCTGGTGCTGGCGGTCATGCCCCTGATGGCCCGGCAGCAGAGCACCGAGGATGGCCCCGTTGCCAGCATTCTCAGCGCGAATGCAAGCGTGCGCTCCATCCGCACCGCCGTCCACGGCGGCGGCACCCTGGAAGCCGGGGAGCCGGAAACTGTGGAGCTGCCGAAAGAAGTAAAAATTACAGAATTTCTGGTAAAGAACGGGGATATGGTATCCGAAGGCGACCCCCTCGCCGCGGTGGATAAGGTCAGCGTCATGACCGCCATTACCCAGATTCAGGATTCCATGTCCACTGTGGAAAAGCAGATGGAGTCTGCCCGGGACGAAAAGGCGGACACCACCGTCGCCGCCACAGCCGGCGGCCGGGTGAAGGAACTCTACGGAAAGGCAGGCGACCGGGTGGAAAGCGTGCTTCTGGAGCACGGTGCATTGGCTGTTCTGAGTCTGGACGGAAAGATGTGCGTGACCATCTCCGCCAATTCTAATCTCTCCACCGGTGACAGCGTGACGGTAACCCTGGCGGACGGCAAGGAGGTTACCGGCCGGGTGGAATCCAACCTCAGCGGAGAACTGGTTGTCACCGTGGAGGATAAGGGCTACGATGTAGGGCAGACCGTCACGGTGGATACCATGGGAACAGGCACCCTGGAAATCCACAGCCCCTGGTCCGCTACCGCCTTTACCGGTGAAATTTCCGCGGTCCATATCAAACCGGAGCAGACCCTTTCCTCCGGGGCGACATTGTTCACACTGAAGGACACCGACTACACCGCCCAGCTGGAGCTGCTGGCAAATACCCACCGGGAATACGAAGAGCTGCTGCAAAAGCTGTTCAAAATGTATGACACCGGAGTGATTTCCGCCCCCTGCGACGGCCTTGTTTCCGGCATTGATAAGGACAGCGCCCACCTGCTGTCCGCAGAGGCGGGGGAATATACCGTGCAGCTGCTGGGTGCCCAGGAGGAGGATTTCCAGCTCGTGCTGCTGAGCGCTGTTCGGGTCTGCACCGGAGACGAAACCTGCCCCCTGTCCGGCACGGATTCCGGCCACATAGACGGCTGTCCCAAGGCCTGTATTCACAGCAGCGGCAGTACCACTTGCACCGCCACGGAGCATTTTCTGGACTGCATCAAGTCCTGTCAGCACGGCGATACGGATGCCGACTGCCCCGCCACCGGCGCGCACTACGCGGACTGTATCAAAGCCTGCGTCAGCGCCAAGGATGGTCAGGACTGCCCTGCCACCAAGCACCGCCTGACCTGTGTGGAAAGCTGTATTGAAAGCGACGGCAGCAAGGATTGTCCCGCCAGCCGCCACAGAAAGACCTGTATTGAAGCCTGTGTCCACGCGGATGTCACCGGCGTGTGCGAGGCCACGACGCACCACTATGGGGACTGCATCGAAAGCTGTATCGTCAGCACCGATCCGAACACCCCCTGCACCGCTTCCAAGCATAAGGACGGCTGCTATTTCAAAGGCATGACCTACAAGGCCATCGCCGCCAAGGTATATGCCGTGGGTGAACAGCTGATTGTGTTCTACGACACCTCCGGAGAAAAGGATGTGGTGAGAACCGCCTCCGGCTGGGCTTTGGCGGACGGTTCTTCTCTGGATGAAACCACCATGGTCCGGCAGGGGCAAACCGACGCAGGTATCGACAAGGGTTTTGTTGCCGGAGACATCATTCTGTTTGTGACCGGCTACAAAGGCGGTGAAGGCGTCTGGTCGGACGTGGTGCTTTACCGGAGGGGACAGTCCTCCGGCGGTACGCTCCCCGGCTTCTCCATGCCCAACTTCAGCTTTAACTTCAGCATGCCCGGCATGGGCGCCGGCGGCGCTTCCTCCGGTCAAAGCCAGCTGTTCGACCTGAACGGCGACGTGCTCATGACCGTAACCCCCCAGGACACCATGACTTTGACGGTTTCTCTGGACGAAAAAGACATTTCCAGCATTTCTCCGGGCATGACCGCGGAAATCACCATCAACGCCCTGCCCGGCGAGGAATTTGAAGGGGAGGTTACCCGGGTTGCCATGAGCGGCAGCGGCAACGGCGGCAGCAGCAAATTCGCTGTGGAGCTGACGTTGCCCCGGCAGAGCGAAATGCTGGCCGGTATGAGCGCCTCGGCTGTGATTCCCCTGTACGAAAAAATGAATGTGCTCACGGTTCCTGCGGCGGCGCTGGTGGAGGACGGAGCGAAAACCGTCGTCTACACCGCGCTGGATAAGAAAACCGGCGAGCCTTCCGCCCCGGTGGAAGTGACCACCGGCATTTCCGACGGAGAAACCGTGGAAATTCTCTCAGGCCTCAGCAGCGGCGACAGCATCTATTACTATTACTACGACACGCTGGAGGAATCCGACGCGGTGGAAACCGACCGCTTTCAGATGAGATCATGAAAAAAGCTGCCATTGCACGAAGCAATGGCAGCTTTTTCTTGGAAATCAACCCTTGCCCCGTTCCTCTTCGGGAACGAAATCCAGGGTAATGGATTTCAAATTGGTGCGCAGCTGGATGTACTTCACCCCGGCGGAATCCATCATCCGCTTGGAGGCCAGGGTCGCCATGGAGTCGGCGTACTTGTCCGACAGATAGTACACTTCCTTCACGCCGCTCTGGATGATGGCCTTGGCACACTCGTTGCAGGGAAACAGGGCCACATACAGCCTGCTGCCCCGCAGATCCCGCCCGTTGGCGTTGAGCACGGCGTTCAGTTCCGCGTGGACAACATAAGGATACTTGGTGGCTTCCCCCTCCCGCTCCCAGGGGTATTCGTCGTCAGAGCAGCCCTTGGGCATGCCGTTGTAGCCGGTGGAAATGATGATATTGTCCGGGGAAACAATACACGCGCCCACCTGGGTATTGGGATCCTTGCTGCGCTTCGCCGCCAGCATGGCAATGCCCATAAAATATTCGTCCCAGCTGATGTAGTCTTCCCGTTTCATATGCGTTCCTCCCGCTTTTTTCTCCCATTATACACAAAACGCAGGCCGGTCACAAGTACCAGCCTGCATTTTTTATTCCGTTTTTCCGAACGGGCAACGATAACGATTCCCGCCCACCCAGGTACGCACTGGCTGAACGCCCTGCCATCTATGCGTCTTTTCCTGTAGGAGTGGGTAACGATACCGAGCTATACCCAATGGCGTAACGAGAATAGCCACCTGGGCACGCATTGGTCGGCGGCCCTGCCGCCCACGCATTGTCCGCCGCCACTGGCGGCTTAATCAAAGAAGTCCTTCAGATTGTCGATGAACTTCTTCCGCTTGGGGGATACCTCAATGGTTCCGTCCAACTGGCGCAGCAGATCCTTCTGCTCCCGGGTCAGATGGGTAGGCGTCTCCACCACCACGGTGAAGCGGTGGTTGCCGCGACGGCGGGAATTGCCCACCTCAGGAATGCCCTTCTCCCGGAGAATGAACTCCCGTCCGGTCTGGGTGCCCTCGGGAATCTCATAGTCCACCTTGCCGTCCAGCGTGGGCACCTGAATGGTGGCGCCCAGAGCGGCCTGGGTAAAGGTGATGGGCACCTCGCACAGAACGTCCGTATCCTGACGGGTGAAAATCGGGTGGCGCTTGATGTAGATCTCCACCAGCAGATCGCCGTTGGGGCCGCCGTTGCTGCCCACGCCGCCTTCGCCCCGAACCCGGACGCTCTGTCCGGCATCCACACCGGCGGGAATCTTCACCTTCACCCGGTTGGTGCGGCGCACCTTACCCTTGCCCTTACAGGTATTGCAGGGGGTCTTAATGATCTTGCCCTTACCGGAGCAGGCGGGACAGGTGGTGGTGGACTGCATCTGCATGCCCATGAAATTCTGCACCGTGCGCACCTGACCGGTGCCCCGGCACTGAGAACAGGTCTCAATCACGCCGTCGGCGGAACCGGTGCCGTTGCAGGCGGCGCAGTTCTCAATCCGGGGTGTTGCCACCTCTTTCTCACAGCCGAAGGCCGCTTCCTCAAAGGTCAGCTCCAGCCGGGACATGACGTTCTCGCCCCGGCGGGGGGCATTCTGGGTACTTGCCCGGCTTCTGCCGCTGCCGCCGCCGAAGAACTCACCGAAAATGTCGCCCAGATCGCCGAAATCTCCGAACCCGCCGAAGCCCGCGCCGCCATAACCCGCGCCGCCGGCACCGAAGTTGGGATCCACACCGGCAAAGCCATACTGGTCGTACCGGGCCTTCTTATCCGGGTCGGACAGCACCTCGTAGGCCTCGCCGATTTCCTTGAACTTTTCCTCGGCTTCCTTGTCCCCGGGGTTCCGGTCAGGGTGGTATTTCATGGCGTTTTTGCGGTAGGCTTTCTTTATATCATCCGCGCTGGCATCCTTGCTGACGCCCAGCACCTCGTAGTAATCGCGTTTGTTTTCTGCCATTTATTCTCACCTCATATCAATTGACAATTGACAATTAACAGTTGACAGTTGACAATTGTGGTATCGCCTCCGGCGATGATTCCAAAGCTGTGCGCAAAGCCCACGCCTGAATTGTCAATTGCCCATTGTGAATTTTCAATCCCGATATACGCCAAGAAGGGGCGGCGTTTTGCCGCCCCTTGGGCTTATCGCTTAGTCAACCGTCTCGTAATCGGCGTCCACGACACCGTCGTCATTGCCGCAGCTGCCGCCGCAGTTGGGATCACAGCCGCCCTGGGCGCCGCCGTTGGGGTTCGCCTGCTGGTACAGCTTCTCAGACACGGCGTAGAAAGCCTTCTGAACTTCCTCGGTAGCGGCCTTGATGGCGGAGATGTCGTTACCCTTGTTCACTTCCTTCAGATGGTCAATGGCGCTCTGGATGGAGGCCTTCTCACTTGCGTCGATCTTGTCGCCCAGCTCGTTCAGGGTCTTTTCGGTCTGGTAAACGGTCTGATCGGCGGCGTTGTGGGTGTCCACCTCTTCCTTGCGGGCCTTATCCTCGGCAGCGTACTGCTCAGCTTCCTTCACGGCCTTGTCGATGTCCTCCTGGCTCAGGTTGGTGGAAGCGGTAATGGAGATGTTGGCCTCCTTGCCGGTGCCCAGATCCTTGGCGGAAACCTTCACGATGCCGTTGGCGTCGATGTCGAAGGTAACCTCGATCTGAGGCACGCCACGGGGCGCGGGAGCGATGCCGCCCAGCTGGAAACGGCCCAGAGTCTTGTTATAAGCAGCCATTTCCCGCTCGCCCTGCAGGACGTGAACCTCAACGGAGGTCTGGCCGTCAGCGGCGGTGGAGAAAATCTGCTTCTTCTGCACAGGGATGGTGGTGTTCCGGTCTACCAGACGGGTGAACACGCCGCCCATGGTCTCAATGCCCAGGGACAGGGGGGTGACGTCCAGCAGCAGGATGTCCTGCACGTCGCCGGTGAGCACGCCGCCCTGAATGGCAGCGCCCACAGCCACGCACTCGTCGGGGTTGATGCCCTTGAAGCCTTCCTTGCCGGTGATGTCCTTCACGGCATCCTGCACGGCGGGGATACGGGTGGAGCCGCCAACCAGCAGCACCTTGTGGATATCGGAAGCAGACAGCCCGGCGTCGGACATGGCCTGACGGACAGGCTTCATGGTGCGCTCCACCAGATCGGCGGTCAGCTCATTGAACTTGGCCCGGGTCAGGGTCACGTCCAGGTGCTTGGGGCCGGTGGCGTCGGCGGTGATATAGGGCAGGTTGATGTTGGTGGAGGTCACGCCGGACAGCTCGATCTTGGCCTTCTCAGCAGCCTCCTTCAGACGCTGCATGGCGACCTTGTCGGAAGCCAGGTTGATGCCCTCGGCCTTCTTGAACTCGGCAACCAGGTAATCCATGATTCTCTGGTCGAAGTCGTCGCCGCCCAGACGGGTGTCGCCGGCGGTAGCCAGAACCTCGATGACGCCGTCGCCAATGTCCAGGATGGACACATCGAAGGTGCCGCCGCCCAGGTCGTAAACCATGATCTTCTGCTCGGATTCCTTATCCAGGCCGTAAGCAAGAGCAGCTGCGGTAGGCTCGTTGATGATACGCTTTACATCGAGGCCCGCGATCTTGCCGGCGTCCTTGGTGGCCTGACGCTGAGCGTCAGAGAAGTAAGCGGGAACGGTGATAACCGCCTCGGTAATGGTCTGACCCAGATAGCTCTCGGCGTCCGCCTTCAGCTTCTGCAGGATCATGGCGCTGATCTCCTGGGGAGTGTAGCCCTTGCCGTCGATGGTGACATGGTAGTTCTCGCCCATGTGACGCTTGATGGAAGAGACAGTGCGGTCAGCGTTGGTGACAGCCTGACGCTTTGCCACCTGACCCACCATACGCTCGCCGGTCTTGGAGAATGCCACCACAGAGGGGGTAGTACGGGTGCCTTCCGCGTTGGCGATCACAACAGGCTCGCCGCCTTCCAGCACAGCAACACAGGAATTGGTAGTACCAAGGT
>JBJDYL010000007.1:0-2746 GCA_051867285.1 Faecousia sp. | reverse complement strand
GCTGAGATCCTGGACATCACCCAGTACCTGGGCCGTAAGCCCAAGGCTCTGTCCGGCGGTCAGCGTCAGCGTGTGGCCATCGGCCGCGCCATCGTCCGTGAGCCCAAGGTTCTGCTGATGGACGAGCCTCTTAGTAACCTGGACGCCAAGCTGCGTAACCAGATGCGTGCTGAGATCATCAAGCTGCGTCAGCGCATCAACACCACCTTCATTTACGTTACCCACGACCAGACCGAGGCCATGACCCTGGGCGACCGGATCGTCATCATGAAGGACGGCTTCATCCAGCAGATCGGCACTCCCCAGGAAGTGTTCAACCATCCTTACAACCTGTTCGTAGCCACCTTCATCGGCACGCCTCAGATGAACCTGTTCGAGAACGCCAAGCTGGTTAAGGAAAACGGCAAGTATGTCGTCAAGCTGGACGCCCTGTCCGTGGAGCTGTCCGAGGAGAAGCAGGCGAAGCTCTCTGCCAACAATGTGGCTGAGCAGGATGTGGTTCTGGGCGTTCGTCCCGAGCACATCACTCTGGAGAGCACCGGCATTGAGGGCACTGTCGATGTGTCCGAGCTGATGGGTTCCTCCGTCCACCTGCATGTCACCTCCATGGGTCGTGACGTAGTTATGGTTGTTTCCACCATGAACATGACCGGCGCCGAAGTCGCTGCTCTGTCCAATGGCAACACCGTCAAATACGCCTTCCCCGGCCATGTGTGCCACCTGTTCTCCAAGGAGACCGGCATCAATCTGGAGGCCTGATTGTTACATCTCAAAAAGACCCGCCGAAAGGCGGGTCTTTTTATATTGTCTGAAAAATTAGCTATTTGTACACCACGGAGGTTATCTCATTTCATTTTCGGGCATAATCTGAACAATATGCCAAAAATGGGAAATTTCCCCTTTTTGCTGCTGGTTTTACTTGACAAAACAGCAAAAAGACAGTATTCTATACGGGTGCGGGAGTGGATGGAAACGTTTCATTTTCTGGATAATCCGAAAATGAACCCCCGCGCAGTGAATCATTTACGGTGACCGCAAAGCGGTTTGAAATCTACAGCGGAATCCCCGCTTTTATCATGGAGGGTATCAACATGAATCTGAATTGTGTGAACATCCTGAAGTGGACGGAAGCACAGCTGAAGTACACCTACGACGTATCCCTGAAGGACGCTACCCCCCAGGAGCTGCATGAGGCTCTGGGTCAGGCGGTTATGATGGCGATTTCCGATAACTGGAGCCATGCAAAAAAGGTCCGGATGCACGAGCGCAAGGCTTACTATATTTCCGCCGAGTATCTGATCGGCCGTCTGGTTTACAGTAACCTGTTTAATCTGGGCATTCTGGATGAAATGAAGCAGCTGTTCGCGGAGCGCGGCGTGGATCTGGCCGTGCTGGAGGACATTGAGGACGATGCCCTGGGCAACGGCGGTCTGGGCCGTCTGGCTGCCTGCTTCCTGGATTCCGCTGCTTCCACCAACATTCCTCTGTCCGGCTACGGCCTGCGGTACAAGTTCGGCCTGTTCAAGCAGAGCTTCGACGGCAACGGCAATCAGGTGGAAAAGGCAGACGACTGGACCAAGTTTGGCGATCCCTGGTCTTACCGCCGGTATAATCACACCGTGAAGATTCGCTTCCCCGACCACACCGTTCTGGCAGTTCCCTACGACGTTCCCATCATCGGCTACGATACCAAGAACGTGGGTACCCTGCGTCTGTGGCAGTGCGAGGCGGAAGAGGAACTGAACTTTGATGCTTTCAACAGCCAGGATTATCTGCGGGCGCTGGATGCCAAGAACAAGGCCGAGGACATTACCCGCGTGCTGTATCCCAACGACTCCACCTGGGACGGCAAGCGCCTGCGTATCAAGCAGCAGTATGTCCTGTCTTCTGCTTCCCTGCAGGACATGATCCGTACCTACAAGATTGCCCACGGCAATGACCTGAGCCGCTTCGGCGAGTTCTACGCCGTACAGCTGAACGACACTCATCCTGCCATGTCCATCCCCGAACTGATCCGTCTGCTGAAGCTGGAGGGCATGAGCTTTGACGATGCCTTCAAGGTCGCTCAGAAAACCTTCTCCTACACCAACCACACCGTTATGGGCGAGGCGCTGGAGAAGTGGCCTCTGGATCTGATGCGCAGCGTGGTGCCCGAGATCGTGGACATCATCTGCCAGATCGACGCCAAGCTGAAGAGCGAGCATCCCAACCTGTTCATTGTCAAGGACAACACCGCCCACATGGCAAACCTGTCCGTTTATGTGGGCAGCTACGTCAACGGCGTGGCAGAGATTCACTCCCAGATTCTGAAGGACGACTGCTTCAAGGATTGGTATCACGCCTATCCCCAGCGCTTCCAGAACAAGACCAACGGCATTACCCCCCGCCGCTGGATCGGCCTGTGCAACCCCGAGCTGACGGAGATGATCCGTCAGAAGGTTGGCGGCGACTTCCTGAAGGATCTGGAGCTCATCGGCGGTCTGAAGTCCCAGATCAATGACGAAACTGTCGCCCAGTTTAACGCCATCAAGCACCTGAAGAAGGAGCAGCTGTGCCACGTCATCGCCAAGCACGAGGGCGTCATGCTGAATCCCGACTTTATGTTCGACGTTCAAGTCAAGCGCCTGCACCTGTATAAGCGTCAGCTGATGAACATTCTGTCCGTTGTGGACATCTACTACCGGCTGAAGGAGGGCCGTCTGCCCGACTTCTATCCCACCGTGTTCATCTTCGGCGCCAAGTCCGC
>JBJDYL010000006.1:0-39815 GCA_051867285.1 Faecousia sp. | reverse complement strand
AGCGTGTGGGATAACATGATGCTCCAGGCTTCCAATTTAAGCATTCCCAATGCCGATATCGAGGTAAGAAAAGTCCTCAGAATGGTCCGAATGGAAGGCGCAGCCGGAAACAAGTATAAAAACTGCTCCCTGGGCATGAAACAGCGCGTCGGTATTGCCATGGCGCTGCTGGGACATCCGACTTTGCTGGTGCTGGACGAACCCATCAACGGGCTGGATGCCGACGGCATGCGGATCATGCGGGAGGTTCTGGTGGATCTCACGCAGAATTACCAGTGTACCGTTGTGATTTCCTCTCATATCCTGGGCGAACTGGAAAAAATCGCGACCCATTATGGCATCGTCCGTGGCGGGAAAATGATCAAGGAAATGACCGCCCAAGAGCTGGACGCCGGCTGCCGTACCTATGTTGCCCTACAGACCCGGGAGATGAACCGGGCAAAGGCGCTGCTTTCCTGCAAGTATGCCCGGGTGGAAGAGGATGAAAGCGGATATCTCCGTGTGTATGACGCTGGCGGCCCGGAAGAATACTACATTGATCTGATGCAGGAAAAGGAGGGCAGATAACATGGAAAAGGCGGAGAATGGGAAATTCCAGCATTACAGCTTTGACAAGCGGCTGAAAAGCATGTTGGCGGTGGATTTCCGGAGAATGTGCAAAACGCCGCTGCTTTATATCCTGATTGGCATCGCTGTGGTGATCCCTGTTTTGGTGTTGGTAATGACCACGACCGTAGGCGGCACAACGAAGGTTGACCCGAAAACAGGCGTGGAAACTGTCGTCGAAATGGAACCCTATACCAACACCTGGCAGGTTGTAGAGTCCATCAATGGGGAAGGCTCCGGAATCAGCACGGATATGCTCAGTATGTGCAATATCAATCTGCTTTTCTTCCTGGCAGCCGTTTGGGTTTGTATTTTTGTGGCCGATGATTTCCGAAGCGGATACGCGAAAAATCTCTTTGCTGTTCGATCAAAGAAAACCGACTATGTCATTTCCAAAACGATGGTGGGATTTGCCGGAGGCGTACTGATGGTTCTGGCTTATCTGGTCGGAGCTGTGATTGGAGGCGCTGTTGCAGGACTGTCCTTTGACGCAGGAGCGGCAGGCGTCAGCGGAATCGTCATGTGTCTGGTGTTGAAGGCGCTGTTAATGTCGGTCTTTGTTCCCATTTATGTGACCTTGGGCGTTGTGGGCAAACAGAAATTGTGGCTTTCCATGGTGGGCTCGTTCTGTATCGGGATGTTGTTCTTCATGATGATCCCAATGCTGACACCCTTGAATTCCGGAATCGGAAATGTTATGATGTGCCTGATTGGCGGCGCAGTGTTCAGCGTGGGGCTGGGCGCGGTCAGCAACATGGTGCTGCAGAAAACAAGCTTGGTGTAAAAGGAGATGTCAATATGAGAGCTGCCCTTTATTTAGGACAAAAACAGATTCAACTTGCCCAGCTGGAAACCCCGGTGGCCGGGGACAACGACATCGTGGTGCGAAACCTCTATGCCAGCATTTGCGGCACCGATGTGGCTGTCTACAACCACGGCCCCAACACCGGCCATCGCGTGACAGTTGGCGGCGAATTCGGGCATGAGATGGTTTCTGAGGTTGTTCAGGTGGGCAAGAATGTGAAGGACATTCATGTGGGGGACAGGGTCTATCCTTATCCGCTGCTGGCGAAGGGAGACCCCAGGCGTGCCGGAACTGTGGGCGGTTTTTCGGAGTTCGTCCTGATTCCCAATGCCCAGTGGAACAAGCAGATCTATACGGTGCCGGAGGCGATTTCCTCAAAGGTCGCCAGCCTGATTGAGCCGTTCACCGTAGGCTGCCGGGCCGCCAGACGTTCCTTCCCGAAACCGGGAGAAAAGGCAATTGTGTTTGGTGCCGGAACCATTGGTATTGCCGCTTCTATTGCTTTGAAGTATTTTGGGTGCAGCCAGGTCATGGTCTGTGACCATTCGGACTTCCGGCTGGAAAAGGCCAAAGGTCTGGGCTTTGCGGTGTGCAATAACAGCCGGGAGGATCTGAGAGAAAAGGCAATGGAGTGCTTTGGCACCGCACCTTCCCGGTTCGGCCCCACGGCAGATGTGGATATCTTCATCGATGCCGCCGGTGCGGAATCCATTCTGGAGCTGTACCAGTCCATGGGTAAGATCGAGAGCCGCATGGTGGTGGTGGCCGTTCTGGCAGGAAAACGGCCTGTGGATGTGCTGGCCATGACCTATTCCCAGCACGCCCTCATCGGCTCCGGCGGGTACTTCCCGGAGGACGTGAAGGATGTCCTGACCATCATGGCCAGCGGCAAGTGGGATATTGAGTCCATCATTACCCACGAATACCCCTGGGAGCAGCTGCCCCAGGCCATTAAAAAGGCTTCCCAGGTGGAGGAAGCATTGAACGTGGTCATTCGATATTGAGGAAAAAGCAAGAACAGTCCGTGTGAGATATCATACTCTGGGTCATGTGGGCTGGTTTTTCCATGTAGCCGACTATTTAAGGATCATAGGCTATGCAAAGGCCGCTATGGAATCCGAAAGGAAACCATAGCGGCCTTTTTGCGTGGATGGATCAATCCCACATGTGTTTCAGCAGGTAGGATTCCAGATCGTAGTCGTATTTGAACCGAACCCCGGTAATGGACTCACCGTTCAGAATGGCGGTGTATGCCTTCTGGTGGATTTCGTTTTGCTCCCGGTCACCAACAAACAAATTGTCGGAGATCATCAGGGCGAAGGCGGCGTCCGGATACTTTGCTTCCAGCTCCGGGACACTCTCCGGGGCGGCATGGCGCAGGGCGTTCATGCCGGGGATGCTGTTAAAAACGGCTTCCTGCTGGCGTAAAAGCTCCTGCCGGGTATGGCGGATGGATGCAGTGCTCATTTTGAATCTCTCCTTTTTCTGTACGCACTGGGTGAAATGATACCATGAAACGAAGGGAAGAACAAGACTTGACTTTTTCAAAAAACTTGTTCCACCAAGGTTCCTGGGCATTCTACCATACCTACCGTCCAATAAACCGGGAGTAAATCCTGTGACATTTGTGAAACGCACAGGAATTGGCATGGATTCTTTATCGGTTTCTGCGCCTGACACCGGGCGGTGTATCCCGCAATTGATACCCGAAACGTATTATAATTTGGCTGAAGGACGTCTCAGATGTACTGCTGGTGGAGATCCGGGACTTTCCCAGACTCCCGGCAGTTTCACCACCCATTAAGATTTGTTTAACTTCCGGGAAAGGTCTTGACATTGCTGTCTACTACCAGTAGAATATAGCTGTCTACAGGCAGTAGAACAAAGGAGGAAACCAGTTATGGCGGAATATAAGCTGGGCGAAGTGGAATCCATGTTCGCGGATATCATCTGGAAGAATGAACCGTTGTCTTCCCGCCGTCTGGCAGAGCTTGCCGAACAGCGGCTGAACTGGAAGCGAACCACTACCTATACCATTTTGAAGCGGCTGTGTGACCGGGGACTGTTCCGGAATGCGGGGGGAACGGTAACCTCTCTGGTCAACCGGGAGGAATTCTATGCCAGGCAGAGCGAGCAGTTTGTGGAAGAAACCTTCAACGGTTCGCTGCCGGCTTTTCTGGCGGCCTTCGGCAGCCGGAAGAAGCTGTCCGACGCGGAAATTGACGAACTGCAAAAAGTGATCGATTCCATGCGGGGGTGATACGATGGAAGCCATATTTGCCAAAATGATCAATATGAGCCTCACCGGCGGCATTGTCATTGCGGTGGTGCTGCTGGCGCGGCTGCTTCTGAAGCGTGCGCCGAAGATCTATTCGTATCTTCTGTGGGGTGTGGTGCTGTTCCGGCTTTTGTGCCCCCTGTCTCTGACGGCTGGACTTTCCGTTTTGAAGTTGGCTCCGGTTCCGGTGAACACGACCCCCGGCATCAGCTCTGTGAGTTACCGTCCGGTGCAGCAGGCGCTGGCGGACAGCGGCTTTGTTCCGGCGGCGGAAGCGGTTTCGCAGCAGCCGGTAGACCTGCAGGAACCGGAACAGGCGGAGCCGCAGGTTTCCGCCCTGGAAATCGCGTCCTATATCTGGCTGGCCGGCGCTGCCGTTATGGCAGGTTACAGCGTAATTCAATACCTGATTTTGCGGCGCAGACTGGTGGGTGCCACGGTTTACCGGGGAGAGGTGTATCTCGCCGATTATATTGATTCGCCCTTTGTCATGGGCGTCCTGCGCCCCAGAGTGTATCTGCCGTCCAGTATTCCCATGGAGGAACGCAGGTTTATCATTGCCCATGAGCGCCACCATATCCACCGTTGCGATCCCCTGTGGAAGCTGCTGGGCTATATCGCCCTGTGCATCCACTGGTTTAACCCACTGGTGTGGCTGGCCTTTGTGCTGGCAGGGAAGGACATGGAAATGAGCTGCGACGAAGCGGTGATCAAGCGCCTGGGCGAGGGTATCCGGGCAGATTATTCCCAGGCTCTCCTGCGCCTTGCTACCCATAAGAAAATTATTTCCGGAATGCCCCTTGCCTTTGGCGAGGGCGATACCAAAGGACGGGTTCTGAATATGGCTCGGTGGAAAAAGCCCAAGATCTGGGTGAGTATTCTGTGCGTGATTGCTTGCCTTGTGACGCTGGCGGCCTGCGCCCTGAATCCCAAGCAGGAAGAAAAGCCGCTGGAGGAAATGACCCGCATCACCGGGCCAGCCAGCATTGGCGCGTGGGAATTGTACTTTACGCTTCCCGAGGGCTGCACCATGGAAATGCAGGAAAAAGGTGAAAAAAACTGGAAGGATACAAGAGAGGGCTGTATCAATGTCATAACGGACGGCACCGACACCATCGGCGGCGTCATGGCCTTCCCGATACCGGAGAATTTCAGCGCGGACAACTGGGATTGGTTCCATAATCTTGACCTGCCGGAGTGGAAGGACGAGACTCTGGGCTATTCTGCCGGCGGTGCGCCGGGCAGTGAAGTCTCCGTGGAATTTTTCAGTGACGTACCGCCTGGTGAGGAGCGGGCGGTACAGAACCTGCATAATCTGTACTTCTGGGACGGCTGGATTTACGACCTCTGGTTTGACGAGTTGAAGATAAAGCCCGAGGTGATGGAAGCGATTCTGGACAGTGTCAGCGTTGGAGTTGCACCGGAGATTCTGGTGGTGGATATGCCCTATGAGATTCTGGAAATGCCTGCGGGGGGCTACGACTACAGGACGGAAGCGGACGGCAGCATCACCTTCCGGAAAGGGGACAGCATTGTCGGCGGAATTGTGGCCTACGCCATCCCCGAGGGGGTCTACGATGCCAATGATGACATTTTCCTGTGGCTGGAGGACGTGGGCATCCCGGACTTTGAGGACACGAGCCTCGTTTATATGGGCGGCATTTCCGATTTTACCGGCGGCTGGAGCGCAGAATTTGCCAGCGACGTGCCGGAGGGTGTGGAACCAACGGTAAAACGCCGCCACCACTTCAACGTGGTGGGAGATATCGTCTATGATTTCTGGCTTGACCAGATACAGCTGGATCAGAATACCCAGTTTGCCTTTGCGGATGCCGTGCTCTTTGCCCCGCCGGTTTCAGAGGCGGAATTGGAGCGGACAGGCAGACAGCTGCAAACAGAGCTGACCTTTTATCTGGAGGGAATGGAGGAAACATGCCCGGCAACGCTGTACATTGAGGAGGGCTACTCAATATATATCCCCGATGGAGAATGGACGCATTATACCGGCAATCTGGACTATCAGCCTGTACAGACATGGCAGAGCCATGCCAATCCGGAGGCAGAGCTTCAAATCTTCACCCTGAATGGCATGACGCTTCCCCAAGCACAGGCCTGGGTGAAAGAGGAATTTGCGGAATATGCCCTGATTGAGGATAATCAGGGCGGACTGGGCGGAACAGACGCCGAAAACCACATGGCGGATGTCAGCTTCTGTGCGGCTGAGGATGCAGTATATGCGATATGCCGCCTGTATCCCCTGGAAGCCGCTGAGGGCTTCGGCACCCGGCTGTATGTAATCGCCGACACCTTTGCTCTGACAGAAACCGCGCCGGAGCAGACTATGACGGCAGAGGACGCTGCCTTTGCCAAATGCTTTGCGGTGATGGATGCTGTGCAGAATGGCAGCTATCAGATTTCTCAGATGCAAGTCAATGCGGGAAATGAGGGACCCCGCGGATATGCCCGGCAGTTCTATGCCAGTAACGGGGACTGGCTGATGATAAGCGAAATGGTATTGGAAGGGATAAACATAACAGATGCCGGCGAGTACAAAAACAGACAGGCTTGGTTGTATGCGAATGACCGATTCTTCACAAATGAGGGGAACTGGTCATCAGAAGAACTGGTCTGGACAGAAAAGGAGCCGGATTATGAGGGGAACGGCCTATGGCTTGACAGCTTCTACTTTGTTAAACATTATGTGACCTATCTGGACACACTGACGGATGAAGCAGGGGAAAGCTATCAGTTCCGGGTGGATGCCCCCTTTGAGGACAGGGAAGATGCCACCCCTTACTATTTTGTAAGCTTTGATTTTGACTCGGAGGGTAATTTTCTCAGTGTTTATCTTCAGATTAACCCGGCGCAGGACAACGCCTATACCCTGACGGAATCCATCGTATCCCTGGACGAGCAGGAAATCACGGCGGAAATCAACAGAGAATATCAGCGTGCCATCAGATAGCGGCTCCGTTTATGACGGTTTTTCCATCCGCATGCAACCTATATGAAACCCCCACTCTGCCATCAGAGTGGGGGTTTCATCGCCAGGTGAAAACGTATTACCAAATACCGCCAATGCAGCCAGGGCAGGCGAGAAAGCGGATGACCGCTTTCCATCAGCATCCCAGATCCCGCAGCAGCTTCTCCACGTCGGCGGCTTTCAGAACCTTGCCCATGGAGACGACGGTTTCGTTCACCATAATGGCAGGCATGGACATTACACCGGCTTCCAGAATCTTCTCCATATCGGTAATATACTCCACCTCAAGGTCAAGACCCAGTGCTTTCACGGCTGCCTTTGTATTCTCGTAAAGCTCGTGGCAGGATTTACAGCCCGCACCCAGAACTTTTACGCAGCAAATACCCTGCACAGCTTTTCCGCAGCAGCAGGAGCTGGAAGATTCTGCCTTGGGTGCCGAACCGCAGCAGCAGGTTTGTGCCTCCGCATTGGGCGCCGCGCCGCAGCAGCAGGACTTCTTTTCTTCTTCCTTCTTCTTTCCAAAATGAAACAGTGCCATGATGATACCTCCGTTAAAGAATGATTGTTTGGACTGCATTAAAAAAATAGCCAACGACTATAATTCCAACCACGCAGATTGCTGCAAACAGCATCAGCAGCCTGGGTTTTACTACCTTGCGCAGCATAATCAGGGACGGCAAGCTCAGGGTGGTAACTGCCATCATAAAGCTGAGAATGGTTCCCAGCTGCGCGCCCTTTGCCAGCAGTGCCTCCGCCACGGGGATCGTACCGAAAATGTCCGCGTACATGGGCACGCCTACCAGCACCGCCAATATCACGCCGAAGGGGTTGTGGCTGCCCAGAATGGTTTGAATCCAGGCTTCCGGAATCCAGTTGTGAATCACAGCGCCAACGCCCACGCCGACGAGAATATAGGGAAAGACCTTTCGGAACGTTCCAGCCACCTGATCCCTGGAATAAAGTAGGCGGTCTTTGACCGTCAGGTTCGGTGCCTGGATCTCCGCACCGCCTCCGGCGCGGCGGATAAAGTCTTCCATATAGTGTTCCATGTGCAGTTTCTCAATCACCGTACCGCCAATGACTGCAACGACCAGCCCCAGAATTACGTAGACCACAGCGATTTTTGCCCCAAAAATGCTCATAAGCAGCACCAGACTCCCCAGATCTACCATAGGTGAAGAAATCAGGAACGAAAACGTCACGCCCAGGGGCAGTCCGGCGCTGGTAAATCCCATAAACAGCGGGATGGAGGAACAGGAGCAGAAGGGCGTCACGGTACCCAGCAGGGCAGCGGTGATGTTTGCCCGGATTCCACGGAATTGTCCCAAAATCCGCTTGCTCCGTTCCGGTGGGAAATAGCTTTGTATGTAGGAAATCAGAAAAATCAGAACGCCAAGCAGTACCGTGATTTTTGTGACATCGTACAGGAAGAACTGGATGCTGCCACCCCAGCGGGATGCGGTGTCCAACCCCAGCATGGACAGACCATTGCCGATGACGGCATTCAGCCATTGCATGCCAAGCACCTGATTCTGAAGAAAGCGCCACACAGCGCCAAATACTTCCATATGATTGCTCCTTTAGATTGATAAATTGAAAAGTATCGAATTATTTACTGGGAGAAAAGCCACCGCATCCGATGGCTCAGTTCTCGTCTATGCAGCAGGTCTCCTGATCGCAGGAAACATCCAGCGTAAGCTGTTCGGTGAGCAGTTGTTTGGCCCGCTCAGCGCCGTCCGGGTCGATGGAGTAGTGCACCCACTTGCCCTCCTTGCGTCCCTGCACGAGATTGGCGTCGCACAGGATTTTCATATGGTGGGATAGGGTCGGCTGGCTGATTTGCAGATCATCCAGCAGCTTGCAGGCACATTTCTCGCCGCTGCGGAGCAGTTCCAGAATTTGCAGCCGGTTTTCATCACAGAAGGCTTTGAATACCCGGGCAGTTTCCCGATATGATGCATCCACTTGCCTCACCTCCCGGAGGGTTTCTACAAGCACAGTATACACAACAAATTGAAGAATGTCAATATGAATATGATCAATATTCTGCGAAATGGGGATATTTCCGGGAATCCGGCATCTTTCAGCAGGGAAGGACATAAGCTGAAGGTGAGGTGAGGATATGAAGCACATGGTATACCCTAAGGCCATTGCAAAACTGCGGGGCGGGAAGGACTTTCCACAGCTTCGCGGAACGGTGCGGTTCTTCCAGCGCAGTGACGGAACCATGATCGAAGCGGAGGTGGAGGGGCTTCCGCAGACGCAGACAGGGTTCTTTGCGTTTCACATCCATGCGGGAGGGAACTGCGGTGGGGAGGACTTTTCCAATTCCGGCAGTCATTTCAATCCCGGCGGCACAGCGCACCCAAATCATGCAGGGGACTTGCCGCCGCTGCTGAGCGACCATGGAAAGGCGTATCTGAAAGTCTTGAGCGGCCGCTTCCGTGTGGAAGAGGTCATCGGAAAAACGGTAATCATCCACAGCGATCCGGATGACTTTCATACCCAGCCAGCCGGAAATCCGGGGAAGAAAATAGCCTGCGGCGTGATTCAAAGAAGCTAGCATGCGGGAGTGTCTCCGGTGCTGCTGCGGGGATCCATTAGGGAAACAGATGGGCAAATCCATTTTGGAGCTGCCTGCACAACAGAGCAGAAAAAGTCAACATTGACCGCGCTTCGATTTTTTGATATGTTATTTCCGTAGACAGATACCGGGAGCGATCACGATGACAAACGGAGAAATGCTATACCAGAAATTCCGTTCCTCTTCTCAGGAGCGGGTACGGTTGGAGCTGGCGCTTCAGGGATTCTTTCTGGAAGAAACAGAAGAATCCTGCCGCCAGGCCTTCGCACAATACCTGCAGCGGCGCATTCGTCCTGCTGCGCAGGCGCTGATCCAGGCAGATGCGCTTGACCAGCTTCAGAAACTGGAAGCATGTGGCTGGTTGGACGCCAACGTGGTGGAGGACTGCCTGATTGCAGCGATTCGGCTGAAAAAGACCCAGGCTTTTATCTGGCTGTTGGGATTGAAAGCGGAAAAGTACGACTTTTCCGACCGGAAATTTGATCTTTGAGGAACGGCTATGACGGACAGAGAGAGCGTGTGCCTGCAAGTGCTGCAAACCTGCCGGGCAGAGCTGTGCGTGTGCTTCCCATACCTTGACAGCGCCTTTGCCTGCCTTTCCTGGGAACTCCGGGAAGAGCCGGGCTTCCGGGTGGATGGGAAGAAGCTTTCCTTCGGCATCACCGGGCTGCTTTCGCTTTACAGCCGGGATCCGGCATCGGTAAGACGGGGCTATCTGCATATGCTGCTGCACTGCCTGTTCCTTCACCTGTTCCCACCGGCAGATGCAGCCCCCAAGCTGTGGGATTTGGCCTGCGATATGGCTGTGGAGCAGCTGATCCATGGGGAAGCGCAGCCGAGTCTGGCGCAGGACGACCCGGTTCGGGAGGAATGCTTCGCCCTGCTGGGAGATCGTGTTCTTTCCGCAGAGCAGATGCTGCGGCTGCTGGAGCAGCGCTTTTTTCCCTATACCATGGAGCAGCTTGAAAACGCGTTCCGTTTTGACTGCCATGACGGATGGCAGGCTGCCGCTTCCCAAGGAATTCGGCGGCAATGGGAAGCGTTGCTCCTGGACGCCGCAAAGAACAAGGCGGGGAAGGGAAAACGGGGTACCATTTCCGGCTCCGGCGCAGAAGATGTAAGAATTGCTGTACCAAAGCAATACGATTATCGTGCTTTTTTGCAGCAGTTCACCGTCCCGCGGGAAGAAGCGGAACTGGACCCGGAGAGCTTTGACTATATTTTCTACCATTTTGGCATGGAGCATTATGGCTCCATGCCGCTGATCGAGCCGCTGGAATACAGGGAAGTCCGGCGGCTGGAGGAGCTGGTCATCGCCATCGATACCTCCGGCTCCTGCTCAGCGGAAGTGATTGGCCAGTTCCTGGGAGAAACCTACGCCATTTTGTCCCGGCAGGAGAATTTCTTCCGTAAGATGAAGGTTTACTTCCTGCAATGTGACTGCCTGATTCAGGACGTAACGCTGATCCAATCCAGGGAGGATTGGCTGGCATATGCAAAGAAAATTCAGATTCGCGGCAGAGGCGGCACCGATTTTAGCCCGGTCTTTTCGTATGTAGAGCAGCTGCGCAGGGAAAAGAAGCTGAAAAATCTGAAGGCCCTGCTCTACTTCACCGACGGAGACGGCGCCTATCCATCCCGGCCGCCGGATTATGAGACGGCTTTTGTCCTTCTGAAAGAAACCGGCCACCGGGAATTGCTTCCCAAGTGGGGAAAACTTCTGCTGATTTAGGAGATACCTATGAATATTCAGGAAGCGAAAATTGAAATTATACATACTCTGCGGGCGTATCTGCAAAAAGGGGAGGACGGCAGGTATTGTTTCCCATCCGTCCACCAGCGTCCCATTTTGCTGATGGGGCCGCCGGGTATCGGAAAAACCGCCATTCTGGAGCAGGTTGCCCGGGAATGCGGTGTGGGTTTGGTATCCTACACCATCACCCACCACACCCGGCAAAGCGCCATTGGACTGCCCCACATTGCGCAGCGGGTTTATTGCGGGATTCCCATGTCCGTCACGGAATACACCATGAGCGAGATTATCGCCTCGGTGTATGAAACCATGGAGCGAACCGGGAAACGGGAAGGAATTCTGTTTCTGGATGAAATTAACTGCGTTTCCGAAACCCTGGCGCCTACCATGCTGCAATTTTTACAGAACAAGACCTTCGGCAGCCACAAAGTGCCGGAGGGATGGATTCTGGTGGCCGCAGGCAATCCGCCCCAGTACAATAAGTCCGTCCGGGAATTTGATGTGGTCACGCTGGACCGGATACGGCAGATCGATGTGGAGGCGGATCTGACGGTTTGGCTGGAATATGCCCGGGAAAAACAACTCCACGGTGCAGTCCTCTCCTATCTGACCGTGAAACCGGATCAATTCTATTCCGTGGAGCGAACGGACGATGCCCTTTCCTTTGTCACCGCCCGGGGCTGGGAGGATTTGTCCCAGATCATCCAAGGGTACGAGCGCCTGGAAGTTCCGGTCACAGAATCATTGGTTTCTCAGTATCTGCACCGGGAAGCCACAGCCAGGGATTTTGCTGCGTATTATCTGCTCTATCAAAAGTATGGTGCCGATTACGGCATTACGGATATTCTGGACGGAACCATTTCCCCGGAGGCATACGAAGAAAAGAAAGCCATGGCATCCGGCGGCAGCTTTGATGAACGGATCACCGTTGTGAACCTGATTCTGGAACAGCTGCAGGCAGCGTTCCAGGAATACCATTGGACAGATACCGTGGTAACGCTGCTGCACAGTACCCTGCGCCGGTTTCGTGGGCTTTCCCAGACCCTTCCGGAGTTCATTGATGCCAATCGAAAAAGCCTGGATGTAAAAATGCAAAATGCGCTGGTTTCCGGGGAGGAAGCCCGGCAGGAAGCCTGGGTGCTGCGCCGGCTGGAGGAAATGGAAACTTCCGTCAAAGCCCACCATTTGCAGAAACCGGAGGACCAGTTCGCCCACCTGAAGGTGCTGTTTTCGCAAGACCTGGCCCGCAGAGCGGAGGTCATTGGCCATACGCACAGAAAATTGGAAAATGCATTCCGGTTCGTGTCCGACAGCTTTGGAGACGGTCAGGAAATCATCCTGCTGGTTTCCAGTCTGACGCGGATGCCGGATGCGCTGGACTTCTTCCGCTGCCATGGCTGCCAGCCCTATCTTCAGCACGCGCAGGTTCTGCTTTTTCGCCAGCAGGAGGCGCAATTGCAGCGTGCCTGCCGAAGCTTGTTATAATTTTGTCCCGCCACCATCGGCGGTGGAGCGGATGGTCCGGCTTGCGCTGCCTCACAAAACGAATGTGAGGCAGCCTGTTTTTCATCCCACAACAAACCGGTAGCCAAGCCCCCGGACGGTCTGGATGTATTGGGGATTGGAAGGATTCTCCTCAATTTTCTGCCGCAGGCGGTTGATATACACCATAATGGCGTTTTCGTCCACAATGGCTTCCCCCCAGATCAGCTCGTAGAGCAGATCCTTGGGGAATATCCGGTTGATATTGTCCAGAAACAGTTTCATCATGGCGTTTTCCTTGGCAGAAAGCACAATTTCCTGCCCGTTTTTGTAAAGCCGCAGGGTGCTGGTGTCGTACCGGAAGGGCCCGGCAGTTATGATCGTCTCTCCGGATGCCAGACCACCCCGGCTTCGGCGGATCAGCGCTTTGACCTTGGCTGCAAGAACTGCGGGGCTGAAGGGTTTTGTGATATAATCGTCCGCGCCGATGTTCAGGCCGTAGAGCGCATCACAGTCCCCACTGCGTTCGCTGACAATGATGACAGGCGTTTTTACCCCCCGCCCCCGGAGTGCTTCAATCACCTGAAAGCCGTCCATGCCTCGCAGATTGATTTCCGTCAGAATCAGATCAAAGGGCCGCTGCCGTATCAGTTCCAGCGCCTGCTCGCCGGTTACGGCGGTCTGGACATCCAGTCCCGCGCTGCGGATGACCTGATAGAGCATGGTTCGCATGGATTCCTCTTCTTCCAGAATCAGCACAGTATCCGCCATAATTGTCCGTTCTCCTTTTGTAGACACAGAGGCTGCAATGTGATATAGTATATCCAAATTCCGCCGCAGAACATTCCGTTTTGTCCTTTGTCCCTTGTCTTAATAAATATTCAGGTTGCTGACAGCTTCTGTTAAGGTGCTTCTGATATACTTTTATCGAAACGCTGCCCGGGCGTATCCGGGCGGCGGTGCATTTCCTGGAGGTATATCATTATGAAAAAGCAAATCGCAATTCCGCTGACGCTGGCGTTGACGCTGAGCCTGTTTTCCGGCTGCGCCGGAAAGCCCGCCGTCAGCACCCCCACAACGGAAGCCGTTACCGAGACAACCGTGGTTACCGAGGCACCGTCTCTGGTGAAAACCGGGCTGTACATCGGCGCGGATATTTCCGGCAGCCGGGACGCAGCCGGGGAGGAAGCCGGTCAGGCAAAGTTTGACGTAACGCTGATTGCCGTCACCGTGGACGACGAGGGCGTGATTGCGTCCTGCGCCATTGACAGCATCCCCGCCTCTGTGGCATTTGATACCAAGGGTCTCATTACGTCCGACATTTCCGCTGATGTTCTGACCAAGAACGAACTGGGAGAGGACTACGGCATGAAGGCCTACGGCGGTGCGGCCTATGAGTGGAATGAACAGGCTGCCGCCCTGGCGGACTATGCGGTGGGTAAAACCGTAGAGGAACTGAAAAACGGTGCACTGGATGAAGCAGGCTATGCTGCCGACGCGGATCTGGCTTCCACAGCCACCATCCACCTGGGCGGCTATGTGGCAGGCATTGAAGCGGCTGTGAATAACGCCCGGCATCTTGGCGCCCAGTCCGGCGACAGGCTGGTGCTGGCATCCGTGAACACGCTGGACGGCAGCAAGGATGCCATTGACGGGGAAGATAGGGTCGCCCAGCTGAATGTTGACATCACTGCGCTGACCATGAACGGCGACGTAATTACTTCCTGCTATATCGACAGCCTTTCCGCGAAGGTCAGCTTTGATGCTGCCGGAACCGTCACCACCGATCTGACTGCCCCCGTTCTGACCAAGAATCAGCTGGGTGAGGACTACGGCATGACCACTTACGGCGGCGCGGCTCATGAATGGAACGAGCAGGCGGCTGCCTTTGCCGCTTACGTCACCGGCAAAACCGCCGAAGAAGTTGCGGGAATTGCCGTGGACGAAACCGCCCATCCCACAGAGGCAGACCTGGCTTCCTCGGTAACCATTTCCATCGGCGGCTTTCAGGCGCTGATTGCCAAGGCTGCTGCGCAGTAACAAATTCTACCCGGAACCGGGGTCCCGGCAGCCGGAAAACACTTGGCAGGTGAACGTTATGCTACGCAAATCCATTCCCCTTATTCTGCTGCTGTCGCTTTTGCTGACGGGCTGTTCCCCTTCGGCGGGCACTGCCGGGAAAAAGCAGTATCAGGCCACCTTTCTGGATGTGTTCGATACCGTGACCTATATCAGCGGCATGGCGGACAGTGAGGAAGTCTTTCAGACCCAGGCCCGGGAAATTCACGACCAGCTGCTGGTTTACCACCGGCTGTTCGACATTTACAACGACTACGAGAGCCTGAACAATCTGAAAACCGTCAATGACAGCGCAGGCGTTGCGCCGGTGAAGGTGGACGGGGAGATTATCCGGCTTCTGACGGATTGCCAGACGTACTACGAGCAGACCAATCACAGGGTGAACGTGGCCATGGGCAGCGTGCTTGCCCTGTGGCACGCAGCCAGAACCGCCGGGTTGGACGATCCGGCTCACGCCGCCCTGCCGGAGAAGGCAGCGTTGCAGGAAGCCAGCCGGCACACCAGCTGGGATGCGGTGGAGATTGACACGGAAGCCTCCACAGTCTATTTATCCGATCCGCAGCTGCGGCTGGACGTGGGCGCGGTGGCGAAGGGTTGGTCGGTGCAGCAGGTGGCCCAGAGTGCGCCTTCCGGACTGCTGATCAGTGTGGGCGGAAATGTCTGCGCTACCGGCCCCAAGGACGAGAGCGGCACCCCCTGGGTGGTGGGCATTGCCGATCCGGATGGCGGGGAGGACTACCTGCACACCCTGTACGACACTGATCTTGCCATCGTCACCAGCGGCGACTATCAGCGCTATTATGTGGTGGACGGCAAGATTTACCACCATATTATTGACCCTGACACCCTGTATCCTGCCACACAGTGGCGTTCTGTCACCATTGCCTGCCGGGATTCCGGACTGGCGGACGCCCTTTCCACGGCGCTGTTCCTGCTCCCCCGGGAGGAAGGGGAAGCGTTGGCGGAAGCGCTGGATGCACAGGCCATGTGGGTGGATGATCAGGGCAACTGCTATTATACCCCCGGCTTCCGGGACTTGATTCGCACTTAAAGAACCTCTGAACAATTCATCTGCGGCTGAGCAGCGGATCTTTTGCCCCACCCGTTCAGGCTGAAAAATGGGAAATACATACAGTATTCCCTCATTTTCCACCCTTTCGGATGTGCCAAAATCTTTCGCTGTCATCTCTTGCCGAATTATTCAGAGCTTCCTTACATTTCAGGCATCTGTAATCCTTTTTTCTGACGATTCGTTCCATCGCTGCGAAAAAACTCCGGAGCCATGCTCCGGTTTTTTCGCAGTTTTTTTCTGGAAAAAACTGGATGTGCAATGCCAAATCTATGAGGTTATCCAATGAAACGCCTATTTTTTGGAGGGATTCACCCCTCCGGTCATAAGCATTTATCCGCCGGGGGAGATCCGGCGGCAGTGACACCTAGACAGGTGGTCATCCCCCTGCAGCAGCACATCGGTGCGCTCTGCACGCCGTTGGTGCAGGTGGGGGACAAGGTGCTGCTGGGACAGAAAATCGGAGATGGGGAAGGTCTGTGCGTACCGGTACACGCCTCTGTCTCCGGCACGGTCATCGCTGTGGAGCCCCGCCCCCATGTGTCGGGACGGATGGTGACAGCGGTGGTCATCGAAAACGATTTTCGCAATACCGCCGTTTCCGCCGCGCCCGTGGAAACCCAGGATGCCGACGCCATTTTGCGTTGCATCCGGGAAGCCGGGATTGTGGGCATGGGCGGGGCAGCCTTTCCCGCCAATGTCAAGGCGCTGTCCGCCATGGGAAAGGCGGACACCCTGATTGCCAACGCCTGCGAATGCGAGCCGTACATCACTGCCGATGATACTCTGCTGCGCACCCATACACGGCAGGTGCTCCGGGGCATGGAAATTCTGTGCCGGGTTCTGGAACCGAAACGGGCGGTGCTGGCCATTGAGGACAATAAGCGGGAAGCCATTACCAGGCTCCAGGATGCCCTGCCGGATTTCCCCGCAATCCAACTGGAAATTCTGCCCACCCGGTATCCCCAGGGATCGGAGAAACAGCTGATTCAGTCTGTCACCGGGCGGGAGGTGCCGCCAGGGCAATTGCCGGTAAGCGTGGGCTGCGCAGTATTCAATGTGTCCACCTGCGATGCCGTTTTCCGGGCGGTGGAGCTTGGTATGCCCTTGACTTCCCGGATTGTCACTGTGTCCGGGGAAGCCGTCCGGCAGCCAGGGAATTTTCTTGTTCCTATTGGAACGCCCTTCCGTGACCTGATCGAAGCAGCCGGCGGCCTGACTGATGACGCTGGGCGGGTTCTCAGCGGCGGCCCTATGATGGGTATCGCCCAACAGGACCTGTCTGTGCCGGTGATGAAAGCCACCAACTGTGTGCTGTGCCTGAAAAATGCCCCCGGCGGCGGGGAAAAACCGGTGTGTATCCGCTGCGGCAGGTGTCTTGCGGTATGCCCTATGAGCTTGCAGCCGCTGTATCTGTACCGCTTAGAAAACGCAAAGGATGCCGCCGGACTGGGGCGGGTGCATATCCTGGACTGCATCGAGTGCGGCAGCTGCGCCTTTGCCTGCCCGGGCAAGCTGCCGCTGGTGGAAACCATCCGCAAGGGCAAGCAATTCTGGAAGGAGGCGAACAGCAAATGAATCTGACAGTCGCATCTTCTCCCCACATTCGGGGAACCATTCACACCGGCCGCCTGATGGGGGATGTGGCGCTGGCGCTGCTGCCCACCCTTGCCGTGGGAACTTATGTGCTGGGCATTCGGGCGTTAACGGTGACAGCAGTGTCCGTATTTTCTGCCCTGACAGCGGAATGGCTGTGCTCCCGGCTTACCGGGAAAGGCAATTCGCTTCCAGACGGCTCAGCGCTGGTCACTGGCGTGCTGTTTGCCCTGACTCTGCCGGCTTCCGTGCCTTATTTCCCGGTGATTCTGGGCAGCGTGTTTGCAATTGCAGCAGCAAAATGCCTGTGCGGCGGGCTGGGACAGAATATTTTTAATCCCGCGCTGCTGGCGCGCGCCTTTGTCATGCTGCTGTGTCCTTCGGCGCTGACCCGCTGCGTGGTGGATGGTGTATCCGTGGCAACGCCCCTGCATCATATGGCCATGGGTTCCCTCCCGGAAAACGGAACATGGGAGCTGTTTCAGGGTACAGTTCCCGGCGCTATCGGAGAGATTTCTGCATTGGCGCTGATAATCGGCGGCGGGTATCTGGTGGTGCGGCGGGTCATCTCCCTTCGGATTCCCCTGAGCTATCTGGGTACCGTGGCATTGCTGACGCTGGTGTTTCCGAAAAACGACAATGTTTTCGGGTGGATGCTTTGCAGCTTGTTGAGCGGCGGTGTTATGCTGGGCGCGATTTTCATGGCCACCGACTACGCCACCTCTCCTGTTACGCCTACCGGGCAGATTTTCTATGGAATGGGCTGCGGCGCACTGACGGTATTCTTCCGCTATTTCGGGCTGTTCCCCGAGGGGGTTACTTATGCCATTCTTGGGATGAATCTGCTGACCTGGGGTATTGAATGTGCCACACCGCCCCGGCGTTTCGGTGTCAAGAAAGGAGCAAAGACATGAAGCATCCATTTTTCATGCCGGTTCTGACCATCGCAGCAGCGGCGGCTGTGTTGTTTTCCGCCAGCGCCGGACTTTCCGGCCTCCGGGAAGAAAATGCGCGGATGGAACTGATTGATGTTATGTCAACTATATTGCCCGGCAGCAAGACCTTTACCGAGGAAGCCTATGCCGGAGAGGATACCAACATTCGCACCGCTTATAAATCGGAAAACGGCTACGTCGTCCACACGGTTACCGCCGGTTATGTAGGGGAGATTTCCATGCTGGTGGGCGTGAGCAGTGAAGGCCATGTAACAGGCCTGGTGGTGCGGGATTTGGAGGAGACACCGGGACTGGGCCGTAAGGCTCTTACTGACACAGAATTTCTGACGCAGTTTCTGAGCACCGACGGCAGTGCCACTGTGGGGGAGGACATTGACGCGCTCACCGGCGCTACGGTCACCTCCAAAGCGGTGACCCGGGGGGTCAATTCCGCAGTAGGTTTTGTCACCGGTGCGGACACGTCCTCCAGCGCAACGGTATGGGGAGGTTGACACCATGAAACACAATACATTTTTTCTCAACGTGCTGCTGGCAGGTATGCTGGGTCTGATTCTTCTGGCCTGGGCGCTGGTTCGCACCTTCCTGCCGGGGATTGTGTTGTCCGGGCTGGATATTCCCGGGCTGACGCTGATTTCCCTGGCGGCGCTGCTGGTGGAGCATGCTCTGGTACCTGGACAGCACCGGCAGTATCTGTGGATTTTTGCTTTCTCCGCAGCGACCTTCGGCCTGCTGCCGCTGGCCGCAGGTGCAGCAGGGGAGTGGGAAAAGCTGGCGCTTACAGGAAGCGTCGTATTCACAGTGGTGACCTGGCTGTTTACCTCCGCACTCAACCGGATTTCCTCCGGCAAACAGGCCAAAGCTGCGCCCATTATCACTGCCCTGGGCATCTATCTGGCGGCGCAGGGCTTTGCCGGAATGCTTCTGTAACGCTGTCAATACGAAAAATTCCCGCCCTGCTGTGCAGGGCGGGAATTATCGTTTATTTCGTCTTTTTCCGGAACAGGTCGGCAGGAAGTTGGGACAGAATCACAGCGGCGAATACCAGCACGCAGCCGGTGATCTCCCAGGGGGTCATGCTTTCGCCCAGCAGCCACCAGCCGCCCAGGACGGCAAAAACTGATTCCAGACTCATAATCAGGGAAGCGGTGGTCGGCTCCAGAGATTTCTGACCAATGACCTGCAGGGAGTAGGCAACGCCCATGGACAGAATACCCGCAAAGCACAGAGCCTGCCAGCAGGCAAGGACATCAGATAGCACAACGGTTTCCGTAAACACCATGAATGGCAGGGAAACCACAGCCACAACAAGGCTTTGTATACAAGTCAGCCGCAGCCCGTCCAAATCTCCAGCAAACCGGTCAATGCACCGAATCTGCACCGCAAATGCCAGGGCACAGCCCATCAGGAACAGGTCACCCTTGTTGATCCCGGACATATCCATGCAGCTCAGCAAATAGAGTCCTGCGACTGCCATGACCACGCTGATAATTGTGGTAAACGGAGGCTTCTGCCCCAGAAACACGCCCAGAACCGGGACCCAGACAATATACATGGCAGTCAGAAATCCTGCTTTGCCTGCGTCCGTGTACACCAGTCCGATTTGCTGCAGGCTTGCAGCCACAAACAGGGCGCTTCCGCACAGGATGCCAACCTTCCATAAGGCAGGATTCTTCCATTTTTCTACAGACTCCCGGAAGCTGCATTTTCCGATTTCCATGAGGAAAGAGCAGGGAATCAGGAACAGCACCGCCATCGTGCATCGAATCGCCTGAAAGGTAAACGGGCCGATTTTGTCCATGCCTACGCTTTGCGCAACAAAGGCAAATCCCCAGATTACCGTTGCCAGCAGCAAACTCAAGCTGCCGCGCAGTTGTTTTTTCATAATTTCATCACCGCCGCATACTCTAGCATAAATTGTCGGAAAAAGCAAGCGGCGTTGCATTTTTTTGCAAATGTGGTATAATACAGCATACTGACATTTTAGGAGAGGAACCTGCTATGGAGAAAATCACGAAAATCCCTGCCCGTGAGGAAATTCCCACAGAGGATAAATGGGCAATCGAAGATCTGTACCCCACGGAAGCCGACTGGGAGCAGGCGTTGGAAACGCTGCAGCAGGACCGCAGGATCCTGGAGGTGTTTGCCGGCAGGCTGGGAAACAGTGGGGAAGACCTGTATCAGTATCTGGACGCCATGGAGCGTATGAACATCAAAGCAGAGCGCCTTGGCAACTACTGTACGCGCCGGGCGGATGAGGATACCCGCAATGCCGCCTGTCAGGCCATGCAGGGGCGGTTCATGAACGCAGTGGTGGAACTGAGCGCTGCGTGCAGCTTTGACACGCCGGAAATTATGGAAATTCCCGAGGATACCCTGGAAGAGTTTTACCGGGATTGTCCGAAACTGGAGCGATATCGCCGTTATCTGACAGATCTGCGCCGCAGAAAAGCGCACACTCTGTCCGCCGCGGAGGAAAAGCTGCTGGCGGCGGCAGGAGAGATGGCGCAGACACCGGATGCGGTTTACGGTGCGCTGGCGGATGCAGACCTGAAATTCCGGGATGCGGTGGATGCTGAGGGCAAGGCCCATCCGCTGACCCAGGGTACTTTCGTCCAGCTGGAGGAAAGCCCGGACCGGATCTTGCGGCAAAGTGCCTACGAAAACCTGTACGATGGCTTCGGTGATTTCCGAAACACTGCAGCAGCGATCTTAAACGGGCAGAACAAGCAGCTGAAATTCTATGCCGATGCCCGCAAATATGCCTCTGCGCTGGAAGCATCTCTGGACGCCACCAACGTACCGGTATCCGTCTACGACAACCTGATCGAAGCGGTGCATGAGAAGCTGCCCAGTATGCACCGCTATGTCCGTCTGCGCAAAAAGATGCTGGGTCTGGACGAGCTGCATTTTTATGATATTTACACGCCGCTGCTGCCGGGCGTTGACCGGCATATTCCCTATACCCAGGCCAAACAGACGGTGTATGATGCGCTGGAGCCGTTGGGCGAAACGTACCGGGCTATTCTGAAAGAGGGCTTTGACAACCGCTGGATTGACGTTTACCAGAATCAAGGCAAGCGCAGCGGCGCCTATTCCGCCGGTGCCGCCGTCCATCCCTATGTTCTGCTGAATTATACCGGCACTCTGGACAGCCAGTTTACCCTCGCGCATGAAATGGGGCACGCCCTGCATTCCTACCTTTCCAATAAACACCAGAATCCCATTGACGCGGATTATGTGATTTTTGTGGCAGAGGTTGCCTCCACCTGTAACGAAGCCCTGCTGATGGAGTACCTGCTGGGGAAAACCACAGATAAAAAGGAACGGGCCTATCTGATCAACCATTTCCTGGATCAGTTCAAGGGCACCATTTACCGCCAGACCATGTTTGCGGAATTTGAGCGAAATATCGGTCGGATGACGGCCCAGGGCCAGACCCTGACCGCCGAGGTTCTGTGTCAGGAATATAAGCGGCTGAACGAACAGTATTGCGGCCCGGACATGGTGGTGGACGACCGGATCGCTCTGGAATGGGCAAGAATTCCCCATTTCTATTACAATTACTATGTATTCCAGTACGCCACCGGCTATGCCGCTGCCATCGCCCTGTCCCGGCGGATTCTGCGGGAGGGAGAGCCGGCTGTGCGGGACTACCTGAACTTCCTGTCCGGCGGCTGTTCCCGCAGTCCCATTGAACTGCTGAAGGGAGCTGGTGTGGATATGACCAGTCCCGAACCCGTGTACCAGGCATTGGCGCTGTTTGACCAGCTTCTGGATGAAATGGAAGCACTGACGGAGGACTGACATGGCGGAGATCTTTTTACCCACGCTGCATACCTTTGCCATGAATAACATTTTCACCGGCTCCTGCGGACTGTTTCGCTTCCGGGCGGTGCCCAATGTGGTGATGGCAACGCCCAAGGAGGTGGACTTTGCCCAGAGCAGCATTCATGTGGAATATTGGCACGGTCTGTACTGCTATGAAAAAAGCGAAATGGAAGGGGAGGAGACCTTTCCCATGTCCGAAGAAGGGAAGCAGCAAATGCTTGCCTGGCTGGAAAGCCGAATATAGTGAATTTGGATATAAGTTTTGGAATCAAGAAAAGAAAATTTGTGCACAAGTGAAAAAATGCTTGCAATTATGGGTAACCATTGTGTATAATAGCCGCATATAGAATATTGGATGTGATCGCAATGGTTCAGGATGTATATGATGTCCTGCGGAAAATGGCTGAGCAGCCTGAAGCGCAGGAGCGCGCCCGTGCTTATCTGGCGCAGCATCTGTCCCGATTTGTCAAGAAAATGGATACGGTTCTCATCTGCTTTCCGCAGCAGGGTATTGGAAGCCTGAGCCATCTGATGGAGCAGGCGGTTTTGCTGTGTGGCGCCGCACCGGTGGTCTGGGGAGAAGACCACCGGTGGAAAACCCTGATGCGTCTCGCCTTTTCCTCCCATGCCAGCACCGTTATCGGACCTCCCCTGATTGTTTTGGGACTGGCTAAGCTGTGCGCGTCCTATGCCATTCCTCTGTTTGTCCGCAATGTGGTCACTGCGGGATATCCCTGTGAAGAATGGATGATCGATGGGATTCAGCGGGGCTTTGACTGTATGACCCAGGGCAGTTTTGGTTTGGGGATCACCGGCGTGGTTGCTGGCTTTTCCTGTGACAAGATCAGAGGGATTCACCTGCGGGATACGGAGTACCAGGTGCAGATCGTTGACCGGGAAGGGAATCCCGTCCAGGAAGGGACTGACGGGGAAATGGTGCTCTCACCTATCAGCGCGCCGGAGCTGCGCTATTTTATGGGGGAGAACGCCCGCCTGAGTACCAGGCCCTGCGCCTGCGGATGTACCAGCCCGCTGCTTACGGATATTCGTCCCGGCAGGACGGAAGATGATCGGGATTTATTCCTACTGGGGAGGACTCTGCAAAGTTGGAACAGCGTGCTGGACTGTCGCCTGCGCAAGGGGCAGTACGGCCTGGAGATTGAGGTCATCACGGTCCCGGACGGATTGCTTCCTCCGTTGCCTACTGCGGCAAAGCAGGTGATTCGGGCTCTGAATCCGGAGAAGGACGAGCCTTTCCCTTATGATCCGACCATGAAAATTTCCGAAAACCGGTGGGAAAACCATTGACATTTTCACAGTATGTGGTAAAATACTGTGGATATGCAAAGACATTGCGGAAACGAAGCGGTGCAGGGAAATCCAGAGCGAGAGGGGTATGGTGGAAGCCCTCGGTTTTCAGCCGCAGGCCACTTCCTGCGTTGCCCGGGATGACCGGGACGGGTGCTCCCGTTACAGAGCAGCCAAGATGTCCCCATCGTGGGACGAATTAGGGTGGTACCGCGACTTCACGTCGCCCCTATGTGCTGGGGGCGGCGTTTTTCTTTGCGTTTTCAAACATGAATACATGAATTTCATTTTCATTTGGAGGTAGAACCATGAATCCCAAGCCTTACGGCGTAAACGAACTGCGTGAGATGTTCCTGTCCTTCTTTGAAAGCAAGGGACACCTGCGCCTGCCCAGCTTCTCTCTGATTCCCCAGAATGACGCGTCCCTGCTGCTGATCAATTCCGGCATGGCGCCCATGAAGCCCTATTTCACCGGCGAGGTGGAGCCGCCCCGTCACCGGGTCTGTACCTGCCAGAAGTGTATCCGCACCGGCGACATTGAGAACATCGGTAAGACCGCCCGTCACGGCACTTACTTTGAAATGCTGGGCAACTTCTCCTTCGGCGATTATTTCAAGCACGAGGCCATCAACTGGAGCTGGGAATTCCTGACCAAGGTGGTGGGGCTGGATGAGAACCGGCTGTATCCTTCCATCTACGAAAACGACGACGAGGCTTTTGAGATCTGGAACAAGGAAGTGGGCGTACCCGCCGACCGGATTTTCCGCTTCGGAAAGTCTGATAACTTCTGGGAGCACGGCTCCGGTCCCTGCGGTCCCTGCTCTGAGATCTACTATGACCGGGGTGAGAAGTACGGCTGCGGAAAGCCCGACTGTACCGTGGGCTGTGACTGCGACCGGTACATGGAGGTCTGGAACAACGTTTTCTCCCAGTTCAACAATGACGGTCAGGGCAATTACACCGAACTGGCCCAGAAGAACATCGATACCGGTATGGGTCTGGAGCGTCTGGCGGTGGTGTGCCAGGATGTTAACTCCCTGTTCGATGTGGACACTGTCATGAACATCACCAACAAGGTTACCGAGCTGACCGGCGCTTCTTACGGTCAGAGCGTGAAGATGGATGTGTCCCTGCGGGTGATTACCGACCATATCCGGGCATCTACCTTTATGATTGCCGACGGCGTCCTGCCCAGCAATGAGGGCAGAGGCTATGTTCTGCGCCGTCTGCTGCGCCGGGCTGCCCGTCACGGCAAGCTGCTGGGCGTGAATACCCCCTTCCTGTATCAGGTTGTGGAGACGGTGGTGCAGGAAAATGAGGTGCATTACACCTACCTGCGGGAGCGAGCCGAGTATATCACCCGGATCGTGAAGATCGAGGAAGAAAACTTCTGCCGTACCATTGACGGCGGTATGAGCATTTTTGCCGCCAAGCTGGCGGAGCACAAGGCCAAGGGCGAGACCCAGTTCTCCGGCGCCGATGCCTTCCTGCTGGCAGATACCTACGGCTTCCCCATTGATCTGACTATCGAAATGGTGGCCGACGAGGATATGACCCTGGATATGGACGAGTTCCACCGCCTGCGGGAAGAGCAGAAGGTTCGCGCCCGGGAGGCCCGGAAGGCTCTGGGTGATCTGGCGTGGGCTGGCATCGATCTGGGGCTGGACAACACCCCCACTACCTTCGTAGGCTACACCGAAAATAATTGCTCCGCCAAGGTGCTGGCTGTCTGCGTGGGCGAGGAGGTTTCCGGCACCATCGCCGGCGGCGAGGAAGGCATCATCGTGCTGGACAAGACCCCCTTCTACGCGGAAATGGGCGGCCAGGTTGCCGACCATGGCGTGATTCTGGTGGGCAACAGCCGCTTCCAAGTCACCAATGTCCAGAAGGACAAGGGCGGCAAGTACCTGCACTATGGCAAGATGGTCAGCGGTTCTATCAAGGTTGACGACATGGTCTGCGCAGCCATCGATGTGGAGCGGCGCAAGGCCATTATGCGTGCCCACTCTGCCACCCATCTGCTGCAGAAGGCGCTGCAGACGGTGCTGGGCGATCATGTCCACCAGGCCGGTTCCTATGTGGAGCCCGACCGGCTGCGGTTTGACTTTACCCACTACTCCGCGCTGACGGCTGAGGAGCTGTCAAAGGTAAACACCATTGTGCAGAATTCCGTTCTGGAGGGCTACAGCGTAGACATCCGGGAGATGCCCATTGAGGAAGCCAAGGCCTCTGGCGCCACCGCGCTGTTCAGTGAAAAGTACGGCGATACCGTCCGGGTGGTGAACATGGGCGGCTACTCCATCGAGCTGTGCGGCGGTACCCATCTGGATAACACCGCCAAGGTCGGCCCCTTCGAGCTGGAGAGTGAATGCAGCGTAGCTTCCGGTGTCCGCCGGATTGAGGCCATCACCGGCAAGGCCTGCCTGAAGAAGATGGAGAAGAACCAGCAGATGCTCTTCGAGGCAGCGGCAAAGCTCAAGACCAAGCCTGCCGAGGTGACGGCAAAGATTCAGAACCACATGGAGGAAATTAAGAATCTGAAGCGTTCCATCGAGCAGTTCCAGGCCAAAGAGGCTTCCGGCGAGGTGGATCGGTTCCTGTTCGGCTCCCGGAAGATGGGTGCGTATCATGTGCTGACGGCTATGATTCCCAATGCGGATGCAGCGAAACTGCGTCAGATGGGCGATATGCTGCGGGATAAAGACCCCAGCGTGGTTGCTGTTCTGGCAACCATGAACGAGGATAAACCAACCTTCCTGGCAGTGTGCGGCAAGGAGGCCGTGGCTGGCGGTCTGAAGGCAGGCGAGCTGGTGAAGCAGGTGTGTTGCTGCTGCGGCGGCAGCGGCGGCGGTAAGCCGGACTCTGCCATGGGCGGCGGCAAGGACATCACCAAGGTGGACAACGCGCTGGCTTTGGTGGATGACTATGTAGCATCCAAGATTCAGTAATTCAAAAGGGCGCAGCCAGGTGCTGCGCCCTTTTTTCGGAAAGGAGGCTGGGGTGTATGCGCAGAATGGTTTGTCTGGCTCTGGGCTTTGCAGCAGCATGCGGCCTGATGCTTTATCTGGATTCCTGGCTGGTGCGGCTGCCGGGAATGATTGCAGTGATCTTGCTTGGTATGTTCGGGCAGAAGGAACCGGGCATCCTGAAATGCGCAATTCTGACGTTTCTGGGGTGTGTTTTGGGAATTGCCTGGTTCTGTGGCTATACATGGCGAACGCTCAGCCCAATCACGGCGCTGGACGGGGAAGTGGTAAGCTGCTCCATCCGCGCAGCGGATTACAGCCGGGAGACGGTTTACGGAATTGCACTGGACGGTACCGCGGAGCTTGCGGGAAAAACCTATCGGGTAACTGCTTATCTGGATGCGATGGAACCCTTTGCACCCGGCGATGGCGTAACGGGGGAATTCCGGCTTCGTGTGACAACCGATGCGGGCGAGAATCCATCCTCATATTACCCGGGGAAGGGCATCTTTCTGCTGGCGTACCAGACGGATACCGTTACCCGCTTTCAGACGCCGCAGACATGGCGGGATTCCCCCGCGAAGCTCCGCCGGCAGATTTCCGAAATCCTGCGGGCCTGTATTCCACAGGACTGCGTACCTTTTGCGAAGGCGCTGCTGCTGGGCGATACCTCCGAACTCTCCTACCAAACCGATACGAGCCTGAAGGTCAGCGGAATCCGGCATGTGGTAGCGGTGTCGGGGCTGCATATTTCCATACTGTTTGCACTGATCAGCACCGTCACCTTTCGCAGGCGGTTTTTGACGGCACTGACCGGCATACCACTGCTGTTTCTGTTCGCGGCGGTAGCAGGGTTTACGCCGTCGGTATGCCGTGCCTGCGTCATGATTGGACTGATGATGCTGGCGCAGACGCTGGATAAGGAATACGATGCTCCCACAGCGCTGTCCTTCGCCGTACTGGTCATGCTGTTTGCCAATCCCTACTGCATCAGTTCCGTCAGTTTTCAGCTGTCGGTGGCCAGTGTTGCAGGTATTCTCCTGTTTTCGCCCGGCATCCGCAGCCGGCTGGTATCCAGGCTGGGAGCGAGAAAAGGGAAGTGGTCTGCGCTGCTGGGAAAACTGGCAACGGGAGTCTCTGTGACCTTTGGCGCGCAGGTGCTGACCGTTCCGCTGTGCGCGTACTATTTTGGCGTGGTAAGTCTGGTGGGTTTTTTGACAAATCTGCTGGTGCTGTGGGTGGTCAGCCTGATTTTCCTGGGGTTGGTTGTTGTCTGCCTGCTCGCGCTTATTTCCATGACGCTTTCAGCGATGGTTGGAACCGTGCTGGCGGTTCTGATCCGCTATGTGCTGCTGGTGGCAAAAGTGCTGGCGGCCTTTCCCCTGGCAGCTGTGTATACCGTCAGTCCGTACATTATGGCGTGGCTGATGTTTGCATATGTTTTGCTGCTTCTGTTTCTCATCAGCGGAAAACAGATTCCGAAAGTGTTTGCGTGCTGCGCGGTTCTGGGGCTATGCCTTTCGCTGACAGCCTCCTGGTGGGAACCTGCCGTTTCGGATGTGACTTTCACGGTGCTGGATGTTGGCCAGGGACAGTGTCTCCTCCTGCAATCCCGGGGCAGAACCTACATGGTAGACTGCGGCGGAGACAGCGACACCCGCACCGCCGACATTGCTGCGGAAGCCCTGCTGAGCCGGGGCATTTCCCGGGTAGATGCGCTGATTTTGACCCATCTTGATCGGGATCATGCCGGAGCAGCAGAGAACTTTCTGTCCAGAATGCCTACAGATCTGCTGATCCTGCCCTGGTGTTCCGCAGATCTCTCCGTGCCTGCAGACACGCAGATTGTCTGTGCAGAACGTGACGTGCAGATTTCTGATGAAAATACGGTTCTTTCTGTATTTGCTCCGGTTTTTCAGGGATCTGGCAATGAAATGAGCCTGTGCGTCTTGTTTGAAACGGAAAAGTGTGATATACTCATAACCGGCGACAGGGACGGCTTTGGTGAACGGTCGCTTCTGCGGCATGCGGCGCTTCCGGATGTGGACATTCTGGTAGCCGGACATCACGGTTCTCGAACTTCAACCTGCGTAGAACTGCTGCAGGCAGTACAGCCGGAAATTGTGTGCATCAGCGCCGGTGCGGAGAATCCCTACGGGCATCCGGCGCCAGAGCTGCTGGAGCGGCTTTCAGACTATGGCTGCACCGTATTCCGCACGGATCAGCAGGGCACCATCACCATCAGGAGGTAACCACCATGGCAAAAAAACAGCCGTCGCCCAGCGGCCTTTCGGAACTGAAAATGGCGCTGAAGCAGAAATCTCTGGCCCGGCTGTACTTTTTCCACGGGGAAGAGACGTTCCTGCTGCACCATTACCTGGGGCAGATGAAAAAGCTGCTTCTGGATCCTCTGACGGAGTCCTTTAATTTTCACCGTCTGAATAACGAAAATTTTGACATCCGTGCTTTTGCGGACGCGGTGGAAAACCTGCCTATGATGGCGGAAAGTACCTTTGTTCAGGTGGACGATGTGGATTTGTTCAAGCTGAATGAATCCGACCGGGGAAAGGTCGCGGAGATTATCCGTGATATTCCAGACTACTGTACCGTGGTATTCACCTATATTACCGCTGCATGGAAACCGGATAAGCGGCTGAAGATGCTGTGGGAGGCGGTGGAAAGCAGCGGCGAGATCGTGGAATTTGCCCGGCAGGACCAAAAGGATCTGATTGCCTGGGTTACCCGTCACTTTGCTGCCGGCAACAAACGGATTTCTTCCGACTTGTGCGCCTACCTCATTGATATCACCGGCGGCACCATGACGGCGCTGAGCAGCGAAATCGAGAAAATCTGCGCCTATTCCGGTGCGGACGAAATTCGGAAAAGCGATATTGACGCCGTCACAGAGCCGGTGCTGGACGCGGTTGTGTTTCAGATGACCGACCTGCTCAGCGCGGGGCGGTATGATCAGGCGCTGCAAAAATTGCAGCAGCTGCTGAAAATGCAGCAGGAACCCCTGGCGATTCTGGGTGCGGTGGGCGGACATTTCCGCCGTATCAGCGCGGCCAGAACCCTGCTGGATCAGGGAAAAACCGCTTCCGACCTGCAAAGGCTCTGTGGAATACCGGACTATCCTGCGCGAAAAACTATGGAAGCCGCCCGGCGGTTCCGGCCGGAATTCTGCCGGTACGCCGCCAATCTGGTGCTGGAAACGGACTATCAGATGAAAACCTCTTTTGACGATCAGGAACGGCTGCTGGAGCTGCTGATTCTGCGTCTTTCTCAGGAGGCGGGCAATGCTTAAGATCAAAGAAGCCATCGTCGTGGAGGGCCGCTATGATAAGAATACCTTATCTCAGATTGTGGACGCGCCTATTTTAGAAACCTCCGGCTTCGGCATTTTCAAGGATAAGGCGCAGATGGCGCTGCTGCGCCGGGTGGCAGAGCGCCGGGGACTGATTGTCTTTACCGACTCTGACGGCGCGGGCTTCGTTATCCGCAATCATATTAAAAGCGCCATTCCCGGGAAATACCTGAAGCACGCCTATATTCCTGACATCCCCGGCAAGGAAAAGCGGAAGTCTGCACCGGGAAAAGAGGGCAAACTGGGAGTGGAAGGTATCTCTCCGGAGATTCTTCTGGACGCGCTGCGGAAATCCGGTGCAACCATCGGAGGGGAGGAAGCCTGTCCAGTACGCAGCATTACCAAGCAGGATCTCATGGCGCTGGGGCTGTCCGGCGGCCCGGACGCCAGCGCAAGGCGGCTGGCACTGCTGAAGAAGCTGAACCTTCCCGAGCATATGAGCGCCAATGCCATGCTGCAGGCGCTGAACCTGCTGTATACGCCGGAGGAATTGGAAACCCTCATGGAGTCCCTGTAACAAGGACAGTTTGGAGAAATACCATGGTAGATATACAAGTAACAAATTTAACGAAATTCTTCGTAATCGGAGAAAATCTGCTGGAAAACCTGAGCTTTGAGATTCAAGAAGGGGAGTGCGTCGCCATTCTGGGGCGCAACGGCTGCGGAAAGACCACCCTGTTCAACATCCTCACCGGGCAGATGGACTTCGACGGCGGAGAGGTGTTCGTTAATCCCAATAAGAAGATCGGTCTGATTTCCCAGATCCCCAAATTCCCGGAGGGCTTCACTGTGGAGGATGTGCTGCGTTCTGCCTATGCAGAGCTGATGCGCGTCCGGCAAAAGATGGAGCTGCTGGAATGTGAAATGGCAAAGGGCGCTACCGATGCCCAGCTCCGGGAGTATGATATGCTCACCAACCGCTTCCAGACCGGCGGCGGCTATGACATGGACGTGGAAGTGGACAAAATCTGCAACGGTCTGGGCATCACTTCCGACCAGCGCACCCAGGAGTTTTCCAGCCTTTCCGGCGGGGAAAAGACAAGAGTGAATCTGGCCCGGCTGCTGCTGGAAAAGACGGACATTCTGCTGCTGGACGAACCCACCAACCATCTGGACTTAAACAGCGTGGAGTGGCTGGAGCAGTACATCAATGCCTTCAAGGGCACGGTGCTGGCCATTTCCCACGATCGGTACTTTATCGATCAGGTGGCTGACCGGGTCATTGAGATCACCGAGGGCCACGCGGAATTTTACTCCGGCAACTATTCGTTCTACATGGACGAAAAGCAGGCCCGGTTCGACCTGCAATTAAAGCAGTACGAGCAGGAACAGGCGAAGCTGAAGCAGCTGGGCTATACCGTGGAGCGGATGAAGGGCTGGGGCATTAACAACCGCACCCTGTACCGCAGGGCTATGTCTATCCAGCACCGAATGGAGCGAATCCGCAAGACGGAAAAGCCGAAAAAGGAGCGCACCATGAAGGCGTCCTTTGGGGAAAAGGACTTTTCCGGGGATATCGTGTTCAAGATGAAGACCGTCTCCAAGTCCTTTGGGGACCGCACCCTGTTTTCCGAAGTGAATCTGACGGTGGAGGGCGGTGAACGAATCGCCCTGCTGGGGGACAACGGCACAGGAAAATCCACCTTTATCAAATGCCTGCTGGGAGAAGAGGACTGCGCCGGAAAAATCCAGTTCGGCCCTACGGTAAAATGGGGCTATCTACCCCAGATCATCCACTTTGCCCACCCGGAGCGCAGCCTCTACGACACCATGCTCTACGAAAAGAACTGCACCCCACAGACCGCCCGTGACCGTCTGGGCGCATTTCTGTTCCAGGGCGAGGATGTGTTCAAGCAGGTGGGAAACCTGTCCGGCGGCGAGCAGTCCCGCCTGCGGCTGTGTATGCTGATGGATGAAAAGATTAACCTGCTGATTCTGGACGAACCGACCAACCATCTGGATATCGCGTCCCGGGAGTGGGTGGAGGCAGCCATTGAAGAATTTGAGGGTGTGCTTCTGTTCGTTTCCCACGACCGTTATTTCATTGAGAAGTTTGCCGAGCGTATCTGGCTGCTGGAGGACGGTGCTATCCGGGACTTCCCCTGTGGGTACCAGAAGTACCGCTCCATTTTGGAGCATGAAGCGGCGGCAAAGCCCGCCGCTGCGGCAGCGCCCAAGCCCAAAAAAGAAAAGCCCAAGGGCGGCACCAAGGATACAGATAAATTAATCCGCCGTCTGGAGCGGGAGATTGAAAAACAGGAAGCTTATCTCGCGGAACTGGATCAAAAAATCGAAGCCGCCGCTGCGGACTATCAGGAGCTGACCCGGCTGCTTGCGGAAAAGGAAGCAGGGGAGGCCACGCTCATGGATCTGATGGAGCAGTGGGAAGCGGCGCAGGAGTGAGGGACGCATATGAAGCACCTTGGAACACAAACCATTGAAACCCCGCGGCTTCTTTTGCGCCGGTTTACGCTGGAGGATGCCCCTGCCATGTACCGCAACTGGGCATCCGACCCGGAGGTGACCAAATATCTGACCTGGCCAACCCACGAAAGCGTTACCGTCAGCCGGCAGGTGCTTACGGACTGGGTGGATCAGTATGAAAACGATACGTTCTACCAGTGGGCCATCGTCCTGAAAGAAACCGGCGAACCCATCGGTTCTATCAGTGTGGTGGAACTGGATGATCGGGCAGAACTGGCGCATGTCGGCTACTGCATCGGAAGAAACTGGTGGCATCGGGGCGTCACCTCAGAGGCCATGAAAGCAGTCATGGATTTTCTCTTTGACCAGGTTGGCGTGAACCGGGTGGAATCCCGGCATGATCCCCGAAACGTCTACTCCGGAGCGGTGATGCGCAAGTGCGGTATGCAATTCGAGGGAACCCACCGGCAGTCGGATTGGAACAATCAGGGTATCTGCGATGCCAGCTGGCATGCATTGCTGGCACAGGAGCGATGATTTCGTGGTTGACACCGGATTCTATGGGGAATATAATGACGAAAGTACAATGAAAAAGGAGTAAAAGAAACATGAGTTCTTGTAGTGGAAACTGTTCCAGCTGTGGTTCTGACTGCGCAGATCGTCAGGCAGAAAGCCTGCTGGCAGAGCTGAATCCCAAATCCAGCGTAAAAAAAGTCATCGCCGTGGTATCCGGCAAGGGCGGCGTGGGAAAATCCACTGTCACCGCCATGCTGGCTGTGGCCATGGCCCGGCAGGGCAAGCGTGTTGCTGTTCTGGATGCGGATATCACCGGCCCCTCTGCACCTACCGCTTTCGGCGTGAGCGAATGTCAGGGTGCCAATGAGGATGGCCTGTTCCCCGCGCTGACCCGGGGCGGCATTCAGGTCATGTCCATCAATCTGCTGCTGGACAATCCCGCCGATCCCGTTGTCTGGCGCGGCCCCGTCATTGCCGGCGCTGTGAAGCAGTTCTGGACAGACGTAATCTGGGAGGATGTGGACTATATGTTCGTGGATATGCCTCCCGGAACCGGCGACGTGCCCCTGACGGTGTTCCAGAGCCTGCCCATCGACGGCGTTGTCATCGTCACCACCCCCCAGGATCTGGTGTCCATGATCGTTGCCAAGGCTGTGAAGATGGCCAGCATGATGCACATTCCCGTTCTGGGCTTTGTGGAGAACTACGCCTATCTGGAGTGCCCCGACTGCGGTAGAAAGATCAATGTGTTTGGCAAGTCCCATCTGGACGAGATTGCGGCGAAGTTCCATTTGCCGGTTCTTGCCCGGCTGCCCATCGATCCTGCTGTTGCTGAAGCCTATGATAACGGCCTGATGGAAACCGTGAACACCGATGCGGTGAACGGTGTGATTGAAGCTGTGAAAAATGCATAATTTCTCAAAAAATGGGTCAGGCGAAACGCCTGACCCATTTTTCTATTCCATAAGCTTTCCTTAGAATTTTCCGCTTTTTCCGGAAAAACCGTCCCTGTCTACGGTGGTCCCCCTGGAGCCTTGCGTTGATTTTTCAATCTTCCTGCGGGACGTTGTCGCATGCGTGAACCGATCTTCCCGCCTGGTGAAGTGCAGGCTGCCGGTGTTCAAATAATCCCGGGCTTCTCCATTGACAAACACCTCTTTTTGTGCGGATGTTTTCCAGATCCAACAGATCAACCACGCAATTGGGAATCCCAGAAGCAGACTGACCACAAGCACCTGCCAGGACGCAATCTGGGAGCCCCGGTCATAAGGCGTTCCATCCTGCGCCAGTTTCAGCAGTTCCCCACAGGTATCCAGGTAATCCTTGCAGCCGGAAGCCCAGTCATTGCGCCCAAAGTCGTCCAGGAACTGATCCGCCAGATGTTCCTTGCCAAAGTCCGTAAAGGCCGTGTTCCCGTAGCCGTAAGCGATCAGCGTATAGTCCCGCTGCGCCATGGACAGCAGCAGCATAACACCGCTTGCCCCATCCCCCCATCCCAAGTCATTGTCCCGGTAGAGATCCTTGGCAACCGCATAGATGCTGCCGTTCCCATAATCGGTATAGTCAGCCACCGTAATGAAGTATACGGTGCACTGATACTGCGCGGAAATGTCTGCCGCCTGCTGCTCCAGGGACAGCCATTCCTCGTCCGTCAACAGCCCGACGGTATCACAAACATAAGGGACCGTGTCTGTTGCTTTTGCAGTACAGACCGGCAGACAGAAGCAGATCAGAACCAGCATAGCGAAGAGAACCCGTGCAATTCGTTTCATGTTCTGTCACCCCCTTATGAAAACAGCAGCCCAAAGAAAGCAATCAACCAGCGGGAAAGGCCGCAGATTCCGAACAGTACGGAAAGCAGGACGGTAAGCAGCGCAGTCAAGCCCCAGAATCGCTTCCGGTCAACGGGCAGCTCCCCGACAAATTTACCGGTCTGACCGTTCATGGCATACAGATAGTTTTTTCCGTTCCACCGGGTAGTTAGCATCCACACCGGCAGAAGCGCGTAATGTACCGCTTTGTGCTGGATCGCTGCACGCATATCCAGCAGGTTTAGGGAGGTATACCCGGTGACATCGTTCTGCAGAAAATCTGCCGTGCTCTGCTTGCATCGCAGATCGACACGTTTGGCGCACTCGCTGGCATCCACGTCATACCGGTTTGCCAGGTAGCCAGGCAGATACGCAGTAGAGAAGGGTTTCAGCGCACCGTAATCGTAAGGCTCCAGAGAGTCCATGTAGTTATCCGGCATTTTCCGGGACCCATCTGCCGGGACGCGGCAAAAGTCCGCGCAGCCGCTTCGGATCACGTTATAGTGCTGGGTGGTGGTTACCTCATAATCCCCGGTTCGGCAAACCGTAACCCGGCGGGCGTGGAACGTGGCGTCTCCCGACACCGTGGTGTCAAACAGCCAAAACGGGACGTACACGCCCTGGATTTCCTCAATATGGTTGTTGGCGGAAAAAGCCTTGGGCAGGAAGGGGTTTTTCCGGTAATGCTGTTTCAAAGCCTTGATTGCGGATTCCTTATCCAGCTGAAACGGAATGATATAATCCGGCTTCAGCGCCCCGGTAAATTGGCCTGGCACAATGGTGGGATTGCCGCAGTAAGGACAGGCGGTTGCTGCAGTGGTCTCCTCACAGAGCAATTCTGCTCCGCAGGAAGGACAGCTGTAAGCGCGCATTTTTTCCCCGTCTTTGCCCCAGTCCGTGTTCGGTTCGTAAAATTCCGACAGATCGGCCTCACTGTCTGCGTCGGCCCATTCTGTTTTCCGGGCAGCGTCGGCATCACTGGCTTTTTCTTCCGGCTCATTCCCGGTGTCGGCCTGCTGCCCCGCTGCGGCAGCAGCTGCATCCTTTTCCGCATAAAGCGCCTCGATTTCCGATATATCAAAGACGCTGTCGCAGTATTCGCACTCCAGCTTTCCGGAGCTGCTGGAAAAGTGGAGCGGCCCGGTACAGGCTGGACATTGGTAATTGGTAATCTGATTTGCCATAAGCGACCCTCTTTCTTTCCTGGCCGGAACCATTCGTCACCACAGAGCCGGAAGGTTTTACTTGCGGTCACCGTCATCGAAGGGGTCTCCGCACTCCGGACAGAACTTGGGCGGTTTGGTGGGATCCGCCGGCTCCCAGCCGCATTTATCGCACCGATACTGGGGGACACCGGCCGGCTTCCTGGCGCCGCATTCCGGGCAGAATTTGCCCTTGTTCACGGCCCCGCAGGCGCAGACCCAACCTTCCGGCTTTGGCTCCGGTTTTTTCGCACCGCATTCCGGACAGAACTTGCCCGTGGCAGCAGTACCGCAGTTGGGACAGACCCAGCCTGGCGCAGCCGGTTTCGGCTCAGGTTTCTTGGCCCCGCATTCCGGGCAGAATTTTCCGGTGACCGTGGCGCCGCAGGAACATTTCCAGCTGTTGTCCGGGCTGTCCGCAGGAGCTGCTTTCGTCGCGGAGGCAGGCTGCTGACCCATCTGGAACAGCTGCGCGGCACTCACGCCTCCTGCCTGATTCGCCATATTCATACCCATGAACCCCATCATGGCGCTATTCTCGTTTTTGGCGGCAGACTGCATGGCGGCAGCCTGAGCGTCCACCATGCGGGCAGCAGCCATAGTAGGATTGCGAAGCACCGCAGTGCGCTGAAGCTCCTTAATCATCTGCTCGTCTTCCTCGGAGGCCTTCACGCTGGATACACCAAAGGAAACAATTTCCAGTCCCCGCAGTTCTCGCCATTTTGCGGACAGAACCTCATTCAAAGCCTGAGCCAGCTCCATGGTATGCCCGGGCAGGGCGCTGTAGCGGATGCCCATGGCGGAGATTCTGGCAAAGGCAGGCTGCAGGGCAGTGAGCAGTTCCGTTTTCAGCTGCCCTTCGATCTGACTGCGCTGATACGCACTGTCCACATTGCCGCAGACATTGGTGTAGAACAGCAGGGGATTGGCAATCCGATAGGAATACTCGCCGAAGCAGCGAATGGAAATATCCACATCCAGCCCGATATTGCTGTCCACCACACGGAAAGGAACCGGGCTGGGCGTACCGTATTTGTTGCCGATCAGTTCCTTGGTGTTGAAATAGTAGACGCGCTGATCCTTAGGCGCTTCTCCACCGAAGGTAAAGCGCTTGCCGATATTGGAAAAAACGGCCAGCACGCTTTCCGCAAGGTCGCCTGCAAAGACAGACGGCTCCGTGGAGGCGTCATAAGTGTATTCGCCCGGCTCGGCGCAGATATCAACCACCTTGCCTTGCTCCACGATCATCATACACTGGCCGTCAGCAACGGCAATCACAGAACCATTGGAGATGATGTTGTCGCCGCCTTTGGTATTACTGGAGCGCTTTCCGGAACGCTTCCGCCCCTTTATCGCCAGTGTGTCGGTTGGAATTGTATCACAATAGAAGTATTCTTTCCACTGGTCGGCCAGTACACCGCCGGTGGCTCCCAATGCCGCTTTGATCAGACCCATGTTGCAGTTCTCCTTTCAATTCTTGAAGATGTATCGATTGGGGCGTACCCTTTTGGATATAAGAGGGACATATCCTGGTCTGGTTTCCTGCAACCGGGCCAGCATATCATTCTTCCCAACCATTATATTGGATTTCCGGGAAAAACGCAATAACTAAAGGCAATGATCTGCGACTGCGTTTTGTTTTCCTGTGCACTGCTGCGGGGAACCCTGGGGCCGACCCCCAAAAACAATCAATTTGGGGTCAGGCAAAAAGCCTGACCCCAGGATGCTATTCCATTAACCCCAGAGAAATTTTCCATTCCAAAACATTCCGGACAGCGCTGTTCAGTATGTCTATGTCAATTCTGCCGTCCAGCACAGCCTCCAGCACGGCCTCATATTGGGCCGCATATTCCGTAGAACACAGCAGATCGTTTCCTGCCAGAACTGCCATGACAGCGGCTTCTCCAGCTCCATACCGGTCAGCAATGGCCTGCATCACCAGATCATCCGTCATAATCACGCCGGTGTAGCCCATGGTTTCCCGGAGATACTGGTGAACGGCAGGGGAGAGAGAGGCAGGGAGTTCTCCATCCAGTGCTTCCGCAATGATGTGGCCCACCATGACTGCGCCGCAATCCGCCCGAATTCCGGAAGCGAAGGGAAGCAGATCACATGCTTCCAGTTCCTCCAGTGTGCGGCTGTCTGTAACCATGCCGGTATGGGTGTCAGAATTATTGCCGTATCCGGGAAAATGCTTCAATACGCTTCCCATGGAGAATGCGTTCATCAGGTTCACTGTACTGGCAATCACTTCCGAAGTGGTTTGAGCATCCTGCCCCAAAGACCGGGAGAAAAGGAAGGCGCCCGGCTCTGTGGTAATATCGCAAACCGGTCCCAGGTTCACGTTGATTCCCAGAGAGGAGAGCAGGCGGCATTTCTCCTCTTCTTCCGCCAGTACCTCTTCCAATCCGCCCCGTTCATATCGGACACGCAGGGAAGAAAACCGTCGCTGGCGGAATGCAGGATACCGGCTGATCCGGGTAACGTCTCCGCCTTCCTCATCCACAGCAATCAGCAAAGGCTTTTCTGCCGCCAATTGGTATTGAGACAGGGTTTCCCGGATGGAGTCAGGGGTCTGATCCTGAAAATCCTCACCGAACAGCACCAATCCGCCCAGATGATACTGCGTAATATCCGCAACAGCTGTATTTCGATTGCACCGGGCAAGTAACAACTGCCCAACACGTTGCTCCAGGGACATATCAGAAATCATCTGACGAATGGGATCCGGCGGCGTGGTTTCCGGCGGAAGGGTCGGGGCGGCCGTTTCGTCGGGGACCGTCTCCGGGACGGGAGCTTCCGTAGCCGCAGCAAAAACCTCCACTGGGGTTTGGGCGGCACAGCCGGACAGAAGGAGACAGCAGAGAAACAGGGACAGATACTTCATGGAAATTACCTCTATCTATGCAGAACCCTCTGCCGAAAGGCAGAGGGAAAGAATTAAAGTACGCTGCCAATCAGATACCACAGCACCAGCAGAAGCAGCGCCAGCGGAATGTACGTCATCAGCGCGGCGGCAGAGATGCTCACCACCGTATAGCCAAAGACATCCAGCAGGTACATGACGGCACATAGAATCCCGCTGGTGAACACAGCCTTGCTGATTTGTTTGCCGACGATGTTGGAAAAGAAGAAGGTATACATGGCGCCCAAAAAGGGATTGGCCACCGCGATCACCATGCCCAGAAGCAGGTTCACAATGCCAGACAGCAAGCAAAAGCACAGAATCAGCAGCAGAATGGTGGGCGCATAGGTCACCAGAATGTTGGGCAGATAGGTGCTGAATGCCCAATGAACCACCAGATGCAGCCCCATGCAAACCGCCATGGTCAGCAGCCGCAGAAGCAGCCAGCTGAGAATTCCGTTCCCCTTCGGAACAAAGGTGTCCACCAGATTGACCAGAAATGCCAGCACTACCATGGACAGCACCTGGGTGCACAGCGCGGGAAACTGAGCATCGGTAATGGGGAGAATAATCAGGTAGTCGCCGGCGAAGGTGGCAAAGGGCAGGGGAGACAGCAGCGCGTCCAGATGCCACGGACGGAAGGTATACACCACAATCGTCACAGCATAGATGAACAGGATTCCCATTGCAGAGGATAGGGAATGGTTCAGACTGGACCGCTTCCCCAGAACCAGACGCCCCAGAACGCCGAGAATCAGGGAAATGGCGGTAAAATACAGCATGAACTTGGCGGCAGATACAAGATCCAGTTCCACAGGCAGATAGGATCTAGCATGCCAGATAACGTCGCTCAGTTCGTCGGGAATATAAGAAACAGCCTGATCGATGACCTGATTCACGTTTTCCGGAATCTGGTCAACGATGGTTGCAAGGGTAGCGTCGAGATCCATAGGGTTTCCTTTCCGGGAAGCGCAAAGACACGGATGCCTCCGCTGGAAGTATCCATGTATTTACGCTTACCGCAGTGATACGGGAAAGCCGCCGCCATTCCTGGCGGCGGCACAGCACGTTAAGGGGAGATATCTTACTTGATCTCGGCCTCGGCGCCAGCTTCCTTCAGCTCGGCAACCAGCTTCTCGGCATCTTCCTTGGAGATGGCTTCCTTCAGGGTCTTGGGGCAGTTGTCAACCAGATCCTTAGCGTCCTTCAGGCCCAGGCCGGTAGCGGCACGGACAACCTTGATAACGCCCAGCTTGGAAGCGCCGGCAGCCTTCAGGATGACGTCGAACTCGGTCTTCTC
>JBJDYL010000005.1:0-2811 GCA_051867285.1 Faecousia sp. | reverse complement strand
ACAACAGGCTCGCCGCCTTCCAGCACAGCAACACAGGAATTGGTAGTACCAAGGTCAATACCGATAATCTTAGCCATAATAAATTTCCTCCTAATATATTGAAAGATAAGTTTTTACAAATTGAATGGACAATTGAAAATTGACAGTTGACAATTGTGGTATCGCCTTCGGCGATGATTTAAAGTCTGTGTGCGAAGCACACTCCTTAATTGTCAATTGTTCATTGTCAATTATCAATTAGTTCGCGACTTGAACCATTGCGAATCTTACAACCTTCTCGCCGATTTTGAAGCCCTTCTGGAAAACCTGGGCCACGACGTTTTCGCCAAGGCTCTCATCTTCCGTGTGCATCACGGCGTTATGCAGGTTGGGATCGAAGCTGTCTCCCGGCTCACCGAAGATTTCCACACCCAGACCGTTCAGGATCTTCACCAGTTCGGTCATGGTCATTTCCACGCCCTTCTTATAGGCGGCGTCCTCGGTAGGCTGGTTCAGCGCCCGCTCCAGATTGTCGTAAATGGGAAGGATCTTCGCCACGGTGTCGGCCTTGCCGTTGCCATAGGCGGCGTCCTTTTCCTTGACGGTGCGCTTGCGGAAGTTGTCGTACTCGGCGGCAATCCGCAGGTGGGCGTCGTGCTCTGCGTTATATTTCTCCTCCCAGGGGTTTGTTTCCGGCGCCGCTTCCTCGGCGGCTGCTTCGGGAACCAGCTCCTCTTCGGGGACGGGAGTTTCCTCAACAGGATCTTCTTTCATCTTCTTTTCTTCTGCCACGTTCATTCCTCCATATTGCCTATGTCATTGCAATGACATTTCTATTGTTTCGTTTCCTCCGGCTCTTTGCCGCCGGGAAGTTGGGGCTGCTCGGGCTTGGCGAACAGTTTCGACAAACTCTCAGCAAAGTAGCTAAGCCTTGCGGTTACTTTCGCGTAATCCATCCGGGTGGGGCCAACCACGCCGATCATACCCTGCATACCGTCGCCGATGTCGAATTTCGTCATGACCACGGAGGTGTCCTTCAGCTCCTCGGACACGTTTTCCGGTCCGACGATCACCCGGGTGCCGTTGGTGTTTTCCATCACCGCAGGGAGATTGCTCAGGGCATCCTCGTCGATGGAAGCCATAATCCGCTGGGCTTTGTCCACATCCCGGTACTCCGGCAATCCCAGAAGTCTTGACTGTCCGAACACTGCCATGTTGGTGGAGCCGCTGGACCGCAGGGTCTCCTGAACAAAGTCCAGAATCACCGGCACCAGCGAACCCGCGTTTCCGGCGGACCGCATGACCTTATCCATCTGCTCCGGGGTGATCTGCTCCGGCGGCACATCCGTCATGGATGCGTTCAGCACCGCGCTTAAGAGCTTCAGATCCGCTTCCGTTGCCGCCAGGGGCAGCTTGATCAGCTTGTTGACCACCTGCTCATTGGAAAGCATGAGCACCAGGATTACGCTGCCCGGCCCAGCCAGGATCAGATCAAACCGCTTGACGCTGACGCTTCCGCAGCGGGAGGCGGCGGAAATCGCCGGAAGCTCCGTTGCCTGGGAGACAAGCCGCGCAACCTTCTCCACCATTTTGTCCACACGCTGCATCTTTTCCTCGATGGCGTTGTTAATGGACTTGGTTTCGTCGATGCTTAAGCGGTAATCCATCATCAGCTCATCCACATACAGCCGGTAGCCTGCGGCGGAAGGAATCCGTCCGGCGCTGGTATGGGGCTGCTCCAGATAGCCCAGAGCGGTCAGCTCTGCCATTTCGTTGCGAATGGTGGCGGAGGAGTATTTCATATCCGGAAGCTCCGTAATCGCTTTGGAACCCACAGGCTCAGCGGTGCGGATATAAAGATCCACCACAGAGCGCAGAACCTTCTTTTTCCGTTCGGTCAGTTCCATTCCAACTCCTCCTTTCTCGTTAGCACTCATTCTCTTTGAGTGCTAAGCACACTATACCAGAGAGTGCTAAAAAAGTCAATGGGTTGAATTTGAATTATTCTTTAACATTTGCGGCCGCAGGGCGGCCAGCCAATGCGTGCCCGGGTGGTCTGGTTTCGTAACGCCATTGGGTTTTACTCGGTTTCGTTCCCTCGTTATTATTATTGACGCCATCCGGGAGCGGCAGTGCCGCCGACCAATGCGTACTCGGGTGGTCTACTATCGCTGCGCCATTGGGGTATAGCTCGGTATCGTTACCCTCTCCTACAGGAAAAGACGCATAGATCGCAGGGCGGCCAGCCAATGCGTGCCCGGGTGGTCTATTATCGCTGCGCCATTGGGTATAGCTCGGTATCGGCAGCCAGCGGCTGCGGGCAATGCGTGCGCAACGTGGTCTTTAATCGTTATGCCACTGGGTGTAGCTCGGTATCATCACCCGCTCAACAGTATATTATTGTACAAAAACCGAATTTTCTTGAAAAAATACTTGACTTTTTCCATAAAATACATTAGAATGATCCGGTCTGCGAATGCGGACAATCCTTGCTCCCGGCGCGACCGGGGGCCAAAAGTCCAAAAGGAGGTGCAATCAACATGGCTAAGATCACCGGTAAGTATGAGGTGCTCTACATCATCGACCCTGCCCAGGGCGAGGAGGGCATCGCAGCACTTGTGGAAAAGTTCAAGGCAATGGTGGAGGCGGAGGGTACTCTGCTGAGCATTGACGAGTGGGGCAAGCGTCGCCTGGCCTACGAAATCAATGACCTGAACGAAGGCTACTACGTTCTGATGAACCTGGAGTCCAAGCCCGAGTTCCCCGCAGAGCTGGAGCGTGTGATGAAGATCACCGAAGGCGTTATGCGCTGCCTGACCACCGCAGTGGAGG
>JBJDYL010000004.1:0-40226 GCA_051867285.1 Faecousia sp. | reverse complement strand
CCTCCCGGGAGGTCAGGTGACCGTTGTAGCCGTTGGTCAGGTTGACGCCAACCTCGTTGGCAGCCTGCATCTTGAACTGCTCCATCGCCTGCTTGGCCTGAGGAACGTTGATTCGATTGCTGTTGTTGCTCATTTCGATTCTCTCCTTTTGTGGTTTTTCTCCGGAAAGCAGGCCGCTTTCCGGAGAAAACGACTTTTTCTTTCCGCAACCATAGCTTTTCCCGGAACGAAAAAGCTATAAGTGTGAATGAAAGCCAACAAAAGCAGAATTTGGAACGAGGTGCGTACACAATGCCGTTTTATGGTCCCTCCAGAATCCCCGATCGGAGCCGGGAATCGGAGGGAGTTTCCAGCGTAAACACATTTTTATGAAAACGCAGGATTCCTTCCTGCTGCATCCGGCTCAGCTCATGGGACAAGGCGCTGCGGTTGACACAGAGAAAGGCGGCAAGTTCTTCCCGGGAAAAGGAAATGGCGAAGGTGGTTTTCCGCAGACGGGCGGACTGCATGGTTAAGTAGGTGAGAATCCGTTCCCGCAGCCCCTTCTGGGACAGAATTGCCAAACGGTATTCTTTCTTCATGTTTTCCGTGGAAATCAGCCGCAGCAGCCGGTTCAGAGCCTCCTGCCGCCATACTTCCCGGAGGCAGCCAGGTTCGGTCAGCAGCGCCGCTGGAAAATACACAACCCGGGAGGGCGCCGCCGCAATGGCGTGGTAGGGGGAAATCTGGGTGCGGGTGCAGATCAGATCGGCGCCCAAAAGATCTCCGGCAGTCAAAGCGGACATCAGGCTGTAGTTTCCCTCGGGGAAGATGTGCATGATGTGTATCTTGCCGGACAGCACCACGGCAAACCGGTCGAAACACTGCTGTGGTTCGATCAGAAATTGGCCCTTCCGGTATTCCTGAAGCTGCCCATGGGGCAAAATATCCGTTAATAGTACCTCATCCGGAAAACCGGAGAATAAATCTGTTCGTTTCAGCAGATTCCGCAGTTCATCCATAGTGCATCGCTCCTGTTATGTCGGGTTTTCAGGGATTATTTCTATTTTAGCACAAAAATGTTGCCGTGACAACATACATTTCTGTTTTGATGGTTTATTCTGTGTATTAACAGGCCTGAATACAGCATTTTGACGAAAACATGCGGATCTATCTGCAAACGGAGGAATGAATATGAAAAAGCTGATTGCATTATTGACGGTTCTGTGCATGACGTTGTGCCTGCTCGCAGGCTGCGGCGGCACGAAAACCGAGCCAACCGTAACCACAGCCGCCCCTGCTGCGCCGGTTGAGACGGCAGCGCCTGAGACAGAGCCCCCTGCGGAGCCGGTGGAGCTGATCGTATTTGCCGCCGCTTCCATGACCGAAACCATGACGAAGCTGGGCGATCAGTACATGGCGGAGCATCCTGAGGTTTCCATCGTATTTAACTTTGACTCTTCTGGTACCCTGAAGACCCAGATTCAGGAGGGCGCGGACTGCGACATCTTCATTTCTGCCGGTCAGAAGCAGATGAACCAGCTGGATATTACTGCAAATCCCGAAGTCAATACCGAGGGCCTGGACTTTGTCCTGGAGGGCACCCGGTTCAACATTCTGGAGAACAAGGTGGCGCTGGCGGTTCCCGAGGGCAATCCTGCGGGTATCAACTCCTATGACGATCTGATCGCCGGATTGAAGGAAGGCAACATCGTGCTTGCCATGGGCAATGCGGACGTTCCCGTGGGTCAGTATACCCAGAAGATCCTGGCCTATTTTGAGCTGTCCGAGGAAGATCTGGCTGCTGCCGGTTCCATCACCTACGGCTCCAACGTGAAGGAGGTCACGACCCAGGTCAGCGAGGCCACCGTGGACTGCGGCATCATCTATCAGACCGACGCTTACTCCGCCGGGCTGACCGTTGTGGACACTGCCACCGCTGAGATGTGCGGTCAGGTTATTTACCCTGCTGCCGTTCTGAATGTTTCCAAGAATCCCGACGCAGCGCAGGCGTTCCTGGATTATCTGACCAGCGACGCCGGCGATGAGGTATTTGCCTCTGTCGGCTTTACACCCATGGCATAATGATGAAAATAACCGCACAGGCGGGCAGTTCTGCCCGCCTGTTTCAGCATTGTATATATACAAAAATGCTTATCGGGTTCACGCAGCTGAGTTGTTGAAAGTTGAAAATTGAAAGCGGAAAGTTTAGGAGTCCCTGCGGGACAATTTGAAATAGAAAACTCTGAATGGCTTTGTACCAAAACTGTTTTCAATCATTCCCGAAGAGGAAACCATAACTTTCCACTTTCCACTGTCAACTTTCAATTCTCCCTGCAGCGAAACTGCCAAACAGCAGTTGCCCACTTGCTGCGTTAAGTCGATAAGCATATATAAAAATAAGGAGGGAAGCTATGGATTGGTTTCCTCTGTATAATTCTATACGGATTGCACTGATCAGCACGGGGATTATTTTCTTTGTGGGGATCTTTGCTGCTTATTACATTGCCAAAACCCCCCGGCTGGTGAAGGGCGTACTGGATGTGATTCTTACGCTGCCGCTGGTACTGCCGCCTACGGTGGTGGGCTACCTGCTGCTGCGGGTGCTGGGCCCCAAGCGGATTATCGGCGCATGGTTTCTGCAGGTGTTCAATCTGAAACTGACCATGACCTGGTGGTCGGCGATCTTTGCCACCACGGTGGTGATTTTTCCGCTGATGTACCGCACTGCCCGGGGCGCCTTTGAGTCCTTTGACGAGACGCTGGCCTATTCCGCCCAGTCTCTGGGACTGAGCAACACTTACATATTCTGGCGCATTCGGATGCCCTACTGTCGTCAGGGCATTCTCGCCGGCACGGTGCTGGCCTTTGCCCGGGCATTGGGCGAGTACGGCGCCACCAGCATGATCTGCGGCTATACCCCGGGCAGAACTGCCACCATTTCCACGACCGTTTATCAGCTCTGGCGTACCAACGACGACGGTGCCGCGTTCCGGTGGGTTCTGGTGAATCTGTCCATTTCCTTTGTGGTGCTGCTGGCGGTAAATATGCTGGAAAAGCGCCGGGATAAGCAGAAAGGAGGGGTGTAGGTGTCCGTTTTTGTGGATATCGAAAAGACCCTTGGTTCCTTTCATCTGAAGGTCAATCTGGAGGCCGGGGACGAAACGCTGTCTTTGCTGGGCGCTTCCGGCTGCGGCAAGAGCATGACGCTGAAATGTATCGCGGGTATTGAAAGACCGGACAGGGGCCGGATCGTTGTGGACGATATGGTTCTGTTCGACTCAGAACGGGGTATCAACCTGACACCCCAGCAGCGGCGGACGGGGCTGATGTTCCAGAATTACGCGTTGTTTCCCAATATGACAGTTTTGCAGAATATCCGGACAGGAACCGTCCGGGAGCCGGACAAAAAGAAGCGGGAGGCCGCAGTGAGCGCCATGATGGACAGCTTTGGCCTGGCGGAACTGGCAAACCGGTATCCCCATCAGCTGTCCGGCGGACAGCAGCAGCGCACGGCTTTGGCGCGGATTCTGGTGTCCAATCCCCGGATTCTGCTGCTGGACGAGCCATTTTCCGCGCTGGACAGTCATCTTCGCTTCAAGCTGGAGCAGGAGGTGCGGCAGGTCATCGCGAATTTTGGAAAAACCGTGCTGCTGGTGTCCCACGACCGGGACGAGGTATTCCGGCTGTCGGACCGCATTGCCATCATGGATGGCGGCGCTGTCGAGGTGACGGGAACCAGATCAGAGGTATTTGCCAATCCCCAGACCCGAAAGGGCGCGATCCTCACCGGCTGCAAGAATATTTCCGGGATGGAAATTCTGGAAAACGGTCAGGTGTGGGCAACGGACTGGGATATGGCGCTGGAAGTGCCCGGCATCCCGAAGGATGCGAAGGCCATCGGCATCCGAATGCACGACATTCGCCCGGGCCCGGGAAAAAATGGCTTCCGCTGCCGGGTGGCGGGGGAGATTGAGAATCCCTTCTCCTATACGGTCATGCTGCAGCCCAAAAACAGTGACTGCGCCAGCCCCATCGGCTGGGAAATGGATAAGGAAATTTGGCGCAAACTCCGATCCCAGGAGGTCGGCGTTTGCCTGCCGCCGGAAGCATTGCTGCTTCTGAGAGACTAAAAGTAAAAGGAAAAGGTTGCCATTATGAAGAAAATCAATGTACGCGACGCAATCGGCATGGAGCTGTGCCACGACATTACCGAGATGAACGACGGGTTCAAGGGCGTTGCCTTCAAGCGTGGGCACATCATCCGGGAGGAGGATGTGGAGCACATGCTGAACATCGGCAAGCGCACGGTGTTTGTCTGGGAGGAAAACGCCGGAGAGCTGCACGAGGATGACTGCGCCCGGCGCATGGCGGCTATGGCGCCGGTAGCGGGCGCGCACTATACCGAGCCGGCCGAGGGCAAGGTGTTGCTGTTTGCCGACCAGCGGGGCATGCTGCGGGTGAATACCGCTTTGCTTCACAGAATCAATTCCATCGGCGACATCACCATCTCCACTCTGCCGGATCACTATCCGGTGGAGGTGGGTGCGCGGCTGGCGTCCATGCGCATTGTCCCTCTGGTGACCAAGAAGGAGCAGATTGAGGAGGCGGAAGCTTTGTGCGCCGCGGAAACGCTTCTGGATCTGCGGCCCTATCAGCCCAGAAAAATCGGGGTGGTGATTACCGGTTCCGAAGTCTATTCTGGACGGATAAAGGATAAGTTTGAACCGGTAGTTCGGGCGAAAATGAAGCAGTACCCTGCTGAAATCCTGGGCATCACCATTTGTGACGATGATCTGGACATGATTGTAGACGCAGCCAAGGCCCATTTGGAAAAGGGCGCGGATTTCCTGATTTTTACCGGCGGTATGAGCGTGGATCCAGACGACCTGACTCCCACGGCCGTGCGGCAGCTGGGGGCGGAAATTGTCACCCACGGCGTGCCTGCCCAGCCGGGAAATATGACGCTGGTGGCGTATCTGGGGGACGTGCCCATTCTGGGCGTTCCCGGCGCGGCCATTAAGACCCCCACCACCATTTTCGACGTGCTGCTTCCCCAGATTTTCGCGGGAGACAGAATCACGAAGGAAGAACTGATCGGCTTGGGAGACGGTGGCCTGTGCCAGATGTGCAAGGCCTGCCACTGGCCGAACTGCACCTTCGGAAGGTACTGATAACAACGAAACAGAGGTGTTTTGCATGAGAAATCTGCTGAAAAACATGGAACGTGCCCTGACCGGCGGCGAGGCGCTGGTGCTGGTAACCGTTACCGCATCTTCTGGTGCCACGCCCAGAGGCGCTGGGGCGCGGATGCTGGTGGGAAAATCCGGGCGGATCTGCGGTACCATTGGCGGCGGCGCGGTGGAGTACCGATCCGAACAGATCGCCTTGCAGGTGCTGGAAAAGAAGGTTTCCGGTCAGCAGGACTTCTCTCTGACCCGGGACGATGTCCAGAATTTGGGCATGATCTGCGGCGGCGCGGTTAACGTGTTTTTCCACTATATTCCGGAGGGCGATCCCCAGACCCTTGCCATTGCCCGGGCGGCAGAGCGATTCTTTGAAGCCGGGCAGGCGCTGTGGCTGCTGTCTAACATCGGAAACGGTGGCGCGTTGAGCCTTTATACGAAGCAGCACGGCTTTTTTGGAAGCCCGGTTCCGGAGTGGATGGCGGAACACCTGTCCACCCAGCCCAAGGTGGTGGCGCTGGATGGGGAACGGTTCTGTGTGGAGCAGATTAACGGCGCGGGACGGGCTTACATTTTCGGCTGCGGTCACGTTGCCCAGGAGCTGGAACCGGTGCTCACCCATGTGGGGTTCCGCTGTGTGGTTATGGACGACCGGGCGGAATTTGCCAGACGGGAACTGTTCCCCACCGCAGAGGAAGTGAAGCTGGTGGACTTTGAAAAAATCGCAGACAGCGTGCACATCGGCCCGGAGGACTATGTGTGCGTCATGACCCGGGGACATGCTTACGATGCTGTGGTGCAGGCCCAGGTGCTCCGTTGCAAACCCTGCTATGTGGGTGTGATCGGCAGCCGGAAGAAAGCAGCCGGGGTTCGGCAGGTGCTGAAGCAGGAATACGGCCTGACGGAGGAGGAACTGAACATCGTGACTACGCCCATTGGCGTGGATATCGACGCGGAGACGCCGGCGGAGATTGCCATTTCCATTGCCGGACAGATGATTCAGGTTCGGGCACGGCAGAACAGAAAATAATGCCTTTTCGCCGGGCGCGGGGATACCGCGTCCGGCGTTATTTTATGATTCCGCTTTTTCCGCGTCTGCCTGTGTATGGTGGACGGCGCCTCTGGGGTGCTGGGGCGGCGCATACAGGGAGGAAAGCTTCAGATGGCAGGAGCCGGCGTTGGTAACATTGTGCCAGACACCGCAGGGGATCCAGATGGCGTCTCCTTCGCTGATGCTGCGCTGAAAATCAAGAGCCTCCCGGCTGGCTCCCATGCGGACGATGGCACGCCCGGCTTCCACCCGAAGCATCTGGTCCGTTTCCGGGTGAATTTCCAAGCCGATTTCCCCGCAGGGCGGAATGTCCATCACGGTCAGCTGTAAGTGATTTCCCGTCCAGATTACCCTGCGGAAATCCGCGTTCTGCCGTGCCAGCCGGGACAGGCTTGCGGTGAAGGGAACCGCACCCGGGTCGCTTCCGGGTTTGCGGCCGGTATCCATGGGTCGAGAAGAATTCATGGTATGCACTTCCTTTCTCATCCATCCTATGCGGCGGGAGTTCCTGTTGTGAAAGCTCTGCGGTCTGCGGGCAGAAGAAACGGAACACGCAGACATATAAAACCTGGGTTCCGGCTGATTGCCGGAACCCAGGTTTATTCTTTTGGAGAAGTGCCGGGATGCCCCCGGGAAGGACGCAATCCCTCTGGTCTTTTACCAGAGGAAGGGGATCAGGCGATAGCGCACCCGCTGCTTGTAGTCAATGTATCCTTCCAGTTCCGCTTCCAGCAGCCGTTCCTCCCCGCGAATCCGGAACACAATAATCGCCGGGTAGGGCAGCATGAGCAGGAAGGAAATCCAGGAGCCGAGAACCAAAGGGATGGCGAGGGCAAGCAAAATCGTGGCGGTGTACATGGGATGCCGGACAATGCCGTACAGCCCAGTGTCGATCACCTTCTGGTTTTCCTGCACTTCCACCGTTCGGGACAGGTAGGCGTTCTCCCGCAGAACCTCGGCGTACAGGCCGTAAGCGGCAAGCTGAAGGAGGGATGCCGCCCACACCAGCCACCCGGGCACCCGGGTCCAGCCAAACCGAAAATCCAGACCTGCGGCTGCGAAGGCTGCCACGAACAGTACGCCCGCCGCAGCAACCACACCCATTTGGGCTTTGTCGGTTTCTTTGGTGTTCAGCCGTTTTTGCAGCAGTTCCGGTGCTTTCCAGTACAGCACTCCGCCCAGCACCAGCATGGGCAAAAACAGCAGGGCACAGAATCGCCAGCCGCCGGGATACTGCCAGGTGCCCGCTGGCAAAAACAGCACCAGCGCGGTTACCAGTACGCCGGACAGAAATTTCAGCAGTGCATTGGTAAGAAGTTTCATTGGCATACACCCTCGTACCATGCAAGCACCGCCGCCAGATTCTCTGCACTGACCCGGCTGCCGCCGTTCAGCAGCAGATCCAGCATGGCATCCTCGTCAGGGGTGCGGTTTTCCTTTCTGGCCAGTCCTTTTCCGGCGGTTTTTGCCATGACGGTCATCATCAGCTTGTAGACGCCCCGCAGACGCTTTAGATCAAAGCCGCCTTGCAATGTGAACACCGGCAGACCATCGGGATGGGCGTTGGCCTTTTGCAGATCCTGCATCTGGGAGCCGGTGGCGCCCATTCCCACGCCGCAGACGGCTTCCACGGAAAAGGCTTTGGCGGCTTTGGCATAGCCCTGCACCTTTCCGGCCATCAGCCAGCCCAGATACACAATGGAACTTTGCTCCGGCAGCGTTTTTCCGGCGTCCTCCAGAGAATACACGGGCAAGCCGGTTTTTTCGCCCAGCAGTTCGGCGTATTGCCGGGTGTAGCCGGTGTTGGATGTATATACAATCGCGGTTGGTTTGCGCATACAGGTTGCCTCCTTTTTGATTCTGTTTCTATTGTAGCGGATTGCCGCAGAAAAAGAAAGCGATGTTTTTAAGAGAAATGTGTCAATTTTTTATGGGGCAGACAGAAACAACGATTTTCACAAATATAGCAAAATGAAAAGTAAGTTATTGGTTGATCTTTCCAAATACTTATGTTATATTATGAACAAATAGTTAAACTTCAGGTTATGGCTATTTGAAGGAGGATTTATGATGAAAAAGCGCATACTGTCCCTGCTTCTGGCATTGACCATGCTCGTGTCCATGCTGCCTGTTCAGGCGCTGGCGGAGGATGTGCCGGAAGCTCCCGCAGTTCCGGAAACCACTGCGGCAACGGAAGCTCCCACAGTTCCGGAAACCACTGCGGCAACGGAAGCTCCCACGATTCCGGAGACCACGGCGGAGACGGAAGCTCCCACAGTCCCGGAAACCACGGCTGAAACGGAAGTGCCGGTGGAATCCACCGTGGAAGCAACCGAGTCCGCCATGACTGTGATGAGTGACGAAGCAAATACCTGCGGCGAGAATTTGGCGTGGAAGGTTGAGGACGGCACCCTTACCATTTATGCTACCGCAGAGGAATTCGGCGAAATCGAGGACTACGCCAAGGGCGATGCACCCTGGTATAGTCAGCGTGACAGTATCACCACGGTAGACATGCAGGCAGGTTACTGGTTTGGCTCAGGTGCGTTCTACGGCCTGAGCAAGGTGACCCTGGTGAAACTGCCGAAATGTCTTGTGTCCTTTGAAGATGCCTTTGAGGGTTGTACCAGCTTGACATCCTTCTGCTTCCCCCAGGGAAATGAAGCCGGCTTTGCCGTGGATTTCTACTTGACAGGTGACGATGGAGTCAACTATGGATCCGAGATCGTGGATGAGTCTGCCAGCGACGGTTCCCGGCGGCTGTGCGCGCTTGCTCCGGCAGCGGAACCATACTCGGACTATACCTCCTGGTTCCGGTACATCAGCACCGGCGCATTGCGGGGCTGCCAGGTAACTGACCTGGCATTCAAGATGGATGTGACGGTCGACTACAATGCCTTTATCAACTGCGACAGCCTGAAAACTGTCACTGTTTATAAATCGGCGACGTTTGCCGACAGTGTGTTTGCCGGCTGCTCCAAGCTGGAATCCATAACGTTTGTGGCCGACGCACCCAGACTGTCCGCAAATGCGTTTAATGGGTTAGACGACGTTACGATTCACTACTATTCTGACGCAAACGGCTGGGAAAGTGTTGCCGGCCTGGATTACGGTGGAAGCAACATTACATGGGACGCCGTAGAGCCTGCCACGGAAGGCACCTGTGGTGACAATCTGAGCTGGAGCTTTGACGCGGATACCGGTGTTCTCAGCATTGATGCCGTCGACCCCGAGCAATCCTGCGGAGGTATCACCGCTTATAACTACGGCGATGCACCCTGGTATCGTTACCGGGATCAGATTACCTCCATTGACATGAACGCGGGTCTCTCCATCGGCGGTAGTACCATATTTGCCGATCTGGCAAATGTTACCCACATCAATCTGCCCAAGGATCTGGAGGAGCTTTCCAGCAATGATTTCTCCCCGCTGTATAATCTGACCTCCATTGCGTTCCCCGAAGGAAATGCCAATGGCTTTTCCGTAGTGGACGAAACCTCTGTCATTAAAACGGAAGGTGACAAGGTTACGCTGATTACCACTGCCAAAGGCGCCGCCTGCACCATTCCCGACAGCGTAACCACCATCGGCTCAAATGCACTCAGCTGGCGGTACATCGGCGATACACTGGTGATTCCGGCAACGGTGACAGAGCTGGAGGACTATGCGCTCTACCAGTGCACGGTAACCACCATCCGGTTCACGGGAAATGCTCCGATCATCGGGGATAACGCATTCGGCGATGTGTCTGCCAACGTGATCTATCCTGCGGAGAATGGGACCTGGACTGACGATGTGATCGCGAACATGTACGGCGGCACGCTTGTCTGGGTCAAGGAGGGCGAGACGCCCACCAGTGGCGTTTGCGGCTTTAATCTGCTCTGGGATTTTGACGCAGAGACGAATACCCTGACCATTTCCGCAAATAATCCGGACGAGGTTGCGTATATGGATAGCTATGCCGAGGGCAATGCCCCTTGGGATGTGCATCGAGAGAACATTACGGAAGTTGACTTGAATTCCTGCCGGAATATCGGCGAAAATGCGTTCTACGGCCTGAGTGAGCTGACAACCTTCAGGCTGTCCGGCGATCTGGAGGAGATTGGGGCTGGCGCGTTCGCAGGATGCACCCAGCTGACTTCCTTCTGGGGTGAGAGCACGGTCTATTACGGTGCCGGAGCAACCATCCTCCAGAAAACTGCCAGCTTTGGCCCTCTGGTGGTAGTCGTGTCCCCCGGCGCGGGTGAGACGCTGTATCTGCCTGGCCAGACCTCGGCGATTCTTCCCGGCGCGCTGACGGGCTGCGACAGTATCCAGACGATTATCTTCCCGGATACCTTCCGGCATCTTCAGGAGGGCGCTCTGGATGGGTGCAATTCGGATTTGACCCTGACCTTCCGGGGCATTGAACCGCCCTATATTGAAAAGCTGGCGTTTGCTGGTTTCAATATCACCGTGGATTGCCTCATTGACGGGGGCTGGCAGGATGTGGCCCTGGCTGGCAATTATGGAGCCAACAGCATTACATGGCCTGAAGAGCTGTTCTTCACTATTGGAGAAGACCATAATTACTGCGGCCAGGATCTGGCGTGGAAGATTGAAGATGGCACGCTGATCATCTATGCCCCCATCGGTCCTGATGGCGGCCCCATGACCGACTACGAACCTGCGTCCGCACCCTGGTACGACCAGCGCGACAGCATCACCACTATCGATATGCAGGCCGGCATCACCATCGGCGCTCACGCCTTTGATGGTCTGAGCAATGTTACCACAGTGAACCTGCCCCAGAGCCTGATGTACTTCACCGGCTCCTTCGGCGAGTGCACCAGCCTGGAAACCTTTGCCTTCCCCAATGACAACGATTACGGTTATTCCGTCGTGGATGGCGGCAAAGCCATTGTGCGGGAGGATCTGGATGGGACCATCAACCTGTACGCCGTTGTGCCCACGGTTTCCGGGGAATACACGGTTCCTGGCGACGTGCAGGCAATCCACTACGGCGCGTTTGCCGGCTGTACCGGCATTGACAAGGTTACCTTCCCCGAGGGACTGGTATTGGTCTGCGGCGACGCCCTCACCGGCTGCGGCGACGGTACGGAGTTTGTATTTACAGGGGATGCACCTGATCTTCAGGAGGATGCGTTCCTTGGCCTGTCCGATATCACCGTGAGTTATCCTGTACAGTATCCTGTCTGGGGTGATTTGCAGCAGGAGGAGTATTTCGGCGCAACCGGCATCACCTGGAATGGCGTTTATCCCTCTGTGGAGAGCGGCGTGTGCGGCCAGTTCAACGCCCTGATGTGGAAGGTCGAGGGCGGCGTCCTGACTATCTACGAGCCAAATGGTGGTGAAGGCAGCATGATGCTCAGCTATACTGCCGAGAATCCCGCTCCCTGGGCTTCTCAGGCAAGCAGCATCACCACTATCGATATGCAGGCCGGCATCACCATCGGCGCTCACGCCTTTGATGGTCTGAGCAATGTTACCACAGTGAACCTGCCCCAGAGCCTGATGTACTTCACCGGCTCCTTCGGCGAGTGCACCAGCCTGGAAACCTTTGCCTTCCCCAATGACAACGATTACGGTTATTCCGTCGTGGATGGCGGCAAAGCCATTGTGCGGGAGGATCTGGATGGGACCATCAACCTGTACGCCGTTGTGCCCACGGTTTCCGGGGAATACACGGTTCCTGGCGACGTGCAGGCAATCCACTACGGCGCGTTTGCCGGCTGTACCGGCATTGACGAGGTTACCTTCCCCGCGGGACTGGTATTGGTCTGCGGCGACGCCCTCACCGGCTGCGGTGACGGTACGGAGTTCGTGTTTACCGGTGACGCTCCTGAAATGGAGGACAATGCGTTCGACGGTTTGACGGACGTTACCGTGACCTATCCCGGCGACGCGGATGGCTGGGAAGAGATTGTCGACAATTTTGGCGAGGACATTATCTTTGAAAATACCTACGCGGTTGTACTCGACGAAAGCAATCCCACCACGCTCCTTGCTGGCAAATCCGCAACCCTGAAAGCCAGCCTGTCTCCCTCCAATCTCACCAAGACTTCCATCGTTTGGAGTCTGAAGAATGGGGACGACAGCGAGTTTGCGACGATTTCCGCCAGCGGCAGGCTCACCGCAAAGACGGCAATTACGGAAAAGCATGCGATTGTCGTGGTTGCCGCTTCCAAGGACGGCAAAGCCACGCCCGCGGAGTATACTGTGACGCTGATTCCCAAGGCGAGTTCTGTTTCCGTATTTGTGAACGGCGAGGATGCCACCAATGGCGAGTACTTTATTGACCTGAATGATGATTCCCGGCCGGAATCCTATACCTTCCGCGCGGATATTGCTCCTGACGATGCCGGACAGGCAGTTACCTGGAAGGTCAGCGATACCAAGGGAACCTATGTGACCTATGAAGAAGTTAACGAGGACGGAACCACGGAGCTGATGGTGACACCTGCTGAGACCGGAAAGACCGGCACCGTTACTGTGACCGCTACCGCCGCTGATGGCAGCAACAAGTCCGCGAAGGTAACCCTCCGGATTGCCAAGCTGGCGCAGGCTGTGCATATCCTGAAGGAAAATGTGCCCGGTTATGATGAGCAGACAGATACGATTCATGTGTGCGGCGGCGGCAAGATTGTGCTGACCACGGACGTGGCAGCGAACAAGGAACTGACGGACAGAACCATCCTCTGGAGCCTGAGCGATGATTCCATCCCCTACGCAGCCATCAGCACCAACGGCACCCTGACCACCTACCCGGTTTCTGTGTCTACCACCATTACCGTTAAGGCTACAGTTAAGGCCAACCCGGAAGTGTCCGATGAAGTGCAGATTACGCTGCATCCCGCAGTGGATGCCGTCACCATTAAGCCCATTGGCGCCCAGATGGAAGCGCTGGACGATTGGGATATTACCAACGGCACCATTGATTTTGACGCAGTGTGCTTCCCCGAGGGCGCAATGACCGAAGGCGAATGGAGCGTCAGCAGCACCAAGCTCGCAACCATTGATAAGGAAACTGGCGTCCTTACGCCGCTGAATGCCGGCAAGGTGAAGGTGACCTTCAAGACCACCGACGGCTCCCGGAAGCAGGCAACGGTGCAGGTCACCATTGTCAAGCCCGTGCGCGCTGTAACCGTTGAAGCGGTCAACCTTCCGGAGAGCGGCATTCTGTACAGCGGGCAGACCCTTTCCCTGAAGGCAACAACCTGGTCGGATGAGGACTGCACGATCCCCGCAACCAATCAGAAGGTCTACTGGAATGTGGTTGAACGGTACACGGAAAATGGCAGCACCTGGGAATGGCTCTCCAGCGCCGCAACCATCAGCTCCAGCGGTAAGCTGACTGTCAAGGCCGTTGCGAACAATGTGCAGGTATATGCGGTTGCTGCGTCTGAGGAGAATTGGGTTCTGGGAGAGATCCCGCTGACCATTCAGCCCAAGCAGGAGAATACGCTGGCAATTACCATCGGCGGAAGCACGCTGGATGAAAACGGCGAAGTCATTTCGACCTGGTTCAGACCCATGGAGAATCAGGAATGGATGCAGCCGGGCGAAAGCTATGAGATTGGAGGCGCGTGGTTCAACAGAACAAGTGAAGAGTACACCTCGATTTTGGAAGGCTGCACGATCACCAGCAGCAATGCCAAGGTGGCGTCCATTGACAATGGTGTCCTGAGCATTGTAGCCCCAGGAACCACTACGCTTACCGCTAAGTGCTTGGGAGAAGATGGAAAGACGCAGACGGCTACCGCCGTGCTGACGGTACGTTACTATGTGGACCATGTTACGATTGCTGAGCCGACCACACGGGATCTGCGCAGCGGGCAGTCTCTGAGCCTGAAGGCATCTGTGTGGGCGGACGAGGACGAGACCATCAAGGCCACCAACCAGAAGGTGTGGTGGGAGGTCTACGAGGTGGTGACCGATCCGGATACCGGCAAGGAAGAGTTGATCTACGGTTCGGATGCTGCAACCATCAGTTCCAGCGGTAAGCTGACCGCAAAGAATGTGACGGAAAATGTAAAGGTCAGAGTATTTGCAAGCTCGCAGGATGACTACTGGCTGGATGATTACGTCGATATCACCATCCGTCCCAAGCAGCCGTACCAGACGAGCATTTATCAGAGCGGAATGAAGTGCTCCGGAACGGTGAACATCCCCGTGAATCTGCTGGGCGATGGGGTACTCCCTGCCAGCGAGTTGTCGGTGCAGACCTACGTTTCTGTCCCTGGATCTGAGTATGATGGGACATATGTATCCGGTGAGGAATATAATGCCCAGTGGAGCAGCAGCAATACCAAGGTGGCTGACTTCGATGCAAACGATAATCTGGTCTTTACCGGAACGCTGGGTAGCACAACCATCACTGTTACGGGCACCATTGACGAACTGGCCGTTAGCGCCAAGGTAACACTGAAGGCGGTGAAGGCCGTGACCAGCGTCGATGTGCAGCAGAAGGTTGCGGGGCAGAAGCTGTACTCCGGCAAGTCCATCAACCTGACTGCCACTGTGGACTCGGATGCCACCAATAAGAAGGTAACCTGGGTCAGCAGCGATCCCTCCATCGCAACGGTCAGCACCAGCGGCCAGGTCAAGGCAGGCAAGGTGTATGAGCAGAAGCAGGTAACCATCTATGCAGAGGCACAGGATGGTTTCGGTACAGTTGGTGAAATTACGTTGACAGTTTATCCCATGGCCACCACCGTCTCGATTATGAGCGGCGGACGTGTGATGAACAACCGCGTGGAAACCATTTCCGTGGGTGAAACCGTGGAACTGACCGCAGTGGTGTATCCCATCGGGGAGGCCTCTTCCGATGTGAAGTGGACGCCCGCCAGCAATGCCGTCGTTGATGTGACTGTAGGCGAAGATGGCGTAGTGACAATCACAGCCAAGAAGAAGGGCACTGTGACCATTAAGGCCGCTGCCCAGGATGGCTCCGGCAAGAGTGCAAGCTTCAAGCTGACTGTCAACCCGTAATAAGTCCCAACAAGCCCCCAAGGCAACCGCCTTGGGGGCTTGTGTATGGAAGGATCGGGCGCTGCGGCTGTTCAACCGGACACGCAATGCCAGTATGGCAATACAAAGCAAAACCCGGAGCAGAAAGCTCCGGGTTTTGCGGGATTGTTGTTTTTTGGAATCGTATCAAAACCGTTTTATCAGGCCGCTGTTTAAGCGGCCAGCGGCGGCATAGGATGCCGATCGTATTATTTCAGCAGCTTGGAATAACCCTTTCCGTACTGGACGCACCGGGAGACACGGCTCAGGGTGGCGGAGGAAATGTTGGACTGGGCCATTACCTGGGCATAGGTGTTTCCCGCCAGCAGCAGCCGGGCGGCAAAGACCCGCTCTGCCATATTCTCCACTTCCTTACGGGTGCACAGGTCGTCAAACAGCGCCTGTACCTCTTCCGGGTTTTGGATGCTGGCAATCAGGGTATACAGCTGTGCGAGCTTCTCTTCCTTTGTCATGGCAGCCACCGTCAGAATGTCTGCTGGGTGCCCCGGATGAAGCTGCGGGTTTTTTCGCTTCTGGGATTGCCAAAGACTTCCTCCGGGGTGCCGATTTCTTCGATGACACCGTCCGCCATGTAGATCACCACGTCGGCCACGCTTCTGGCAAAGTCCATTTCGTGGGTGACCACAATCATGGTGTTGTCCTTATCCTTAAGGCCCCGGATGACCCGCAGCACCTCGCCGGTCAGCTCCGGATCCAGCGCGCTGGTAGGCTCGTCGAAGCACAGCACCTGGGGGCTGAGGGCCAGCGCACGGGCGATGGCCACCCGCTGCTGCTGACCGCCGGAGAGCTGGTAGGGATAGGCGTCCCGCTTCTGAAACAGACCCACCTGATCCAGCAGTTTCAGGGCCTTTTCCCGGATCTCGGCAGGTTCTGCCTGCTTCAGAAGTCTGGGCGCCAGGGTGATGTTCTCCAAAACGGTATACTGGGGGAACAGGTTAAAATTCTGGAACACCAGACCAAAATGCAGCCGGTTCTGGCGCACCTGCTCGTCGGTAAGGCTGCCGCCGTTGAGCAGCTGCCCGTTTACCAGGATTTCTCCCGCATCCGGGGTTTCCAGAAAATTCAGGCACCGCAACAGGGTGGTTTTTCCGCTGCCGGAGGAGCCGATGATGGCAAGCACCTGACCCTTTTCCAGAGAAAAGCTGACGCCTTTGAGCACGTCTGTGGAGCCGAAGCCCTTTTTTAAGTTTCTTACTTCCAAAATCGCCATGGCTCAACCTCTGAAATAGTTTAGTTTTTCTTCCAGCTTCCCGAACAGGATGGTCAGCAGACCGCTGAAAAGCAGATAGAACGCACCAGTGTAGAACAGGGGCCAGATCAGTCCCTTCTTAATGAAGGACTCGCCTGCCCAGATGATTTCGTAGATACCGATGATCCGGGCCAGAGAAGTATCCTTCACCAGAGTGATGACTTCGTTGCTCATAGGCGCCAGAATGCGCTTAATAACCTGCAGCAGCACCACACGGAAGAAAATCTGACTTTTCGTCATGCCCAGCACCTGGCCGGCTTCATATTGGCCCCGGGGGATGGACTCAATGCCGCCGCGATAGATTTCCGAGAAATAGCAGGCATAGTTAATGGCAAAGGCCACGATGGTGGCGGTGAACCGGGGCATGGCGGGCAGTCCGAACATCAGGCCGGGGCCATAGAAAATGATAATCAGCTGGAGCATCAGGGGTGTACCCCGGATGATCCAGACAAAGCCCCGCACCAGCCCCCGCAGGGGCATAAAGCGGCTCATGGAACCGAAGCAGATCACCAGCCCTAAGGGCAGGGAAAACAGCAGTGTCAGCAGGAAGATCTTCAGGGATTCTCCGAATCCGGCCAGAAGCTGTAGGGTTACCGGGAGGAACATGGTTGGCATACCTCTCTTTGTCTTATTTCACGGCGTAAGGGAGGGCTGTGCGCCCTCCCTTGTCATGTACGGGAATCAGTCAGCCAGTGTCAGGCTGTACTTGTCGGCCAGCGCCTGCAGGGTGCCGTCGGCTTTCAGCTTTGCCATGATCTCATTGACCTTGGCGGTAACGTCGGAATCCTTCCGGAAGCCGATGCCGTATTCCTCGCTGGTCAGGCTGATGCCGGAGGCCAGATCGGCATAGCTGGTGCCCTCGCCGGTCATGGCATTGGCCATGGTGATGTCGATGACGCAGGCATCAGAGGTGCCGGCGGCGACTTCCATCAGGGCAGCTGCCTGGTCCTGCACCGCGATGATCTGGGTGTCGGGAATGCCCAGCTCCACCACGGCGTCCTGTCCGGCGGAGCCGTTCTCCACGGCAAAGGTCAGGCTGCTCAGCAGTTCCACGGCGTCATAGTCACCGACGACGTCGGCCTTCATCACCAGAACCTGAGCGTTGATGACGTAGGGATCGGAGCAGTTGGTGTTCAGCTTGACTTCCTCGGTGATGGTCATGCCGTTCCAGATGGCGTCAATGTTCTTGGTTTCCAGCTCGTAGAACTTTTTGCCCCAGTCGGCCAGTACGAAGAACTCGCACTTGACGCCCAGCTCCTTGCACACCAGCTCGGCGCATTCCGCGTCAAAGCCGGTCCAGTTGCCGTTTTCGTCCTTATAGTCCATGGGAGCGTAGTCGGTAATGCCCACGATCATGGTGCCCTTCTTCTGAATGTACTTCAGGTCGGAGCTGGAGGAGGAGCCGCAGGCGGTCAGGCAGGTCAGCGCCAGAACCAGCGCCAGCAGCAGTGCAAACATCTTTTTCATAATCATTCGTCCTTTCTTCTTTCGGAGAGGTTTTCTCTGATGGCTGCATTATACTTTAGCCCGCTAAAGAAGTAAAGCGTTATTTTGCGGTTTTTCGCAATTTCAGCATTGTGAATAAAAACGGGTGGGCGAATACCGGCGCGGATATGGCATAACCACAAATCGCTGGCAGGGAAACGGACGTGGTACGCAGAAAGGACGCTTCCGGAAGCGCGACGCATCTGTGGCAAAGCGCAAAAATCGGAAGGCCAAAAGACCTTCCGACTTGCAGGATGATGGGATTGGATCAGATGCGGGCAACGCCGGACTTCCGGGCGGCTTCGGCAACGGCCTTGGCCACAGCGGGGCCCACTCTGGGATCGAAGGCGGCGGGGATGATGTAATCCTCGTTCAGTTCCTCGTCGGAAATGAGGCTGGCCAGCGCCTGGGCGGCGGCCATTTTCATATCCTCGTTGATGTCGCTGGCACGGACATCGAAGGTGCCCCGGAAAATGCCGGGGAAGGCAAGCACGTTGTTGATCTGATTGGGATAGTCGCTGCGTCCGGTGGAGACGACTCTTGCGCCGCCGGCCTTGGCCTCATCCGGGAAGATTTCTGGAGTGGGGTTGGCGCAGGCGAAAATGATGGCGTCTTTGTTCATGGTCTGCACCATCTCTTTCGTCACCATGCCCGGGGCGGAAACACCAATGAACACGTCTGCGCCCACCAGCATGTCGGCAAGGGAGCCGGACTTTCTGTCCAGATTGGTGACCTGCGCCATTTCTTCCTTGATCCAGTTCAGGCCCTCACGGCCTGCGTAGATGGCGCCCTTCCGGTCGCACATGGTGATGTTCTTGAAACCGGCGGACAGCAGGAGCTTGACAATGGCGATGGCGGCGGCGCCGGCGCCGGAGGTAACGATACGGACATCCTCTTTCTTTTTGCCTACGACCTTCAGCGCGTTCTGCAGACCCGCCAGGGTAATGACCGCAGTGCCGTGCTGGTCGTCGTGGAAGATGGGAATGTCGCACTTTTCCTTGAGCTTGCGCTCAATTTCAAAGCACCGGGGGGCGGAAATGTCCTCCAGGTTGATGCCGCCGAAGGAACCGCTGATGAGATAGACGGCGTTGACGAATTCGTCTACGTCCTTGGATTTCACGCACAGGGGGAAGGCGTCCACGTCCGCAAAGGCCTTAAACAGGGCGCACTTACCCTCCATCACGGGCATACCCGCCTCCGGGCCAATGTCGCCAAGTCCCAGAACGGCGGAACCGTCGGTAATGACGGCGCACAGGTTGTGCCGCCGGGTCAGCTCGTAGGACTTGCTTACATCCTTCTGAATCTCCAGACAGGGCTGTGCTACGCCGGGGGTGTAAGCCAGGGACAGCTGGTCTTTGGTGGAAACCGGAACCGTAGCCACAACCTCGATTTTTCCCTTCCACTCCCCATGGAGCCGGAGGGACTCTTTTGCATAATCCATATAATATACGCCTCCTTTTTGATACAGCACACTTTACAACATTTTTGCCCGTTTGAAAAGTACCTTGTGAAGGAATTTCGGAAGTTCTTGCATTCTGCACAAAACTGTGATATTCTACAAAGAGCGTTAGGAGGGATTGCCGTGGATGTTCATGAATCCGGCGAAATGTATCTGGAAGCCATTTTGGTGCTGCGTCAAAAGAACGGATTTGTCCGCAGCGTGGATGTGGGCGAATACCTGGGCTACTCCAAGCCCAGCGTGTCCCGGGCGATGAGCATTTTGCGCACCGGGGGCTATGTCCAGATGGATAAGGACGGTGGGCTGACGCTGACCGACGCCGGGCGGGAGATTGCGGAAAAGATTTTTGAGCGGCATACGCTGCTGTCTCAGCTGCTCATTGCGCTGGGAGTGCCGGAGGGAACGGCAATTGCCGACGCCTGCAAGATGGAGCACGCCATTTCCGACGAATCGTTTCAGGCGCTGAAACGCCACATGGCGGAGCAGATGAAAGACAAACCGGTGTGATCTTCGGTCATGCCGGTTATTTTCACCTCAGACAGCGCATCCTGAGAGCAGCGGAAAAATTGACTTTTTCGCTGCAATCTGCTATGATTCTTAAACTGCAAGGAGGATGTCCATGGGAAGCTGCAACGGAAACTGCTCCGGCTGCTCCAGCTGCTCCGGCTGTGCCCGGGAGCTGGTGCTGAGCAGGGCGGAAATCGATTTTTTGCGTATGCTGGGGCAGTACGCTTTTCTGCCGGTGGCCCGGCAGATGGGGGACTTGACGCCGGTGTATCCCGAAGCGGACGCGCCGGAGAACATGAGCCTGCTGCTGCAGGTGCTGGAGAAAAAAGGACTGATCTCGCTGGACTATGACAAGCCTTTGGCGGGCTTTGACGGCGTGGAATATCAGGCTTATCCCATCCGGGGCAGTATGGCGCTGACCCAGCGGGGACAGCAGGTGCTGGAGCTGATGGATTATCAGGGCGTCCAGCCGGAATAAACGGGAACGGGGAAGAAAAGACATATGATTTTTCGGGAATACCGGACGGGAGTCAGCCGGGGGCTGCCGGTGGGAATGGGCTATTTTTCCGTCAGCTTTGGCTTCGGAGCCATGGCGGTGAGCCAGGGCTTAAGCGCGTGGGACGCCACGTTGATTTCTTTGACCAATTTGACCAGCGCAGGACAGTTTGCCGGGTTGACGGTGATCGTGGCGGCAGCTACGCTGTGGGAGATGGTTCTCACCCAGCTGATTATCAACAGCCGCTATGCCCTGATGAGCCTGGCGCTGAGCCAGCGTATGGGGGAGAAGATTGGTTTCCTGCCAAGGCTTCTCATCGCGTTTTTTAATACCGATGAGATTTTTGCTCTGGCCATGGCGCGGATGGAACCGCTGACGGTTCCCTTCCTGCTGGGACTGGGTACGCTGCCCATTGTGGGCTGGACCCTGGGAACCCTATGCGGCGGACTTGCCGGCTCTGTGCTGCCGACCTCCATTCAGGCGGCGTTGGGGGTTATGCTTTACGGCATGTTCATTGCTATTGTAGTGCCCCCGGCAAAGGAGGACAGGAAAATTCTAACCGCCGTGATTCTGGCGCTGCTTTGCAGCAGCCTGTTTACCTGGGCGCCGGTGCTGAAAGAGGTGTCCGCCGGTATTTCCATCGTCATCTGCACCGTGGTGGCGGCGGGCGTCTGCGCGCTTTTGCTGCCCATTGAGGAAACAGAGGAGGCGGCGGTATGAGCATTTATGTGTACATCTTCACCATGGCGCTGACCACCTATCTGATTCGTGTGCTGCCTCTGACCATTTTCCGCAAACCCATCCGCAGCCGCTTTTTGCGCTCGTTTTTGCACTATGTCCCCTATGCCTGCCTGACGGCTATGACATTCCCTGCAATTTTAAGCAGCACTGCGTCCATTTTAAGCGGCGCAGCGGCGCTGATCGTGGCGATTTTCCTCGCCTACCGGGGTAAAAGCCTGATTGTGGTCGCCTTAAGCAGCAGCGCGGCGGTACTGATTACGCAGTGGCTTCTGGCGCTGGTTTAACGGGGGAATGGTATGATTCGCAAGGCAACGGAAACGGATATCCCGGCGGTGGCGGAGATTTACGAGCAGCTTCACAGCGCGGAAGAAGCCGGACAGGTCACCATCGGCTGGATTCGGGGCGTTTATCCCACGGAGGACACGGCGCGGCAGGCGCTGGAACGGGACGATCTGTTCGTGGAGGAAGCGAACGGGAAGATCGTTGGGGCGGCCATCCTCAACCAGCGGCAGATGGACGCCTATTATGCGGCTGAGTGGCGCTACGCTGCCAAAGACCAGGACGTGATGGTACTGCACACGCTGGTGATTTCCCCGGAGGAAAGCGGGAAGGGCTATGGCAAGAGCTTTGTAGCGTTTTACGAGGACTATGCCCGGGCGCATGGGTGCCATGTCCTGAGAATGGACACCAACAGCCGCAATACCCAGGCAAGGGCCATGTACCGGAAGCTGGGCTTCCGGGAGGCAGGCATTGTTCCCTGCACGTTCAACGGCATTCCGGGTGTTGGACTGGTGCTTTTGGAAAAAACACTGCATACGGTGCTTCTGGAGAAAGCCCTGTGAAGCCGGACGAAAGATTGTAAAAAAACTATGTATATTCCCGGTTTGTCTTGACAAACCGGGAACATTTTGTTATAATTCCCGCCAGAAGAGGGAGTAGTCGGCGCGGTTGGACGCGGGGTGGAATCGACATACTGGGGAAACCCCGGTTCCATCTGAAATGACGAGACTTGACAGGCCGGCTCAGTCTCTTCTTTTTTGGACTTCTGTGCCGACCGGGAAATGGGTACGGAGGTTCTTTTTTTATGGGTATTGGAGAATTATTGCTGCTGGCTGTGGGATTGAGTATGGATGCGTTCGCAGTGTCCGTTTGCAAGGGACTTGCCATGCGCAAGGCTACGCTGCGGGCGGGGCTGACCTGCGGCGTGTGGTTCGGCGGCTTTCAGGCGCTGATGCCGCTGATCGGCTTCTTTCTGGGCACCCTGTTTGCCGCTGCCATTCAGGCGGTGGATCACTGGATCGCCTTTGGACTGCTGGCAATTATCGGCGTGAATATGCTGAAAGAAGCCATGGAACAGAAGGAAGAATGCGGCTGTGAGGAAAACGGAGCGGACTTGTCCGTAAAAACCATGTTCGTTATGGCAGTGGCCACGTCCATTGACGCGCTGGCGGTGGGGATCTCTCTTGCCATGGCGGGCGGCGTGAACATTTTCTTCGCGGTGACGCTCATTGGTATCTGCACTTGTGTGCTGTCCGCCGTGGGGGTAAAAATCGGCAATGTGTTCGGCAGCCGGTTTGAGAGCAAAGCGGAGATTGTCGGCGGCATCATTCTGATTCTGCTGGGCGTGAACATTCTGCTGGAGCACCTGGGGGTGCTGGCGTGATTCGGACAAAACGGCGGCTGCGGCTGTGCACTGCGCTGCTGGCATGCTGCCTGGTGTTTATCTGGGGCAACTCCCTGCTTCCCGGGGAAGTTTCCGGCGCCATCAGCAACGAGGTGAAAGAAATTCTGGAAGCGTTGTTCCCCGGCGGGGGGACAAGCTCCTCGGAAAGCAGCTTCCTGCTGCGAAAAGCTGCCCACTTCACGGAATTTGCGGCGTTGGGAATGTGCCTTGGCTGGCTGTTCGGCATGCTGGAAAAGGGTAAAATCCCGCCCTTCCTGCTGGGCGCTGCCGCCGCCTGTGTGGATGAAACCATCCAGCGCTTTGTCCCCGGCCGGGGGCCAAGTCTGCGGGATGTGGGCATCGATTGCAGCGGCGTACTCGCGGGATTGATTTTGCTCCATTTGGGGCATCATTATTGGCGAAGGATACGAGCCAAACAACCTTTGGAGGAAACCTGATATGAAAAAAGTAATTTGTGCCGTTCTGGCATTGACTCTGGCGCTGTCCATGGCCGCCTGCGGCGGCAGCAAACCGGCCGAAACCACTGCGGCCACCACCGCTCCCGCTGCCAACGTGGAGGGAACCATGGAGGAGCTGCTGAACAAGGTTATCGAGGAGCGGCCTGTGGAATTTATGGGCGGTGTGATTCCTGTTGATCTCACCGACACCAGCGAAGAGGGCCTGTGGGCGCTGAAGAGCTACACCGGTCTGGACGATGCCTCCCAGTTGACCGAGGCCGCCGCCTATGAGCCGATGATTGGTTCTCTGGCCTTCTCCATGGTCATGGTGCGCACCGCAGACGGTGAGAATGCCAAAGCGGTTGCCGAAAGCATGAAGTCCGGTATTGACCCCCGGAAGTGGATCTGCGTGGAGGCGGATGATCTGCTGGTTGCCGGCTGCGGCGATGTGGTCATGCTGATTATGGTTTCCAGCACCAGCGATATGACCGCCCAGTCCTTCGTGGATGCCTTCCAGACCGTGGCAGGCAGAGATTGTGATTTTGTGATCTGATAAAGAATTGATGTCATTGCGAACCAGTCCTCAGACTGGTGTGGCAATCCCCTCATGCTTAGAACCAGGGGATTGCCACGTCGGGCTGCGCCCTCCTCGCAATGACATTTTTTATGGATGCGTGAGGAACCTGCTATGATTTTTTCCAGCATTCCGTTTTTGTACTATTTTCTGCCGGCGGTGCTGGCGGTGTATTTTCTCACCCCACGGCGGGGAAAGAACGCCGTGCTGCTGCTGGCGAGCCTCCTTTTCTACGGCTGGGGGGAGCCGAAGCTTCTCTGGCTGATGGTATTCACCATCGCGGTATTCTACCTGTGCGGCCTTGCCATCGGGCGCGCGGAGTCGCCCCGGCGGAAAAAATTCTGGCTGATTGTGTCCGTGGTGGTGGGCGTTGGGCTGCTGGGACTTTTCAAGTATGCCGACTTTTTCCTTACCAGTGTCAACGCCGCCACCGGACTGGGACTGCCCCTGCTGAAGCTGGCGCTGCCGGTGGGCATCAGCTTTTATACCTTTCAGTGCCTGAGTTACACCATCGATGTTTACCGGGGCAGCGTGCCGCCTCAGAAAAATCCCATTTCCTTCGGCGCCTATGTCGCCCTGTTCCCCCAGCTCATTGCAGGCCCCATCGTTCGCTATGCCGACGTGGCCCGGGAACTGGACAACAGAACCCACAGTTGGGAAAATGTGGGGCTGGGACTGCGGCGGTTTCTCGTGGGACTTTCCAAAAAGGTGATTCTGGCGGACAACCTCGCCATGCTGGCCCGGCTGTACCGGGAGAGCAGCAGCCCGTCGGTGCTGTTTGCGTGGCTGTATGCCATCGCCTTTACCCTGAACATTTACTTTGATTTTTCCGGGTATTCCGACATGGCAATCGGATTGGGACGGATTTTTGGCTTCCATTTCCCGGAAAACTTCGACTATCCGTATCTTTCAAAAAGCGTCACGGAATTCTGGCGGCGGTGGCATAAGAGCCTTGGCAGCTGGTTCCGGGACTATGTGTATATCCCGCTGGGAGGCAACCGGGTCAGCAAGACGCGCTGGGTGTGGAACATCCTGATTGTGTGGATGCTCACTGGCCTTTGGCACGGTGCGGCGTGGAATTTTGTCCTGTGGGGACTGCTGTTCTCCGCGCTGCTGCTGATGGAAAAGTGGGTGCCGGGGCTGCAAAAGCTGCCTGTTTGCCTGCGCCGCGGCTATGTGCTGCTGATTGTCATGCTGAGCTTTGTGCTGTTCAATGCCGATACCCTGACGCAGGCAGGGGGAGACTTTGCCGCGCTGTTCGGATTTGCCGGACTGCCCCTGACCTCGGGGGAGACGTGGTACTACCTGAGAAGCTATGCACCGCTGCTGCTGGCAGCCTGTCTGGGGGCGACGCCGGTGGTAAAGGGGGCAGCGCAGCGGCTGGAACAGCACCGGGCGGTGCAGTGGCTTCAGCCGCTATTGTGGATTGGCCTGGCACTGGTGTGCACAGCATATCTGGTGGACGGCTCCTTCAGCCCCTTTTTGTATTTCCGCTTCTGAGGTAAGGCTATGAAGAAACATCAAACAATTCTGGTTTTGCTGCTGTGGACAATTTTGACGCTGTGCGTGTGGTTTGCCCCGGCAAAGCAGCTTTCTGAAGCGGAACGCCGTCCGCTGGCGCAGATGCCGAAGTTCAGTGTGGAGAGCCTTTTGTCCGGGCAGTTCCGGCAAGAATTTGAAAGCTACACGCTGGACCAGTTTCCTCTGCGGGATACCTTCCGGACGGTAAAATCTCTGTTTCACACCGGTGTGCTGAGACAGAAAGACAACAATGGGATTTATCTTGCCGACGGCTATGCTGTGAAGCAGGAATATCCCCTGAATTTGGATTCCATCAACCACGCCATCGGGCGGTTCCAGAGAATTTACGACCAATACCTCACCGGCAGCCGGTGCTTCTACGCCATCGTGCCGGATAAGGGCTACTATCTGGGAGAAAGCAGCGGTCACCTGACCATGGATTACGACGCTCTTTACACCCGGATGGAGGAAGGAATGTCCTGGGCAACGGAAATCGACCTGCGCCCGGTGCTGTCCGGTGCGGACTACTACCGCACCGACACCCACTGGCGGCAGGAAGCGCTGATTCCTGCTGCCGGGCGAATCTGCGATGCGCTGGGCGTCACGCCGCCTCAGGCGGAAGACTATACCCAGACCGCCGTGGAAAGACCCTTTTACGGCGTCTACTACGGGCAGGCCGCGCTGCCCATGCAGCCGGAAACCATGTATCTGCTGGAAAATGAAACCCTGTCCCAGTGCACCGTCTACGACTATGAGACGGGAAAAACGGGCAGCGTGTACGATAGAACCAAATTGGACAGCCGGGATTTGTACGATATTTACCTTTCCGGCGCCCGGGCGCTGCTCACCATCGAAAACCCCAATGCAAAAACGGATCGGGAGCTGATTGTTTTCCGGGATTCTTTCGGCAGCGCCATGGCGCCGCTGCTCCTGTCCGATTACGCCAAAGTGACGCTGGTGGATATCCGCTACGTCCAGTCCGAGCTGCTGGGGCAGCTGCTGGATTTTTACGGGCAGGATGTGTTATTCCTGTTTAGTACGCTGGTGCTGAACAACAGCACAACGCTGAAATAGGGAGGTTACCATGAATATTGCCATTGACATTGACGACACCCTGACAGAATCCTTTGACTATTTTCTTCCCTTTGTAGCGGAATTCTTCGGTGCGGAGGAGGCAGAGCTGCGGGAAAAGAATATCTCCTACAGCACGCTGCCGGAAGCTTGGAAACGCCGGGAACTGGAATTCTGCCGCGGCTGCTATGACCGGACGGCGGCGGGTACCCCCTTTAAGCCCGATGCGGCCTGGGGTGTGGCACGGCTGCGGGAGATGGGACACAGAATTGTGATCATCACCGGAAGAACCACAGACTTTTACACCGACCCCTACCAGACAACCCGGGAAGAACTGGCAAAGGGCGGAATCTCCTATGACAAGCTGATCTGCACACTGGACAAAGGCGCGGCCTGTAAGGCGGAAGGGATCTCCCTTCTCATTGACGACCTGCCCGGCAACTGCGCAGACGCGGTGGATCATGGGATTCCTGCCCTGCTGTTTGACAGCAAGGCAAACCGGAACGCACAAAGCTTGTGCCGCAGGGTGAAAAACTGGGCGGAAGCGGTGGCGGCGGTTTCTCAGATTCAGCGGGGCTATCCCGACCGGAAAACGGCGGAGGAGCTTCTGGAGGAAGCGCTGCAGCAAAATCCAGGCCGCTGGGGCGATCACTCCCGGGTTGCCGCCGGGTGTGCAGAGAAAATTGCCGGGAAATGCGGCATGGATGCGGAAAAAGCCGGTGTGCTGGGACTTCTGCACGATGTGGGGCGGCGGTTCCAGGTGCGGGATTTGGGGCACCTGTACTATGGCTACCGATATATGCGGAGTCTCGGCTACGACGCCGTGGCGAAAATCTGCCTGAGCCATTCCTTCCCCAATCAGGATTTGGCGCTGTACATTGGACAGATCGACATTCCGGAGCCGGAAGCGAAGGAGGCGGAACGGCTGCTGACGGAAATGGTCTTTGACGACTATGACCGGCTGGTGCAGCTGTGCGACGCGCTGGCCTCCGCCGACGGCGTGGTGGACGTGGAGGAGCGGATGGCGGATGTAAAACGCCGCTACGGGCGTTATCCCCAGCCCCAGTGGGACAAAAATCTGGAGTATTTGCGGTATTTCGGGGAAAAAGCCAGGGAATCCGTGTATAAGATCGTGGAAAAATAAAAATGCGGCAAGGCCCTCCCCTTTGGGGAGGGTGGCCGAGCAGCGCGAGGTCGGGAGAGGTCTGCCTGTTTTTTGTTTTGCGGCGTTTCCGGGAATAGGTAGGCAGAATCACCTCCTTCGTCAGCCCTTCGGGCTGCCACCTTCCCCAGAGGGGAAGGCCTGAGCGTTCCGCTGCCAGTGTGCAAAATGACTATTTGTGGGAAGCCGGCTTTACCCGGTAGGCAAATAAATAAAAAGCAGGTGGTCGTAATGACCACCTGTTTTGTTTATTCTCCGACGTAGACAAGCCCGCAGGCGTTGGGGCCGATGTGGCTGCCGATGGCGGCGCCTACGTTGATGATGTGTTCTGGGGGGATAGAATAGCCCAGTTCCTCCAGCTTCTGCGCCAGCACTTCGCCGTTGGAGCGGTCGGCGGTGTACATGACGTACAGGGTATGCTCCGGGTTGGGACGGCGCAGCTCCAGCCGCTTGACCAGAAAATCCATGCCCTTGCGCATACCCATGGCCTTGGCGGGCACCTCGATGGCACCCTCGGGGGAGACGTGAATCAGAGGCTTGACCTGAGCCAGAGAGCCGATTTTATACACGGTGTGGCTGATGCGTCCGCCCCGGTACAGGTATTCCAGCGTATCGATACAGGCGTACAGCACAATGTTCTCCCGCAGGGCTTCTACAGCTCGGGCAATCTCGGCAGCGGAGTGTCCTGCATCCCGCAGGCGGACGGCATACTCCACCAGCAGCCGCTGACCGCCGGTGGCGTTGCGGCTGTCTACAATATAAAAACCGGCGCAGTCCATATCCTCAGCGGTCATCACAGCGCTCTGGTAGGTGCCGCTGAGAGCGGAGGACAGGGTGATATACACGGCTTCGTCGCCCGCCTGTTTCGCCTGCTTCAGCAGCTGCCCCAGCAGCACGGGAGAGGGCTGGGCGGTTTTGGGCGCGCCGCCGGTGGAGGCCAGCAGGTCATAGAACTGGTCCTTGGAAAGATTCACATTCTCCTGGTATTCCTGCCCTTCCAAAATCACAGTGATGGGAATGCAGAAGATGTTCATAGCCTCCAGTTCGGCAGGCTCAAAGTCTGCGGCAGAGTCGGTAATGATTCTAACCATTTCCTTCTCCTTTCAGGCATTCGTCGAGTTTTTCCTGAATGCGGGCTTTTACCAGCGCGGCAAGCTCCACGGGCTTCATGCCGGCGTATTCCTCCTGGCAGATGGGTTTCAGGTAGTGCACCTGAACGGAAACGGGCTTGCTGCCGGGCTGATCCAGCACCTTGAAGCAGTCAATCAGGGCAATGGGGACGATGGGACAGCCGGACTTGGTGGCGCAGCGGAAGCTGCCGCCGTGGAATTCCAGCATCTCATTGCCCTTCCGGCTGCGGGTGCCCTCCGGGAAAATCAGGTAGCTTCTGCCGTTTTTCACCTCCGCGATGACATTCTGAATCACCGTCAGAGACTGGCGCACGTCCTCCCGGTCCATGGCGAAGGACTTGGTGCACAGGGCGATCTGGTGCAGGAAGGGGATGTTGTACAGCTCCTTTTTCAGCACAGCGCCGATGGGGCGGTCACAGGTAGCGGCGATGGCAAGTACGTCGAACATGCCCTGATGGTTGGAATAGAGCATGAAGCCCCCCTCCTGGGGGATATTCTCCTGTCCGGTAACCTGTAAATCCACATTGCCGCCGGTGACGGCATGGCGCAGGATATACTGGATGTGTTCATACTTTTCTTTTTCGGGATAGTCGTCGGCGTGGTTTGCATATTTGCACAGCTTGAACCAGGCGCCAGGCACCATACCCAGATTCTTCAGTACCATTGTCACAATTCGATTCATGGCAGTATCCTTTCCGGCGCGGGAGATTTCACTTTCGGAAAATCGGATGCGCGCATTTTTTCAGACTTCGTGCTATCATACCATGGTTTTCCCCGAAATTCAAACATTTTTTACGGACCATCCGGTCTCCGGACGGCGCAGGATCCGGGAAAGGGAAAAAGACGGAATTTCGGTTGCCTTTTCCTGCCGGCTGTGCTATGCTGGTAGCGGCAAAAAAACGAGAGGAGGGCGGCAGGTGGAATTCAACGATATTTACGATGAAAACCGGAATCTGACCGGCCGGGTGCACCGGCGGGGCAGCCAGTGGAAGCCGGGGGAATTCGGCGTTGTAGTCTGCGTGTGGGTCTATGACGGAGCCGGACACCTGCTGCTGACCCGCCGGGCAAAGGGCAAAAGCTTTGCGGGAACCTGGGAGAATTCCGGCGGCGCCGTGAAGGCGGGGGAGACCAGCCGGGAGGCCGTCGCCCGGGAGCTGTTCGAGGAGACGGGCATCCGGGCAGACCCGGAGGAGTTTGAGTACTTGGATTCGGACTCGGACCGGAATATGTTTTATGACCACTATTGCCTGCGGCGCAGCGTGCATCTGAAGGACATTGTATTGCTGCCGGGTGAGACGGACGGCGTAATGTGGGCAAGCTTTGGGAAGGTGCACTGGATGATCCGCACCGGAAGAATTTGTAAAATCATCGCAGGACAGTTCCGGCGGCAGGAAAAGGCGCTGCGTTTGCGCAATGTGCCCAAGTTGCAGCGGTAATTTTTGGCAGAGGGAATCGGGGCTGAGACTTGCGTTTTTTTTTGAAACGGGTTATAATAAAAAAAAGCGTTTTTCTCAGGTCCGGCAAAAACGCTTGCGCCGGACGGGAAAACGCCTTTTTGTTTTTGATAAATCATCAAAAAATGGAGGAATAAACCATGATCCAGCTTGTAAAACTGCCTGTTAAGCGCGGCAATGCTCCCCTGCGGATTGCCAAGGGTCATTTCGTGACCAACCATTCTCATATCAACTATTATGTGGACATTACTTACCAGAAGACCCGTCTCAGCGAAGCGCGGGACAGTGCCTATCAGCTGGTTTCCAATTTCGTTAACGATACCCCTGTGGACACGGTGCTGTGTCTGGACGGTACGGCGGTGCTGGGCACCTGCATTGCCGAGGAGCTGACCAAGTCCGGCTTCCACACCATCAACGCCCATCAGACGATCTATGTGGTGGAACCGGAGTACAATGCCAACTCCCAGATCATTTTCCGGGAGAACATCCAGCCCATGATCCGGGGCAAGCACGTTCTGGTGCTGATGGCTTCCGTCACCACCGGCTTCACCGCCAAGCGCTCCATTGAGGCCATCAAGTACTATGGCGGCGAAGTGGCAGGCGTGGCGGCCATCTACCGGGCGGTGGATGAGGTAGCAGGCTATCCTGTTCGTTCCGTGTACTCCGTTGCGGATTTGCCGGACTACGAAAGCTATGACTACCATGACTGCCCCTACTGCAAGGCGGGCAAGAAGGTGGACGCGCTGGTAAACAGCTTCGGTTATTCTTCTCTGTAAACTAAAATCATCACAGGGCGGGGAGCAATCCCCGCCCTGTGCGCGTTCAAAAGCTGCGCAGAGTTTGCTGCGGGTGCGGTAAAAAAATCGGAATCTATTTTCTGCCGGGGCGTGTACCTGGCAGAAAATACCTTTCAGGTTGCAAGTGTGCGAGTTGTGCGCCTTTGGCGCACAAGGAGTGCGCGCAGCAGACTGCAAAAAACTGGCGGAAAAGCCCGGAGGGATTTTACGACAATCTGAGGGCGGGGAGCAATCCCCGCCCTGTTATTGCGGAATGCCCAAGAAGAAGCGGCGGCGGGAAGGATATTTTTGTGGCGTTTTTTTCTGGAAAAAGGGTGTCTTTTTCAGATGGAGTGTGGTATAGTACATCCTTACGGGAAGAAAACGGAATTTTCTGCGGAGGTGTGCCCATTGGCAAACTGGAAAAAAACTGCGCCCGCCGCGCTGCTGGCGGTTTACTGGATATTTGCCCTGCTGTATTGGGAAGGGCTGCTGCACCGGGCGGTGTTTGGCAGCTTCCAAAACGGAATTGCCTATGCCGTCGGTTTTTCTGTCTCAGCGGCGCTGGTACTGGCGCTGGCGGTGTCGTTCCTGAGGAAGGGACGATTTGCGGTCAACATCCTTCTGACGCTGGTGCTGACGGTGCTGTACGGCAGCCAGATCGTTTACAACTTCATTTTCGGTACCCTGTATTCTGTGAAAATGATGGGGCAGGGAGGGGATGCGATGACTTCCTTCTGGCGGGAGCTGCTGTCCACTATGGGGGACCGGCTTCCCTGGCTGCTGGCACTGTTTGTGCCGCTGGCTGTGCTGCTTCTGCTTGGAAAATTCTGCGCCGGAATCCGTCAGCCTGTGCCGATGCTGTGGCGGTGCGTGCTGGCGGTGCTGGCGGTGCTGACCTTTGGCGCAACCCGGTACTGCCTGGATCTGGGCGGAACAGGGATGTTTTCCAATGCGTATTTTTACCGCAGCACGGAAATTGCAACCAATCAGACTGCGCAGCGGTTCGGCCTGCTGACCACCTTCCGGCTGGAGCTGACCCGGGGCGGGAAGGAAACGGAGCAGGACTACTTCATCCCGGAGCAGACGGAACCGGAGCAGGAAAACACTGTTCAGGAACCTGTTGAAGTCAAGTACAATGTCATGGACATCGACTGGGACGCGCTGAATGCTATGACCGAGGACAAGAAGCGCCTTGCCATCAACGATTATTGCTCCCGCCTGACGGGAACCAACCAGAATGCATACACCGGTTTCCTGAGCGACTACAACCTGATCGTACTGTGCGCGGAAAGCTTCTCTACGGGCGCCATCGATCCGGAGCTGACACCTACCTTGTATAAGCTGTCCCAGGAAGGCATTCTCTTTGAAAACTATTACAATACCTTCCCCAACACCACCACCGACGGAGAATACGCCCTGCTGCAGGGGCTGTATCCGGACACCGGACGGAGCAAAGCAGTGTCCAGCCTGTACGCCTCCCGGGACAGTTACCTGCCCTTCACCCTGGGCAATGCCTTCCGGGAACAGCGGGGCTTTGAAAGCTGGGGCTACCACAACTACCGGGGCACGTATTACGGGCGCAACGAGTCCCATCCTAACATGGGCTACACCATGCGCTTTGCCGGGGACGGCATGGAATTCACCACCACATGGCCTGCCTCCGATCTGGAAATGATGGAGCAGTCGGTGGACGACTATATCGGACAGGAGCAGTTCCACGCCTACTACATGACGTTCTCCGGACATTATAAGTATGAAACCAGTACCAACGCCATTGCCAAGCGGAACTGGGATGCGGTGAAGGATCTGCCCTATTCCAGCAACACCATCAAGGCCTATTTAAGCTGCAACATCGAGCTGGACAAGGCCATGGAATACCTGATGCAGCGGCTGGAGGAAGCGGGTGTGGCGGACAAAACCGCCATCGTCATTGCCGGCGACCATTTCCCCTACGGTCTGAGCAACGAGCAGTATTCCGAACTGATCGGTTATGAGATTGACGACTTTTCCAAGTATAAATCCAGCCTGATTTTCTGGGTTGGGGGGCTGGAAGAGAACATTATGGTGGACGAATACTGCTGCAATGTGGATGTGCTGCCCACCATTTTGAACCTGTGGGGGCTTACCTACGATTCCCGGATGCTGGCGGGCACGGACGTGTTCTCCGACGGCACCCATGCGGCGGTACTCATCGACAAGAGCTGGCTGACGGATAAGGTCTGGTTCAACGCCAACACCGGTGAAATCCGCAATGAGGTGCCGGGAAGTCAGGTAAGCGAGGACTACATCGAGTCCATGAACCGTCTGATTGCCACCCGATTCTCCATTTCCGCGGACATCCTGAACAGCGCGTATTACAATTTCGTGTTTGATAAAGGAGAGGTTACGGTGAACCGCCGTGGCTGGAACAGTAAATAACGGGTAAACAAAACGCCGCCCTGCGAAGCATTCGCAGGGCGGCGTGATTGCATCCAGGAACGGAGAATATGGTGAAAATAGGCGCAAAAAAACGAGGCGCGAGCCCCGGAATTGTGGAATTTATTCATTGACAAAAAACTGGGGGTATGGTATAATGTATGTCCATACTGTGATACTATGCCTATCTGCGGATTTCTCCCCTTAACATGGTCATTTTAGCACAGTAAAGGGCGGCTGTCAAGGGGCATATTTGCGAAATGCGGCAACCGTTCCGAGCGTATCATAAGCAACACACAACTCGAAAGAAAGGCTGTGATGATCCATATGGCAATGGTCAAGGACGTAATGTTCGGCAAGACCATGCGTAAATCTTACGCGAAGTATGAAGAGATCCTGGAGATCCCCAACATGCTGAAGATCCAGAAAGACTCCTACCAGTGGTTCCTGGATACCGGTCTGCGGGAAGTCTTCAAGGACGTGGGCACCATCTCCGACTTCTCCGGCAAGCTGGAGCTTTCCTTCCTGGATTACACCATGGAAGACAAGGCGAAGTACACCATTGAGGAGTGCAAGGAGCGGGATGCTACCTACGCAAAGCCCATCAAAGTGCGGGTGCGTCTGCGCAACACCGAGACCGACGAAATCAAAGAGCAGGAAATCTTCATGGGAGATTTCCCCGTGATGACCAACGGCGGCACCTTCGTGATCAACGGCGCAGAGCGCGTCATTATCACCCAGATCGTCCGCAGCCCCGGCATGTACTACGGTCACGAGGTGGACAAGGCTGATCAGCACACCTATACCGCTACGGTGATTCCTTACCGCGGCGCCTGGCTGGAATATGAAACCGATAACTCCAATGTATTCTGGGTTCGTATCGACAAGAACCGCAAGCTGCCCATCACCTGCCTGATCCGCGCCCTGGGCGTGCAGACCGACGAACAGATCAAGGCCATGTTCGGCGAGGACGAGCGGATTCTGGCAACCCTGGACAAGGATCCCTGCAAGACCCGGGAAGAGTCCCTGCTGGAGATCTATCGCCGTCTGCGTCCCGGTGAGCCTCCCACGGTGGAGACTGCCACTGCCCATCTGGAAGGCCTGCTGTTCGACGCCCACCGTTATGACGTGAGCAAGGTCGGCCGCTACAAGTTCAACAAGAAGATGGACATCTGGAGCCGTCTGTCCGGTCAGGAAGCGGCAGAGCCCATTGCGGATCCCATGACCGGCGAAATTCTGGTCATGCCCGGCGAGTTCATCTCCCGCGCCCAGGCTCACGAGCTGAGCAAGCGCGGCGTCAACGAGGCTGTTGTCAAGGTCGGCGACAATAACGTCAAGGTGTTCTCCAACAACATGGTGGACATGGCGGGCTTCGTGGATTTCGATCCCAAGGAGTACGGCATCACCGAGAAGGTTCACTTCCCTGTACTGAAGGAAATGCTGGAAACCGTTCCCGAGGGCGGCTGGAAGGAAGCCATTGCTGAGCGCTTCACCGACCTGATTCCCAACCACATCATTGTGGACGACATCATGGCCTCCATCAACTACCTGAACTGCGTGGCCATGGGCATCGGCACCCCCGATGATATCGACCATCTGGGCAACCGCCGTCTGCGCTGCGTGGGCGAGCTGCTGCAGAACCAGTTCCGCATCGGTTTCTCCCGTCTGGATCGCGTGATCCGGGAGCGCATGACCGTGCAGGATCTGGACACCGTTACCCCTCAGAGCCTGATCAATATCCGTCCTGTGACCGCGGTGATCAAGGAATTCTTCGGTTCTTCCCCGCTGTCTCAGTTCATGGATCAGAATAACCCCCTGTCCGAGCTGACCCACAAGCGCCGTCTGTCCGCTCTGGGCCCCGGCGGCTTAAGCCGTGACCGGGCTTCCTTCGACGTCCGAGACATTCACTACACCCACTACGGCCGGATGTGCCCCATCGAGACCCCTGAAGGTCCCAACATCGGCCTGATCAACTATCTGGCTACCTTCGCCAAGATCAATGAGTACGGCTTTGTGGAAGCTCCCTACCGCAGAGTGGACAAGGCCACCGGCTTTGTCACCAAGGACGTGGAGTATATGACCGCTGATGTGGAAGATGATTTCTACATCGGTCAGGCCAACGAGCCGCTGGATGAGAACGGCTGTCTGGCCAACGCCCGTATCACCTGCCGTCACCGCAACGAAATCATCGAGGTTGACCGGGGCATGATCGACTATATCGACGTGTCTCCCAGAATGATGATCTCCATCGCAACCTCCTTCATTCCCTTCCTGCAGAACGACGACGCCAACCGTGCTCTGATGGGCGCGAACATGCAGCGTCAGGCCGTGCCTCTGCTGACCACCGAGCCTCCCATCGTTGCCACCGGCATCGAGCACAAGGCCGCCGTGGACTCCGAGGTCTGCGTCAAGGCCAAGGGCCCCGGCGTGGTTACCGCCGTGTCCGCTTCCTCCATTACGGTGAAGTATGACAGCGGCGAAACCTGCGTCCATGCGCTGACCAAGTTTGCCCGTTCCAATGCCGGTACCTGCATCAACCAGCGGCCCATCGTGGTGGTGGGCGAGCGGGTGGACACCGAGCAGATCATTGCCGACGGCCCCTCCTGCTCCGGCGGTGAGGTCGCCCTGGGCAAGAACGTGCTCATCGGCTTCGTCACCTGGGAAGGCTACAACTACGAGGACGCCATTCTGCTGAACGAGCGTCTGGTCCGGGAGGACGTGTTCACCTCCATCCACATCGAGGAGCATGAGACCGAGGCCCGGGATACCAAGCTGGGCCCCGAGGAGATCACCCGGGATATCCCCAACGTGGGCGAGGACACCCTGAAGGATCTGGACGAGAACGGCATCATCCGCGTGGGCGCGGAGGTTCATGCCGGCGACTATCTGGTTGGTAAGGTCACCCCCAAGGGAGAGACTGAGCTGACCCCTGAGGAACGCCTGCTGCGGGCCATCTTCGGTGAGAAGGCAAGAGAAGTCCGGGATACCTCCCTGAAGGTGCCTCACGGTACCAGCGGTATCGTGGTGGACGTAAAGGTCTTTACCAAGGAGAATTCCGACGAGCTGGCTCCTGGCGTTACCAAGTCCGTCCGGGTTTACCTGGCACAGAAACGGAAAATCGGCGTGGGCGACAAGATGGCCGGCCGTCACGGTAACAAGGGCGTCGTTTCCCGGGTTCTGCCGGAAGAGGATATGCCCTTCCTGCCCGACGGTACTCCGCTGGACGTGGTGCTGAACCCCCTGGGCGTGCCTTCCCGTATGAACATCGGTCAGGTGCTGGAGGTTCATCTGGGCTACGCCGCCAAGGCGCTGGGCTGGCATGTCGCTACCCCTGTGTTCGACGGCGCCAACGAGAAGGACATCCGGGAAACCCTGAAGCTGGCCGGCCTGCGGGAGGACGGCAAGACCATCCTGTACGACGGACGTACCGGCGAACCCTTCGATAACCTCGTCACTGTCGGCTATCCCTACTACCTGAAGCTGCACCATCTGGTTGATGATAAGATTCACGCCCGTTCCACCGGCCCCTACGCACTGGTTACCCAGCAGCCTCTGGGCGGCAAGGCCCAGTTCGGCGGTCAGCGTTTCGGCGAAATGGAAGTCTGGGCGCTGGAGGCTTACGGCGCGGCGTACACCCTGCAGGAAATCCTGACGGTCAAGTCCGACGATGTGACCGGCCGTGTCAAGACCTACGAGGCCATCGTCAAGGGCGCCAACATTCCCAAGCCCGGCGTGCCCGAGTCCTTCAAGGTTCTGGTCAAGGAGCTGCAGGCCCTGTGCCTGGATATCCGGGTGCTGGATGAAAACGGCAACGAGATCGAGCTGAAGGACGATGACGATGAGGATGAGATCGTCTACGCCGCCGACGCCGGAAATGATCTGGTGGTCGGCTCCACCGACGAGGTGCTGGATGCTGGCTTCGTCATCGACGAGGACAGCCCTGAGGATATTATGGATGTGTTCGGCGACATGGATGCCGACAACGAAGAATAAGGAGGCTACACATGGCAGATGCCACCTTTGATGCCATTAAAATTGGCATTGCTTCCCCGGAGATGATCCGGCAGTGGTCCTATGGCGAGGTCAAGAAGCCGGAGACCATCAACTACCGCACCCTGAAGCCGGAGCGGGATGGTCTGTACTGCGAGCGGATTTTCGGACCTACCAAGGACTGGGAGTGCCACTGCGGCAAGTATAAGAAGATTAAGTACAAGGGTAAGATCTGCGACCGCTGCGGCGTGGAGGTTACCAAGTCCAAGGTGCGCCGGGAGCGCATGGGCCACATTGAGCTGGCCGCTCCCTGCAGCCACATCTGGTATTTCAAGGGCATTCCTTCCCGGATGGGCCTGGTGCTGGATATCAGCCCCAAGGTTCTGGAGAAGGTGCTGTACTTCGCGGCCTATATCGTCACCGATCCCGGCGACGCGCCTCTGGCCCGGAACCAGGTACTCACCGAGAAGGAGTACCGGGACATGCGGGAGAAGTACGAGGACGACTTCAAGGCCGGCATGGGCGCCGAGGCCGTCAAGGAGCTCTTAGAGCAGATTGACCTGGATCAGCTGTCCAACCAGCTGCGCGAGGAGCTGAAAACCGCTTCCTCCCAGAAGAAACTGCGTCTTGTGAAGCGGCTGGAGGTTGTGGAAGCCTTCCGGGAGTCCGGTAACAAGCCCAGCTGGATGGTCATGGACGTGCTGCCCGTGATTCCGCCTGATATTCGTCCCATGATTCAGCTGGACGGCGGCCGGTTCGCCACCTCCGACCTGAACGACCTGTACCGCCGGGTCATCAACCGGAACAACCGCCTGAAGCGGCTGGTCCAGCTCCACGCCCCCGACATCATCATCCGCAACGAGAAGCGGATGCTGCAGGAGGCTGTGGACGCCCTGATCGACAACGGCCGCCGGGGCCGCGCCGTTACCGGCGCCAACAACCGGGCGCTGAAGTCCCTTTCCGATATGCTTAAGGGCAAGCAGGGCCGGTTCCGTCAGAATTTGCTTGGCAAGCGTGTTGACTATTCCGGACGTTCCGTTATCGTTGTCGGCCCTGAGCTGAAGCTGTATCAGTGCGGCGTGCCCAAGGAAATGGCCATTGAGCTGTTCCGCCCCTTCGTCATGAAGAAGCTGGTTTCCGACGGCCTGGCCAACAACATCAAGTCCGCCAAGAAGATGATCGACAAGGGCAAGACCGAGGTTTGGGATGCTCTGGACGACATCATCAAGGACCGCCCCGTTATGCTGAACCGTGCGCCTACATTGCACCGTCTGGGCATTCAGGCCTTTGAGCCGGTGCTGGTGGAAGGCCGCGCACTGAAGCTGCACCCCCTGTGCTGCACCGCATTCAACGCCGACTTTGACGGCGACCAGATGGCTATCCATGTGCCGCTGTCCCCCGAAGCCCAGGCGGAAGCCAGAATGCTGATGCTGTCCGCCAACAACCTGCTGCGTCCTCAGGACGGCAAGCCCGTTACCGTGCCCACCCAGGATATGATTCTGGGCGCCTACTACCTGACCTACACCCGCCTGGGCAAGGCTGAGAAGGGCGCAGAGACTGTGTTCGTCACCGATGCCGGCGAGACCGGCCTGCCGGCTGGCGAGGTGGTGGACGCCGACGAGTTCCTGGCCGCCAACAAGCAGGCGAAAAAGGAGGGCAAGGCGGAGGCCAAGTTCCGTCCTGTCCATGCCTATTCCTCCTCCGAAGAGGCCATTGCCGCCTATGCCGACGGCGCCATCGGCCTGCACGCCCCCATTCTGGTGCGTTACGGCAAGGAAGTGGACGGCGTGATGCAGTACCGGCTGATCAACGCCACCGTGGGCCGTCTGATTTACAATGAGCCCATCCCCCAGGATTTGGGCTTTGTGGACCGCTCCGATCCCGCCCACGCCTTCGATCTGGAAGTGGACTTCCTGGTGGGCAAGAAGCAGCTGGGCAAGATCATCGACAAGTGTATCCGCGTTCACGGCTTTACCATCGCCACCGAGATGCTGGACCGCATCAAGGCGCTGGGCTACAAGTACTCCACCAAGGGCGCTATCTCCGTGTCCATTGCCGACATGGTGGTGCCTGAGATCAAGTACGAGCTGGTTAAGCAGGCCGAGGGCAAGGTGGTGGAAATTGAAAACTACTACCGTCAGGGCTTTATCACCAACGACGAGCGTTACCGTCTGGTGGTTCAGCAGTGGGAAAAGACCACCAAGGACGTTACCGACGCCCTGCAGGGCAACCTGGACGAGTTCAACCCCATCTACATGATGGCGGACTCCGGCGCCCGTGGTTCTATGGCTCAGATTCGTCAGCTGGCCGGTATGCGTGGCCTGATGGCGGATACCGCTGGCCGTACCATTGAGATTCCCGTTAAGGCGAACTTCCGTGAAGGCCTGTCTGTTCTGGAGTACTTCATCTCCTCCAGAGGCGCTCGTAAGGGCATGACCGATACCGCTCTGCGTACCGCCGACTCCGGCTACCTGACCCGTCGAATGGTGGACGTTTCTCAGGATGTCATCATCCGCCAGCGCAACTGCGGCACCGAGAACGGCATCTGGGTGGGCGCTGTGTACGATAAGAACGGCGATGTTATCGATACCTTCGGCAACCGTATCCGCGGTCGTTATCCCGTCCATGATGTGCTGCATCCTGTCACCGGCGAGCTGCTGCACTCCAAGGATGTGATGATGATGCCCGAGGATGCTGCCAAGTTTGAGAAGGCTGGCATCAACAAGATCTATATCCGCACCATTCTGGCCTGCCGTGCCCGGGTGGGCGTGTGCGCCAAGTGCTACGGCATGAACCTGGCCACCTCCAAGGAAGTGGATCTGGGCG
>JBJDYL010000003.1:0-2818 GCA_051867285.1 Faecousia sp. | reverse complement strand
GACTGTAAATCTGCTGCGTTTCGCTTCGATGGTTCGAATCCGTCCTCCCCCACCACAAAAACTCCAACACCATCTGGTGTTGGAGTTTTTGTATTCGAGGACGGATTCGAAAGGCGGCTCTTAGCGACAGTCCGGTGGACTGTCGCAACCGCCGTGGCTTTTCCGCAGAAAAGCGAATCCGTCCCTCCCCCTTCATAAAACCTCCTGCCCCACCCGGTGTTGGAGTTTTTGTATTCGAGGACGGATTCGAAAGGCGGCTCTTTGCGACAGTCCAGTGGACTGTCGCAACCGCCGTGGCTTTTCCGCAGAAAAGCGAATCCGTCCCTCCCCCTTCATAAAACCTCCCACCCCACCCGGTGTTGGAGTTTTTGTATGAGCAGTCAGACGAAGAGCAGCTCTTGGCAAAGTCGCCGGGGACTGCTGCCGCGGAAAAGTTTACGAAAGGCGGTAACCATATGTTTTCTCTTTTCGGCAAGCACCAGGGAAATACCGTACAAGCGGTGGATCAGATCGAATCCATTGTATATGAGGCTTTGAAACCATACGGTTTCCAAAAGCACGGCCGGACACTGCACCGCTTTGTTGACGGCGACATCTCCCAGGTCATCCATTTTCAAAGCGGCCTGCCCTCAATGGGAAAGCGGAATCTGATGTGCGTCAATCTGGGTATCCGTGTTCCGGAGTCCTTTGAAAGGACCTTTACAGTCAAGGAACCGCCCAGAAAGTATTATCACGAGTACGAGTGCAATATCCGTTCTCGTCTTTCCATGCTTTGCGATGGGCAGGACAGCTGGTATGACTTGGAAAAGAATCCTGAAAAAATCGGACGCGATATTCTGGAGAAGCTAAAGCACAACGCTTTACCGATTTTTGACACGCTGAACAGCAGGGATTCCATTCTCGCCCACAGAGCCGAATACCCCGCCTTTGACGATAATCGCAATCTGATCAAGCTGGAGGAATCCATGATATACGGCAGGCGGGGTGATATGCCAAAGGCAATCTCACTGTTTCAGGCATATTATGCCGAAGCGCTGGCAGCGTATAACCATAAATTGGAGCACGGGACTCAGATATACCTCCGCAAGGGGGAATCCGTAATTTACCGCAATGGGAAAACCGGAAAAACCGAGACCGTTTTCGCGGAAAAAAGCGGCTATGTTACACTCTTTGACGCAAATTGCGCTCATTTAGACTATCTGAAAAAGCTGGCGCAGACACTGAATATCCCTCTGGAATAGAGCCATATTGTGATATTTATGAAAAACGGCAGCGACTTTGACGCTGCCGTTTTTCCAGATACGCCGCCGAGTTAGCCGCGATTAAAACACCTGTCGGATTTTTCGGATTCCTGCCTCCAGAATCCCGGGCGCATTCTCACCCAGAGCGTCCGTCAGCAGCGCATATTCCGTCAGACTCCCATGGGGCACCGCCCAGGCGCCTGCGTCCGTACCAGGCGCCAGAAGCCCGCCCATGCCCGCAAACAGGCGAACATTTTCCATGGCGCTTTCCAGAATCTGCTCCACCGCGTCCTCTGCAAACCGCCCTCTGCCCCGCAGATTCCCGATGGCAGACAGGGTAGGCACCCAAACCGTTCCACCTTCCGCCATCGCGTGCAGAGCGTCTCCATTCAGATAAGCGCCGTGCTCTATGGAGTCCACGCCCGCCGCTGCCGCAGCTTCCACCGTCCGCGCACCGTTGGCATGGGCCATCACCGCCATGCCCTCCTCATGGGCAATGTGAATCAGCTCCCGAATCTCGGAAGCCCCCATGCCTTCTTCTGACAGTACGCCAAAGCGGTCAAAATCCATCAGCCCGGAAATCATGATTTTTATGAAATCCGCGCCACTGTCCCGGTTCTTCACCACCAGCGCCGCATATTCCCGGAGATCGCCATATTTCTCACCAATAAAACCGCCATAGTGCCCCGTTTTGCACAGAGGAGACAGCGGCGTACGGTAGACAATTCCGTAGCTTCCGGCCAGTTCTCTGGCCCGCTTGCCCACACCCCAGCGGTCACCGCCGTCCCGGAGCCAGGTAAATCCCAACTCCTGGTAGTGGGCGAGTACCTGGTGAATCCAGGGTTCATTCACCGCCTGTGCATGTCTGCCAATGGCGGCTTTCCAGTCCAAACCATCCAGAACCATGTGAATATGACAGTCGCAGCGCATTTTCTCACTCTCTTTCATACCTATGGCGAGAAATCCGCCTGACAACATCAGGCGGATTCCAATGATTATGCAGGTTCGCCGTCAAACAGCGGCTGAATCTTCAGGCGATAGATTCGGCGGAAGAAGAAAGCCGTTGCCGCCGCGCTGGCAACTTCCGCCACCAGGAAGGACAGCCACACCTTGTCCACATCTCCCGTCAGGCTCAGCAGGTAGGCCACGGGCAGCAGCACCATCAGCTGACGACACAATGAGGTAATGGTGGTATAGATTCCGTTGCCCAGCGCCTGGAAGCTGGCGCCCAGAGAGATGCAGAACGCCGCAACAGGGAAACTGAAGCTGATGGTCCGCAGCGCCGCCCGGCCAATGGACAGGAAGGTATCACTGGGATTAAACAGTCCCAGCAGCACGTCCGGGGCAAACTGGAACACCAGGAAGCCCAGCATCATCACGCCAAAGGCCATGGAACAGGCGATTTTCAGCGTCTTGGTAATCCGCTTCGGCTTCCGCGCACCATAGTTGAACGCGATGATGGAGATGGTGGCATTGTTAATGCCGAACAGCGGCATAAAGAAGAAGCTCTGGAGCTTGAAATACACGCCGAACACGCCGGTAGCCGTCTCCGTAAAGCCCTGAAGAATCTGGTTCAT
>JBJDYL010000002.1:0-12468 GCA_051867285.1 Faecousia sp. | reverse complement strand
TCCAGTTCAACAGCGCCATCGGCCCCTACAAGGGCGGCCTGCGGTTCCACCCCTCTGTCAACCTGAGCGTTATCAAGTTCCTGGGCTTCGAGCAGACCTTCAAGAACAGCCTCACCGGCCTGCCCATCGGCGGCGGCAAGGGCGGCTCCGACTTTGACCCCAAGGGCAAGTCTGATCGGGAAGTTATGGCCTTCTGCCAGAGCTTCATGACCGAGCTGTACAAGTATATCGGTGCGGACACCGACGTACCTGCCGGTGATATCGGCGTTGGCGGCCGGGAAATCGGCTACCTGTTCGGCCAGTACAAGCGCATCCGCGACCTGTACGAGGGCGTTCTCACCGGCAAGGGTCTGTCCTACGGCGGTTCTCTGGCCCGTACCCAGGCCACCGGTTACGGCCTGCTGTACCTGACCGAGGAAATGCTGAAGTGCAACGGCAAGGATCTGGCAGGTAAAACCGTTGTGGTTTCCGGCGCCGGCAACGTGGCAACCTACGCCATCGAGAAGGCATGGCAGCTGGGTGCCAAGCCCGTCACCTGCTCCGATTCCAACGGCTGGATCTACGATCCTGACGGTATCGATGTGGAAACCCTGATTGACGTCAAGCAGGTGCGCCGCGCCCGTCTGACCGAGTACGCCAAGGCCCGGCCCAACGCCGTGTACCACGAGGGCAAGGGCGTTTGGAGCGTCAAGTGCGACGTGGCTCTGCCCTGCGCAACCCAGAACGAGCTGCTGCTGGACGATGCCAAGATGCTGGTAGCAAACGGCTGCTTCGCCGTGGTGGAGGGCGCCAATATGCCCACTTCTCTGGACGCCACCGCCTATCTGCAGGAAAACGGCGTGCTGTTCTGCCCCGGCAAGGCTTCCAACGCCGGCGGTGTGGCCACCTCCGCACTGGAGATGACCCAGAACTCCGAGCGCCTCAGCTGGACCTTCGAGGAAGTGGACGCCAAGCTGAAGAGCATCATGGTGAACATCTTCCACAATCTGGACAACGCCGCCAAGGAATACGGCATGGAGGGCAACTACGTTGCCGGCGCCAACATCGCCGGTTTCCTGAAGGTTGCCGACGCCATGAACGCCCAGGGCATTGTGTAATTTTTGCAACAGTTTCCCCCGGATTTCCATGGAAATCCGGGGGATTTTCTGTCTGTTACAGCGAATTCAGGAATGCCCGAACTTCTTTCCGGTTTTTCAGCACCACAGCTTCCGCGTGTTTGGCCCTGGCGATCCAGGTGTAATTCTGTACCCGGTTATTCTCGTTAAAGTTCCAGATCCACTTGACAAACTCCCAATCAAACCGTTCCGGGCAGCCAGCCGGCATATCCGGACGCACCTTCCCGCGATTGCTCAGAATCCGCTGGCACATCCCCAGCAGACACTCCCAGCGGCTAAAGTCCAGATAGATCACCGTGTCGCATTTTGTAAGCCTGGCTTCCATGGTGCGGCTGTAGTTGCCGTCTATGATCCACTGATCCATGTTCAGCGCCATGGCCAGGCGGCTGTCAAACTCCGCCATGGTCACGTTTTGCCAGCCCTCTTTCCACCAGAGCTGATCCAGATGGATGACCGGAAGTCCGATTTTTTCTCCCAGCGCCCGGGCCAGCGTGCTTTTTCCGCTGCCGGAGCAGCCAATAATCAGAATTCGTTCCATAATTCCCCCAAATTCTATAGTTATGTAAACCTATATGCCCTGCAAACAGGTCTGCGTGCCACGCAGACCTGTTGATTCCTCTTAGTAGGCAACGCCCCAGTAGATCATCTTGTCCGCGGGCTTGCCGCAGCAGGCGCAGACGGTATCCAGCTTCTCCTGAGCGAAGGGGATGCACCGGGAGGACATTCCCGCCACTTCCTTCATCTTCATTTCGCATTCCAGGTCGCCGCACCACATGGTCTTTACAAAGCCGCCGTTCTTCTCCTGAATGGCCTTGGCCTCCTCCAGAGAATGGGCTTCGTAGATATGCTCGTCCAGATTCTTCTTGGCCCGCTGGTACATGCCCTGATGCACGGCTTCCAGCTGCTCCGCCACAGCGGCTTCCAGCTCCTCCAGCTTGACCACGGTCTTTTCGCCGTCGTTCCGGCGCACCAGTACGCACTGGCCGTTCTCCAGATCCCGGGGGCCACACTCCACCCGCAGAGGCACGCCCTTCATCTCGTACTCAGCGCACTTCCAGCCCATGGAGTTGTCGGAATCATCCATTTTCACCCGATAACCGGCAGAGAGCAGCCGGTCACGCAGGGCAGTCGCGCCCTCCAGAACACCGGGCTTGTGCTGAGCGATGGGCAGCACCACCACCTGAATGGGGGCCACCTTGGGAGGCAGCACCAGGCCGTTGTTGTCGCCGTGGGTCATGATAATGCCGCCGATGAGCCGGGTGGACACACCCCAGGAAGTCTCGTGGGGCGCGGTACGCTGATTGTTCTTATCGGTAAACTCAATGCCGAAGGCCTTGGCAAAACCGTCGCCGAAATAGTGGGAGGTGCCGGCCTGCAGCGCCTTCCGGTCGTGCATCATGCACTCGATGGTGTAGGTGGCCTCTGCGCCGTTGAACTTCTCCTTCTCCGTCTTCTGGCCCCGGGTTACAGGCATAGCCAGCACATTCTCGCAGAAGTCGGCGTAGATATTCAGCATGGTCTTGGTAAATTCCTCCGCTTCCTCCGCGGTGGCATGGATGGTATGACCCTCCTGCCACAGGAATTCCCGGTGACGCAGGAAGGGACGGGAGGTTTTCTCCCAGCGCAGAACGCTGCACCACTGGTTATACTTCATAGGCAGATCCCGGTGGGACTGCAAAACGTTGGCAAAATGCTCGCAGAACAACGTCTCGGAAGTGGGCCGAATGGCGTAACGCTCCTCCAGTTTCTCACCGCCTCCCATGGTGACCCATGCGCACTCCGGCGCAAAGCCCTCCACGTGGTCCTTCTCCTTCTGGAGCAGGCTTTCGGGAATCAGCATGGGCATATACACATTTTCCACGCCCACCTTTTTGAATTCCTTATCCAGAATATTCTGAATGTTCTCCCAGATGGCATAACCATAGGGACGGTATACAAACACACCTTTGATCGAAGAATAATCAATGAGCTGGGCTTTTTTGCACACATCGGTAAACCACTGGGCAAAGTCGACCTCCATGTCCGTGATCTGCTCGACCTTCTTATCTTTTGCCATTTTATTTTCATCCTCTCAGGTTTTCCTAGGGCGTATCTGAAAACTGGAAATAGGACCAACGGCGAGGGATTTTTCTCTGTGCAAGCCGTTTTTTTGCAGGAATACTGGGTGTATTGCAAGGAAAAACGGTGCCGCACCGGGGAAAAAGAGCCGCTGTTTGGGCGTTTTGGCAGTTTTCAGATACGCCCTAATTTCGCACAGCGTATTGTACCATACCTGGTGGAAAAATGCAATTCCGAAAATACAGATTCCGGTGAAAAACCGCCGTGTTGTGATTTATTTCTGGCAAACCCATTGTAATTTCCCTGGAAATTTGATATACTCTGGGCTGGATAACCGAAAACAGGAGGTGATTTCCCATGAAATCCATTCGTGACATCTATAAAATTGGCAAGGGGCCGTCCTCTTCCCATACCATGGGGCCGGAACGGGGGGCTTTGCTGTTCCGGGATCGTTATCCCCAGGCAACCGCTTTTCAGGTGACGCTGTACGGCTCTCTGAGCAAAACCGGCGTTGGGCACGGCACCGACCGGGTGCTGCTGAATACCTTGGGTGCGGATCGGACACGGATTCTGTTTTCTCAGGAAAGCTGGCAGGGAATGCACCCCAACACCATGGATTTTTCCGCGTTTCTCGGCGAGGAGGAAATCGGGCAGCTGCGCATTGAGTCCATCGGCGGCGGGGATATCCGCCTGCCTGGAGAACCGGAACCGCCTCAGAGCGAAGAAGTTTATATTGAGCATTCCTTTGCAGAAATCGCCGATTTCTGCAAGTGGCGCTATATCGACACATTGTCCGAATATGTGGAACTGAACGAAGGCACGGAGATCTGGGACTTCTTAAGCACCGTCTGGCAGACCATGAAGCAGGCAATTGCCGAGGGCTTAAGCCAGGACGGCGTCCTGCCCGGCGGCCTGAACGTGCAGCGCAAGGCTCGATACCTGTACACGCAAACCCCTGACGAGAAAATACCCGCCCTGAAGGAGTTCCAGCGCATTGCCGCCTATGCTTACGCCGTGGCTGAGCAGAATGCCGGCAATGGCACAGTGGTCACCGCGCCCACCTGCGGCGCCTGCGGCGTGGTGCCGGCGGTTCTGAAATATGCCCAGGACACCAAGGGCTTTACTGACGAGCAGATCTGCCGGGCGCTGGCGACCGCCGGTATCATCGGCAACCTGACAAAGACCAACGCTTCCATCTCCGGCGCAGAATGCGGCTGTCAGGCGGAAATCGGCACCGCCTGCTCTATGGCTGCCGCCGCTCTGGCAGAGCTGTATGGGCAGAATCTGGATCAGGTGGAATACGCGGCGGAAGTGGCCATGGAGCACCATCTGGGGCTGACCTGCGACCCCATCTGCGGTCTGGTGCAGATTCCCTGTATCGAACGGAACGCTGTCGCCGCCGTGCGCGCCATGAACGCCTGCAACTTAAGCTATTTCCTCACCGGCTCCCGGAACATCAGCTATGATATGGTGTGCCGCGCCATGAAGGAAACCGGCATCCACTTAGACCACCGCTTCCGGGAAACCAGCGAGGGCGGTCTGGCCAAGCTGTATCAGCGCCGGCAATCCAAGCACGGCTGAAACTGGAAAATAAACCGAAAGGAAGAAATAAAGCATATGAAACTCGGCATTGTGGGACTGCCCAATGTGGGTAAGTCCACCCTGTTTAACGCCATCACCAATGCGGGCGTCCCCGCGGACAACTACGCATTCTGTACCATCGACCCCAACGTGGGCGTTGTCTCCGTTCCCGACGAGCGATTGGACTGGCTGGCACAGCTGCACAACCCCAAGAAGGTGACCCCCGCCGTCATTGAATTCGTGGACATCGCCGGCCTGGTGAAGGGCGCATCCAAGGGCGAAGGTCTGGGCAACAAATTCCTGAGCAATATCCGCACCACCGACGCCATCGTTCACGTGGTTCGTTGCTTCGAGGACAGCAACGTCACCCATGTGGAAGGCTCCACCGATCCCCTGCGGGACATCGACATCATCAATCTGGAGCTGGTCATGGCGGACATTGAAATGGTGGAGCGCCGCATTGACAAGGCGCAGAAGGCCATGAAGGGCGGCGACAAAAAGTTTGCCCGGGAAGTGGACGTGTTTACCGGCCTGCTGGCGCATCTGAACGAGGGCAAGCTGGCCCGCACCTACACCGACGATGCCGACGATCTGGCGCTGATCGGCACCTCCGACCTGCTGACCCTGAAAAAGACCATTTATGTGGCAAATCTGGCAGAAAACGAAATCAATGCGCCGGAAGCCAACCGGCATTATCAGTCGGTGAAAGCCCTGGCGGATGCCGAGGGCAGCCAGTGCCTGCCCATCTGCGCCAAGCTGGAAGCGGACATCGCCGAGCTTGACGATCCCGACGAAAAAGCCATGTTCATGGAGGAACTGGGGGTTGCCGAAAGCGGCCTGGACCGGCTGATCAAGTCCAGCTACACGCTGCTGGGCCTGATTTCCTTCCTCACCGCCGGTTCCGACGAGTGCCGCGCCTGGACCATTAAGAAGGGCACCAAGGCGCCCCAGGCCGCCGGAAAGATCCATACGGATTTTGAGCGGGGCTTTATCCGCGCGGAAGTCATCGCCTTTGAGGACATGAAAGCCTGCGGCACGATGGCCGCCGCCAAGGCTAAGGGTCTGGTACGCAGCGAGGGCAAGGAATACGTCATGAAGGACGGCGACATCGTCAACTTCCTGTTCAACGTATAAGCAGCCCCATTTTGCTCCCGGGAGGTGCAGCGATCCATGTTTCTGAGCTTTATTGTACCCGTTTACAACGCCCAGCCCTATCTGGAGGAATGCCTGCGCTCCCTGTTGGAGCAGGATATTCCGGATTATGAAATCATCTGCGTGGACGACGGCTCCACCGACGGTAGCAGCGCCATGCTGGACGCTTTTGCGGCAGAACACCAGGGAATTTTTCCCATTCACCAGAAAAACAGCGGCGTAGCGGCTGCCCGGAACACCGGGCTGGCCGCCGCCAAAGGGGATTTCATCTGGTTTGTGGATGCGGACGACTTTATTCAGCCCAATGTGCTTGCCCGTCTCCGGTCTGTGATTGCGGAAACCGGCTGCGACCAGCTGGTTGTGGGTGGATTCCAGTTTGCCGAAGCTTTGACACCGGAGCAGGAAGCATTGCGGCAGGGAAAAAAACTGCCGGATAACGTCCCCGGCCCCGGCGCAGTGGTGTGGCGCAGTCTGATCCGGCGGGCGTTTCTGTCTCGGCATGGCGTTTCTTTCCGTCATCCGGAGCTGACCCATGGGGAGGATGGACAGTTCATGTATGAATTGTCCCTGGAATCCCCTGTCTGCACGGAAATCGACGATACCGTTTATTTCTATCGCGTTCGCGCAGGTTCCGCAGAGACAGGAGTCGGCATCGCAAATCAGCAGAAGAAACTCCGCTCCCACATAGCCGTAGCGAAAATCATGCTGGGGTATTACGCATCCGGCAGAACCGATACCGCAACCGTAAACCGTCTGATGTCCGTGCTGTGGTACTGTCTGTACGGCGCGGCAAAACTTCCCCTCCGGGATGCCCGGCAGGTTCTGAAGGAGCTGCACGCTGCCGGTCTGTTCCCCTTCCGCTGTCCGAAAAGCTGTACGATGGAAAGCGCTTATCTGACGGACCGGGGCAGCTTCACCGGGAAACTGTTAGACTGGATCTGTATGCACCTGCATACACGATGGGGATTTGCGCTGATGTGGATGCTGTTCCGTTTGTTTGGTGCTATTCACCCAAAGGCGTAATCGCTGCCCCCATTCATTTGGGGGTTGCTTTTTCCCCCAATTCATGTATAATAGCAGGCAGTGGTCATATCCGCGGTTTTGGATGGTGCGTTTTTGGGGAGCTGGAGCACGGTTTGCACTCGAAAAATCAGCCAAACCGAAAACCCGTTGCGGCCCTAGCACTTTTTCTTCTTGACTTCTCCCCTGCTCTGGTCTAAAATAGCCTTTGACCACATGTTTGACCACTTTGGGAAGATTCCCTCAATTTCATATCCGGGTGTGGCCCAGTTGGTAGGGCGCCTGGTTTGGGTGCCGGAGCACGGTTTGCGCCGTAAGAATCATCCAACCCGAAAACCCGTTGCGGCGCTGGCACTTTTTCTTCTTGACTTCTCCCCTGCTCTGGTCTAAAATAGCCTTTGACCACATGTTTGACCACTTTGGGAAGATTCCCTCAATTTCATATCCGGGTGTGGCCCAGTTGGTAGGGCGCCTGGTTTGGGACCAGGATGCCGCGAGTTCGAGTCTCGCCACTCGGACCAAAAGACCAGAATCCCCAAAAGGGGGTTCTGGTCTTTTGCTTTGTATGGAGCGAGACTCGAACATTTTAATGCAACTGTCCGGTGGACAGTTGCTTGCCGCCGGCTCGACGGCGGCAACTCCCTGATTTCCATTCCCATCGGGAATGAGAATGTAACGAGTCTCGCCACTCGGACCAAAACCGCCAGTTTTCAGGAAGAAAACTGGCGGTTTTGACATTTTGGAAAAGGCTTTTCTTTGTTTATAGCGGCGTATTTTTAGCTTTGTTTTTGCCTGGTCAAGATTGTCTCACACACACGATCAGCAATCAGCTCACGGTCACGAGCTGCATAATAGGTCAGCAGCGGTTCAAGCATATCATAGAGTTCTCTCCGGGTAAACCGTGGCAAATTAAGTTGCTTTCCGTACATCCCCTGCATGGTTCGAATCTGCCGGTTGAAAGTCGTATGAAAGGGGCGAGCCTGCGCATCCGCAATTAAGGTCTTAGGAATGATGTCCATTGGAGAATACATCATATTTGAGAGCAACCCTGCTCCCTGATCAAAAATCGGACAGTACGCAAATTTGCTGTCTTTTGCAATAACGGCAATATTGTTCAGGTGCCGGTCATCGTTCAGAACCAATGCATCGATTTCAAAGAGTAATGTCAGGTATTGTGGAAACTGATCCAATCCTGTTATTTCTGCCGTTGCTTCAGCCAAATATGCCATCCGTTTTTTATCGCTGCTCAAGCGACGCAGTGTATCTGCCAGAGAGCCGCCAAGATACTGCTTAAACAAATGGCTGATCGTCACAATCGATTCTCTGGTCCCAAGGAAATTATCACTGCTGCAGCCGGTTCGCTCACGGCCATGGACATGCAGACGCTCCATTTGGTATCGCGTAAAGGTGAACGGTGTTTCGCGCTCTATATTGCTGTATTCCAAAAGCATGGAAGTAAACGTTTCTGCCAAAGCTTCGTAACCAAACTGATCCAGCTTGTACCACTTGCCTTGATCCAGCCACTTTTCCTGATTCCCCTTGGAGGAGGTCTCCGCTATTTTTTCATTGGATACCAGTTTAACCGTCATTTCATCTCCTCCACCTGAATCCATTGCTGATCCTCCGCCATACGCCCGGAGGTCTTTTTTATGATCTCAAGGGGATCAAACGCATCAACACCGATTTCATCCAGGTAATCACGCAATCCTGCACGAGACTTTGGGATACATCTTTCTTCCAGGAAAAGCAGGTAGTCTTCCCATGTGGGTTCCTGATTATTGCCAAATGCTGTTCGGAGTACATTCGTCACATAATTTTCTATACAAATGGATTTCTCATCGTAGTCGGCTGCAATTTTCGTGCAAAGGGTCTTGTCATCATAATAGGACAAAACAAGGATTTTTCTCCCACACTTCTTTGCCCTATGGACAAAATCCTGCATTGCAAGCTTTTTGGTGATGGTGATTGATGTCCCATCAAACTTCATCTCCACTTGTCGTTCATCTTCGGATATCCCCATCTCCTTGACCCAGGAAGACGGAAGGGACAGTTTGTAAGTATTGGAATTTTTTGCCGCGGTCCCTCCGGGTGCCTGGATAATGACATTCACAATTCGCTTTTCCATGGCAAATCACCTCTTTTCAATATTATATCCTATTCGTTACGAATAATCAAGTTTTTGCTGTTTGTATATTTTGCATCTTTCTGCCAAAGATAGCACCAAAGGAGTGATTAAAAATGGATGGAAAAGAACTTGTAAGACAGACTTTGGATCAAATTCCGCAGGCAAGTTCCAACGCCAAGCGCATCGTTGGACTTGTGAAAGAGGGTGGCAGGATCACTGGATATCAGCTTTCCGATCATTCCATTGTGGAAAAACAGCAGGCTGTAAACATGGCAAAACAGGGGCAGATTGCCGGTGTCGGCATCGCCCACCGCGGAGATACGGAATATTTGAAATCCATCCCCGATGGAAGTGAAAACAATAACCTCGGCAACCTGCCCTCTGTTTCTCCCGATACCCAAGGATAAAAATATGACCGACAGCATTCCACAGAACGCTGCCGGTCTATTCTTTGATTACAGCTGCGCAATTTCTGCGAGGGCAGCTTTTTCAGAGGCAATCTCTTTCTTCATTTCCTCTATCAGTACCTCCAGCTTTTCTTCGCATTCTTCGCGGGTGTGTGCGTAGATATTCCGTGAAATCCGCTTGCCTTGGGCATCTCTGGGGGAGTATTTGCCCTCCCAGAGATGGTCGTTTAACTGGTAGATACCGCCGGTGCCGGGTTTGCGGTGTTTGGGAGGGGTTGGTCGGAAGCTGCTGGGCAGAACGCGGGGCTTTTCCTCCTCCGTAGGCACGGGTACGTCAGTTTTGCCAATCTGCCGGTCAATTTTCACCGCCGCCTGCTGCTGCATCAGGTCGGTGACGTGGGAGTGAATGTCCAGCGTGGTTGCCGAGGAAACATGACCAATGATGGACGACAGGGTCTTCACATCCATGCCGTGTTCCAGCGCCATGGTGGCGAAGGTATGCCCATACACTATAATAAAGACAAATCGGAAAATCCCTGATATTTCAAGGGTTTGCTGGTTTGTCTTTATTCTTTTTCCACGGTTTTTAACCACAAAAAACAGGCTCAAAAGGCGTGCCGGAAAGTGAGGTGTTTCATTAGAGCTAAATCCCCCATCGCTTCAAAAAACAGAATATTGGACTTTGAGGGATAGCCGCCGCTTTGATTAGTGGCGGCTTTTTTTATTTCTTAACACAATTCAAGGAGGCCATATATGCGTAAAGAAAATTGCGGGGTGAAATTATGAACACACAAATCATCGCCATCGCCAACCAAAAGGGCGGCGTTGGCAAGACAACGACCTGCGCCAATCTCGGCATCGGACTGGCACAGGAAGGAAAAAAGGTGCTGCTGATTGACGGCGATCCCCAGGGCAGCTTGTCTATCAGCCTGGGCTATTCCCGCCCGGACACGCTGCCGGTTACGCTCTCCGATATGATGGGCAAGATCCTGACCGATACGCCCATCCAGTCCGGTGAAGGTATCCTGCATCATGCAGAAGGTGTTGACCTTATGCCAGCGGATATTCAGCTCTCCGGTATGGAAGTATCCTTGGTAAACGCCATGAGCAGAGAAACCATTCTGCGGCAGTATCTGGACACGGTGAAACGGGACTATACCCATATTTTAGTTGACTGCCAGCCCTCCCTGGGTATGCTCACGGTCAATGCATTGGCAGCCGCCAACAGGGTATTGATTCCCGTCCAGGCGGAGTATCTGCCCGCCAAAGGACTGGAACAGCTGCTGCAAACCATCAGCAAAGTGCGGAGGCAGATCAATCCCCAGCTGCAAATCGATGGCATCCTGCTGACGATGGTGGACGGGCGCACCAACTTCGCAAAAGAGATCAGCGCCCTGCTGCGGGAAACCTACGGTTCCAAAATCAAAGTATTCGGTTCTGAGATTCCGCACTCCGTCCGGGCCAAGGAGATCAGCGCCGAGGGTAAGAGTATTTATGCCCACGACCCGGAGGGCAAGGTAGCTGCCGCCTACAAAAATCTGACCAAGGAGGTGCTGAAAATTGAAAAGCAGCGCGAAAAATGTAAAGCTGGCATCGGTAGATGATCTGTTTTCCACAGAAGAAAGCCGCGCCGATGAGCAACGTGAAAAAGTGGTAGAAATCCCGCTTACAGAGCTTCATCCCTTTAAGAACCATCCGTTCAAAGTCAAGGATGACGAAGCTATGATGGACACCGCTGAGAGCATCCGGCAGTATGGTGTTCTCGTTCCTGCCATAGCGCGGCCTGACCCGAACGGCGGCTATGAGCTGGTAGCCGGACACCGCCGCCACCATGCCAGTGAGATTGCCGGCAAAGAGACCATGCCGGTGATTGTCCGTGACCTGGACGATGATGCAGCCACGATTATCATGGTTGACAGCAATCTTCAGCGTGAGGAATTGCTTCCCAGTGAACGGGCCTTTGCCTATAAGATGAAGCTGGAAGCCATGAAAAGACAGGCAGGCAGACCTTCCAAAGAAAATTGTTCCCAAGTTGGGAACGATTTTGGGAAAAAGTCCAGTGAGATACTGGCCGAACAGGTCGGTCAGAGTAAGAATCAGATTTTCCGCTTCATTCGCCTGACCGAGCTGATTCCGCCCCTGTTGGATATGGTCGATGAGAAGAAAATCGCCCTCAGTCCGGCATATGAGCTGTCTTTTCTCAAACCGGAGGAACAAGCGCAGCTTGTTGAGACTATGGACTATGAGCAAGCTACCCCTTCTCTTTCCCAGGCCCAGCGTTTGAAAAAATTCAGTCAGGAGGGCAAGTTGACCGAGGAGGTCATGCTTGCCATTATGTCGGAGGAAAAGAAAGGCGAACTGGACCGGGTGACGCTGACTTCCGAAACTCTGCGGAAGTATTTCCCCAAGAGCTATACGCCCCAGCGGATGCAGGAAACCATCATCAAACTGCTGGAGCAATGGCAGCGCAAACGGCAGCAACAGCAAGAACGCTGAGAAAGGAGCCGGTATGAGCGATATTCCCATTCGGGAGCTGAAAGGCCATGATATTCTGGCTGTGGAACGATTTCAGGACAGTACGCGCCGGATGATTGAGTTTGTTGTCTTGAAACAAAGCAATCCCTACGGCAGCTCCGGTGATGAAATGCGCCTGTTTCTGAACGAGGCAGACTATCAGCTGGCTTTGCAGAGCCAGAACCGCAGAGAAATCCGCATCAAGCGAACTGCCCACATCATCGAGGGCCATATCCTGTACGACAGGAAAAAACATAAGAGACGTTGATTTGCCGCAGTTTTGAAGTGACTGCGGCTTTTTCATGCCCAAAATTGGAAAGGAGTGAAGCAAATGTGGATCGGCTGCTTGGCACCAAGGAACAGGAAACTGAAAAGGAAAAAGGACACGATCAGCGGTAAGTTGGCCGTGTCCTTTTAGCGTTCGTAGAACGCGTAGCCGCATGCGTTCAAAGGGGGCTTGGGGGATCACCCTCAACAAGCGTTTGGGGCTGTGTGG
>JBJDYL010000001.1:0-2841 GCA_051867285.1 Faecousia sp. | reverse complement strand
TCCATTTTGTATTCCGGCATGATTTCAAAGCCGCCGCCCACTCCGCTGGTGGAGCGGACGGGAATCCCCGCCATATTGATGGCATCAATGTCACGGTAAATGGTGCGGGGGGAGACCTCGAACCGATCTGCCAGCTCCTGTGCACTGATCCGCTTTTTCTCAAGAAGTATCATAATAATGCTGACCAGTCTGTCCACCTTCATATGACCGCCGCCCTCCGTTTTTCTTTTATTATACCAGCTATTGTTGCCATGGTGTTGTCAGTAATTCTATGATACTATAAAGTTGCAAACAAGGCAACAGAATCGTGAAAGCGGAGGGAAATTATGTTTACAGTTTATGTTTATGTGCTGGATACGTTGGCAGATTGGGAAATTGGACACGTCACGGCGGAACTGCATTCCAGGCGATTTTTCAAGAAGGATGCGCCGCAGGTTGCAGTCAAAACAGTCGGCATTTCCAAAGAGCCGGTGAAAACCATGGGCGGATTGACCGTCACCCCGGACTGCATCCTTGACGATGTGGAAATCGCGGAAACCAGTGTTTTGCTGCTGCCGGGCGCGGACACCTGGAATGACCCAAAGCAGGCTGCTGTCATTGAGAAAGCGGGTATGCTTCTTTCCGCCGGAGGCACGGTATGCGGTATCTGCGGAGCAACCGTCGCGCTGGCATACGCAGGGCTGCTGGATCACCGTCCCCACACCAGCAACGGCGTGGGATTCCTGGATATGTTCTGCCCCGGCTATCGGGGACAGAGTTTCTATGTGGATGCCCCATCCGTGGCAGACGGGAACCTGATCACCGCAGGCTCCACCGGAGGTCTACTGTGGGCAAAGCAGATTATCGACCGTCTCGGTGTTTTTCAGGAGAACACACTGGCAAGCTGGTATGATTTCTTCCGCACCGGCGAAGCACAGCATTTCTTTGCCCTGATGAACTCTCTGCCCTCCGGTAGCGAAGGATAAATTCCAGAATTTTGGGGCTGCTTATCGCAGCCCCTATTATCATAGGCCATTCACAAATGACGCAATTACCTCTGCCGTGTACTGAATTTGCTCGTCAGGTGAAATGCTGGCTTTCCCATCGCCATCCTGCGCACCATAGCTGCCGAAGCCAGCGTGGTTGCCGCCGGGAATGACGATTTCCACCGCAGTCTCAGGGAGATTTCCGCGATAGCTTTCCTGCTTTTCCACATTTAGCACGCCGTCTTCCGAGCCATACATGGAAAGCACATCCAGCCCGGAGTCAGCCAAATCCGCTGTGGAATACGCCGTCAGAAGCACCAGCCCTTTGAGTTCCTCCGGGTGTTTCGCCCCGTAGCTTGCCGCCATGCTGCCGCCCAGAGAGTGACCGCCTATGTACCAGTTCTCAATCTCCGGGAACTGCTCCGGACTTCCCTGCGCAGCGTTTGGATTCAGCACCGCCAGATTGCATGGCATTTGAATGAGTACGCAGAGCACATCCCGCTCCGCCAGCGCCAGCATGAGCGGTGCATAGGCAGTGTATTCCACCTTCCCGCCGGGGTAAAACAGGAACCCTGCTGTGGGATTTCCGGGAGAAAATACTGTCATTTTATCCATCTTCTGAACAGAAACCATCTCGCTGCCTACCATTGCGGTGACAGCGGTTTCGTCGGCAGAGTAGTAATCGCTGACATACACAACGCACCCAAACACCATCGCCAGAAGTACCGCCACGAGGCTGATTCCCACAATGTACCGTTTTTTCATAGGCCGCCTCCTTTACATGCTGATAGGATACCACAGGGTCTTTTCTTTGTCTACAGCGTCGCAAAACTTGCATCCCGGCAGCTTTTGCTGTATACTGTTCGCAAGACCACAAAGGAGAGAGAACATGGGATATTTCGCAGTGGTTGCCGAGGAAACATGAGCTGTACCAGCTGATGAACGGGGTGCCGTTGGAGAAGATGGACGAGATCATCAACCCAGTGTGTTTCCTGTGCCGTGATCATGAACGGTCAGGGTTTGTACATGAGGTGCAGATGGGAATGCTGCTGGCGCGTGAGTTGGCGGAATAGAAATTGACCAGGAGCTATGTAGCTCCTGGTCTTGCTTATCAGATAGCACTCAGATAGTGTAGAACAATTTGGTTAAAATCCCTGGCTTCCTCGTACAAGCCGTGGCCCCACTGTTCGTACATCCGAAGCTCGGCACCGGGGATTTGGGCCGCAATCTCTCGGGATGCGTCACCGCCCAGAGCGTTGTCTTTTTCTCCGCCAATGACCAAAGTGGGTGCCTGAATCTGATGCAGGTTTTCAAATGCACTGTGTTTCAGGCAGGCATCCGCCTGAATGAAAAATCGGTCATAGGACTTGGGCTTCGTCAGCTTGCCCATAATGGGAACCAACCACCTATTTTTGCGGTAATAATCCTCCGAATAGATCCGCCGCACATTGCTGTCCATGAAAGCAGTATGGTCACCCCGCTTGGCACAAGACACCCACTCCCCGATGGATTCCGTAAGAATCGGATTCGGTCTGGCGGAGGTGACTGTCAGAATCAGCTTGCCCACCTTTTCCGGGTAGTCAATGGCGAGGTACTGGGCAATCATTCCGCCCATGGAAACACCCATCACATCCGCTTTCTGAATGCCCAGCTGTTCCATGGCCTGTGCCTGATCCGCCGCCATCTCCCGGGTGGTATAGCCCTGTGGCAGCCCATTCTTCCGGCTGAACCCGTAGACCGTGAACTCCTTGACAAATACCCGGTATGCAAGCGCCATGGGCAGAGCCGTTCCTTTCACGCTGCGCAGGCCATCCCCCAAACCGGGAAGCATCACCAAGACTTTCCCGCCGGTGCCAAAGCGGATGTAGTCCATTTC